>JASLTG010000028.1 GCA_030743005.1 Acidimicrobiales bacterium | reverse complement strand
GTGTAGTTGGCGAGATCAAGGGCGAAAAAATTCGCGGCTTTACTTACAAGAACAAGACCAACAACCGTCGCCGATGGGGGCATCGACAGCGGTACACGACCATCGAAATCACTGAAATAGCGAGGGGCTGAAATGTCTAAGACCAAAGGTGGCGGCTCCACCAAGAACGGACGCGATTCCAATGCTCAACGGCTCGGAGTAAAAGTGTTCGCCGGTCAAATGATTCATGCCGGAGGCATCATTGTCCGCCAACGAGGCACAAAATTTCATCCAGGACAGAACGTTGGAATCGGCAAGGACGACACTCTTTTCGCGACTAGCGACGGCGTAGTTAAGTTCGGATACCGTAAAGGAAGGCGCCTAGTTGACGTCGTAACTGACTGATCAATTAGTGCCTCTTCGGCTTACTTCTTAACAATATTCCTACGGCTAGTTCTATTTCCGTTTCAGTCAGCGCCCATTACCCCCGTATCCTCGGACCTTATGGCGGGTTTCGTTGATGAATGCAATCTCCACGCCAAAGGTGGAGACGGAGGAGCTGGATGTGTTTCATTCCGGCGCGAAGCCCATGTCTCGCGTGGCGGGCCCGATGGCGGTGATGGAGGCACAGGTGGGGACGTATGGTTAGTGGCTGACCAGAACGTGTCCTCTCTTTTAGCATTCAAGGATTTTCCTTTCCGGCGGGGCGACGATGGTTCACACGGTCAAGGCAAGAAAAAGCACGGCAAGAACGGAGAAGACCTCATCGTCAACGTCCCCGAGGGAACGGTAATCAGAGACTTCGATGGAGAAATCCTCGCGGACTTAGTAGGCGCAGGAGACCGATGGCTAGCTGCAGCAGGAGGCAGAGGTGGCCGCGGAAACGCACGGTTCTTGTCCAATAAGCGCAGAGCTCCCGCATTTGCGGAGCAGGCAGAGATCGGCGAAGAACGATGGCTACGCCTAGAGCTAAAACTAATGGCCGACGTGGCACTCGTAGGATTTCCTAACGCGGGGAAAAGCACGCTCATCTCCCGAATTTCTGCTGCGAAACCGAAAGTAGCTTCCTACCCGTTTACGACGCTGTCCCCTCATCTGGGAGTAGTGCGAACCAGTGATGATTTTGAAATGGTTGTCGCAGACGTGCCTGGTCTAATCGAAGGGGCTGCTACTGGACGAGGATTAGGGCATCAGTTCCTCCGCCACGTAGAACGAGCCAGAGTGCTGCTGGTGCTCGTTGACTTAGCAGAAGTTGAAGCTAAAACCCCCGACGTGCAAGAAGAAATATTGATGCGAGAACTTCGCGAATATGATGCCCGATTGCTGGATCGGCCGAGAATAGTCATTGGCACAAAATCCGACGTAGCCAGCCTGCCCTGGACAGGTTCGACGATTTCAGCGGTGACAGGACAAGGACTAGACGTTCTCATCGGGCAGCTTCGTCAGCTAGTGGAAGAGGCGCGGAATGCTGATGAACAACAAACTCAATACGTTGTGCATCGACCGACGCCTGAAGGCATCCAGGTTGTGCGACAAGACGATGGGTCCTTCGAAGTGTTAGGAAGACAAGCTCTTCGAGCTGTAGCTCTTTCTGATCTCACCGATGTTGATGCAATGAATCATGCTCAGGAACGGCTGCAACAGCTACGAGTGCCTCGAGCATTAGCCAGGGCTGGGGCTGTGGCAGGAGATGTTGTAGTTATCGGGTCCTTCCAATTTGAGTACGAACCCGATAACTAGTTTGTGTAAGAGGAATGGGAATCTATTGATGCGTGTCATCGTAAAGATTGGGACATCGTCGCTCACAAGCGAAAGCGGCGAAGTGAATGTCGCCGCCCTATCGAAGCTTGTCGCTGAAGTTGTGATGGCCCGCGCCCAGGGACATGAGCTGGTCGTAGTCACTTCAGGTGCCATTACCGCCGGTGTGCAACGCTTAGGTGTAAACCGACCTGAGGAACCAGAAGTTCTCCAGGCGATCTCCGCGGTGGGACAAATCGACCTTATGAGAGCATACGGCGATGAATTCGACTCCCATGGAGTAGCGACAGGGCAGGTTCTTCTTGCTCCTCACGACTTCAGAGACCGCAATCAGTATCTGCACGCTGAGACAACCTTCAAACACTTGTTACGTCTCAACGTTGTGCCCGTAGTAAATGAAAATGATGCTGTAGCCGACGACGCAATCAGATACGGAGATAACGATCGGATAGCGGCACTTGTCGCTAACTTACTCCGGGCTGATCTGTTGGTACTTCTCACCGACACGGCTGGCGTGCTGACGGCGGATCCCCGAATCGAACCTAACGCGACGCTGATCGAAGAAATAGCCGCCATCGACGAATCAATACAGCAGGTCGCCGGCATTGCAGGCAGCCGGGGAAGCGGAGGGATGGCTTCTAAGCTCGCGGCAGCACGAATGGCTTCATGGAGTGGCGTGAGAACTGTCATCGCTGCAGCTGATCGAGACAATGTCCTTTCAGATGCAATAGCCGGAATTGCAGGAACAGGTACGGCCGTGCCGGCGAGAGAAACTCACGTCGCGGCGAGAAAACTTTGGATCGGATTTGCAGTGTCCGCCAATGGTCGAATCACAGTCGACGACGGAGCCACTAAAGCCTTGTCACAAGGCGGCGGATCGCTCTTGACTGCTGGAATTACTGAAGTTCAAGGGACCTTCTCCGTCGGCGATGCCGTAGAAATCTCAAACCTTTCAGGTGAAGTCTTCGCGAAAGGGCTCATCGCATTGGACAGTGAAACGGCGCAAAGGTGGAAAGGAAGTCGTACCGAAGACCTTGTACCTGGCACATCACCAGTTGCGATCCACCGCGATGATCTTGTCCTCCTTGACGATCCGACATAGCTAGCACCGCCAAGGAACGGGTTTAAGGCCAGATCGGCGGTAGTCTGCGGAAGTGGCCCGAAGTGATCTGACAAGCGATATTTCGCCGATGAGAGACCTAGGCGAACGTGCTAAAGCAGCTGCTCAGATCCTCGCAATAGCCTCCACAGAAGACAAGAATGAAACTCTTCGCACGACGGCCGATTGTCTTGTTGCTGCAACCCAAGAAATTTTGGACGCGAATCTGATAGATATCGAACGCGCCCGGAACTCAGATACGCCTGAAACCGTTATCGACCGACTCCGCCTTGACGCATCTCGAGTCGAAGCAATGGCCGAAGGCCTCCGAAAACTCATTCAATTGTCAGATCCTGTGGGAACCATCACGGAAAGCTGGACACGACCAAATGGTCTACAAATCCAAAAGGTCCAAGTACCGCTTGGCGTTGTAGCGATCATCTATGAAAACCGACCCAACGTCACGAGCGACGCGTTCGGACTCTGCCTCAAATCCGGTAACGCAGCATTCCTGAGAGGGTCCTCCGCTGCAATTGACTCAAATATTGCTATAGCAGGTGCCTTGCGCGAAGGAATCACTAAAGCAGGACTCCCCGAAGACATCCTGGTGCTAGTAACTGACACTTCACACGACACAGCAATTGAATTCATGCAACTACGCGAACAGATCGACTGCCTGATCCCTCGTGGTGGCCCCTCGCTTATCAACTCCATTTTAGAAAACGCGACCGTTCCTTATGTGATTGACGGCGATGGGAACTGCCACATATATGTTGACAGCGCAGCCGATCTTGGCTTAGCAACCAACGTCATAGTGAACGCAAAAATGCAACGACCATCGGTGTGTAACGCAGCTGAGTCGCTCGTTGTCCACTCAGATATAGCGGAGCACTTCCTTCCTGAGATAGCTGAAGCCCTGAATGGAGTTGAATTAGTGGGCGATGACCGAGCACAAACACTGGTCTCATCGATCGCCCCAGCTACCGAAGACGACTGGTCTACCGAATACCTGGACCTAAAAATGAGTGTCCGAGTAGTAGATGACCTTGAACATGCTATTAAACATGTCAATGCTCATAGCACCGGACATAGCGAGGCAATCATCACCGGCGACCAAGTCGTTGCACAAGAGTTCATCAGCAGAGTTGATGCAGCCGCCGTTCTGGTCAATACATCAACTAGGTTCGTAGATGGCGAAGAATTTGGTTTCGGAGCCGAAATAGGTATCAGTACACAAAAGCTTCATGCTCGAGGTCCCATGGGTCTCGAACAACTAACAACAACTAAATACATCGTGAATGGGCAGGGTCAAACTCGTGGATGATCCAAGGCCTAGCACCTGACAAGGAGACACTAAATGGGCGACACAATGTTCGGCGACCTCGCGTCTGTGCGTGACGGACTAAAAGACGTTGAGTATCTAGCTGATGACGGCATTGCAAGTGTTGTCTTTCTTGCTGAAAAGCTAGGCAAGCCTGTGCTTGTCGAAGGACCTGCAGGAACTGGTAAGACTGAGCTAGCAAAATCAGTTGCCGCGATGACTGACGCACGACTAATCAGGCTGCAATGTTACGAAGGTTTAGACGAAGCCAAAGCTCTCTACGAGTGGAACTACAAAAAGCAACTCCTTCGAATCCAGGCGGATCGAGGTTCAGACGCGAGCAACGAAGATTGGACTGACCTGCAAGATGACATTTTCAACGATGAATTCTTGCTGACGCGACCTCTCTTAGAAGCCATTAGCGCAGAAGAGAAAGTCGTTTTACTCATTGATGAGGTTGACCGAGTCGAAGTTGAAACCGAGGCGTTGTTGCTGGAGATTCTTTCTGACTACCAAGTCTCTATTCCTGAGATGGGAACGATAGAAGCAAAGCAAATCCCCATCGTGTTTCTTACCTCCAATAACACCAGGGAACTTTCTGAGGCGTTGAAACGTCGCTGCCTGTTCCTTCACATCGACTACCCGCAACTGGAACGAGAAAAAGAAATCGTCCTTACCAAGGTGGATGGGATAAGTGACAACTTGGCCGAACAGGTTGCACGTATAGTCAGGTCAATTAGGCAGATCGAGTTGAAGAAAAGCCCATCGGTTTCTGAGACCCTTGATTGGGCACGGACTTTGGTCCTGCTAGGAGTCGAAAGTATCGACGTCGAACAAGCCAAAGAGTCGCTGCACGTTCTTCTCAAGTATCAGTCAGACATTGAAAAGACGGCCAAGGAACTGACAGTCGAAGGGTAAGTCGATGCTAGACCTATTGAGTGGCTTCGTCGTCGAACTGAGAAACGCTGGTCTCCCTGTTTCTTTGACCGAAAATCTTGACGCGATGGAGGCCGTTAAACACATTCCGATAGAAGACAGAGACGCGTTCAAGTACGCGCTGGCCGCAACGCTGGTGAAAAACGAACAGCATTGGAAGGCATTCGAAACGGTCTTCGAAGTGTATTTTTCTCTTCGAGGCCCCGAGTACAACGTCCTTGATGAAGAGGGAGAGATTGACGAAGACTCCCTAGAAGAATGGATGTCTCAACAAATGCGGGGCATGGGTGGTCAAGGCTCCGCCGAAGATATGAGCCCAGAAGAAATAGCAGAAATGCTGTTTCGCGCGTTGATGAACGCAGATGAAGCCATGATGGCAGCGATGGCTAGGGCCGCCGTCACACAGTTCGCCGGAATGGAACCCGGTCGCCCTGTGGGAGGCACTTATTACCTGTACCGCACGCTTCGCAATCTCGATCTAGACGGGATGCTGGACCGTTTGATGGAACAGGCCCAAGAACGCTCCGAAGGGGACATGACATCACTTCAGGAACGACTTGAGCGTGAAGAATTTGAAAATAGAATTGAAGATCTGAAAAGAGAAATCGAAGCAGAGATTCGACGCAGGCTCGTAGCCGATCGAGGCGTCGAGGCTATGGCAAAAACCCTTCGTAAACCGCTGCCAGAAGACGTCGATTTCATGCATGCATCGCGCGAAGAAATGGCAAACATCCGCAAAGCCATACAGCCTTTAACGAGAAAGCTTGCGGCACGCCTTGCTCGCAAACGGAAACACAAGAGGAAAGGCCCATTAGATTTTCGAGCAACTGTTCGCCAATCGTTGAGCTACGGGGGAGTGCCCGCCGAACCGCGATTCAAGAACCCCCGTCCCAACAAGCCAGAACTAGTCGTCGTGGCTGATATCTCAGGTTCGGTCGCTGCATTTGCCAGATTTACGCTGCACCTCGTTTATGCGTTACAGAATCAGTTCAGCAAAGTCCGTTCATTCGTTTTCATTGACGGGCTTGACGAAGTGACGCACATGTTCCAAAACGAAGAAGATATTACGAACGCAGTCCATAGGGTCAACACAGAAGCAGACGTTGTGTGGGTTGACGGTCACTCCGACTATGGGCATGCGTTTGGAGTCTTTTGGGAGAACTACGGTTCGGAGATCAATTCCAAATCGACTGTGATGTTCCTAGGTGATGCCAGAAATAACTACCACGCGACCAACGCATGGGTGGTCAAAGAAACAGCGAAAAAGGCTAGATCTGTCTTTTGGCTTAACCCGGAACCTAAGTCATATTGGGATACGGGTGACTCGGTGATCACCGAATATGCGACACATGCTGACGGAGTCTTTGAATGTCGGAACCTACGACAACTCGAAGGTTTCGTCGACCACCTCGCCTAGCTAGCCCTCACAGGTCGTTCTTTAGCGAAACTCCGATAGAAGCTCTGCCACATGGAAGGCCAGATCTAGAGACTGTCGGCCGTTGAGTCGAGGATCACACATCGTCTCGTAACGGTCACTCAGGTGTTCTGCGGCTAACGCATCGCCGCCGCCCACACACTCTGTTACAGCATCGCCGGTTAGTTCGCAGTGAACTCCACCCGGCCAGGTTCCTTCAGCCTTATGTACATCGAAATATTGACGGACCTCATCCATGATTACGGCGAAATCTCTGGTTTTCACACCACTATCGGTTTCGTAGGTGTTTCCATGCATCGGGTCACACTCCCAAACAATGGGATGACCCGCATCTGTCACCTTGCGCAGGATTGCTGGTAAGACATCTCCCACTTTTTCTGCACCCATGCGACTAATAAGAGTTAAACGTCCCGGGACTTTGTCGGGGTTCAGGGCTTCGCATAGGGCCAGAGCGTCATCCGGTGAGGTACTTGGCCCAATTTTGCATCCGATCGGGTTGTGTACACCTCTAAGAAATTCGATATGAGCTCCATCAAGTTCACGAGTCCGTTCGCCGATCCACAGCATGTGGGCGGAACAGTCGTACCAGGCACCGGTGATGCTGTCCTGACGAGTCAAAGCCTGCTCGTAGCCCAGCAGCAGGGCCTCGTGGCTTGTGTAGAGCTCGACTTGACGCATAGCGGCATCATCAGTGTCGAAACCACATGCCGTCATGAACTGCAAAGCTCGCTCGATGCCCTCAGCGAGACGCTCATAGCGTTCACCTACAGGGCTCGAAGCCACAAATTCTTGATTCCAATTGTGTACTTGTCGCAGGTCCGCGTACCCACCGCGTGTGAACGCACGTAAGAGGTTCAAGGTCGCCGCTGACGTGTTGTAGGCCTCCAGTAAACGCTTCGGATCCGGTGTGCGTGAATCAGAGTCGAACGTTATGTCGTTCACAATGTGACCTCGGAAACTTGGCAATGTCGCGCCGTCGCGGGTCTCTGTTCCCGAAGAACGTGGTTTTGCAAACTGGCCGGCTATGCGACCGACCTTGACTACTGGTAAGCCCGCCGAGTACTGAAGAACTACAGCCATTTGGAGAATGACCTTCAGTTTGTCGCGGATCGCATCAGCACTGCTCAGATCGAAAGACTCAGCGCAATCTCCTGCTTGGAGTACAACTGCCTGCCCGTTCGCCACTCTGGCAAGCTGATCGGTGAGACGACGAGCTTCTCCTGCGAACACCAATGGTGGCCGGGTGCCGAGTTCATGAAGTGCTTCGTCCAACGCGCCTAGTTCTGGCCACTCAGGTTGTTGGCCAGCGGGACAGTCAGTCCAAGAGTTGGGATGCCAGGTGGTGTTCACAATATTAAGTGTGCAGGTTCTGTGACCGATATGCCAAGAAGATTTCTGTCTATCTGAACATATGGGGCTATGCCACGATGACAAGAGCGTCTTCGCGCAACTCGTCTACCGCTCGTTTAACAAGTCGTCGAGCCGCTTCCGCAGTAACTCCCAGCTCTTCGCCGACCTCACGATAGCTGTGACTTTCTCCGTCGATTAGACCAAAACGTCGAGCTACAGCGAGCTGCGCTCGGGGATCGAGACGGTCGAGAAGACCTCGAATCATCTCTTTCCTGTCGTTCTCCAAAGCATGATCTTCCGGACTTGGGGCATCATCGCCGATCAGGTCGACCAAAGTGCTGTCACCCTCGTCACCAATATTTTTGTCAAGCGAAGTGGGAGTACTGATTCTTTGAAGCCATGCGTTCTCGTCGTCAAGGCCATCGCTATCGCCACCGCTGTGTCGCAGAGCGGCACGGAGGCTGGCTGAACGATCGCTAGGAAGACGAATCAGACTTGCCTTCTGATCTAGAGCTCGACCTATTGATTGACGAATCCAGAACGTTGCATAGGTTGAAAACTTGAAGCCTCTGCGCCAATCGAACTTCTCCACGGCGTGTTCAAGTCCGAGGTTGCCTTCTTGGATTAGGTCAAGAAGTTCCATAGCAGGCGGTAGTGGGTAACGCCGAGCGATCGACACCACGAGACGCAGGTTCGCTCTGATGAAACGGTCTCGAGCAGCTTCGGCTTCTCGGACGGCCGTTCGTAAGGAGCGGCGCTCGGCTGTGGTGACCTTTTCTTCACCATCGAGAACGACTTGAGCGTCGCGCCCTTTTTCTATTGCTTTCGACAACATCTTCTCGTCATCGGCGGTCAACAATGCCACCGCTCCGATTTCGTTTAGATATTGGCCTACTGAATCACTCATTATTCTTTATCTCCACCGGTGGGGGACCGGATCTTTCTAACCCGAGGGGGGATCTCGGATTTGTTACACGTCTGCACGAGAGGTGCTTGTCGTTTCGCCGCCCGTTTTTGAGGTATGGGCGCCTGTTCAGGTTGTGTTTTATATGTTCTTTCTCAAATTTCTCGTCCGGGCAGCGTCGTGCTAGCACGTGCCGTGGAACTAATTGCAGGTTGGTTCTGTGACGTCAATACAGCAACCGGACGTCGGTCAGGGGCCCGGCTGAATCACAGACCAAACAACAATAGTAGACATGAAGCGGAAATGCTAATCGATGTCCACCTAAACTGTACGCATGGGTCGGCGAATTGGTTTGTTCGGTGGCACATTCGATCCCCCCCACTTGGGGCATTTAGCCGCAGCGGTCACAGCGAAGGAAGCACTGGATCTCGATGAGGTCTTGCTTGTGGTGGCTCATGATCCTTGGCAGAAGTCAGGTCAACGACTCATAACAGGGGCCCAACATCGACTCGCCATGACTGAGTTATTGGTCGAAGACACAGATGGGATAGAAGCCAGCGACGCCGAAATTCTTCGCGGGGGTGAGAGCTACATGATCGACACCGCCAACGATATGTGCCGGCAAGGACATGAGATAACTCTGATTGTGGGAGCAGATGTAGCCGGTGGACTTGAAACGTGGGAGCGTTGGGATCAACTTCGACAACTTGTGCGTGTTGCAGTCCTCGACCGTCCTGGCTATGTCTCGCCGTCGCTAGATGGTTGGCTAATGGAGCGAGTTTCCGTTGAGCCCAAAAATATTTCGAGCTCAGAACTTAGGGACCAGATGAGTGAGGGAGCGTCAATCTATGACAGTCTTTCAGCGTCGGTCCGTAGCTATATCGATGATCACCAATTGGTGTGGGAATCGGACAACAACTAGGCCGTGCTTAACAGTCCTCGCTCTGAGCGAAGGAAGGTGCGAGGATTCTCGGAAATGAACAGCCCTGGGAGTTCACATAATTTACCCCCGTTGTTGCTGGCGGCCGCGCGGGGAGCAGCTGACTTGCAATCAACTAATCTCGTCGCGTTAGACGTCGGCGATGTTTTAGGTATTACCGATTGGTTCTTGGTCGCAAGTTCTTCCAACACCCGACAGGTACGTCGGGTCGCTGAAGAAGTTGAAGCAGCCGTCAAAAAGGCAGGAGGCGAAGGGCCGTTACGAATCGAAGGAATGGAAGATGCGACATGGATATTGCTTGACTTCGGCATTTTCGTCGTACATGTCTTCCACGAAGAAACCCGCGCTTTCTACGACATCGAACGACTTTGGTCGGATGTGCCGAAGTTTCGATTCGACGTCGATGGAGAACCAACTTCGTAGCATCTAAACCTAAGACCGTATGAAGGTGTCAAGCTACTGAAATGCCATTTCCATCCGTTACCTCTAAATATCTCTCAACGGAGATAATTTCAGCAGAAGCCGTGATCAGAGACTGGGAAGACAGTGGGCTGTTCGACCGGGCTTCGTGGAAGGCAGAATCAGCGATTTTGGTATATGACCGCCGTCTGTATACACAACTATCAGAGACCTACGACCCTGAAGAAGTCGGATTTGAAAATATCCGATTCGGTGGTCCCGGTTCCTACCACGCGTTACCAGATACGGATGGTCGAGTGATCCTGGTGGGGAACTTCGGTATAGGAGCACCAGTCGCAGCGGTTGTAGCTGAAACTCTAATTGCGTGTGGTGTTAGAGAAATCATTTCACTTGGTACCGCCGGAGGACTCCAAGCTGAGCTGTCTCCTGGAGAAATAATCTCCGTGCACGGTGCAGTCCGAGACGACGGCACTTCCCAGCACTACTTGAAGCCAGACGTGCCAGTAGCCCCAGACGACGATCTGACAAGCAGGCTTGAGGTGGCGTTGGGAAATGCCTTAAGTGCGCAGGGTTCAGTCTGGACAACCGATGCCCCATTTCGAGAGACCATCATTGAGTTGGAAACCTACCGAGATGCAGGCATTCTGGCTGTCGAAATGGAAGCCGCAGCGCTAATGGCGGTGTGCGAAGTTCGAGGAGCAGCGTTCGCGACGTCAGTCTGCATATCAGACATATTGAGCGAGGAAGGTTGGAAGGCACTGTTCTCAGAAACAGAGGTACGAGAGGCTCTTATGACAATGTTCGAAGCGGCGGTGGCTACATTGGTGAAGACGAAATGAAAATTCGGTTTGGGTTCACTTGTCGAGGGTCAAATGACCTTCCGATTGAAGATTTCTCTCAACTCTGTTTAGACCTTGAACGACTTAACTTTGATTCCATATGGCTCCCCGAGACGATGCTGACCGGTTCGTTTGACCCACTCGTCGCGCTAACCCATGCTGCGGCGTGTACTGAAAAGCTCAAGATTGGAAGCCATTTAATTTTGCCGGGTAGAGCACCAGTTCGGCTAGCTCGCGAGCTTGCGCAGTTGGACAGACTTTCTAACGGCAGGCTTCTCCTCATCGCTGTCATAGGTTTACCCGATATTGGAGAGGTAGCGGCCCAAGGGGTGGCCCGGTCCGAGAGGGGAAAGATGATGGATGAAATGGTTCCCCTATTGAGGCGGCTGTGGGATGGTGAAACCATTGATCACTCAGGAAGCTTTTACGAATTGTCGAAGGCCTCAATAACACCCTTACCGGTACAAAAACCATTGGAATTGTGGTTTGGCGGGACGCTACCAAGCGCGCTACGTCGCGTTGGACGCATAGGGGATGGCTACATTCCAGGACTATCAACTCCTGAAGAGGGAGCAGAAAAAAAATTACAGGTTGAGGCAGCGGCAAGTGAATTCGACAGAACCGTAGATCCAGAACATTTCGGAGTGAACTTGACCTACAACCGCGGGCCACTCTCTTCCAACGCGCGGGATGGCTTAATTCAACGTAGACCGGAAATCGATCCGGAACGACTTGTGCCGACCTCTCCAGCAGCACTACAGGAAACAATCGATGCTTGGATCGACGCGGGGTACTCCAAGTTCCTACTCCGCCCAGCTGAGCCCCCTCATGATTGGAACGAAGAACTAGAAGAACTGGCTTCAGATGTTTTAGGACGCCAATCATGAGTTCGGTTGCGCGCCAAATGTGGGAAGTAACTGAGCGATACCACCAGCTTTGCTATTGGGCTCCTGAAGTTCGAGAACAAGGAACTCGAGCCGGCCTAAAGGGCTTTTGGATGAACTACTTCGCGACCCGCGTAGCTCCACTTGGACCAGTGAACCCCGAAGTCGTTGAATCACTGTTTTTCTACTACGCGCCCAAACGGATCCAAAGAGCAATCCCGGACGCATGGAGTTACGCGACTCCGCAAGCCATACTCGAAGCTCGATACGCCGGAATGGATCAAGCACTCAAACGCGAGCTTGGGCCACGTGTCATGTCATCAGAAATCGCGCGAGCCGCAGAACTAGTTAAAGCCGCTGTTGAGAACATCGACGGGACAGGAAGAACACTGTTCACAGGATGGAATTCCCTCCCGTGGCCCGAAGAACCACACTTGATGCTTTGGCATGGATGCACGGTCTTGCGAGAACACAGAAGCGGTTGTCATCTCATAGCACTCGCCATTGAAGAATTGGATGGCCCACAATCGGTCATAACCCAAGTTGCAGTCGATGAAGCACCAGCGGAATGGATACAGCATGAAGCTGGATGGTCAGATGACATTGTTATGGAGGCAACAGTGAAGTTACGAGATAAAGGGTGGCTCGATGAACAAGGCAGCGCGACCTCAGGTTGCTACGAGGGACGAACCCGGATCGAGGACCTAACCGATCAGATGAACGCGCGACACTGGATGCAATTAGGGACAGAAAAGTGTGAGGAGTTGGTGTCGCTGTTGGGTGCTATCAACAGCCACTTACCCAAAGACGACCAGCTTGATTGGCGCGAAATTTATCAAAGCAACGATACGAAGAACTGATCGCTACCTATTCCTGATCGGGATCAGCTTCCGGGTCAGGTTCAGCGATCGACGCGGTGCCAGAACGCGGTAACGCAATCCAGGTGCGGCCGGGCGTTAACTCGATCGTCGCGCCGTTTATGTCCCGAAACTCTGTGATGTCAACGGAAGTGGGTCGGTTCCAAGTGGCTTCGATGAGGTGACCGTCGGTAAGAACCCATGCTTCACCACGCCCCAGCACTTTCACCTCAGGCGACCCGGCATAGGCGACGCTTTGGCCGTATTTGACGAATTGGATAATGACGTTTTCAGGGGCGACTTGCACCCCGTCATAGTCGACGTGTTCACTATCTTGCTGGGTTCGAGCCCATCCTTGAAAAACGTCGTCCCAGCGATACGTAACCTGATAGCCGCCGTAGTCAATCTCTACCCCGCTTACTGGTTGAGCAGACGACGGCAAGCTTTCGTCGCCGTCTCGGTAGGAGAACATTTGTGGTGGAGTTCCGCCGCGGCCATCAGCTGCTGCGTAAATATCACCGGTGCCTGTCAATAGGTTGTGTGGCGCATTGCGTTCATCATTGCGTCTGTAAGCCGCTCGCCCCACGGTGGTGTCTCCTAGGAGCACCATGTCAACGTCGTTAAGGAGTCGCATGACTGTGGGGTTTCCACCTGAATTACCAAATAGTGGTGTATTAAGATTTGAAAGCAGCTCGAAATCGCCGGTTCTTGCTGAACGCACTGGTCCGATATCGGTCACGTTGCGGCTATGGAATATGGCTGCAAACCGAGTGATATTGCCTTCAACTAATTCTTCGAAAACCACATCTGCTTGGTTGATGCCCCATTGGGGTCGCGCTAGTTGATGATTATCGATTTTCACTAAGAACGCTGGGCGTGAAATAGGGTCTACTAGTTCTTCGCCGGTGAACTGGGCAACTGGAACTGGAGGAGCCTCAGTTGTCGTCGCTACGGGTGGGGATGTGGTTGTCGTAGAAGGCGCAACGGTTGTCGTGGTAGGCGCAGCGAGTGCTGTCGTCGTAGACGAAGTAGGCGAACGTGATAGGAGACTGGTCCCAGCGCCACTGCACGCGGTAATTGTTAACACGAGGACACATACAGGAGCTATGAGCCGTGCTGGATAGGAATGCAAAAGATCTCTCAATACGAATGGGTTTCCAATTGCTGAGAGTAACCCTTTAGGCCGCTTTATATGTGTACCCCTAGGCGAGACAAACCGCTGGGTGTAGCGTCTTTGAAGTGCGTAGCCGCTTTGTTCACGAGGTCTTTGAGGAGACACTCCGACAAGGACAACTGAAACTTTCCGATGATCTGCTCGTTGTTGCGGGCGGGAGAGCAGAACGAGACTTATTGAAGAAATGTGGCTTCGATAACGTCACCATAACGAACCTCGATTCGGTGGAAGCCTCTTCACATTTGGAGCCGTATCAGTGGGCCCATGAAGATGCCCAAAACCTCAGCTATCGAAACAAATCGTTTCGGTGGGTCCTTGTCGTCGATGGATTGCACCACTGCACATCGCCACACCGAGCGCTGACCGAAATGTACAGAGTTTGCATCAACGGCGTCATCGTAATCGAAGCCCGGGACTCGCTATTGATGAGAGCAGCAGTGCGACTCGGTTTTAGCTCGAAGTACGAGCTTGAGGCCGTGGCTGCACAAGGTGGCCGTTCGGGAGGTCTCGAAAATGGGCCCATCCCTAATCATGTCTACCGGTGGACTGAACGTGAATTTAAAAAAACTATTCGATCCTGTGACCCCACCGGCGACCACGGTTTCCACTTCTTTCACGGTTTGAATATGCCCTACGAAACAGCTGATCTACGTGGATGGCATATCCGAAAGATTCTTTTGAGACCGGCTGAGTTGTTTCTGCGAATCCTGACTTCGGTTCTGCCGAAACAGCGGAACTCCATAGCGATGATCGCCACACGACCGACCAATGTCCATCCCTGGATTAAGGCCGCACCAGACAGCGGCGATTCAACTGCTTAGGGCAGTGAGACCTGTCCATTAGGGGTGTCCAAAATAATTCTGAGGGACGCTGGACCTTCAGCGACAGTAGTAATAAGCCCCAGTGCTTGGTGCAGGTTCGAAATATCGGATACGTGAGGATCGGCGCCCTCTACCGACACCAGTGAGCATCCAGTTGGCGTCACTGTCGCTGGGTTTGGAGTGTCGCCCCAATCAATCACGAAAGGAACAAGACCGGTTCTGTTTGAGCGGGTGAGCCGCCAACTTATTTCCTCACCATCAGGTTTACGTCGACTCATCGACGACACTGGACCGGGGTCACTTCCATGATCTTTGATGGTCTCGGCGACAGATTCAATGGATTCACCTGGGCCTGGGTGAATAGCGAACGCAGCTAAACGAGGACCAGCATGATCGTCTATTCCGAATGGTCGAGGCCCATCTGGTTCAGGTTGATCAGGGTCGATGGCGATGATTTCTAGATACACATCAGTCCCTAGTGAAAGTAAAGCGTTGCGTGTTCCAACGCCTGGATGAGGTCCGCCCGGAGCTGCCCGGACCCCCGTCAAAGACTCCACATAGTCAACTCCATTGGTGAGGTCTTGACATGCGAGTGCGAAGTGGTCGAATCCTGCCATATCAATCAAATAACTCCTTCGGTAAATCCTCCGACGGATCCATCGCCCAGTTCGGAGGGCGTTTTTCTAAAAAGGCTGTAACACCTTCAACTGAATCGGGTTGTTGGGCCACCCAATCAAATACCGGCGTTTCCATTCGATGCATCTCTTCCCAACTGAGAGACAGACCTTTCCAAAGCAACTGTTTGGTCGCTGCCACCGAAACAGGGGCAGCCGCGCAAAGTTGAGATGCAAGTTCAATCGCTTGATCGAGGAGCTGATCGTCTGGGTGAACTGCAGAAACTAACCCCATGGAAAGAGCAGTCTGGGCATCAATAATTTCTCCGCCCATCAATAGTTGTGCCGCATTTGAAAACCCCACGATTCTTGGAAGTAGTGAGTGAGAGCCAAGTTCAGGCAGCATCCCAATACGGTTAAAGACGAAACCGATGCGAGCACTTTCAGAAGCAATTCTGATGTCACACATCAACGGGTAGGTGGCGCCCACACCAACAGCTGGCCCATTGATGGCCGCGATAACTGGTTTGGTCACCTGATGTGGCAGAAACTGAGGGGTTCTAGCCTCACTCGTATCATGCTGGTCACGATCTCTGCTTGAGTTGAAGGTGTCGCCACCTCCCGAGAGATCTGCACCAGCACAAAAAGCCCGGCCGTTACCTGTGACAATCACAGCGCGTACGTTCGAGTTATCTGACACCTGTCGCAGCGAGGCGTCCAGGCCTGAAGAGATTTTATTATTCCAGGCGTTGAGGTGTTCGGGGCGATTTAGCCGGACCACAGCGATCTGGTCGATGTATTCAACCGTTACTTCAGATTCTTGGCTCACATGGTCAGTCTTTCAGAATTCGACATCGGTAGCCCATATGAATGCGATCCCGTCGGTGGACCGTTCTTGGGCTAGTTTTAGTTCTGATTACCGTGCAAATCATTACACCTCTGCTCGTCGGCTTTGCCGTAACACAGGTCTCCACCCTTACTACCTCCGCGTACTTACATAGGTCGCTCGCACATAAGGCGGTGCAGTTCCGACCCGGGCTTGCTCTTTTCCTACGGTTCTTCCTTTGGCTTACCACTGGAGTAAAAGCACGCGAATGGGCTGCGGTTCACCGTAAACACCATGCCTTCACTGACGAAGAAGCCGACCCCCATTCCCCTGCACAGCTTGGATGGGTGCGGGTGCAATTTACGAATTTTTGGTTGTACCGGCGTGTCGCCAATGATCCGATGACCGTCGAAAAGTGGGGACGTGATCTAGCCCCCGACAAGTGGGACAGGGTGATGTTCGACCGCGGGCCCCTCGGGTTACTCATCTCTACGGTCCTTCTGTCCCTGTGGCTCGGCTGGTGGCAAGGACCGCTTGCTTTTGGTTTCCATGTCGTCAGCTATGTGCTCCTGTCTGGGGCCATCAACGCGGTCGGTCACACATTCGGACGTCGACCATTTGCAAATAGTGCGACGAACCTTCATTGGCTTGCAGCGCTTAGCTCGGGTGAGGGGTACCACAACAACCACCACGGTCTTCCTACCTCCGCGAGATTTGGAGCTAAATGGTTCGATTTTGACGCGGCATGGTGGCTCATCAAGGCCGCTGAACGATGCGGCTTGGCCGAAATACGAAAACTCAACACCAAGACAAGTCTGATCTAGCTAGAAGCACTTGACCCCCAGAGCGCAAACAACTCGGTTGTGCTTGACTGAGTGACATCGATTTCGCGAAAAATCGACCGACCTCTAGGAGAGAACATGACTTACACCGTTGCAACCATGGCGGCAGCCCCAGACCCCAACG
>JASLTG010000027.1:13905-18251 GCA_030743005.1 Acidimicrobiales bacterium | reverse complement strand
CTGGATGGCGAGCAAGTAATTGAGACAATCAAGACACCGACTACTACCGATGTTCTTGGCGGAATCAGGAAAGCACTCGAGGGAGTTTCACATAGTGACATCGGTGCAGTAGTAATCGGTACAACCCAGTTCACCAATGCCGTGGTCCAGCGATCAAACTTGAATCGTGTCGGGTTTCTCCGAATCGGACTCCCAGCGGGCCGCTCGTTGCCTCCGCTATCTGGATGGCCGTCTGACCTTGCCGAAGCAGTACGCGGTGAGACGTTCCTGGTTCGAGGTGGCATTGAATACGACGGGCGTCCTTTCGAAGACCTTGACGAACAAGCTGTGATTGAGGCCGCTCATCAGTTCGCGGACAGCGGAATCGACGCCATAGTGGTTGCAGGCGCCTTTTCGCCTATCGATACCCGACAAGAAATTCGAGCAGCTGAACTCATTGCAGAACACCATCCGAAAGCTCAAGTCACGGTTTCACATCGACTTGGTCAACTAGGTCTCCTGGAACGAGAAAACGCTGCGGTTCTAAACGCCTGTCTTTTGGAGCTTGCTGAGTCGGTTATCGCGGCTTTTGCAGCTGCGATAGACCAAGCAGGACTCGGATCTGAAACGCGTCTGTTCTTGACCCAGAACAACGGCACACTTCTTCGAATAGAAGAAGCGGTTAAGTACCCGGTGCTTACATTCGCATCGGGTCCTACGAATTCCATGAGAGGGGCAGCTGCTCTGGGCGGGGTGGCTGACGGACTCGTTGTGGACGTAGGAGGGACAACGGCGGATTTTGGAGCCCTCGTATCGGGATATCCCCGACAAGCGAATGCCGCGGTCGAAGTGGGAGGGGTTCGCACCTTATTTCAACTCCCGGACGTTCTTTCAATAGGGTTAGGTGGGGGCAGCAGAATTCACAGAAACCCCTTTCGAATTGGCCCCGATAGCGTCGGTCAGCAACTAGTTACAGAAGCCCTTGCCTTTGGTGGGTCTGTGCCGACGCTCACCGATGCTGCGATAGCGACGGGCCTGTTGCACGTTGACGGTGCCTCCCGCCCTGATCTAGCAAACGCCGATGAAGTGCTCAACCATGCAGCAAAGATGATTGCTGATGGTGCTGATCGGATGAAACTTTCGTCACTCGAAGTTCCACTGATAGCAGTTGGTGGTGGCGCTTTTGCTGTATCGGACGCGATGGGGGGGATAAGCGAGGTAGTCCGGCCGCTCCACGGCGATACCGCCAACGCAGTCGGGGCTGCTTTAGCTGAAGTCAGCGGGGTGATTGACCGAGTGTTCCATGACATGGGACACGATGCAGCGGTTTCTGAAGCTGTTCATCTAGCGACAGAAGATGCGGTGGCTTCGGGGGCTGACCCAACTGCGGTCGAGGTGATCGAAGTTGAAGACCTCCCACTTGCTTATCTTCCAGGTGACGCGCGACGTATTCGAGTTCGGGTCGTAGGTCCGCTCGAAAGCCTTCACAGTTCCAACGGTTAGTGTGGAATATGGGATTCGATCAACCTGACCAGCCGGAGCGCAGCCTTTCACGCTCCGAAGTTGAATCACTAAAAGAAGACGGCGTAATTCGTGCCCCCAAAGTGCTGTCTGAGGGTTGGGTTGAGCGAATTGCGATGGGTATAGAACACACTCAACAATCTCCAAGCAAACTCGGTGAGGCACTTTCCATTAAGGACCAGGGGTTCACCTCCGATTTGTTCATGTGGCTGCAGAACGACTATTTCAAAGACATCGTGTTCGGTTCACCGTTAGCGAGGCTGGCGCAGCAGGCTCTTGGTTCGTCGTCGGTGACTCATTGGTATGACCAGTTGTTCTTGAAAGAACCGGGATCTGATGTTCCCACCCCTTGGCACCACGATCTGACCTTTTGGCCCATTACAGGCGAGCAAATCATCAGTATGTGGATTCCCGTCGAAAAGGTCACTTCTCAGTCAAGTGGACTTGAATTCATTAGGGCCTCACATCGCTGGTCGAATCGCTTCAAAGCAATCACTCCGGATTACAACTCCTACATGATTAATCCAGAGCTTGAAGATATGCCTGACATCGACTCCAACCGTGAGCAGTATGAGGTTCTTGCATGGGATCTCGAACCTGGGGATGTGCTGATCTTTCACCCCCTTACCGTCCACGGCTCGCGAGGTAACTCATCACTGACTAACCGCCGCTGGGGGTTCGCCAGTCGTTGGGTTGGAGAAGACGTGGTCTATGACCCGAAGCCACACACGATGCCATTGCCGCCAGAACATGGGTTGGATCCAGGCGACAAACTCGGAGGGCCAATGTTCCCAACAGTGTTACAGGGCACCTGACTTCGTTCAGCTATGGGTTATTCGGTTGAGGATTGGCTGACCTTTTCTTGCGGGCCACCTATCCCAGCAGTGAGCTTCCAGCCGACAGTTAAGAGAACAAGCATTGTTGCCGAAGCCGTGAGATAGGCGGCAGTATGCCCTGCGCTGGCATATACAGCAGCTAAGCCAAGTGCCGCTATGGCAGCGGTGCCAACCTCGATAGCGCTTGCAAGACCCTGCGCAGCTGCTTGACGGCTTTGAGGCACTGAACTTGACACCAGCATGGTCCCTGAAGGGAACCCGATGCCCTCAGCAAATCCACAGCCAATAGTGAGCAGTATCAACGCCACAAGCCCTGGCACCAGGCCGAACAAAGCATTGAAAATCGAACACGTAGTTATCATCGCTAATGCCCATTTGCGGGGACCGTAACGTTGAGCGAGGCCGCCGCCCCATGGTGCTAACACGGCGATGGGGAGAGCGATACAAGTCACCGTCACACCGATCTGCCATTGAGAAGCACCTCTATTGTCCATGTCGAGAATCCACACCGACTCGAACGCCCCTATAAACACGAAATACGCAGATACCACCGAGCATGCTCCGAGCAACTGACGATTTTTCAACAGGTCAGATAACGGTTGACGCGTAACGTCTTTGGCGGCAGTGTCGCTTTGGGCTCGCCATGCGGTCGGAATGAGAAGCGCCAAAAAGACCGCCATAAACCAGAACGGGGCTCGGAAGCCACCGATCGCGTTAAGCGCGGCAGCAGCTGCTGGCCCAACGACGAAGCCGGCTACGTCGAACGCTCCCAACCGGCCTACGTTCCGACCAAGATTTTGAGGGTCGGCGACGATCACTGTGCGGCGAGTAGCTGGTTGAGCTACGCCAAATGCCAATCCCATCAAGACGCGACCCAACATGAACAACCAAAAATCTGTTGCAACAGCCATAACGATTAGACCGGCAAGACCCAACAAAAGCCCTGACCTCAGCATTAACGGCGCCCGACCTCGGTCTGCTTGAGGGCCTAGCGTTAACGCCGCGATGAAGCCTGCCCCGAGTCCGCCAGCGACTGACGCTCCGATGCTGAACTCAGAAAACCCCAGGTTGTTTCGGAATTCGGCCAAAAGTGTTACAACGCTCGCCAATCCTGCTGCCATCCCAAAAACAATCAAGTAATAAGGCAACAAGCTTGGCCCTGACTTGAGGGTGTTAGAAGATGCCATATAGGTCGCAGGGCCTTTGTCGTACCGAAAGAATGATGGTAACTATCGCCCTCCCAAATCTTACGATTCTGCAACCGATATCAGGGATAAAAGGCCGTTTAGCCTGGTCAACCTTCAAAAAACATGTTGGCGAAGAAGAAAGCTGCTGGTACAAAGAAAGCTGAACAAAAGAAAGTAGAAACAGCAAAATGAAATACCCACACCACGCAAGTGGTCGGGCTCGGTCGTATCGAAGTACCTACAGATGCACCTCTTGCCGCACTTCCATTCATTGGGACGGCACTGTCAAGGCTTACGTCTCTGACGAACAATTAACCGAAACCTGCGCCAAATCCAAAGAAGGCCACAGCTGCTAGAAACTAAAAAGCAGAATCTTTTATAAGAGACTTCCGCTGACAAAGTGGAGGTCTCTTTACTTTTTCTCAGTCACAATAGCTTTATGAGGTTTTCTGAACTCAACATCAGAGATGACTTCGTTATCGAAGGTCACGAACTTGAGTGGCAGTTCTCAACCTCGAGTGGTCCAGGCGGTCAGCACGCTAACCGTGCACAAACACGCGCAGAAGTTCGCTGGAATATAGCCACGTCCCAAGCCGGAACCATCGAACAACGCGCACGACTAATCGAACGTTTCGGCGAACTCGTAACAATTCGCGCAGACCAACATCGCTCTCAGAAGCGCAATAGAGATGAAGTGTTGCGACGGCTGTCAACCAGAGTGCGCGAGGCATTAGAAGTTCAAACTCCAAGGAAGAACACTCGCCCCAGCAGATCTGTGAAACGTAAACGAACGGATGCAAAAGTCCGTCGAGGTCGACTTAAG
>JASLTG010000027.1:0-13895 GCA_030743005.1 Acidimicrobiales bacterium | reverse complement strand
GACTTAAGCGTCAGCGAAAACGTCCTTCAATGGATGACTGAGGCCTGTCTTGTTAAATCCTGTAAGTGTCGGACAAGAGATTCGCAGGGAATTTCTGGAGACACCTGGTCGATTCGCACCGCCGAGGTTGTGCCACCTGCCGCTACAAAGTCCTTGACGCTAAGGTTCCACCCATAGCTTCAAGCGGGGGGCAGAACATGGCTGATATCACCGTTTTCTTGGCGCGTCAGGTGCGCACTATGGAGGCATCCATGCCCACGGCTGAGGCAGTAGCCGTTCGCGACGGCCATATCGTTGAGGTGGGGACTTTGGCGGCTATGACCCCGTGGCTTGATAATTACGACCATGAGGTTGATGACACTTTCATCGACCACGTCATCATGCCCGGCTTTATCGACCCCCACCTTCATCCGTCTATGGCCGCGGTGCTCTTACCCATGGAGTTCACCACTGTTGTGGAATGGGACCTCCCATGGAGTGAAATCGGCGCCGTTAACGGCAGGGTCGAACTGCTCGACCGTCTTATAGAACTTGATGCGGACCTTGAGCCAGAAGCACCGCTATTTGCATGGGGCCATCACCCAATCTGGCATGGTGAGATTGACCGTGAGACACTCAACGAGATCTCTGCTACACGGCCGATAATCGTTTGGCATCGTGGGTATCACTCGCTGATTGTTAATGACGCCTGCTACCGATGGATGGATATCGACCTCGACGCAGCGCGACGACACCCCCAGATCGATGTTGACAAGGGAGCTTTCTTCGAGACAGGTTTGGGATTCGCATACCGTTATATGACCAGTTTCTTACTCGGAACCGAGCGGTTCCGAGCCGGGCTCGACCGCATGCGCCAAGTGATCCACCACGGTGGTCAGACAACCATTGGCGACGCAGCCATGGGCATGTACGGCTTCGAAGAAGAATGGGGACACCTTAAGGCGGTGATGGAACGTCCAGATACGCCCTTTCGTATCCAACTGATGCCTTTCGAGATGGCTTTAGGAGGTGAAGACGACTCTGATGAAGCGATGATTGAACGGGTTCTTTCTTATCCCCAACGCAACACTCATCGGCTGCGATTCAGCGATCACGTCAAGATGTTCGCCGACGGCGGGTTTTTTGCGGAGCTGCTAATGCTCAAGCCACCAGGGCACCTGGATGGACGACACGGCGAGTGGATGACCCCACCTGAACGTTTTGAACAGGTGGCACGCTCATTTTGGAACGCTGGTCTTAAGATCCACGTCCATTGCACCGGCGACCTTGGCGTTGAGATGACGTTATCGACACTAGAAAAACTGCAATGGGAGCGCCCACGCTTCAATCATCGGTTTACCTTCGAACATTTTGGGATCTCAAGCGCACAACAGGTTGCACGTATGGCCGAGGTCGGAGCCTTGGCGTCGGTCAACGCCTACTACGTCTATGAGTTGTCTCGAGCGTTCGCTGATCACACCCTGGGTTATGAGAGGGCGTCACAAATGGCTCGGCTCGGCTCGCTGGAGCGGGCCGGTGTTCGGTTCGCCGTCCATTCAGATTTCACCATGGCTCCTGCTAAGCCCTTGAATAATGCGTGGGTAGCCGCCAATCGTTTGAACGAGGCAGGCGAGGTAATGTGCCCGAACGAGCGAGCATCTCTTGACGCAGCTCTGAAGGCCATCACCTCTAACGCTGCGTACGTGCTTGGCTTGGAAGATGAGATCGGATCTCTGCGCTGGGGGAAACAGGCGGACTTCACGATTCTTGAAGCTGACCCATACGACGTTGGCGCTGAAGGTCTTCGAGACATCCCGATCTGGGGCACTGTGTTCGAGGGTGAGAAGTTCCCGATTTAAGGGGCAGGCACCGAACTATGACTTCACCCGATGGACTTGTACCAGTCACGGTCCTCGGCGGCTACCTCGGCGCTGGCAAAACAACCCTGGTCAATAACCTGCTCACCAATAACCACGGCCGGCGTCTTGCTGTTCTAGTCAACGATTTTGGAGCGGTAAACATTGATGTAGATCTCATCGTTTCCCATGATGGCGACACCATTAGCTTGAAAAACGGCTGTGTATGTTGTTCGATCTCAGATGCATTGGGTGAGAGCCTTGACCGAGTCCTCGCTCTAGACCCCCAACCCGATCAGATCGTTATCGAAGCAAGTGGGGTAGCCGACCCAGCAAAGATTGCTTCCTACGGGTATGGGTGGCCCGGTTGCCGGATGGACGCGGTAATCGTTCTTGCTGACGTTGAGACAATCCAGGACAAGGCGAAGGACCAATTTGTCGGTGAACTCATCATTCGCCAACTGCGGGGAGCGGACCTTGTACTGGTTACCAAGAGTGACCTAGTTAGCGAAGACGCCCTTAATTCTGTGATCTGTTGGGCCGCAGATATCGCGGCGGTACCTGTAACACCCGTTAGCCACGGTGACATTGACCCCAAGGTCGTGCTGGACTTGTCTAGCTTCGACCTTGACGCGAAGTGGGAGCCTCAGACATCACACGATGCGGACTCCATAAGGTCCGCCGAAGACATGTTTGAAACAGCAACTCTGGAATTGTCGAGACCTTTAGATCGGTCGCGGCTAGAGGAAGCTCTGGCTCTGTGGCCGCAAGATGTCATGCGGGTGAAAGGCATAGTGCGGTTCTCCGAGGACTGTGACTGCGGCGCCGAACTTCATGTCGTGCAGCGAGTAGGCCTTAGATGGTCGATTGAGCCCACCCTTCCTAACACTGACCTAGAAGATTCTGGTGGTCGACTCATGGTGGTAGTGCGACGTGCAGCAGTTGACGCTACGTCGTTGATTAGCGGCTTGGTCGATGGCTAGAAACAACGAGAGTTTTTCAAGCGAACCAGGCTTCTGGCCCGGCCCTTCGGTGCGCTGTATCGCAACATCTCGGGTCTAACCGTCGGTGGGCTTTCGCTGATCATCCGTTTCTGGTCACTATGTGGGGCCCTCGAGCAGGATCCCCGATCGTTGAAGCTCTTCAATTCGTTCAGGGCTGTAGCCCAGCTTTGCTCTCAATATTTCAGCATTGTGTTCACCCAACAATGGAGCTACTAAATCCGGTAGCTGACCGCCAGTGCTGAATTTCCACGGGAAGCCCGGGATAGGCACCGATCCATGGATGGGGTCCTCAACCCATCTCACCATTTCACGGGCGTTGAAATGTGGGTGATCGATAGCGTCGAGCGGGCTCAACACTGGGCTCGCCGGCACTCGATATTCTTCAAGGTGGGCGAGGAGCGCTTCGTTCGTCTCGAATGTAGACATCCACTCTTCTATTAGCGGAATGAGTTCATCTTGCCGCTTCGCTCGATCCGACATTTCCGCATAACGAGGATCGGTGATCAAGTCGGTTCGACCCATAGCACGACAAACATTCTCCCATTGGAAATCCAGAGCCAGCATGGCGACCCAGTCCTCCGGTCCCTGAAACAAACCGACGGGGAAAACCAACTCGTGGTGTTGTCCCATGCGCTGCGGTACGAAATCGCCGTCACTTAGGTGCCAAGCCTGAAGAGCGATTTCGTGATGGTGAAAAATGCAGTCGACCATTGCTAGATCTAAGAACTGTCCTTGTCCCGTTCTTTCTCGATGAAAAAGCGCGTACCCCAATCCAGCGAATCCGTGAACAGCAGCGTTGTTATCGGCGATTGCACTCCAAATCACTCCGGGTGGCTCACTTGGTGACCCCGTCATGTGCATGAGACCAGATGCTGCCTGAGCGATGAAATCGAAACCCGGCTTGTTTGCCCATGGACCGGTGCGACCGAAAGCCGAAACCGAGATGTAAATAACGCTGGGATTTACGGCTTTGATCGACTCGTAGTCCAGTCCGCGACTGCGTAACGTTTCGGCAGTTCCGAAGTTCTCTAAAACAACATCAGCCTTCGCAGCGAGATCCCGCGCTATTTCGAGGGCTTCGTCACGCTCCCAGTTAAGGGCGATGCTCTTTTTGCCTCGGTTGTGTTGAATGAAAAAGCCACTTCTGTCGTCTTTCAAAATGGGCAACAGCCGCCCACCATCTCCTGTTGGGCCGATTTCCACTTTGGTGATGTCGGCGCCTAATTCTGCCAGCATGCGGCTTACCCCTGCGCCTGCGAGGTATTGACTGAAATCCACTATGTGGATGCCTTCCAGCATCAGAGTTGATTTTTCTTGGGTCACACTCACCCCTCCCGGTAAGCAGCGTCACGAATTTAGTTTGAGAAACGGTAGGAGTGACGAGGTTGGCCTGCAGCATCTACACAGGGACCTCTAATACGCGTAGTGTGAGATATGAATTTGGGAGCGGCAATGAAGGCTTTTGGAACACCTAATAACGCTCGATATCAACAACTAGTTGAGACGACCTACCCGGCGAACCGCGACAAAATTACGTGGAGTTACTAGCTCAATGGCAAAGAATGTTTTAGGTACTGACCTTGAGGAATGCAGCACAGACCCTTTAACGGGTTATTACAGGGACGGCTGCTGTAATACCGGACCAGGTGATATGGGAGTTCATACGGTGTGCGCCGTCGTTACCGACGAATTCTTGGAATTTTCAAAGAGCGTCGGCAACGATTTAAGTACACCCCATCCCGAAGCAGGTTTCGCCGGGCTCAAAGATGGCGACTCATGGTGTCTGTGTGCGCCCCGATGGCAGGAGGCTCTTGAAGCAGGAGCTGCACCGAAAGTCCGATTGGCCGCTACCCACATCGCCACCCTTGAATGGGCGACATTGTCAGACCTCCAAGCTCATGCCATAAGCGGTGATCTAGGCTCTGAATGATGTCTTCTGCCACCGTCCCAATCACCGTTTGGTCCGACTACCTTTGACCGTGGTGTTGGGTTGGGGCGGTACGCCTTGACGAGTTAGCTGAGCAAGAGGGCGAAGCTATTGCCGTTGAATGGAAGTCGTTCTTGTTGCGCCCTCAACCTGAGCAAAGAAGCCTCATAGAATTCACTGAGTACACGAAAAGTTGGGAACGACCAGCAGGACTCGAACCTAAAGCTGAGTTCAACAGCCCGTGGTCGGGTACCAGTCCGCCACCCTCGCACTCGCTACCAGCCGCGATAGCAGGCAAAACAGCTGCCACATTTGGTCAGGAAACGTGGCGGCAATACCACAACAACCTTTTGCAGGCCTACTTCATCGAAAACCGCGACGTTTCAAGTTCTGACGTGCTGCTACAGATTGCCCACGAAACAGACATAGATACGGACGCATTTGAAGAGGTCCGAACATCTAACCAAGAAAACTTTGAGAAACAGGTTTTCGCCGAGTACAACGAAGCTGTAAGCAGCGGCATCAACGGTGTGCCAGCGGTTGTCATCGATAACAGATTCCTAATCTCAGGCGCAGTTGAGGTGGAGCAGTACCAAAAAGCTTTAGCTCACTATCGAGAAATTCGAGACAAAGAAAACAACGACTAGCTGTTCCCCGCTGGTCGTAGCCCTCGAGGTCTGACTCTATGGAGAAAGTCGACATAGACTTCTGAGGGAGTAAAGGACCATATGGACATAACCCCTGATACCTGGCGTTGGATCTGGTTGGTGATCGCTGCTGTGCTTATCACCGGCGAAATGTTCGTCGCGGGAACGTTTATTCTTATTCCGTTCGGTCTCAGCGCGGCCGTCGCCATGGTCTTAGCTTTCTTCGGAGCTCCCCTCGTCGTCGACTGGATCGTTTTCGTAGGTCTCGGAGGCGTGCTGTTCTCGGTATTTTGGCGAAGAAGCAGAATCTCTATGGCAGCTATGAAGTCGCCCCCAGGAGCTGGGCATGACCGATTGATCGGCGCTCTTGGACGGACGATAGAAAGCATTTCCGACGACCCAGC
Organism: Acidimicrobiales bacterium; assembly: GCA_030743005.1. Lineage (GTDB taxonomy): Bacteria > Actinomycetota > Acidimicrobiia > Acidimicrobiales > Poriferisodalaceae > MedAcidi-G3. The sequence continues at coordinate 8,078 of JASLTG010000027.1, read as the reverse complement.
AACCTCGGGTCTAGTCAAAGTCGGTGGCGAAGAATGGAGAGCCATCTCCGACCTCGGATCAATCGACTCTGGCTCCACGGTAGAGATCATCGAAATACGAGGTACCCGAGTGGTTGTTCGCAAGACTCCCGAGCAAGGATCAAAATAATGTTTGCATTCGTACTTTTAGCCGTCATCGCCCTAGTTGTTGTTCTCTTCCTAATTGCTGGCGTGAAGATAGTGCGACCCTATGAACGCGGAATTGTTGAACGCCTCGGCAAGTACAAAGAGACCAAAGAATCGGGGCTTCAGATCATCGTCCCCTTCATCGACACCATCCAACGCGTCGACATGCGAGAACAAGTCGTAGACGTTCCACCCCAAGAAGTCATCACCTCCGACAACGTTGTCGTCTCAGTGGACGCTGTGGTGTTTTACGAACCTACCGACCCGCAGCGCCTCGTCTACAACATCGCGAACTTTGTCCTCGCCATTACCAAGCTGGCCCAGACCAACTTGCGAAACCTCGTAGGAGACCTACAACTCGACGGAGCGCTGACCTCGCGAGACCGTATCAACGCAGCGCTGCGAGAAATACTTGATGAAGCAACAGACAAATGGGGAGTGCGCGTAGTTCGCGTCGAGATCCAACGCATCGACCCGCCGCCAGACGTAATGGCTGCCATGCACGAACAGATGAAGGCAGAACGTACAAGACGCGCAACAGTTACCGAAGCAGAAGGGTTCCGAGAGTCAGAAATCACCCGAGCCGAAGGCGAGAAACAATCACGAATTCTTGAAGCAGAAGGCCAAAGACAAAGCGCGATTCTCGCCGCCGAAGGTGAAGCACAGGCGGTACGAACCGTCGCCGAAGCCGAAAGTTACCGGCTACAAACTGTCGCTGCAGGAGAGGCTGAAGCTACCCGCCAAGTCTTTCAGGCAATCCATGACGGAGACCCAACAAGTGACGTTCTAGCGGTTCGTTACATTGAAGCGTTAACTCAGATAGCGGATGGTAGAGCCACCAAGATCGTCGTTCCAACAGAGTTCAGCGGCGTGTTAGGAGCGGTGACCGGGATCGCAGAGGCCATGCGTCCGATAGATGAAACTCAAGCTGAATCGGAAGCTGAGTCTGTGGACGAGCCGAACGACATCGATAACGAATAACGGGTTTTTCTCCAACTCAAGTTCAACAAACCCTAAGAGCGCTCGCACATTAAATTGCCGTCTATGAATATGACTGATGAGCGGCGAGAAGAACTAGAAGCAGAAATCGAAGCCTTCATGGGGCGTTATAACGAAGCTTTTGTTAGCGGTACCCGTGATGACCTGCAAGCGTTGGTTCACTTGCCGGTGATCTATGTCTCTGAGACCGAAGCACAAGTACGTGAGCGGTACCCGTTCGACCCGGAACGCATGCGAGAGACCACCGGGTTTCATCATCCGGAAACCCAAACCAAGATTGTCCACCTCGAAGAACACCGTGCCCATCTAACAATTGAAGGAACCCGTCACCGCGAAGACGACTCAGTTATCGAGTCAATCGACAGTTTCTATATCCTCCACAAATGCGACGGTCAGTGGGGAGTTTCGGTGTTCTCAGGCATCAGGGGTGCTCGTTAGGCGGAGATTTCGGTACCCGACCTAGGCTGAAGCCGCTATGTCAGACGATGAACCGATGGATCATGTAAAGAGAAATCGTGATCTTTGGGACGCGCGGGCTCCCGAGTGGCTTGAGAGAGGAGAACGTGCCTGGACAATGAAAGAAGCTTGCTGGGGCGTTCATCAGATTCCGGAATCTGCGGCCGGGTTGTTAGCTAGCTTCTCTGGGGGAAAGGTCATCGAACTTGGGTGTGGAACCGGTTATGTATCAGCTTGGTTGGCGCGCTTAGGAGGCACCCCAGTTGGAGTGGATAATTCTCTGGCGCAATTGACCAGCGCCCACCAATTACAGAATCGCTTTGATCTTCATTTCCCTCTCGTACACGCGGATGCTGAACATCTGCCCTTTACCGACGAGTCATTTGATTTTGCTGTCTCAGAGTACGGAGCTGCAATTTGGTGTGACCCGTACCAATGGATACCCGAAGCGGCGAGGGTACTGCGACCTGGTGGGCGTCTGGTTTTTCTCGGAAATTCGACACAGATCATGCTTTCACTACCCGACGACGACGGTCCAGCGACCACGTCGCTGCAACGTCCCCAATTCGGTATGCACCGTATGGAATGGGACGACGACCCTGGAGTGGAATTTCACCTGTCACACGGTGACAGAATTAGGCTTCTCCGCCGAAGTGGCTTTGAGGTCGAAGAGTTGATTGAGCTTTACCCGTCGGATGCTTCGGTAGAGAGTCGGTACCCCTACGTGACTTTGGAATGGGCGAAGAGATGGCCAAGTGAGGAAGCGTGGGTGGCCCGCAAGGTATGAACATGTTCTAGAGCGACACCAACGTGGCGCGTATAGAGACTGATATTCGATTTTGAGCTGTTCACACCTTTGCGTAGGGGAGAGATGGTTGTCGATTCGGTCCATCTCCATGAGAATGAAGAGGTGCTTGTACCCATAGACGATGCAACAGACCCTCGCATTGACGTGTTCCAAGGTTTACGAGACAAGGCACTGCGACAACGGCTCGAGTCACTCAACGGCGAGATGGCAGGCCTATTCATTGCCGAAGGTGACATCGTGATCAACAGGGCAATAGCGGCTGGATACACACTGCATTCAGTTCTCGTAGATGCAAAAAGAACTCAACCTCTGCCAAAGGACTTCGATGACGTTGATGTGTTCGCAGCAGCAGAACAAGTCCTAGAACACATAGCCGGATACCACTCATATCGCGGAGCCCTCGGATGTTTCTATCGCAAAGACATTCACACCCTCGACGACCTACTAAGCAACGAGTCACTGAAATCGCTGGTCATCGTGGAAGGCATAAATAACCCCACAAATTTAGGGACAATCATGCGGTGCGCCGCGGGACTCGACATCGATGGCTTACTTCTCAGCCCCGACTCAATCGACCCTTTATCGCGCAGATGTTGCCGGGTATCTATGGGAGAAGGTTTCGCTATCCCGTATGCGTGGCTAACAGAAACCGCCGATGGTATCGCCGCAGTAAAACGAGCTGACATTGAAGTTTTGGCTATGACCCCCAGCAGCGACGCGACCAATATTGATGCATTGGAATATAGGACCGACGACCGAGTTGCAGTAATGCTTGGAGCCGAAGGGCCGGGGCTCACCAAATCAGCCATGTCGATGGCAACACGCCAGGTAAGAATTCCCATGTCAGGAAGTTCTGACTCGCTCAACGTAGGAAACGCAGCCGCCGTTGCCTTCTATGCGCTACGCCAAGCTCGAAAACTTTGAGGCATCCCATCCAAAGATCGGACCCAAACAAGAACGAACTAAGATCTGAATGTGGATCAGATCTGCGACGACATAGCAGCCGAAACAGAGGCATTATCTGCCGTTGTTCAAGATTTAACTGAAGATCAATGGCGTGCACCAACGGTTGCTGAAGGATGGGATACCCATGAGACGATCCTTCATCTAGCCGCAGCGGATTGGGCATGTCACCTAACGCTGACCAACTCAGAAGCATTCGCGACCACTCGCGCTCAGCTGTCCGAGGGCGCAATTTCATTGAATAAGTTGGTTGGTGCCGAAGTGTTAGCAATGCCAGGCCACGAATTGTGGCAGTGGTTTCTCGATTTCCGGGCTGAGATGATCAACGCATTTCGAAAAACCGACCCAAAGGCCCGTATCACTTGGCTCGGTCCAGATATCGGTGCACGCTCCTTAGCCACGAGCCGATTACTCGAAACGTGGACTCATTCTCTCGATTTGGCAGACAGCTTTGGCCTCCAATATCCGCGAACGAACCGCCTCCGCCATATCGCTCATATCGGAGTCGTCACCCGAGAATTCAGCTATGTCAACCGTGGTTTAACTCCACCGAGTCACCCGGTACGCGTTGAACTCACCAGCCCCAGCGGCGAACAGTGGGACTGGGGACCTGAGGACGCCGCAAACAAGGTCAGTGCAAGTGCCTACGAATTCTGCAAGGTCATAACAAGGCGAACACCACTCACAGATTCCACAGTTCAGACTCAAGGCGCGTCCGCCGCCGAGTGGATGGAGATCGCCCAACCATGGATCGAACCGCCTCGAATAAGCGACCAAGCCTAGATCTGAGCAAGGTTGCCCAAAATAAGGCAACCATCCTTTAGTCGGAACGGCTAACCCTATGCCGGTGTAGGTTGGATTTTGATAGCTGAGGGGAACGAATGGCTGCACAAATCACTGACGCTCAAGTGGTCGGCTACGAAAGTGAAGGGTGGTGTGCCCCCATCGAAGTACTCAACCCTGACGAGGTGGCTCATTGTCGAGCCGGCCTTGAACGTTACGAAGATTCGGTAGGCCACCCGATCGAATTTCCTGAAAAATCCAAGTCATATTTGCTGTTCGAATGGGCCGACTACCTCGTTCACCACCCCAAAGTTCTTGATGCAGTCGAAGCGGTGATTGGGCCAGACATCCTTGTTTATCATTCGACGACTTGGATCAAAGAAGCCCACACACCAGCTTTTGTGCATTGGCATCAAGACGGAACATATTTCTTTCTCGAACCCCACCTCCACGTCACCGCGTGGGTGGCACTTTCAGAAAGTCCCCCTGAAGCGGGATGCGTACGAGTTATCCCAGGGAGCCACAAACTCGGACAATTCGACCATCAAGACGACCCGGGTCAATGGAACATGATCAAGAGAGGTCAAGGGATCTTTGATCAGTTTGACGACAAGAGCGGCACCTTGGTGCCTCTCCGTGCCGGAGAAATGTCGCTCCACCACACTGACGTCGTCCACTCATCGGCAGGTAACGACACCGACGATCGTCGGATCGGCATAGGAATTAGCTATATCCCAACAAACGTCCGCCCGACCGGGGAACCAATACCGAGCGCGCTACTTGTACGGGGCGAGGACCGCTACGGACACTTCATTCATGAGGAACGTCTCAAAATTGAGCAGTCCCCTGAAGCAATAGCTGCCCACGACGAAGCAAATACCCGATTTAGGGCCCGTCAGGACCTGGGATCTGACATTAATTCTTGATCCGTAGCTGCTGCGTTTAGCCCACCCGGCAACATTTCAGTTTCATAGTGCGCAACGCGAGTTCTAATTTGGGTCCGGTTGGTACCAACTCGGAGTACTGTCAGAGTCAAATGTGAATTCGATCGGCTCGAATTTAAAGGGGGAAAGCATGGAGGTGCTCACTGGAGCGGAACGCCTTCAGTACGAACGGGAACGGATTGAGCCGTACGTCGGTGCTATCGGCTGGAGAAGTATCTTTAATTTTCTCTGGTTTTTCGGTGGCTGGTGTGCAACAGCCGCACTTGTAATGACCGATGTGCTTTCAATATGGATTGGTATCCCGCTGGCCGTGTTCTTTCTTCAAGCTGGATACATGCCCATGCATGAAGCGGTTCACAACACTCTCTCTGCTGGACGTCCCAAGCTCAAATGGATCGACAGGGCCGTAGGTTCAGTAACCGGGTGGTTGCTGTGTGAATCTTTCGTCACCCACCGGATTACGCATTTAAAGCATCACACTCACGCTAATGAAGACACAGACCCTGATCTCTTAAACTCCAAAGGCACCCCCATCGATTTAGTTGTGCGGGCCTTGTTGGGTTTCTGTTTGTATCCCCTCGGACCTATCTTTGGATTGGTTCCCCCTCTTCAGCGGTTATTGCCCTCCACAGTCAGAGCGCGTTTGGCTGAGATGGGCAGACTGCGAGGACCCGAGGCGATGGCGGCCAGCCGACCAGTCGTAGTGAGTCACCTAGTCGTGCTGATAGCCGGGTCTGTGTTGGGGTATGCCCAACTGGTATGGCTTCTTTGGTACGTTCCGGCGTGGATTGGGCGCTTTTGGTTGTCTCTGGTTTTCGGCTGGTTGCCCCACCATCCGCACGGTGAAACGGGCCGATATCGAGATACACGTATCTTTACTTTTGTGGGCTCAACTTTTTTGATTCGTGGCCATGATCATCACTTACTTCATCACCTTTTCCCGGTAGTGCCCCATTATCACCTGCGGTCGTTGTGGAGAGATATGAGTTCTCACCTAGTCGCTCAGGGTGCACGCATTGAAGGTCTAGCAGCCAAGGTTTCAGCAGCTCCATCGGGTAACAGTCCTTGATGGATGACGAAGAAATGGAAGAGCGCCGTCGAATAGCAGCTGCTTTAGCTAACCAGGCACGGCATTTGGAAATCGACCCCGAAGGGTTGCTGGCTGCAGACGATGATGACAGCTGCGACAAAGATTTCGATCCAGATTTTTTCTACTAGTCGCCGTTTCCGGCGCCACGGCATGCGCCTAAAGCGGTTTCTTCAGAGTTTCTTGGAGGCGTTGCCGTGGTTTTGATGGGAAATGAACTCATAACCGTCGTGCCGTTCTTCGATCATTTTCGACTCGCCGATCCGCTTACACCTTGCCCATTGCCGAGAAGTAGTTGGGTGGATTAGCTCACAGATCAGACATCTTCCCTTGTTGTCAGTCTGGCTTTCGTTGGGAAGTTCTCGATCCCAGATCCAATGTGTGCGAATCTCACGATCCATAGCGATCAGTTGATTAACGGAATGTGGATCCGACATGACTTCATTATTTCTCGAATACAAAGAAAACGTGCGTCCCACCAGTGCAGAAATAGCTGAAGATCAAATTCGAAGAGCAAGATGTGAGCCAAACAACCAAGTGGTTACACACAACTAGAGTCTTTTAATCTTCGCACGGGGGTGCTTACCAATGGAATCAAGGTTTTCGGCACGACTACCGCACCCTTTTTATGCAGACCACGTGTTGTACCACGCTTACGATTGGGGTTCGCCGTTAGCAGGAGTTCGAGCTTGGGAATTTGAGGGCTGGCAAGCGGAAAGTCTTTCCTGGGTTAACGGGTGTTATATCCATGCGGGGCTGTCGAGAACTGGACCTGTATCGATCTCGGGACCAGGAGCTGCTGCGTGGCTAGAAAGCCGAGTGATCAATAGTTTCGAAAATTTCAACGTGGGTTCAATGAAGCACGCGGTGATGTGCAACGACGATGGCCTCATTGTTGCCCATGGAATCGTGCAACGAAAAGGCGAAGACGAGTTTGAATCATTTGCCGGTGGGCCGCCAGGACGGGCGGAACTTGGAGCGATCCCCGACAGTGTGAGCATCAACGAACTTGACCATTATTTGTTCCAGATTGCAGGCCCCACTTCACTTGAAGTCTTAGAGAACGCGACCGGTGAAACGCTAAGAGATATCGGCTTTCTCAAATTCCGAAACACCACAGTAAATGGAATTCCCACCGAAATAGGGCGAGTGGGGATGACAGGCAACCTCGCCTACGAGCTACACGGCCCAATCAAAGATGGCCCAGCTGTCTATGAAGCAGTCGTACGAGCAGGCGAAGAGTTAAATATCCAGCGTCTGGGATGGGGGACCTACCTGGTGAACCACGTTGAGGGCGGCTTCCCTCAGATGACCTGGACGTTTGCTACCGCCCTTGACCCCTCTCAACATCCAGAAGTAGCCGCTATGTGGACCAATGTTTCCGGATCAGTTGATCCAACCGACCGAAGAGCCAGGACCCGCACGCCCGGAGAAGTTGGATGGGGCAACATGGCACATTTTGGTCACGATTTCCCTGGCCGGGATCGCCTTCAAGCTGAGATGACCAAACCGGAACGAACCACCGTGACTCTGCGTTGGAATCCTGAAGATGTGATCGATACCTATGCGGCACTGTTTGGCAATCGAGAGACCTACACCCCTATTGATTTTCCCTACTCGCCTCAACGCTGGCCAATGGCGCATGCCGACATGGTTGTCGTAGACAGCGAAACAGTTGGATGGTCCTCGGGTACCGCCTACAGCAGCAGATTCGGTGAAGTCATCTCAATGGGGTGCCTATCGATCGATGTGTCAGCAATTGGCACCGAAGTGGCAGTGCTTTGGGGGAACCATGGGGGAACCATTGGGGAACCATGGGGGAAACCATTGGGGAACCATGGGGGGAACCATTGGGGAAACCATTGGGGGAACC
>JASLTG010000026.1 GCA_030743005.1 Acidimicrobiales bacterium | reverse complement strand
AAAAACAGGACAACGGTGGCAACAGCCACGACCAGGAAGGTGCTTCCCATCGACTGCCCTATGTAAACAGCGAGTGTTATCAAACCGACTTGGAACCCAATTCGGAGGATGGTCACCGGAGTGAGAAGTATTTCTCGGTCAGCTATGAGATCGGCAAGCCGAAGTTCATCCTCGCTGGTTTCATCTAAACCGGCGGCTCGAGCGCGGCCGAGCCGTACAAATGTCACTTCGATCAACCGGAATAGGACAAGTGCGACCACAAGGACGACTGACAAAAGGGCGACAAGGGCTCCTCCCATCAGAGGTTCCTTCCAACGAATTCAGCGAGATGATCTCGTTCTCTTTCTTGCATTTGGTGTCGTTCGCTGTCATCGGCGTGGTCCATGCCTAATACGTGCAGTATCCCGTGAACCACAAGCAGGTCAATCTCGTCTGTCAAGGAACCTTCGTGACCTGGATAGGAACCTTTGTTCGTAGAGCAGTTATCCGCTGCGACCAATGGGCAGATGATCACATCGCCGAGCAGTAACGGTGAGCCGGCCAGGTCGGGTGATTGGCTTGAATGCTCATCGATAGGAAATGCCAACACGTCAGTTGGGCCTTCATGTCCCATGTGTTGTTCGTTGAGCGCTGCGATCGAGTCTGCAGAAACGAACGTTATGGACAGTTCGCTGATCTGGGTCACACCCTCTCCCGTGAGTACCGAGGTCGCGAGACGCCAGTATCGTTCCATGTCGAGTTCGACGTCACTTTGTTCGTCTAAGACGTGCACATTCAGGTGTGTTTCGGTTTCCGGCTTCGACGCAGCAGCCGCCGACTTTGAAGATTCAGGCTGTGTCACGGGTTCTGCGGCGTTGCGTCGCGTCGTTCGTAGGCATTCACTATTGATTGCACAATCTGGTGACGGACGATGTCTCGACCGCCGAGACGAGCAAACGCCACATCTGGAACATTATTGAGGATGCCTTCGACATCTCGGAGACCGCTTTTGCCTCCGGGCACATCTATCTGTGTGACGTCTCCGGTTACCACCACTCGAGAGCCAAATCCTATGCGGGTAAGAAACATTTTCATTTGTTCGGGGGTGGTGTTTTGAGCTTCGTCAAGAATGATGAAGCTGTCATTGAGGGTCCTGCCACGCATAAAAGCCAATGGCGCTACTTCGACTGTGTTTTTGTCAAATAGACGTTCAGCTGCCTCGACATCAAACATGTCATACAGCGCGTCATACAAAGGCCGCAGGTAGGGGTCGACTTTGGCCATGAGATCTCCAGGTAGGAAACCCAGTCGTTCGCCTGCTTCAACGGCGGGACGAGTCAAAACGATGCGACGAACTTGTTTCGCCATGAGAGCTTCTACAGCTAACGCAACCGCTAGCCACGTTTTGCCGGTACCTGCTGGACCAATGGCGAAGGTGACAATATTTTTTCTGACCTTCTCGACGTACGACTTCTGTCCGGAGCTTTTAGCCCGAACGATTCGACCATTTGGCGCTTTGAGAATACGGGTAGACAAAACTTCGCTGGGACTTTCATCGGATTTCACCATGTCGATCATTCGGGTGACTTCTGCTTCGCCAAGTCGTTGACCGCCTTCAAGAACTTGAACTAGTTCAGAGAAAACCTGGCCGACCATTGATGCTTCGGGTCCATCGACAGTGATCTCATTGCCGCGAACATGAATCACAGCTGTGTCGAAATGATCCTCAACAATGCGTAGGTGTTCATCTCGTTGACCAAGAACGCCAACCATCAAGTGGTTCCCTGGTACGTGAATTTTGACTTGGGTGTCGCTCAAATCCGCTCCTGCGACCGCGAACTAACAGTTGAGGCTAGCGCCGGTAGATGTTGTCGCGATGGCGAATTGTGAAACGACGCCTCGCAGCTTTCCGGTTCCTACTAACAACGGGCGGATTTAAGGGTTGATTCACGCTTCCAGGAGGTGCCGTTTTAGGAAATCAACCTGTAAAAGCAGCAAATTTTCAGCTATCTCTTCTTGAGGAGTCATATGAGTCGTGTCTGACAGTGGCAGGACTTCGTGAGGGTGACCTGCGGCGAGCAGGGCAGATGAAAGCTGGAGCGTGTTAGCGGCAACAACGTTGTCGTCGGCTAAACCATGTATGAGCATGAGTGGTCGTTTCCGATCAGCGTTCACGGTCAGTAACGAAGTTCGCTCATAGTTCTCGGGTTCTTCGTCGGGATGACCCAAATATCGTTCCGTGTAGTGGGTGTCATATAGCTGCCAGTCGGTGACTGGCGCGCCTGCTACTCCGGCATGAAATATGTCAGGTCGACGAAGTACTGCAAGAGCCGCTAGATACCCGCCGAAGGACCATCCCCGAATCCCTACTCGAGCGAGGTCCACTTCGTTGGGGTAGATCTCTCCTATTGCGAAAAGGGCGTCGACCTGAGCTTGGAGTGCGGGCTCGGCGAGGTCGCCTCGAACCATTCGCTCCCAACCATCTCCTCGTCCGGGGGTACCGGGGCCATCGGTGACGACTACACAAAAGCCTTGGTCAGCTAGCCATTGAGAAACCAGGAATGCGTTGCGGCTTTTGATCACTCGTTGAGCGTGAGGTCCGCCATATGGGTCCATCACGATCGGAAGTGGTTCTTCGACTTGTGTTGTTGGGAACAGCACAGCGGTGTGGGTGTCGAGGGGTCCTGTTTGGTGAAACGTCACTTGGGGTGTCAGCAGAGGGGTCGCAGCGAAGTCATCTACGTGCCAAACGGTGTCACCTTTGGCAACAGTCGCCGTGGCGGACTGTTCCATCGAGCTTTGCTCCAGCACCATGACCGGTGAGGAACTCTTGGCCTGTGTCACCCCGAGGCCACCGGTAAGACATTCGTTGCTGTCACCGTCGTAGGACCACAGGTCAACGATGGTTGGGTCTACCGAAGCGGTGTAGAGAATCGTTGTTTCGTCGACAGAAACCAAGGAACGTACCCATTGATTGGGCGGTGATATTGGTTGCTGGTTGAACAGCAGGGCCCGATTCTGTTCGTGTTCTTGGACCGTTAACCATCCATCTCGCCACCGTCGCGGCGTTCCTGGGACAATTTCGACCCAGTGGGGGTCAGCTAATTCCAAGACCATGTTGGTTTGACCTGTGTCGTCAACCATTTCGAGTACCTGCATGGACCGTTGGTCGCGGCTTTGAACAACCATGGTTAACGGCTGACCATCGTCCCACGTCACGTCGACCAGGTAGGGGTGGGTTGACCGATTCCACACAGCTTCTAATCGGGACGAATCTTCGGTATCAACGACGTAGAGCTGAACATCAGCGTTAGCGGTGCCAACCGCGGGATACCTCACCGCGCGGGGCTTTCTGGCGGGATCATTGGGGGCAGCGATATGCCAAACAGAGACGTCGCTTACATCAACCCGAGTGACTGCGAGTTTCTTACCTGTCGGGTCCCACCAGTGACCTCGGCTACGCCGCATCTCTTCAGCGGCGATGAACTCTGCGCTCCCCCAGCTCACGGTGGCGTTGGCTTCGGTAGCGATCGGTTGCGCAGCTGCTGAGCCGTCAGTTGGGGCTAGATATAAACCGTCGTTGGCTACGAACGAGACGAGTTGGCCGTCTCCAGAAATTCGAGGATCAAAAGCTCCGCTGGAATTGTTGATTTCTGTAGGCGAACCAGACGAAGTGTCGACCACAATCAGTTCTCCACCAAGAGTGAAAGCAGCTAAGGAGCCTGACTGGTCGATGGAGTAGGTGGTGATTCCACCGGCGCTTTCTCGAGCGCGTTCTCTTCTTGCTTGTTCAGCGGCTGGAAGGTCACCTTGAGTTTCTGTCACGAGGTCACGGGGATCAGCTATCAGTCGTTCAATTCCTGTCTCTGTGTCGATTCCCCATAGTGAATTAACAGTGTCTTCTGGCCCGGAACTGCGCAGAAACAAGACCGTGCCGCCAGCTTCTGTGATTGCGAAGTCGCGTGGTGACCCCAAGGTGAAGCGTTGAGTGCGCGCATATTGGCGCGGAAAGCTATCCGGCACACTGATGACGGTACTCCTCGTTACCCTCAAGAGCGTGCTGTTACCCGATCCTTCCTCTTTCGATGAACTCCCCGACGACAAAAAGGCTTTGTGGGCGAGATACGGGTCGGGACCCGATCCGTTGTTCATTCAACTCATCGGGGTGAATGTGGAAGAGGTTCGACATGATTATTGTCGGCTCTCACTTCCATTTCGAGACGATCTCCTACAAGCAGGTGGCGCTATTCATGGTGGAGTTATCTCCACCTTGTTGGATACTGTCTGTGTTCCCGCGGTTGGAAGTGGGTTCGACAAAGCGCGTCCTTACAGCACTATTTCTATGAACGTCCAGTTTTTGTCTGGGGCGTCACAAAGTGATCTCGAAGCTGTTGGCTGGGTTATTCGACGCGGTAAATCAATAGTTTTTTGTAATTCTGCGGTTCAGACAACGGACGGCAAGGTGTTGGCTACCGCAGCGTCGACTTTCAAGATTTAGACCAGAAACCTCGAAGGATGGGCGATCAGCGAGCGTTAGCAGCTGACAGCACGTCAGTCGCTGTCGGGTTAACCATCACCGTTGCGCCTATTTGCACCGTTGGCACAATTTCGTTTCCTTGGGCGTGGTTTCGAACAAACTCAGCGGCGTCTGGGTCTTCCCATATGTTACGAAAATGAATTGTCAGGTCGGTATCGGCAAGCTGACGTTCCAAAGCCATACAAAACCCACAACCCGGTCGCCAAAAGACGGTGACCTCATGTTGTGGGACAGTCATCGACCCACCGCTTTGAGGCTTTCATAGATTTTTTTGCAGTCCGGGCACACCGGAAATTTTTCTGGATTGCGATTAGGTACCCATTTCTTTCCGCAAAGCGCCCGCACAGGGTTGCCAGTTACAGCTGAGCGTGTCATGTCAGTCTTGTTGACGTAGTGGGCGAAACGTTCGTGGTCGCCCTCGTCGAGTCGACTCTCTGATCGTTGATCTAGGACAGTGCTCTCAGACATCTCATCTCATACTCTAGGCAGCTCAGGTCAGATATGGTGCGGTGCAGGAGCTATTCCGCACTCGAGGGGGGCAAGTGGCTAAGCGGTCTCACAGGGTTGACTCTGCCGCTGGCTGGGTAGTGGTAGGTGCCACAACAATCACGCTGTTCGCTGTCTTCGGGGTTGTTTACAGTTTCGGCGCCATGTTCACCGCCATCAGGGACGAATTTGGTGTCGGCAAGGGCCAAGCGGCGCTCTTCTTCTCGATTACGACGTTTGTCTACTTCATTCTCGGAGTTTTCACTGGCCGACTCGCAGACCGGTACGGACCTCGACCACTTCTTCTTGTTGGTGCCGCAGCGATGGGCATCGGTTTATTCCTCACTTCTCTCGTAAACAACATCGTCGTCGGCTACCTGACCTATGGGATAGGTGCGGGGATAGGCGTTGGATGCGCCTACGTTCCGATGGTCGCTGCTGTTGGCGGCTGGTTTGAACGAGACCGCACAAAAGCCATGGGCGTTGCGGTAGCTGGAATCGGAGTCGGCACCCTTGTCGGAGCTCCATTAGCGAAACAACTGGTGGTCTCTTACGGCTGGAGAACCACCTTTGTGGCTATGGGCGTGGGGTCGGCGGCCCTTTTGGTCGTGGCGTCACTGGGGGCAAGACGACCCCCTGGTGCTGGCACTCAAGAAGCGCCACCTCCTTTGCGGTTACTACTTCACGACCGCAGATTTACGTGGCTATACACGTCAATGACGTTTTTGAGCGCGGGTCTGTTCGTCCCCATGATCTACCTCGATGACTATTTGGAAGCACAAGGCAAAGGCGGGGGCGCGTTACTCATCGGGATCATTGGGGCGGCATCTGTAATTGGTCGTCTCGCTCTTGGCGCGGTGGGCTCAAAAGTTGACTTGATGCGACTTTATCAATGCTGTGTCGGCGCCTTAGGAGCTAGTTACGTCATTTGGATCTTCGCCGGCGCCAACTATGGGGCGTTAATCGTATTTGCCCTCTGCATGGGGACCGCGTACGGGGGTTGGATCGCTTTGTCACCTGCGGTCACCGCACATCTTTTCGGTCCGCTCGGGTTAGGCGGAGTTCTGGGTGCTTTATACACCTCTGCGGGCATCGGTGGCTTAGTGGGACCGCCAGTTATCGGGGTGGTTATTGATGCCACAACTTACGAAACTGCTATCGCCCTGGCCATAGCGCTTTCTGTTCTATCGCTTCTACTTCTTAGGACAGCAACCCGGGCAGCCGCGTCGACCACAGTCGACGCTGTCCCGCCAGCGGTGGAAGAGGCACCGGCTGAATCAACGGCGAGCGCCTGGCTGATTCCTTCCCCTGAAGGGGGAATGCGCCTTATTCGTCGATGAGTACTGGCGGGTCATCCCAACCAATCGCTGCGGCCCCCTCCAAATACCATTGGAGCACCGACCCAGCATCGGTTACCGATTCGACGTTTCCATCATCATCAAGATTGAGATTCGCCCCATATATCTGAAACCAAACATCGGTTACTTCGATGTTGTCTTCTGGAACGAGGAGGGTGTGAACCGATCCGGCTGGTTCGTACAGGAACGATCCAGCACGATTCACATATTCACTTTCTTTGTAGTGCCAGCTACCGCTGATCGTGTACGCGTACACCTGGCCGGTGTGACGGTGAGTTTGCACCGCTGTGCCCGGCTGAAACCTGGTCCGAACAATCCACAGACCTTCACTAATTTTTGCCGTTAGTAACTTGACTTCGTTTCCGCGTCCGCTGTCAATCCACGGCAGGTCGTCCTCTCCGCGATGAACCGCACTCGGTTCAAGGTCGATCATTGTCATCGTGTTCCCCTTCGTCTTAGCTGATGGTAGTTCTCACTGTTCTGGTCCGAAGATCAAATCAAAAACCTCATCTGCTTTACGTTCATGGTTGCGATGAACCAACAGTTGAGGATTTCCATCAATTGCCCAACGAATACCTCTCGCATCGAGCTGACTGGTCAGCTCAGAGATTTGGTCGATGCTCAAATCGTCAAGTTCGTATGCAGGACCGTCGGTCGCAGCGATATCAAAAATGTCGATTTCTTCAGATACGAGACCGACTGCCATGAGCCCTTTCGCTTGGTCAGACAACGTCTCCTCATCGTTGTCTTCTATTAGTTCGCCTTCAAGAATTTCGTCGTCATCCATGACAGTGATTATGTCGGGCTTTGACCTCTAGTCTGCACATATGGGCATCGGCAGATTCGACTCACTACTACTGCTGTCATTTGGGGGGCCCGAACGCCCCGAAGATGTGGTGCCGTTCCTTCGTAACGTAACCAAAGGGCGTGGGGTCCCTGACGAACGACTGGCGGTCGTGGCCGAGCAATATGCACTGTTCGGAGGCAAGAGCCCAATCAATGATCTCAACAGAGAACTTCTTCGATCACTCCAAGGAGAACTAGCTGCTAGAGGTCATGACGTTCCAACTTTTTGGGGTAACCGAAACTGGCACCCGTTGGTTCCTGACGTCGTTGAAACATTACGTACCCAAGGGCACAAGTCGACCGTTTGTTTAGTGACCTCTGCTTTCAGTTCTTATTCAGGTTGTCGCCAGTACCACGAGGACTTGAACAGAGCACGTTCACAAGTACAAGACGCGCCGGAGATACACAGGGTGAGGGTCTTTTGGAACCATCCGGATTTTTTGGGAACCGCCGCCGAACTATTAGCTGAAAGTCGCGACAAGGCGAATCTGTCGAAGCAGACACCAGTACTGCATACTGCTCACAGCCTGCCAGTATCGATGGCAGCAACATCTGACTACGAGAGCCAGCTCATCGAGGCTGCCCGCATCGTGCATGAACTTGCCGGTATGGAAGGGCCCCATGAAGTGGTGTACCAGAGCCGTAGTGGCCCGCCATCGGTTCCTTGGCTTGAACCGGACATAGGCAGCCGACTTCAACAGCTAGCAGACGACGGGATAACTGAGGTACTGGTTCATCCTCTTGGTTTCGTTGCCGATCACATGGAAGTTCTGTTTGATCTGGACACCCAAGCCTCAGGGGTGGCAGAAAAGTCAGGGATCAAGATGGTGCGAACTCCCACCGTAGGCACCCATCCGCGATTCGTTTCCATGATGGTTGACCTTGTAGAGGAAGCAGCGGGTTTGCGTGACGATCGGCCCACCTTGGGAGATGCGGGTCCTCGTCCCGACATCTGCTCTCTCGATTGTTGCCCGGCGCCTTCGCGTCCACCGCGTTGAATTAGCCAGCGGCTTTGAATCGGTCCGCTATCGGTCCAGATTCACCAGAAAGCCAGTGACTTCTGCATCGCAATTCGTAGGTGACTTGGGCGGTAGAACCATCATCGATGAGGACAACATCTCCGTCATATACCTGGACCCCATCGTGAAGCCGAGCATTATGGGTGGCTGCTTGGCCACACCAGCATTTGGCTTGCACTTGAAGTTCCATCCGTTCATCAGCGATCTCAAGTAGTCGCGCTGAGCCGGGAAACAACTTTCCTCGGAAGTCTGTTAACAATCCAAACGCATAGACGTCAACGTCGAGTTCGTCGACAACTCGAGCCAACTGTTCGACTTGAGGATCTGTGTAAAACTGTGCCTCATCGCACACCAAGTAGTCCAACGCTCCATGCGCGGCTTGGTGGTTGTTGGCGAGCGCCACGAAATCAAGATCTGGGTGAACTTCAACGGCTGGAGTCGACACCCCTAACGCACTCGACACATGCGCCCCAGCACGGTCGTGCATGCTGCATAACAGTCCAGTGCTGGTCGCGGAGAGATTGTGATGGATCTGCAACGCTAACGTCGACTTGCCTGACGACATGGTTCCAAAGGAGAATCTGAGGCGTCCCATGGTCAACAAATTACACAGATGTGATACGTCATGAGGACACTTACCCGCAACCGCTCGTGCTACCACAGGATCGACAGCTGTAGCACGTACCTGCTCGAACCATCTGGTCACCACAGGTAGAGCACAAAGGAGCATCACTCAGAGTCCCAGAATCAGAGGACGGCGGATCCGGGATCAGTTCAGCCCCAATCGATGTTTCTACAGTGGCTTCTTCTAAACCGGGAAGGTGTTGCTCTATTCGCTCTTCACTGGACAAAATGCCGAGTTGTTGCCGGTCCCCGGTTGACAAATACTCCAACGCTAAGCGACGGAAAATGTAGTCAACCAGACTGCTCGCTATACGCAACTCAGGGTCGTCGGTAATCCCGGCGGGTTCAAATCGGACATTCGTGAACGCCTCCACATAGGACCGCAATGGAACCCCGTACTGAAGCCCGTGGCTTACTGAAATCGCAAATGCATCCATAATGCCGGCAAGCGTTGAACCTTGCTTCGCCACGGTTAAGAAGAGTTCTCCTGGTCGCCCGTCGTCGTATTCTCCGACTGTCATGTAGCCATGACAGTCGGCAACTCGAAACGAAAAGGTTTTTGAACGGCGAGTACGAGGAAGTTTTTCTCGTTCTGGTATCGATTGCGCTTCAACAATCGCAGCATTTACAGCTTCACCGATGAGATTTTCATCGTCTCGCACTGTCGACAAGGGCTGCCCGACCTTGCAGTTGTCTCGGTAAATCGCAACCGCCTTCAAACCAAGTTTCCAGGCCAGTAGATGTAAGTCCTCAACTTCTTCGACAGTCGCAGTTTCCGGCAAGTTAACCGTTTTCGATATGGCCCCTGACACAAAGGGCTGCGCTGCGGCCATCATGCGCAGGTGACCCTCATGATGTATGACGTTGTGCCCCATTGAACATGCAAATACTGGCAGGTCTGCTTCTTGCAGATGCGGAGCATCAGTACTACTGCCACCACTAAGTAGATGAGCTTCAATGTCGACGATCTGTTCGGCGTCATATCCGAGCCTGTGAAGTGCCCTACCAACTGTCTGGTTAACAATTGTTAGGTCTCCCCCACCGACCAGTTTCTTGAATTTAATGAGTCCCAGATCAGGTTCGATTCCTGTGGTGTCACAATCCATCATGAACGAGATAGTTCCTGTGGGAGCTATCACAGTCGCCTGAGAGTTTCTGATGCCATGTTGTTGGCATCCCGTTACGGCGTCATCCCACGAACTGTGCGCAGCGTCCATCAGATCCCGTGGTGCCGACTGCGGGACAGATACAAGTGCTTCTTGGTGGCGACGTAAGACCTGTTGCATCGGTTCACTGTTGGAGGCATACCCGGAGAAAGCACCGACGCGTCGGGCAAGATCAACTGAGGTCGAATAGGCCTGCCCGCTCATCAAAGCTGTGACAGCTCCGGCCCAAGCTCGCGCGTCTTCAGAATCGTATGGAAGGCCTAACGCCATCAACATGGCACCAAGGTTCGTGTAGCCGAGTCCGAGTTGACGAAAATCTCGTGATGTTTCACCTATTGCTTCAGTTGGGTAGTCAGCGTTTCCGACCAGGATGTCCTGGGCGGTGAACACAACTCGAACTGCGTGACAGAAGCCTTCAAGGTCGAATCGGTCATTCTCGTCGGCTTCAAGAAATTTCAATAGGTTGAGACTTGCGAGATTGCACGCAGAGTTATCGAGGTGGAGATATTCGCTACATGGGTTGGAGGCGTTAATCGGTCCGGTATTTGCTGCTGTGTGCCACTGGTTGATAGTGCTGCTGAACTGAAGTCCTGGGTCGGCGCATTCCCATGCTGCTTCAGCTATCTGGTGAAACAGTGCTCGAGCCGAGCAGCGGCTGATCACGGACCCATCAATTCGTGCGGTTAGTTCCCACGTTTGATCTTGTTCGACTGCTTTCATGAACTCGTCGCTGAGTCGAACCGAATTGTTCGCGTTTTGGTATTGGACTGAGTGAACATCGGCTCCGTCGAGGTCCATGTCGAATCCGGCGTCTCGCAGCACTCTCGCTTTGCGTTCCTCAAGTGCTTTGCACCAAATGAACTGTTCGACGTCGGGGTGATCGACGTCCAGCAACACCATCTTTGCTGCGCGACGGGTTTTGCCACCGCTTTTGATCGTTCCAGCTGAAGCGTCGGCTCCTCGCATAAAGCTGACTGGGCCACTTGCTTCACCTCCGCCACGGAGAGCTTCCGCTGAGCCTCGGATGCGTGACAAGTTCACTCCTGCCCCAGATCCGCCTTTAAAGATGCGGCCTTCTTCTGCGTACCAGTTGAGGATTGAATCCATGTCGTCGTCGACGGAGAGAATGAAACATGCCGACGCCTGCTGTGGAACACCTTTGACCCCTATGTTGAACCAAACTGGACTGTTGAAGGCGCAGCGTTGGTGCAGCAGTAACCACGCCAGTTCTGATTCAAAGGTTTCGGCTTCTTCGGCATCGACGAAGTAGTCGTCGTTTTCGCCCCATGTTCGAATCGTTGACGTAACCCGTCGAATGACTTGCCGCAGGGACGCTTCTCTATCGGGGGCGCCGAGTGCGCCGCGAAAATATTTTTGGGCAACGATATTTGATGCAGTGGCGCTCCAGTCCACCGGGAATTCGATATCTAACTGTTCGAAACTCACCGAACCGTCAAGGAAATTGGTCAGCTTTGCGTCGCGGCGTTCCCATTCCACGGTCTGATACGGGTCAACTCCGTCGTCGGTGAAATGTCGTTCGAGCTTGTTCGGAGATACCGATGCCGGTTGGTCAGAAGTGATCGTCATCGTTTTCTCCGAAAGCGCTGAATAATTGGTTGGAAGTTTGCGGCGGGCTGGAGACCAACCGAGTGGGTGTCGTTCCACTTCGTCCTGACCTCGAAGCTCGGAACCACATTGTGGATGCAAACAGAAAACCCGGTAAGAGTTTCCCGTTTGACCATCGCACTCCGTCCGCTAGTTGGTCGCCCAACCCGCCGCATCCACAAATGTAGGAACTTTCGCTTGTGGATCGATAGGGGGAAAACAAAATACTTCTGTGGGTGAGTTGGGGATTTCTTCGGGTAGTTCTACACATGGCAGCACACCGGCACTCGGCGTGGTCGGCCAACATCGGTGACCCTGGCTCCATCAAAATTGTGGAAGGGTCAGTTCTTGAGTCTCTTAAGCCTGTGAACTGGGAAAACGCGAAGGTTCCCATGCCGCGACCAGCTGATGAGCGGCGCTGGCTGGTTGATCTATCTGCCATAACAAGCCCACTGATGAGGTCCGGGCCTGTGGAGAACCACTGATTGTGGTGACAGGGCTCTTTGGGCCGATTTCGGCATATGTGTCCCCCTAGGACACTTGTCCGTGTCAACATCAAGGAGTGCACCGGCTGTTCCCTCCTCCTGTTCTCGAAATCGACCTGGAAGACATTTATCGCGACGAAAGGCCACTTGTGGCCGGCCGGCCATGGCTGATGATCAACATGATTTCGACCGTTGACGGGGTCACCGAAGTCGAGGGTGTTTCCGGTCCGCTTGGTAGCCCTGGCGACAAAGACGTCTTCAGCGCGGTAAGAGCCCTGCCTGACATCATTTTGGTCGGCAGCACCACAGCAGTGGCCGAACACTACAACCCGCCCTCTACCAGCGTCAGCACGAAGGCAAGGCGTCTCACCAACGGAGCGTGGCCGGTCGCCCGTATAGCCGTGGTGAGCGCGCAACTTGAGTTCGACCTCACGTTGCCGATGTTTAGTCGACCTTCTCAACGCCCCATCGTTGCGACTACGACCAACGCTGATCCGAGCAAACTGGAACGAGTGGCTGACGTCGCAGATGTGATTCAATGCGGAGTCGACTCCGTCAATCTGACCGACGCACTTCACGAAATGAGTGGTCTTGGTGCTCAAAGAGTGCTGTGTGAGGGTGGACCCTCCCTGAACGGGGCGCTCTTCGACGAGGGTTTGGTTGATGAGGTTTTTGTGACTGTCGCACCCCTTGTCGGGGGCGGCGAATCTCGCGGTATAGCCCGAGGGGCCAATGTTCCCCGGATCCAAGAGCTCGAATTGCGGCACGTGTTGGCTGAGGATCATTTCCTATTCCTCAGATACACCAGACCGGCTTAAACCGGAACGGCACAATAATTACCTAGCTCCAGAATCATGGGAGCAGCAATGCCTGTCCCGCGATAAGGGAGTGGCCATTGTTGATCTTCGCTATTCGATCAACCAAGGGTCGAAGATCTCCAGTTGGTTGAAGCTGCCGGGCGATAGACCATAGAGTGTCGCCCGGTTTCACGATCACTATTTGACCTGCAGGCAACGTTTCTCCAGCCGCTGTTTCGAACAGTGTTTGGGTAGCCGACGGCTGCTCTGTTGCTGGTGAACCTGACACCGCACTCACCATAAGCCACACCGCGCCGAGTAAAAGAGTTAGGCAAGTTAGTCGACGACGCCAGTACGTTGCTGATGAGGATCGATTGGCCATCATCTCGATATCGGGCATCAGATGTTGGGGCACTCCGCTAACTAGCTGCAACTGAGGACCCTGACGGTGATCTATGTAGTCCGCGTCGAATTCTTCTAGTTCTGCCCTAAGTACTGCAACCATCTTATTTCCTTAAACTTCTTGCCTCTTGTGGCCTATCGGCCAGCGATTAAATTGTGTAACCGGGGTGTGACACCCAGTTGTGGTCCGCAAGAACAGTCCTACGAACACTTGTTCGACTAAACCAGAACATTTGTTCGACGTCAAGTAAAAATCGAACACATGTTTGCCTGTGGGGAAACCTGCTGGTACCGTCTGAACGAACAGACGTTCGTAACCCAGAAGGAACCACGACATGGCTGACCACACCATTACTGATCGCCAACGAGCCATTCTTGAATTCATTGAGACAACAATGCGCGACCGCGGGTATCCCCCAGCTGTCCGCGAAATAGGTGCAGCCGTCGGGTTGAACTCTCCAAGCACCGTTCATTCTCATCTGGCGCAATTAGAGGCCGCTGGTTACTTACGTCGCGACCCGACAAAACCCCGTGCTATCGAGGTGCGGTTCGATGCGTCATCGGGTGCTATTGCTGAGCGGCGACCAACTCGTCACGTGCCGTTAATAGGTGAAGTGGCTGCAGGTACCGACGTTCTGGCCCAAGAAAACGTTGAAGAGTTAGTACCGGTTCCAGAAGACTTCACCGGCGGTGGCGAACTCTTCATGCTTAAAGTTCGCGGTGACTCGATGATCGAAGCCGGGATTCTCGATGGTGACTTCGTGGTTGTCAGCCGTCAGAACACTGCGACAAATGGAGACATTGTGGTAGCTGGAATCCCTGGGGACGAAGGAACGGTCAAGACATTCACCAAGAAGGGTGATGTTGTCACTTTGCTACCAGCTAATTCGACTCTTGAACCAATGGTGTTCTCGGCCGCAGAAGTTGCGATATTCGGTCGTGTCGTAACAGTTATGCGTCGCCTGTAAAGCCCAACCACTATCTAAGTCCCTCAAAGTTCGGGCGATGAGCTCAGACTTGTGATGGACTGCAGTTGTGTTCACACCAGCTCCTAATCCACCAGCCGACCTTGACCAATCGGAAAGCGTTTGGGTTCCAGTCCGTTCAGGCACAGTATTTGTCGAACCTGGTGCCGGACTGGTCCGAAGCGATGCCGCTCCGATAGAAGCGCCTCACCTTTTCTTGGGCATTTTGGATGGCGCTGCGGTCTATGCCATTGATCTTCACGACACTTCTGATGAGGCTGACCTCGAACCGGTCCATCTAAGGAAGCTATTCGGCAGAATTCCCGACGAAGAATGGGTAGTGGCTGGACGTGCCGAACAAATAGTCAACTATGAACGAACACATGTTTATTGCGGACGTTGCGCAACGCCTACTGAAACAAACCCACACGACCGAGGCAAAGTGTGCCCGAACTGCAAACACATGGCGTTCCCCCGACTCAGTCCGGCCATGATCGTGCTTGTAGAGAAAGGTGATCAGGCCCTGCTTGCTTGGGGCCGTCAATTCCCAGGACGTTTCTTCAGCACTCTGGCGGGCTTCGTTGAGCCCGGAGAAAGTCTCGAACAAGCAGTCGAGCGAGAAGTGATGGAAGAGGTAAGTCTGAAGGTTGCTGAAATCCGTTATTTCGGAAGCCAACCCTGGCCTTTCCCTCATTCCCTGATGTGTGGTTTTCACTGCACCTATGAGTCAGGTGAAATCGCTATCCAGGAGGAAGAGATCGTTGAAGCCGGATGGTTCGACGCAACGGACCTCCCACCATGCCCAGTCGGAGGAATGTCAATTGCAGGTTGGCTTATCCAGGATTGGTTGCAACGCCAAGGTGTCAACTAGGCACTGTTCTCCCGTAAACGAACTAAGCCCTGCTGCGCGACAGTTGCTACCAGTTCACCGTGAGCAGTGAAAACATCTCCAGTGGCCAACCCTCTCGTGCCCTTTATCTGATGTGGGGCGAGGTCGAACAGAAGCCATTCGTCGGCTCGAACGGCTCTATGGAACCAAACCGCGTGGTCAAGTGAAGCAGCCATGTAGACGTCATCCCAGGTCATGTCTTCTGACTGGTCTGCGACGAGCGCCTGGGCTGGATGGGCGCTAACGACCGCATCCATTGGATTGGTGTCAGATAAATAGGCCAACGCCGCGAAGTGTTCATCGGTGCTGTCACCCAAAGGAGCCGTAAATCGTGCCCAGACGCGGTGGCGGGCCGGGTCAGTTGACTCATGCTCCAACCGGGCATCGATGCCTATCCCCCACTCGATCTTTTCTGACTCATCAGGCGGTTTGAGGTCAGTCGGAATAGCTGATGTAGACACGTCTGGTCCGTCTTCATCGCGTTGAAACGAGCAGGACAGATTCAAGATTGCCCCGCCGCTTTGCCTGGCTACCACCCTTCTAGTTGTGAAACTCCGACCATTTCTCAGTCTGTCTACCTCGTAACGAACTGGTTCGTTCGGGTCGCCACCCAAAATGAAATAGGCGTGAAGGGAATGAACATGATGTCCTTCAGTGTCAACAGTTCGCATAGCTGCACAAAGCGATTGGGCAATGACAAGGCCGCCGTAGATTCGGCCCCATTCGTACGCTGGGCTTTCTCCCACAAATGCGTCAGCCCCATGGGGCTCAAGAGAAAGAATCTTGGAAGCGTCGCTCATGTACGGTGCCAGACCACTCCGGCGGGCGTGTCTTCGAGTATGACTCCAGCGTCGGCGAGTTGATCTCTAATTTGGTCGGCCGTGGCGAAATCCTTCCCGCCCCGAGCTTCTTTGCGCTGTTCGATCAGCTTTTCTATCTCAGCGTCGTCTATCCCTGAAACAGTCGTCTGATCTGCTGCCCCGATCTCAATTCCAAGAACGGAGAACAGCATGAGCGCAGTGCGTGCCTGAAGACCGGCAGTGGTTAAATCTCCGTTATCTAGGGCACTGTTGGCTCCGCGGACAAGGCTGAACGTGTGGTCCAAAGCGATTGGGGTTCCGAAATCGTCTTCCATTGCCGCGTTGAACGCTGCTACTGCTGATGAGTCCGTTTCGTCATCCGTTAAATCAATGTCGGCGGCAGCCATTCGCCGTCGAAAAGCATCTAGTCGGTCGATCGCTGTCGATGCTGCCATCAGTGCTTCTCGTCCCATTTCCATGGCCCGCCGGTAATGGGTCTGCATTGCGAGTAACCGCAGCGCTCTTGGTCCTGCGGTGTCAATTGCTTCGGCCAAGTTGGTGAAATTGCCCAACGATTTGGACATTTTTTCTCCGGCTACGTTGACCATTGCGCTGTGCACCCAATACCGAGCAAATGGTTCTCCGGTAGCGGTGACTTGGGCCCATTCGTTTTGGTGGTGTGGGAAACAAAGGTCGTCGCCTCCTCCGTGAATATCGAATCCTGGGCCCAACGCACTTAATGACATGGCTACACATTCGGTGTGCCAACCCGGACGCCCTGAACCCCATGGCGTATCCCATGATGGTTCTCCTGCTTTCGCTGATTTCCATAATGCGAAATCAAGTGGCGATCTTTTCTCGGCGTCCACATCTACTCTTTGGCCGGCATCTTCGAGGAGCTGGTCTAAATCTCGACCGGCGAGACGGCCATAGTCGCTTAAACCCTCAACCGAAAAGTAAACACCCTTGTTCGGAACGACATAGGCAGCTTCTAGCTCTACAAGCTCGGCGATAATGCCGATCATCCCCTCGATGAATTGAGTGGCATGTGGGCGTGACTCCGCGGCGAGGACGTCGAGCCGCTCCATCTGTTCGTCGTAGGCCTTGGTGAATTCAGCAGCAACTTCGGGTTCTGTCCTGCCTTCACTTTCGGCACGATTGATGATCTTGTCGTCGATGTCGGTGACATTCGACGCGACCGTGACGTTCCATCCTGTCCACTCAAGGTACCTACGAATCACGTCGTAGGTCAGAGCAGTTCGCCCGTGACCCAAATGGGGGACGTCATATACCGTTGGCCCGCACACGTACATGGCGACTTCACCCTCGGTTCGAGGGACGAATGGCACCTTTTGGCGCTCCATGGTGTCGTAAATTTGAAGGCTCACGTCGATGTCTATACCTAAACCCGTCTCAGCTTTTGGGTGGCAAAGTTGCTAATTCGCAGGGTACCGCTACCCCTTCTATCAACAGTGCGTCATTAAAAAGATCGTTGCTCATCTACCAACAACATCTGGGCGGATTACTTCCAGCGAGGCGTGTTATTTGTGACTTCATGGACCAGACTGACGCTGTGTCCGTGTTCCTATATCGCTTAGGTCGCGCCTGTGTTCGTCATCGCTGGCGGACGATTGGGGCGTGGCTTATCTCGTCGGTTGCCTTAATCGGCTTGAACAGCGCCATTGGTGGAGAAATGACCAACGGTTTCGTTGTTCCTGGTCTCGATAGTCAAGAGGCCTATGACCTTTTGGCAGATCGGTTTCCAGCAGAAGGTGGCATCAACGCTCAAGTAGTGGTCGAAGCACCAACAGGGTCCTTGTTGAGTGACTCACCGCAACGTAAAGCAGTTGAGGAACTGAGTGCAGCCCTCGCTGGCATTGACGGAGTCGAAGTCGTCGTGCCTCCCATGGCTGGTCAAACAATTAGTTCGTCGGGAACCATTGGCTTATTTCGTGTTGCGTACCACCCCGACTTCATCCCGTCTCTCGCAATGTTAGAGACCTTAGAAGAGACCGGTCGTAACTCCGTCGGGTCCGACGCTGCCGTCCGGATCGAATTTGGTGGTGATCTTTATAACGCTGTTGAGCAACCAGAAACCGGGCTAGGAGAAATGCTTGGCCTGATTTCGGCGGTGGTAATTCTCTTATTGGCCTTCGGCAGCATCGTCGCTATGGGCTTACCGATCGGGTTGGCGCTGTTCGGTTTAGCGCTCGGTATTGGCGGAATCATTGGGCTGGTGGCCATCGGGATGGACGTTCCCGAGTGGACACCCAACATGGCCTCAATGATCGGCCTCGGGGTCGGCATTGATTACGCGCTGTTCATTGTGACCAGATTTCGTGAAGGTTTAGCTGATGGCCTGACTGTCGAAGATGCAGCCGGAAGAGCGAACGCGACCGCTGGGCTCTCAGTCATATTCGCCGGGGGGACCGTAGTCATAGCAATTCTGGGTCTTGCTATGGCTGGGCTACCTTTTATGACTGCTGCCGCGGTCGCGGTCTCAATCGTCGTTGCCCTCATGGTTCTCGCATCCCTAACGATTCTGCCTGCCCTACTCGGTTGGGCGGGACATCGCGTCAACTCGAAACGAACCCGTTCAAATCCAACAGTTCAACACGTCGGTGCTACCGGGCGGTGGCAACGTTGGGGCGATCATGTCTCCAAACATGCCTGGCCGTACATGCTGTCGACCCTGGTTCTGCTGGTGGCACTAGCAGCTCCAGTACTTGACCTAAAACTTGGTTTCCCCGACCAAGGCAACATGCCAGAAGAACGCACTTCGCGACAAGCCTACGATCTGCTCGCTGAAGGTTTCGGGCCCGGCTTCAGCGGACCTCTGTTGGTAGCGGTGGACACGTCAAACGTAACCACCCAAGAAATCATGTCGCTAGCTGTCGCGCTCCAAAACGATGCCGGGGTGGCGTTCGTTCAAGCCCCAGACCAAAGCCCGGTCGGTGAAGCGGCGACGATTCTTGTGTTCCCAACTACAGCACCACAAGACCCCGAAACTGTTGAGTTGCTAAACCGGATTAGAGGTCCAATATTCGATTCGGTTCTTAGCGATGGGGTCAAGGCGCATGTGGGCGGTTCAACTGCTTCGTTTGCTGATGTCTCTGACCGCGTGCAAAGTCGGTTACCTATCTTTATTGCCGGGGTCATCGCCCTCAGCTTCGTGTTACTGATGCTGGTATTTAGGTCAATCTTGGTCCCCATAAAGGCTGCGCTCCTCAACTTGTTATCCATCGGCTCCGCGTATGGCGTCCTAGTCATGGTGTTCCAGTGGGGGTGGGGTCGCAGTCTCATCGGGCTAGAAGAAGCAGTACCGATTGTGTCTTTCATACCGATGTTCATGTTCGCTGTCCTGTTCGGTCTCTCCATGGACTACGAAGTTTTCTTACTCAGCCGGGTTAAAGAGGAGTATTTACTCAGTGGAGACAATTCACAAAGTGTGATCTCCGGGATCTCTAACACCGCGCGAGTGATTACATCCGCAGCGCTCATCATGATCTCTGTATTTCTCGGGTTCGTAGCCAACCCTGATCCAATTATGAAGATGATGGGGCTCGGATTAGCGACCGCAATATTTGTTGACGCAACAATTGTTCGCGTTGTTCTGGTCCCTGCATCTATGAAGCTCTTGGGAGATGCAAACTGGTGGTTTCCTAAGAGACTCGCTTGGTTACCTCGTCTTGATATTGAAGGTGAACAGCGCCTTCCGGCTCGCGAATATAACTCAGCCGGCCAGACCACTGATTGACCAGATCAGCCCGTTATGTGTGGCATGGAGAACTAAGGCGGCCCACCACCCATAGCGGACCCTTGCAATGGTGAACATGAGTCCCAACCAGATTTGTGGACTCACCACTAATGGCGCCACCAGTAGCGCAAAGATTGACCACTGGACGTCGAAGTTTACGATGTGGATTAATCCGAAAACGAATGTGGCGAACCAAATTGGTATCCGAGGGTTCGTCGACCACTTCTGTTGCACTTGGTCGCGAATTTCTGAACTGAAAGAGATCATGCCGACAGCGATCGCTAGGGCCAGGATCACCCAAAAGGCAATACTGGCTGCTCCTGCGAAGAACAAAGCTCCTATCGCCAAAGACAGTGAAACTAATCCGGGACGGAACCGGCGCTGCAACGGAAGGCGGTAGATAGTTTCCTCGAGGAGCGGCGCTATCAACACAATCAGAATCAGCTGCTCACTGACCGACCACTGTTCCAATTCGGATTCAAGGATGCTTTCATAACCAGCTGCTTCAGATAGGGCACTGAAAATTTGCCACGCAATGACCGAGCCCAAGAATCCAATGCCCAAAAGTTTCGCTAAACCGCCGATCACGCCACGTGGTTGAGGCATTTCATTCCAGTCAGGATTCAGAATGAATCTTGGGCCGATTGTGGGACGTTCCAAGTCAGACACTGTCGGAAGGTTTCTTTGACTCGGGATAAAGGTGTTTGAGATCTCCTGGTCGAATGCGGCCAGCTTCAATAAAGGCTTCCACGTCGAGAGTTTTTAGCCGTATGACCCGTCCGAGTCGATACGCAGGGAGACGGTCCTCATCAATAAATCGGTACAACGTGCGTTGCGTGACGCCGATACGGTGAGCCGCTTCTTTGCTTGACAACCACCCGTCTACTTGATCAACCATTTGATCAGGCTACGCCCAGCCCGTGTGACACAAAACACTCCACAGCACTGCGGTCCCACTCGATTCCCTTAAATGATTACGGCGCTTCAGCTTTATCCTCATCGTTCCGGTCGTTCCCTGGCTGAGCCTGTCCATCTGAGTCGCTGTTTGTTTCGAACTGTCGGTCATCGTCGCGAGTCAATTCTGAGTCTTCTCGAACCTCATTATTGCTAGACCCGCCAGCAAACGGGTTGTTGACGCCACCCGGATTAAAGAAGCTCGGCCGCGCTTGAGCGTTACTAGAAGTTGACGGTGTTTCAGTATTGGCGAAAAACGCAGCGGCAGGTGGCTCGCTCTCTTCTTTCGGTTCAGCTTCAGGTTTGAAGAAACCAGTCTTGGGTACTTCTTGGGCAGGGGTGTCGGTCTCGCCCGGATTAAAGAAATCTTGTTTCGGCGATGGCACTTGAACTTGTTGGCCGCTTCCGACCGTAGGTTCCGAATCATCGACCTCTTCTATCGAGTCTGAGACCGGTTCCGTCTTGAAGAAGAAGGCTTTAGCTCCCCCATCCAGAGGACCTTGACCACCATCAGGTCCGTCACCTGGAGGAGCCATGAAGAATTGGTTTAAACCACCCTCACCACCATCTGGCCCTTCGAAACCACCCTCATCGTCCCACTGCATGAAACCACGATGGTCATCATCACCCGGACCAAAGGTGGGAGCGTCATCATCGAACCCAAACGCCTTAAACATCTCATCGCGATCAGCCGGTCCGTCATCACCCATCGGCGGCAACCACGCATCATCATCGAAGTCCACCGGAGGCGCATCCCCATTTGGGGCATCCGAGCCAAAACCCCCAAAACCACCACGGAATCCAGCAAACATCTCATCATCAGATAACGGACCGTCGTACTCGTCATCCATTCCCGGCATAGCCGAGAAGAAGAAGGCTTTAGCTCCCCCATCCAGAGGACCCTGACCACCCTCATCGGGAACACCATCAGGTCCAGCCATGAAGAACTGGT
>JASLTG010000025.1 GCA_030743005.1 Acidimicrobiales bacterium | reverse complement strand
AAGGCCCCAGCAAAGAAGAAGGCCCCAGCAAAGAAGAAGGCCCCAGCAAAGAAGAAGGCCCCAGCAAAGAAGAAGGCCCCAGCAAAGAAGAAGGCATAGAGCAAGGTAATCAATAACCGGGCGCAGTGATGTTGCCCGAAATGGAACTAGCAAGCTAGGAGAAGGAAATGGCAACTACCGAAGAGATCATCGAGACAATCGGCAACATGTCGGTACTCGAACTCGTCGAGCTTAAGAAAGCATTTGAAGAGACATTTGATGTCACAGCTGCGGCTGCTGCACCGGTCATGATGGCTGCTGCTGGTGGAGGCGGAGATGCTGGCGGCGAAGCCGCAGAAGCCAAAGATGAGTTTGATGTCGTGCTTACAGGCGCTGGAGACAAGAAGATTCAGGTCATCAAAGAGGTCCGTGGTCTAACCAGCCTCGGTCTTAAAGAGGCCAAGGACCTTGTTGAAGGAGCACCGAGCAACATCCTCGAAGGAGTCTCCAAAGAAGATGCCGACAAAGCCAAGGAAGCTATTGAAGCTGCCGGCGGCACGGTCGACTTAAAGTAACTGCACTAATAGTTAGCGGCGTTCAGTTTGTTGAAAGCTGTCCTGGCCGCTAGCCTGTGCGCTGTCGTGGCTCTGGTGTCGTCTTTTTTGGAAAACACTAAGAGTTCGCGCGCGCCCCTGCTTCTGACGACCGTTGCCCACGGTCGCAACTAAATATTTCTAGGAGATCCCGTTGTCTTCTCGCGCTGCCCGCGAACGGTATTCATTCGGCAACCTCGAAGAGGTACTGCCATTACCTGACCTAATTGACGTCCAGAAAAAGTCCTTTGAACGCTTTCTTGCTATTGGATTAGCAGAAACCTTCGCTGACATAAGTCCCATTACTGATTTTACCGGGAACCTCGAACTGGAATTTGAGTTCGATAGCAGCGATGAAGACCTCAAAGGCCCCCCAAAGTTCTCAGAAAAAGAATGCAAAGAGAAAGATCACACCTACTCGGATCAAATCTTTGTTCGCGCTCGGTTCCTAAACCGCAACACAGGTGAAATCAAAGAACAAACAGTCTTCATGGGTGATTTCCCCAAGATGACTGACAAAGGAACTTTCATTATTAACGGCACAGAGCGGGTAATTGTCAGCCAGCTCGTCAGATCGCCAGGCGTAATTTTCCAGCCAGGCGAAAGATACCGGCTTCGAAATATGCAGAAGCACCAGTTAGTAACTGGGACTATTCATCCATACCGAGGTGAATGGATCGAATTTGATGTTGAACATAAACCGGGTAAAGACGTCACCGCTGGCGCCCGAATCGCGCGTAAACGTCGACTGAGTATTTTCACAATTCTGAGAGCACTCGGATACGACGAGGCAAGTCACCCTGGTTTCCTCGAACGATTCGTTCAACACTTCGACTTCCTAGAGGGCCAATGGGAAACCGAGCGTGGTAAATGGGCACGGAGTGAAGAAGATACTCCTCTCGACCCGACCCAAGAAGAGGCACTCATAGAGATATATAAACGTGCACGCCCAGGCGAACCTCCAACACCGGAAGCTGCGGCCAATTACTTCAACAACGCATACTTTGATGATCGTCGATACTCATTATCAAAAGTCGGCCGATACAAGCTAAACAAAAAGCTGAGTGCGGAAATCGAAAAGCTCGAGGATCTCTTTGGTCTCAAACTAGAGCGTCCCGCAGTGGACTCACAGGTCCTAACAAGATCAGAGGTCCTGGCCTCGATTAGCTATTTGCTGCACCTAGCTAATGCACAACCTGGTTATCGCTTAGACGACCAGGACCACTTCGCGAATCGGCGAATTCGATCCGTTGGCGAACTAATACAAAACCAGGTTCGCATTGGTCTTAGCCGTATGGAACGAGTTGTCCGGGAACGGATGACCACACAAGATGTTGAGGCGATTACCCCGACGACGCTTATAAACACTCGACCTGTAACTGCCGCAATCAAAGAGTTCTTCGGGACGTCTCAGTTGTCGCAATTTATGGATCAGGTCAACCCGCTGTCTGGTTTGACACATCGACGACGTCTCTCAGCGCTTGGACCGGGAGGTCTCTCACGAGAACGCGCCGGCTTCGAAGTGCGCGATGTCCACTTCAGTCACTACGGCCGAATGTGCCCGATTGAAACACCGGAAGGACCAAACATTGGCTTGATTGGCGGTCTCGCGACATTCGCTCGAGTAAATGAGTTTGGCTTTATTGAATCGCCGTACCGAGTCGTCAAAAAAGGAAAAGTAACCGACGAGATCCAATACTTGACTGCTGACGAAGAAGAGGAATTCGTCGTAGCTCAGGCAAACGCGCCCTTAAATGCCAATAAGACATTCCGAAATCCTCGAGTTCTCGTGCGAAAAAGTCCCCAAGGTGCAAGCCTTGCAGATCTAAAGCTCCAGATGGAACGCGACACTTATTTCGCGGCGACTACCGAAATTAGTTATGTCCCAGCTGACGAAGTCGACCTCATGGATGTTTCTCCGAAACAAATTGTTTCCGTTGCGACTGCGTTAATTCCATTTCTTGAACACGACGACGCAAACCGCGCCCTTATGGGAGCAAATATGCAGCGTCAAGCTGTTCCCCTGCTTCGTGCAGAGGCTGCCTATGTAGGTACTGGAATTGAAGCACGTGCAGCAGGTGATGCCGCTGACGTCCTCCTCGCCGACGAAGACGGAGTGGTTACAGAAGTAACTGGAACCAGTATCAGCGTCGAATACAAAAAGGCAGGAGATACAAGCCACGAACTACTTAAGTTTGAACGCTCAAACCAAGACACATGTATCAACCAAAAGCCCACCGTTCGCGAGGGCGACAAAGTAAAAGCCGGAGCAATTCTTGCGGACGGTCCCTCCACTGACCAAGGCGAACTAGCTCTAGGCAAGAACCTCCTTGTCGCATATATGGCTTGGGAGGGCTACAACTTCGAAGACGCAATCATCATCAGTGAGCGTCTCGTAAAAGACGACGTCCTGACTTCAATCCATATTCACGAACACGAAATCGACGCTCGCGATACGAAGTTAGGTCCAGAAGAAATAACGCGAGACATTCCCAATGTGGCTGATGACGTCCTTGCCGACCTTGATGAACGAGGCGTAATTCGCGTCGGTGCCGAAGTAGGTCCCGGAGATGTTCTAGTCGGCAAAGTAACGCCTAAAGGCGAGACCGAACTAACCCCAGAAGAGCGTTTGCTACGAGCCATCTTTGGAGAAAAAGCACGCGAAGTTCGCGATACCTCGCTCAAGGTCCCTCACGGAGAACGCGGAGTCGTAACCGACGTCCGCGTGCTTCAACGGGACGAAGATGAAGAACTACCGCCAGGAGTTAACGAACTTGTGCGTGTCTACGTTGCCCAAAAACGCAAGATCAGCGTCGGTGACAAGCTGGCCGGTCGTCACGGCAACAAAGGCGTCATCTCAAAGATACTTCCAGTAGAAGAGATGCCCTATTTGGCTGATGGGACACCACTCGACATAATCCTCAGTCCTCTGGGCGTGCCAAGTCGCATGAACGTCGGCCAGGTTCTGGAGGCGCACTTAGGCTACGCAGCGCGTTGGGGTTGGGAAGTTGACGGTCAAGCCGTTGGCGATGAGCCCACCTCTAATACAGCTCGCAAAACTCGCCCGCGGACCGAACCATCGGTTTTCGTAGCAACACCAGTGTTTGACGGCGCGAGTTGGGACGAAGATGAACGCGCGGGCGCCCACCCGACTATCCAAAAGACGCTTGAAAATCTTCGACCAGAAGCTTCATCAGGTGAACGAATGATGACCCCAGCTGGTAAGGCCGTTTTGTATAACGGTCGAACCGGGGCAGCCTATGACCAACCAATCATGGTTGGGTATAGCTACATCCTCAAGCTGGCTCACCTTGTCGACGACAAGATTCATGCCAGGTCGACTGGCCCGTACTCGATGATCACCCAACAGCCGCTGGGCGGCAAGGCACAATTCGGCGGACAAAGGTTTGGCGAAATGGAAGTGTGGGCTCTCGAGGCATACGGCGCGGCCTACCTCCTACAAGAACTCCTAACCATAAAGTCCGACGACACTTTGGGAAGAGTTCAGGTTTACGAGGCCATCGTCAAAGGAAAAAATATCCCCGAACCAGGAATTCCTGAGAGTTTCAAGGTGCTCATCAAAGAAATGCAAGCCCTTTGCTTGAACGTCGAAGTGATCTCACTGACTGGTGATGAAATTGATATGCAAGGCCTAGATGAAGATGTCTTCCGAGCCGAAGAATCACTCGGAATAGATATCAGTCGACCTGAACGAGGGACCGACGAAGAAGACGAACTCCGGAGGCAACAATTATGACCGCCGGTGTACCAACCCTGACCCCTTCGCGAATCGAGAGCAGCAAATGATCGACGTCAATGAGTTCTCAGATATACGGATCGGCCTAGCGACCGCCGATGCCATCCGAACCTGGTCTAACGGGGAAGTCAAGAAACCTGAAACGATCAACTACAGGACGTTAAAGCCTGAAAAAGACGGCTTGTTCTGCGAAAAGATCTTCGGTCCCACGAAAGACTGGGAATGCGCGTGCGGAAAATATAAGCGTGTTCGCTTCAAAGGGATTATTTGCGAACGATGCGGCGTAGAAGTCACACGCCAAAAAGTTCGTCGGGAGCGTATGGGTCACATCGAACTCGCTGCGCCAGTCGTTCACATTTGGTACCTGCGAGGCACCAGAAGCTGGCTCGCCTATCTGCTTACCGGGTTGGAAATTCGCGAAGAGTTGAAAGCGAAGCAACTAGAACGCGTCATCTACTTCGCAGCCAACCTTGTTACATGGGTCGATGATGATAAGCGGCACGAAGATTTGCCGCGTCTTGAGTTAGAAATGCGCGAAGAGCTTGATGTAATTCGGGAAGAATTTGACGACGAAATTGCAGAACGCCTTAAAGAACTTGAAGAAGAAATAACGCAACTTGAGGCTGAAGGCCTAAAGGAAAAAGATCTAAAGGCTCGTCGTCGAGACGCTGACCGAGATGTCGAAGCGCTCAAAACAGAGTGCGATACCGAACTGGAAACAGTAGAGCGCGCCTTTGACGAATTCCGCGATCTGCATGGTCGGAAAATCATCGAAGATGAACTTTTATGGCGCGAATTGGAAGATCGCTACGGCGATTACTTCGAAGGTGGGATGGGAGCTGAAACCATCGCTCAACTGATGGAACGCATCGATTTCGACGATGAAGAACTTCTTCTACGGGAAGCAATTGAAGCAGCCGATGGTCGACGTCCCTTGTCGGCGCAACGGAAACAAAAAGCGATCAAACGACTCAAGATCTTGAGTGCGTTCAACCGCAGAAACCCGAATGACAAACGGATCAATGATCCACGGGCGATGATTCTTGACGCGGTTCCGGTGATTCCTCCCGACCTGCGACCAATGGTGCAACTCGATGGTGGTCGTTTCGCGACGTCAGACCTCAATGATTTGTACCGGCGGGTCATCAACCGAAATAACCGTCTGAAACGGCTCCTCGACCTCGGGGCACCAGAAATTATTGTCAACAACGAGAAGAGAATGCTCCAAGAGGCAGTAGACGCTCTGTTTGACAATGGGCGTCGTGGGCGTCCAGTTACGGGCCCCGGCAACCGTCCTTTGAAGTCTCTATCCGACATGCTCAAAGGGAAACAGGGACGGTTCCGCCAGAACCTCCTAGGTAAACGAGTTGATTATTCCGGGCGGTCCGTGATCGTCGTGGGCCCGACTCTCAAACTTCATCAATGTGGCCTCCCAAAGCTGATGGCACTGGAGTTATTCAAACCTTTCGTGATGAAGAGGCTCGATGACCTAGATCTGGCACCGAACATTAAATCCGCCAAGCGGATGGTCGAACGTCGTAAGTCAGAAGTCTGGGACGTTCTTGAAGAAATCATCAAAGAACACCCCGTACTGCTCAACCGAGCCCCGACGCTTCACCGGCTAGGGATCCAAGCTTTCGAACCGATCTTGGTTGAAGGCAAAGCTATTCAAATACATCCGCTGGTCTGCGCAGCGTTCAACGCCGACTTCGATGGTGACCAAATGGCAGTCCATCTGCCACTGTCTTCTGAAGCTCAAGCAGAAGCAAGAGTCTTAATGCTGTCGGCAAATAACATTCTGTCGCCAGCCGATGGTCGACCGATGACAGTGCCGAGCCAAGACATGATCATTGGCGGTTACTACCTCACAGAAATGCGAGGGGACCCTGATGGAGAAGATCAACCAGTCTTCAAGCACTTCCACGAAATTGAACGTGCGATTTCCCTGGACCAAATCGAACTCCATCGACCAATAATTTGGCGAACTGATGAACTAGCCCTTGAGGAAGGCGGCCATCAGGTCACCACCCCGGGCCGAGCGGTGTTCAACCAGGCATTGCCTGAAGGATTCCCCTACGTCAACAAGGTGGTCAAGAAGGGGGACATGGGAGACATCGTCGGTGATCTATCCGACGGATGGCCTACCAATGAAGTAGCTATCGCTTTGGACCAGATCAAAGACCTGTCATATCAATACGCAACGAGGTCAGGCCTGACAATCTCCATTGATGACGTGCGCACTCCACCGGACAAAGCGGAAATTCTCGAACGCTATGAATCAGAAGCAGAGCGCGTAGAGAACCAGTTCCGTCGGGGAATCATCACAGATGGTGAACGTCGTCAAAAAGAAGTTGAAATTTGGACGTCAGCTACAGAAGAGGTCCGCGCATCACTTGAACGCGAATTGAAATCGGTCATGTTCAACCCAATCGAAATGATGGTCGGGTCTGGAGCTCGTGGCAACATGATGCAGGTACGCCAAATCGCCGCGATTCGTGGTCTTGTGGCGAACCCTCGCGGTGACATTATCCCTCGACCAATCAAGTCCTCTTATCGCGAAGGCCTCTCGATGTTGGAGTACTTCATCTCGACCCCTGGAGCTCGAAAAGGACTTGTCGATACGGCGTTGCGGACAGCTGACTCTGGGTATCTCACTCGACGACTTGTAGACGTCGCGCAGGAGCTCATCATTAACGAGGAAGACCCGTTCGAACGATCCGGACCGGTACTGGGCCTCTGGCTTGAAGACATAGGTCCAGACACCGCTGACACACGTACGTACTTGGAAACACGTCTGTTCAGTCGATGTCTGGCTCAAGACGTTGAACTAACTGATGGAGTCATGGAAGCGGGAACGCTCGTTGGTGACGAGGAACTGGTCACGTTACGCGACGATCCAAAGGTCACCCGGGTACAAGTACTGTCACCATTAACCGACAACTCAGAGTTCGGCGTCGCTGCTAAGGCGTACGGCGGTTCCTTAGCCACAAGACAGATGATTGAAGTCGGCGAAGCAGTCGGCGTCATCGCTGCTCAATCAATTGGTGAACCAGGAACACAGTTGACGATGAGAACCTTCCACACGGGAGGTGTCGCTGGTAGTGACATCGCCGGTGGTCTACCTCGCGTAGTTGAACTATTCGAAGCACGAACACCCAAAGGCAAAGCCACGTTGGCCACGCGAACAGGGGTTGTTCGAATCGGTGACGACGATGGCCGTGGTCGCGAGATTGTCGTTGTCGGCGATGACGGTGAAGAAGAAACCCATACCGTCCCTACCATCGCCCGCCTTGCAGTCGTAGATGGACAGGAAATAAAGGCGGGTGACCCGTTAGTCGACGGACCTCGCGACCCCAAAGAGCTGCTAGATATTCGAGGCGTTCGAGAGACTCAACAATACTTGGTTGAGGAAGTCCAAAAGGTATATCGAGAACAAGGTGTATCGATTCACGATAAACACATCGAACTCATCATTAGACAAATGACTCGACGGGTCTTGGTTGGGGAACCAGGTGAATCTGTGTTCCTACCAGGAGAACAAGTTGACCAACGTGTCTACGCTGAAGTGAACCGCAACCTCGTCCAAGAAGGACAACGCCCAGCTGAGGCTCGGCCCGTCATAATGGGGATCACTAAGGCTTCGCTTGCAACAGATTCGTGGCTCTCAGCAGCTTCTTTCCAAGAGACGACGCGTGTACTCACCGAAGCAGCAATCGAATCACGACGAGATGATTTGAAAGGTCTTAAAGAGAACATCATCATCGGCAAATTGATTCCGGCAGGAACCGGACAAGGTCGATATCGAAATATCGATACGACAGCCCCGGACTATGAGCCGATGGAGTTCTTTACCTCGGATGAGGATCTCGATCCTGCTGAGTGGCTAGCCACCATAGGAAGCGAAGAAGGCGCGGACGGCGTCGAACTTGGTGACGCAGGATAGCTAAGCATCACATGAGACTTGTTATCGCGAGCACCTTCCTGGTGCTTATCCTTGGCGCGTCAAGTTGCACCAGGACGACACAAGATTCTCAATTTGGTGCTACAACCACCGTTTCTGCCGGTGCTGACCGCTCTGTAGGGGCAGCGCAACTTCTCGAAACCTTGCAGTTGCCGCACGGGTTTAACGCGTTAAGCCTTTCGGCCAGCGCAGAGAACCAATTGCAACGAATTATTTTCGACGATGTCGAAATAGCTGCTTCCATAAGAGACGTTGCTGCCATTGGACTATCACTAGATGGACAGCCCATAGGGGCACTAATGCTGATTGGCGTCGCTGACCCCGTGATTGGCAATATGAGTTTCGTCGAGGGTCTGAAGTCGGCAGCTCTCAGTGAACCAGAGACCGCTCAGTGGGGTCCGATGACAGGATCCATAATGCAATCTGATGAACAGGTATGGGGCGTCCTGCCCCTCAGTTCGGTGGTAGCTGTAGCCGTAACCGTTGAAAGAGCCCACCTAAATGAGGTGATGAACTCATTAGTTCGAAGGTTTACTCGCCCATAGGATTGGTCACAAGCTGCCCAGAGAGCCAAAATCGGGGATAAATATGGCTCTGTGGGGTACTTCGAGGTTGCCTCTCCCTTACGCGACTCGTAGCATTATCAATCGGTCTTCTTCCGGCCCCGATAGCTATTTCATGCCGAGTAGACCAACTGCAACCCTTAACACATGTTGCCTAATCAGAGGAATTTGGTGCCCACAATTCAGCAACTGGTCCGAAACGGCCGGAAATCAAAACCGAATAAGGCTAAGACCCCAGCTCTTAAGGGTTCCCCTCAACGT
Source organism: Acidimicrobiales bacterium (assembly GCA_030743005.1). Classification (GTDB taxonomy): domain Bacteria; phylum Actinomycetota; class Acidimicrobiia; order Acidimicrobiales; family Poriferisodalaceae; genus MedAcidi-G3. Next base: position 13,867 of record JASLTG010000025.1, on the reverse strand, counting down.
CGAGGGGTATGTACCCGTGTCTACACACACACGCCAAAGAAACCCAACTCTGCGCTGCGAAAAGTTGCTCGCGTTCGGTTGACCAGTGGCATTGAAGTAACTGCGTATATCCCAGGAGAAGGACACAACCTTCAAGAACACAGCATTGTGTTGGTGCGCGGAGGACGTGTGAAAGATCTCCCCGGCGTTCGCTACAAAGTAGTTCGCGGTTCGCTTGACGCCTCTGGTGTGTCAGCTCGTCGGCAAGCCCGTTCCCGATACGGCGCAAAGAAAGAGAGCTGAGATGCCTCGTCGCGGTGCTGCCCCCAGACGCGAGCTTGCAGCCGATCCGGTTTACGACTCGACACTTGTCACCCAGGTAATTAACAAAGTTCTGCAACGCGGCAAACGCGCCACAGCGGAACGAATCGTTTACGACGCGCTTGACATGGTTTCCGAAAAAACCGGTGGCGAAGCCCTAGATGTCCTAAAACGCGCAGTAGATAACACCAAACCTCAGTTAGAAGTGAAGAGTCGAAGGGTCGGTGGCGCCACATACCAGGTCCCAGTCGAAGTTCGCCCCCGGCGTGCTAACACCCTCGCTATCCGATGGATCGTCGATTACTCCCGTGAACGACGCGAACGCACAATGGCAGAACGACTAGCAAACGAACTTCTTGACGCATCGAACGGCACCGGCTCCGCAACCAAACGCCGAGAAGACACACATCGAATGGCAGAGGCTAACAAAGCTTTCGCTCACTACAGGTGGTAACAAAAGAGCCGCCAGTCACCCCCAAAGACCGCTTAAACCGGCACACTAGATGTTGGAAGTGCTCTGAGGAGCGCTCACAAATTTTTCCCTCTAAAAACACTTAACCCCTGACCCCTAAGAAGACCGAGGCAGACACCCCATGCCACGCAATCAGCCCCTTGACCGCGTTCGAAACATAGGCATCATGGCCCACATTGATGCCGGGAAGACCACTACAACGGAGCGGATCCTCTATTACACCGGAGTGAACTACAAGATTGGTGAAGTCCACGATGGCGCAGCGACCATGGACTGGATGGAGCAGGAACAAGAACGAGGCATAACCATCACCTCAGCTGCAACAACCTGTATGTGGAACGACCACGTAATCAACATCATTGACACTCCTGGACACGTGGACTTCACAGTCGAGGTAGAACGTTCACTGCGCGTCCTAGATGGCGCCGTGGCCGTGTTTGATGGGGTAGCGGGAGTAGAACCTCAAACTGAGACCGTATGGCGACAAGCTGACAAATATGGCGTCCCACGGATGTGTTTCATAAACAAACTTGATCGAACTGGCGCTTCTTTCCACGATTCGTTAGCAAGCATCGTTGACCGCCTAGAGGCCAACGTTGCGGTACTGCAGCTTCCCATCGGAATCGAAGCAGACTTTGCAGGCGTAGTTGACCTTGTGGCCATGAACGCAATCGTCTGGCAAGGCGAAGACCTCGGAGCAAGCTACGACATCGTCGAAATCCCGGATGACTTGCAAAGTGAAGCCCAGGAATATCGGACAAAACTTCTTGAAGTACTTGCCGACGTCGACGAAGACATCATGATGGCGTACCTCGAAGGAGAAGACGTCGACGAAGAAACACTCCACAACGCCATCCGTAGAGGAACCATCGGAAACCAAATAGTTCCAGTTCTTACAGGAACCGCCTTTAAGAACAAAGGAGTCCAGCCACTACTAGACGCTGTAACCCGATACCTTCCCTCACCACTAGACATTCCAGCCATCGATGGCACGACACTCAACGGCGAAGACACTTTGGAACGTCAACCCAACGACGAAGAGCCGTTCTCAGCTTTGGCCTTCAAGATCATGACTGATCCTCATGTAGGAAAACTTGTCTATTTCAGGGTTTACAGCGGCAGCCTCGAAAAAGGCGGCCAAGTCCTCAACACAACCACCGGAAACAAAGAACGCATCGGACGTATTCTCCAGATGCACGCCAATAACCGTGAAGATCGCGACGATATCCAAGCAGGTGACATAGTCGCTGGGATCGGGCTAAAGAACACCCGAACCGGAGACACCTTGTGTGCACCCGACAAACCCATAGTGCTAGAACAGCTGACGTTCCCAGAGCCTGTAGTGCACGTCGCAGTAGAACCACGCTCAAAAGGCGACCAAGACAAGCTAGGCAAAGCGCTCTCAGCCTTATCCGAAGAGGACCCAACATTCAGGGTTAAGACCGATGAGGAAACAGGCCAGACCGTTATCTCAGGTATGGGTGAACTTCACCTTGAAGTGTTGGTGGACCGGATGCTCCGAGAATTCCGAGTTGACGCGACAATCGGGAAGCCACAGGTTGCCTACCGAGAAACCATCACTAAAGCAGTCGAGAAGTTCGAATACCGACACATCAAGCAAAGCGGTGGATCCGGCCAATACGCCGTTGTTGTCATCAACCTTGAACCAAGCGACGCAGGCGAAGGATACGTCTTCGACGACACAATCAAGGGTGGCGTCATACCTCGCGAATACATCAGTTCAGTAAATGCTGGCCTTCAGTCTTCAATGGATAATGGACCTTTAGCGGGGTTCCCAATGGTTGACGTGAAAGTCTCGCTCATAGACGGGTCAACCCACGATGTTGACTCATCAGAAATGGCTTTCAAGATTGCGGGAACGATGGCGATGCGTGAAGCTGCACGTGCTGCCGGACCAGTACTGCTCGAGCCGATCATGTCGGTTGAAGTCGTCACCCCAGAGGACTACATGGGTGATGTAATTGGAGATTTGAATGCGCGTAGGGGTCGAGTTGGCCAAATGGAAAATCGCGGAACTGCACAAGTAATTGACGCTGAAGTGCCGTTATCGGAGATGTTCGGTTACGCTAACGACCTGCGTTCACGTACTCAGGGTCGGGCTACCTACTCGATGCAGTTCGAGAACTACCAGCAAGTTCCATCAAGTATCGCCGAAGACATCGTGAAACGAATCCGCGGCGAATAAATATCACAACCAAATAACGATCTAAAGAAACATAGAAAGACACCGGAGAGAAATCATGTCCAAGGAGAAATTTGAACGGACGAAGCCGCATGTGAATGTGGGAACGATGGGCCATATTGACCATGGCAAGACCACGTTAACTGCTGCTATCACCAAGGTTTTGGCTGAGTCTTCGGGCGGCGAAGTAACAGCGTTCGAAGATATTGATAAGGCACCCGAGGAGAGAGAGCGTGGTATCACGATCTCGATTTCTCACGTCGAGTATGAGACGGAGAACCGTCACTACGCCCACGTTGACATGCCTGGTCACGCTGACTACATCAAAAACATGATTACTGGTGCCGCCCAAGTTGACGGCGCAATTCTCGTTGTATCTGCCGCTGATGGACCCATGCCTCAAACACGTGAGCACGTGTTGTTGGCTCGCCAGGTTGGCGTTCCCTACATCGTGGTTGCCTTGAACAAGGTTGACATGGTCGACGATGAAGAATTGTTGGAATTAGTAGAACTTGAGGTTCGTGAGTTACTCAGCGAATACGAGTTCCCTGGTGATGACGTCCCAGTGGTGCAGGTCTCTGCTTTGGGTGCCTTAGAAGGCGCTGATGGAGCCGCTGACAAGATTCTGGAGCTCATGGCAGCCGTTGATGAGGCTGTTCCAGAACCTGATCGTGACAATGCCAAGCCTTTCTTGATGCCAGTTGAGGACGTTTTCTCTATTACGGGTCGAGGCACAGTGGTTACTGGCAAGATCGAGACTGGTGTCTGCAATACCGGTGAAGAGATCGAAATTGTAGGTATTCGCGACACTCAGACCACCACGATCACCGGTGTTGAAATGTTCCGTAAGATCCTTGATGAGGGCCAAGCGGGCGACAATGTTGGGCTTCTTTTGCGAGGACTGGATAAGGAAGACGTCGAACGTGGCCAAGTGTGCTGCGCTAAGGGGTCTATTACTCCTCATACCAAGTTCGAAGCACAGGTCTATATTTTGACCAAAGAAGAAGGCGGTCGCCATAAGCCGTTCTTCTCGAACTACCGTCCACAGTTCTATTTCCGGACGACTGATATCACCGGAATGGTTGAGTTACCTTCAGGCACCGAGATGTGTATGCCTGGTGACAACACTGACATGACGGTCGAGTTGATCAACCCGATCGCTATGGACGATGGCCTACGGTTCGCTATTCGTGAGGGTGGCCGCACAGTTGGTGCGGGTCGAGTTACCAAGATCCTCGAATAACAACAATGGCCGCTTCACAAAAGATCCGTATCCGTCTAAAGGCATACGACCACGACATCGTGGACCAAAGTACTCAGAAAATCGTTGAGACTGTTCTTCGGACTCAAGCCAACATCAAAGGCCCAGTGCCTTTGCCCACCGAAAAACACAGGTACACCGTCGTTCGATCGCCTCATAAAGACAAGGACTCTCGAGAGCATTTCGAGATGCGGATCCACAAGCGGCTGATTGACATAATTGAACCGTCTCCCAAGACGGTTGACTCGCTGCAACGGCTGGAATTACCGGCCGGTGTCGATATCGAGATCAAAATCCAACAGAACTAGCAGTGATCCATACATCGGGGTGGTGATTGGGCCACAGCCCCGGTATCGTTTATTCCCCGTGTGTCTGAGTTTTAGAGACACGAATCGACGTCCGGCAAGGCCGGCCTTAGGGTCGGAACCGGTCGGCACAACCTAATTCTCGCTCCGCCGGCTTTGCCGAGCGGAGCGTTCGCGTGAACGGCGGCCAACCGGCCCCATTTGGAAGAGGAAGACATCCGACATGGCGAATAAGGCGATTGTCGCCACAAAAGTGGGTATGACCCAGCTGTGGGATGACGACAACCGGGTTGTGCCCGTCACCATGTTGCAGGTTGAGCCCTGCCGCGTAGTCCAGGTAAAGACTGATGAACGCGATGGTTATACAGCGGTCCAAGTCACCTTCGGTCAACGTGAAGCCGCAAAGTTGACTAAACCCGAAGCGGGTCATTTCGAGACAGCAGGTGTTGAGCCGGGCCAGCGTCTAGTTGAACTGCGTATCGATGATGTAAGCGAAATTGAAATTGGGCAAGAACTAGCTGCTGATGTGCTTGAAGCCGGCGAAAAAGTAGATGTAACTGCCGTGTCAAAGGGCAAGGGATTTGCTGGCGTGATGAAACGCCATAATTTCAGCGGCCAAAAAGCCAGCCACGGCGTTCATAGAGTCCACCGAGCCCCAGGTGCCATCGGTGCCTGTGCAACACCGTCTCGTGTGTTTAAGGGGACGAGAATGCCTGGTCGGATGGGCGCCGAGAAGGTAACCACCCTCAACCTCACAGTGGTTGAGGCCGACGCAGAACGAGAACTTCTGCTGATCCGTGGCTCAGTTCCGGGACCTAAAGGGGGCGTCGTGGTAGTTCGTGACGCGGTGAAGGGTTAACAATGGCGACAACTTTGGACCTCAGAACCCAAGATGGTGGAACCGCAGGTACCGTCACCCTTGATGATGCCGTCTTTGGCATCGAACCCAACATGGCTGTTCTCCACCAAGTCGTGACTGCCCAGCTGGCTGCTAAGAGAAGCGGAAGCGCCAACACCAAGACCCGTGCGGAGGTAAAGGGCGGCGGTGCTAAGCCATACCGACAAAAGGGCACTGGTCGAGCTCGACAAGGATCAATTCGTGCCCCTCAATTCACCGGCGGCGGGATCGTCCATGGGCCGAAGCCAAGGAGCTTCCGCAAAAAAGTAAACAAGAAAATGAACCGACTTGCATTGTGTTCAGCGCTAAGCGACCGGGCCCAAAGCGAACGGGTAGTCGTAGTCGACCAATGGCAATTCGACACACCCAAAACCAAAGACGCCCTGACTGCTCTTGAGAACCTTGACCTTGAAGGAAAGGTGATGATGGTGGTCGCCGCTAGCGACGACACAACCATTCGGAGCTTCAGAAATCTACCGTCAGTGCAACTCGTCCAAGCCGCAGAGCTCAACGCGTATGACGTGCTTTGTTCTGACTGGCTTGTGTTCACTGCCGAGACTCTCCCGGGAACAGATTCATGAAAGACCCACGCGACGTTGTGATTGCACCCATTGTTTCTGAGAAATCGTACGAACAACTAGAACAAAATATTTACGTCTTTCAAGTCAGTACATCAGCCTCGAAGCCAGAGATTCGCCAAGCCGTGGAATCGATTTTTGATGTGACCGTAACCAAGGTCAACACGCTCAACCGCAAAGGCAAAGTTCGCCGTAACCGACGCGATAACACGCTGGGGAAACGAGCCGACACCAAGCGGGCCATTGTCACTCTCGCTGAGGGCGACTCGATCCAGATCTTCGAGACATAGTTATGGGAATTCGCGTACGCAAGCCATCCAGTCCAGGTAGACGTTTCCAAACGGTCTCCGATTTCAGTGAGATCACTACAACGAGCCCAGAAAAATCGCTACTCGCCAAGAAACATTCGACAGGTGGTCGAAATAACAACGGTAGGAAAACCTCCCGCCACCGCGGAGGTGGCCACAAGCAGCGTTACCGGATAATCGATTTCAAACGAAATAAAGACGGAGTTCCAGCAACGGTCGCGAGTATCGAGTACGACCCAAATCGAAACTGTCGTATCGCACTTCTTCACTACCACGACGGAGAGAAGTGTTACATCTTGGCGCCCGCGGGACTTGAAGTAGGGGACAAGCTCCTAAATGGCCAGCACGCTGAAGTCCGAGTTGGTAACGCCCTGCCTCTTCGTTACATGCCAGTAGGAACCACTATCCACAACATCGAACTGAAGCCAGGAGCTGGAGGCCAGATGGCTCGTTCAGCAGGTGCCGGTGTACAGCTAGTCGCCAAAGAGGGCGCACACGCAACGCTACGCCTGCCAAGTACAGAAATGCGTCGCGTCCCCATCGACTGCCGCGCAACAGTTGGCTCGGTAGGTAACGCTGAAGCAGACCTGATCAAGATTGGTAAAGCTGGACGTAATCGCTGGAAAGGTGTGCGACCACAAACTCGCGGTGTCGCAATGAACCCGGTGGACCATCCCCTCGGTGGTGGTGAAGGAAAAACGTCCGGTGGTCGTCACCCGGTATCCCCGTGGGGCAAACCGGAAGGCCGCACCCGCAAGAAGAACAAGAAATCGAACGACATGATCATTCGTCGTCGCCGTACCCGCGGATCGCGGAGGTAACTAATGCCACGTAGCTTGAAAAAAGGCGCTTTTGTAGATGACCATCTACTCAAGAAAGTTGATGCGCTCAACGAAAGCGGTGAAAAACAGGTCGTCAAGACCTGGAGCCGACGCTCCACAATCATTCCAGAAATGATTGGCCACACCATTGCTGTCCATGATGGCCGTAAACACGTCCCCGTCTACATCACAGAGGCGATGGTCGGACACAAGTTGGGTGAATTCTCACCTTCTCGAACCTTCAAGTTCCATGCAGGGCAAGAGCGAGGAGGCACCTGATGAGTGGCCTGATTGACCTCGACACAGTCGCTGGAGCGCGTTCGACCCACAAATTTGCCCGGCTTTCAGCATCAAAGGCCAGGGTTGTTCTGGACCTCATTCGCGATGGTGACCTAGAGCAAGCGCGAGAAGAACTGCAGTTCTGTGATCGAGGCGCCGCAGCGGTTATTTCCAAAGTGTTGGAAAGTGCTGTTTCGAATGCAGAAAATAACGAAAATTTATCGGCAGACGAACTGTATGTGGCGGAATGCTGGGCAGATGAAGGGCCCACGTTAAAACGCTGGCGTCCCCGTGCCCGTGGCCGCGCTACCCGTATCAATAAACGAACGTGTCATATCACCGTGGTAGTTGCCCAGCTCTCCGAAGACGAACTTGAGCTGAGAGCAGCGCGTCTGGCGGCATCAGGACGCCGTAGTGCCGACCAAGATCGAGCGGCTCGCGTTGCAGCAAGCAAGGACACTGAAGAAGAAACCGAAGCCGTTGAAGAAGACGCTGATACGGATGACAGTTCTGTCGAAACTGAAGCAGTTAGCGAAGAGACAGAGTCTTCTGCACCAGAAACTGAAGCAGTTAGCGAAGAGATAGAGTCCTCCGACTCCGAACCTGAAAACGATGAAGAGACAGAAACTGATACGGCCGAACTTGAATCAACGGAAGACACAGAACCGACCGACGAAGATGAGAAGGAGGCCTGATCATGGGTCAGAAAGTTAACCCGTACGGCTTCCGACTCGGAATTACCACCGACTGGAAATCCCGGTGGTACGCAGATAAGGAATACCAGGACTACATCATTGAAGACTGGGAGATCCGCAACTTCCTGCAGACTGAACTCCCACACGCGGCTATCAGCCGAATTGAAGTCGAACGAACTCGCGATCGACTACGAATAGACGTACACACAGCTCGACCAGGAATTGTTATTGGGCGCCGCGGAGCCGAGGCGGACCGACTCCGAGAAGGTCTCACCAAGATCTCAGGGAATCCAAAAGTTCAACTGAACATTCAAGAAATCAAACAACCTGAACTTGACGCAGCATTAATCGCTCAAGGTGTCGCAGACCAACTCGCCGGTCGCGTGGCCTTCCGCCGAGCGATGAAACGCGCTGTACAAAACGCGCAAAAAGCGGGAGCACTAGGAATTCGAGTTCAATGCTCGGGCCGCCTCGGTGGTTCAGAAATGGCCCGAACCGAGTGGTATCGCGAAGGCAGAGTCCCACTCCACACTCTGAGAGCAGACATCGATTATGGCTTCCGTGAAGCACGCACAACTGCCGGACGAATCGGGGTCAAAGTGTGGTTGTATAAAGGTGACATCCTGCCGTACAAGGTGTCCGCTGACGAACGGATAAGTCGAGAAGCAGCGATGGCAGTCGGCGAAACCTCAGGCTCCGTTGAACAGAGCGGCCCCGTTGTCTCTTCAGGTGGACGTAGACCGGATGCCCCTGCAGACGAAATCGAAGAGCCAGCACCGCTAGTCAAAGAAGCTGATCCTGAGTTCGAAAAGCTCTTAGAAGAAGAAGAGCAGATCGAACGCGCAACACGCGAACAAAGTCAAACGCCCAACTTCAGACCGGGAGACGACTGACATGTTGATGCCCCGGAAAGTAAAGCACCGCAAAACCCATCGAGGCCGAACAAAGGGTCGAGCTAAAGGCGGAACAACTATTAACTTTGGTGACTTCGGCATTCAAGCCTTAGAGCCAGGATGGATAACAGCGCGCCAGATTGAAGCTGCTCGTATCGCTATGACTCGACATGTGAAACGTGGTGGAAAAGTCTGGATCAACGTCTTCCCGGATAAACCAGTAACTGCGAAACCCGCAGAAACTCGAATGGGATCAGGTAAAGGGAACCCAGAACGCTGGGTGGCCGTAGTAAAGCCAGGAAGAGTGATGTTTGAGTTAGGCGGCGTTGATGCCGAGCTCGCCCATGAAGCCCTTAACCGCGCCATCCAAAAGCTCCCAATCAAGGCACGCGTCATGAGCCGCGAGGAGGCAATCTAATGGCAGCCGCAGCAGCACTCCGTGAACTTGCCGATGATCAGCTAGTCGATCAAATCGGCGAACTAAAACAAGAACTGTTCAACTTACGTTTCCAATTCGCGACAGGCCAACTAGAAAACTCGGCTCGAATGTCGGAAGTTAAGCGAGACATCGCCCGAATAAACACCGTTCTTAGAGAACGCGAAATTGCTGCTGCCGAGGCAGTAACAGTGGAGGAAAATTCATGACTGATACACAAGTCACCTCACCAGAACGCAACGGACGAAAAACCCGGGAAGGATTAGTCGTTTCCACAGCAATGGAAAAAACCATCGTTGTCGCAGTAACCGAACGCGTCCGCCATGCCCGTTATTTCAAGACAGTTCTACAGACCAAGAAGCTCTACGTACACGACGAAGAAAACGATGCCCGCGCAGGTGACCGCGTTCGAGTTATGGAAACTCGACCCCTGTCAAAGAAAAAGCGGTGGCGGCTAGTTGAAATCGTCGAGCGAGCTCGTTGATACCGGAGTCGATGCAGTGATCCAGCAAGAATCCCGACTTAAAGTCGCTGACAACTCAGGCGCCAGAGAAGTCTTGTGCATCCGCGTACTAGGAGGCACAGGCCGGCGGTACGCATCAATTGGTGATGTTTTCGTCGCGACCGTCAAAGACGCCATCCCTGGAGCCGGAGTCAAAAAGGGTGAGGTAGTTCGATGTGTAGTTGTGCGAACACGTAAAGAACGTCGCCGACCAGACGGCAGCTATATACGATTCGACGAAAACGCGGCAGTCCTAATTGACGAAAATCGACAACCCCGAGGCACTCGAATCTTTGGCCCGGTAGGTCGCGAACTCCGAGATCACCGGTTCATGCGAATTGTTTCCCTAGCTCCGGAGGTCCTGTGATGAAAATCAAAAAAGGCGATCTCGTCCGAGTCCTTTCCGGCAAAGACAAAGGGACCGAGGGACATGTAATGGCAGTCGACTCTGAAAGCGGTCGTATAACCGTCGAAGGAGTTCACACAGGTCGGAAACACCAACCACCCACACAAACCAATGACCAAGGTGGAATCATCGATATCGCACTGACGATTAACGCATCCAACGTCGCTGTCGTGTGCCCAAAAACGGGCGAAGCTGGCCGCGTCGGATATCGGATCGAAGGCGACACCAAAGTTCGATACCACAAGAAATCAGGGGAGGAACTCTCGTGAGCGCCACACTGATGGAACCCCGCATGAAAGTGCTCTACCGGGAGACTCTTCGGGATCAACTACAAAATCAGTTGGGTCTTGACAACGTTATGCAAGTACCCAAGCTCAGCAAAATTTCTGTGAACTCAGGTGTCGGAGATGCGTTGGTCAACCGGGCGTTTCTAGACAGCGCCGTAGAGGACTTAACCAAGATCACCGGCCAAAAACCAGCGATAACACGAGCGAAACAATCAATCGCAGGTTTCAAACTCCGAGAAGGAAACGCTATCGGCGCAAAAGTGACACTTCGAAACAACAGGATGTGGGAATTCTACGACCGACTCGTGAGTCTCGCCATTCCCAGAATCCGCGACTTTCGAGGACTATCACCCCGTTCCTTTGACGGCCACGGCAATTACACATTTGGAGTTACCGAACAGTTGATTTTCCCAGAAATTAGTTATGACTCAGTTAACAAAATCCGAGGCATGGATATCACACTTGTGACATCAGCCACTAACGACGAACATGGCCGAGCGCTTCTAACAGCGCTCGGGTTTCCGTTCCGCACTGAAGGGCAGAACTGATGGCCAAGAAGGCTCTTCGTAATAAACAGCAACGCACCCCCAAGTTTAAGGTCCGCGGATACACACGCTGTCGCCGCTGTGGCCGACCGCGGTCTGTGTATCGCAAATTTGGATTGTGTCGCGTATGTCTTCGCGCAATGATCCACGCCGGAGAAATCCCCGGCGTTACTAAGGCCAGCTGGTGAGGGGAGGACCACAATGACAATGACTGACCCAATAGCTGACATGCTCACCCGGGTGCGGAATGCGCACCAGGGATACAAAGACCAGGTAGAGATGCCGTCCTCAAAACTCAAAGAATCCCTCGCGGCGATTCTCAAAGCAGAGGGCTATATCGCTGATTACCAAATTGCCGAAGCTACAGATCGGCCAGGACAGACTTTGTCCATTCAACTGAAGTACACCCCTGACCGGAGCCGCACCATTTCGGGATTGAAGCGAATCTCAAAACCAGGGCTTCGGATATACACCAAGTCTGACAGTGTCCCCAGAGTCCTTGGAGGGCTAGGTATCGCCGTTCTATCAACCAGTAAAGGCCTAATGACCGACAGAGAAGCACGTCGCAACCACATCGGTGGCGAAATTCTCTGTTACGTCTGGTAGGAGCCAAGCATGTCGAGAGTAGGTAACGCCCCGATCACCATCCCAGACGGACTTTCCGTCGAAGTTTCAGAGGGCACAGTCAAAGTTTCAGGAAGCCAAGGCGAACTCAGCAAAGAGATGCCAGAAGGCATCGAAGTTCAAGTTCAAGAATCCGTAGTTACTGTCAGTCGAAACGATGACAGTCGCCAACAACGCTCCCTTCATGGTCTAGCTCGAGCGCTGGTCAACAACATGGTTGAGGGTATCTCTAATGGTTTTATGAAGGAACTCACCATTGTTGGTGTTGGATACAGGGCCCAAGCAAAGGGCAACAACGCATTGGAGTTAGCGCTCGGTTTCAGCCATTCAGTTAGCGTCGAAGCTCCAGACGGCATCACTTTCGAAGTACCTGAACCTACGATCATCAAAGTTTCAGGCATTGACAAACAACTTGTTGGACAAGTCGCTGCTGATATTCGTGCCCTCAAAAAACCTGAACCCTACAAGGGCAAAGGCATCAGGTATGTCGATGAGCACGTGATTCGCAAAGCCGGCAAGGCCGCAAAGTAGGTATTGAAATGACATCACGCAGCGCACAGCGCCAACGCCGCCAACGCCGAGTTCGCAAAAAGGTCACCGGAACCACCAGCCGGCCGCGGCTAAGTGTCTTCAGGTCTAACCGCCACATTTCAGCCCAAATTATTGACGATGAGAATGGTCGCACAGTTGCAGCCGCCTCAACCTCAGAAGTTGAGTTACGTGGTGCAACGACTAGCAATAAAGAAGCTGCGGGCAAAGTAGGCAGTCTGCTTGCTGAACGAGCCCAGGCAGCTGGTATCGATTCCGTGGTTTTCGACCGCGGAGGCAACAAGTATCACGGCCGCGTAGCGGCCCTCGCCGACGCCGCCCGCGACGCCGGATTGAAGTTCTAGGAGCTGATCATGACTGACGCCAACGCAAATCAAAATCGCCGCAACGACGATCGAGGCAATCGCCGCAACGACGATCGAGGCAATCGCCGCCGAGACGACAACCCGCGAAACAGCGGAGATGACGGGCTGCGCGAATCACGTGTGATCGACATCAACCGAGTAGCCAAAGTAGTTAAAGGTGGCCGACGGTTCTCCTTCACAGCACTTGTGGTTATCGGTGACGGAGCCGGCCAAGTTGGGCTTGGGTACGGTAAAGCAAAAGAAGTTCCTCTCGCGATCCAGAAAGGTACCGAGGAAGCCAAAAAGAACTTGTTCCGCGTACCGCTCGCAGGTTCAACGATCGTTCACCCCATCCTCGGTGAAATGGGAGCAGGTCGTGTTCTCCTGAAACCCGCCGCTCCAGGTACCGGAGTGATCGCTGGAGGAGCAGCGCGGGCCATTCTCGAAGAAGCAGGGATTAGTGACGTGTTGGCAAAATCGCTCGGATCTTCAAACCACATCAATGTGGCCAAGGCCACTATCGCTGGACTGCAAGGCCTAAAGCGACCTGACGAAATAGCTGAACTGCGGGGCCTATCAGCCGAGGAGTGCATCCCCGCAGCGCTATTAGCCGCCTATCGCGAATCAGAACGACAAGTCAACCAGCCGAAACCTGCTGCTGAGGTATCTTCATGAGTGACCTAACAGTTAAACAAATTCGCTCAGCGATTGGTTCGAAACCCAAACACCGTGGAACTCTCCGAGCATTGGGATTAGGACGAATAGGAAAGACGAACACCCTGCCCGATCGACCTGAAATTCGAGGAATGATTCACAAGGTCGCCCACCTCATTGACGTAGAGGAAAGCTGAACAAATAGCCATGCTCAAACCACACGACTTACAACCAGCCCCAGGGTCGAAGAAACGGCCCAAACGCGTCGGCCGCGGTATTGCTGGAAAAGGCGGCAAGACAGCAGGTCGAGGAACCAAGGGAACCAAAGCACGGAGCAAAGTTCCAGTTTGGTACGAAGGTGGCCAACTACCGCTCCAACGTCGACTCCCCAAAATGAAAGGCTTCACCAACCCCTTCAGGGTCGAATACCAGCCGATCAACCTAGACACCATTGCCGACTCACAACTCAACGACATTGACCCAGAAGCGCTCTATAAAAAAGGACTC
>JASLTG010000024.1 GCA_030743005.1 Acidimicrobiales bacterium | reverse complement strand
AAGCAGGTTTTCGGGCCCCCGCGTACTCAGCCGCTTCCTGGACTGCTCGTTGTTCGACTCCGGTGATACCAGACGGCACGCATATAACCATGCGTGGTTTAGCCCATCGACTCCCCGAAATCTGATCAATGAAGTAACGAAGCATCTTCTCGCACACGTCGAAATCGGCGATCACCCCGTCTTTGAGAGGTCGGACCACCTGAATGTGTGATGGAGTTCTTCCAGCCATCCTTTTCGCTTCATGTCCGACAGCTAGCGGAGTGCCGTTGGTCACGTCGATAGCTACTACTGATGGCTCATCAAGAACGATTCCTCTACCTCGCACATAGATCAGCGTGTTAGCAGTGCCGAGATCAACTGCTATATCTCTTCCGCCGAGACTTCTGAGACCTGCGCGACCTCTCATGACCCGCACCTACCCCGCGCGGCGAAGAAAGCTACCCCGTTAACAAACGTGGACTTTCTTCGAGTTGCATCTTGACGGATCATGGGTTTCCCAATCAGAGTCCTGGGAAGAAAATATTGATTTCACGTTCAGCCGATTCGTTGGAATCGGAGCCATGAACCAGATTTTCTGTCACGACTAATCCGTAATCTCCGCGAATAGTTCCTGGTGCAGCGGTCGCGGGGTTGGTGCTGCCCATTAGGTTGCGAACGATCGCGAATATCTCGTCTCCCGCGTCGGAGGGGCCTTCGACCACCATGAGCATGGCCGGTGAGCGCGTGATGAAACTGATGAGATCTTCGAAGAATGGTTTGCCTTCGTGTTCTTCATAATGAACTTCTGCTGTAGCTCGGTCAATGGTTCTGAGTTCTGCTCGGCTGAGTTGTAGGCCTTTGTGTTCAAGGCGGGCGATAATCTCACCTACAAGTCCGCGCTCGACGGCATCAGGCTTGCAGATAACAAACGTACGTGGCACTTGATCTCCTTGAACACGTTGGACTCAATGGTGGTAAGGCTACCGCGAGGTATCAACGAGTTGACTTCGGGCTTCAGAAGCCACGTACAGCGAACCTGTGACGAGAACGATGCCGGTCTCTCCAGCAATTTCTATTGCTCGATCTACGGCATCTGATACTTGGGGAACTACTTCTATAGCAGCACCATTGCCTTCCAAAGCGCTGCCTAATTCTTTTGCTGGCACCGCTCGAGCCCAGTTGGCGGCTGTTGCGATAATTCTTGAATATTGCTTGCCGTCGAGAGCGTTGAGCAGCTGTAGCGGGTCGCGGGGTCTGTTGACTCCGATCACTAAGAGGGGGCGTTCTTCAGTTGCGAAATCATGGAAGAGGGTGTCTGAAACCACTGATGCTGCGGGCGGATTGTGGGCTCCGTCAATGATGACTGTGGGGTGTCTTTGGATGATTTCGAATCGTGCGGGCAAGGTCAGCTGAGTAAATGCTTCAGAAATCAGATCCGGGTCTAGCTGTTGACCAAAAAAAGCTTCTGCTGCTGCTACAGCAGTCGACGCATTTCGGGACTGGTGGGCACCGTGAACGGGCAGGAAGATCTCGCTGTGGTGACCATAGGGTGTCGAAAAATCTGCTAAACGACCGCCTACGGCAAGGTGGTCTTCGTCGACATCAAAGTCCAGGTGACGTTGCCATAGCTCTCGGTGCGGAATATTGGCGATGATGTCAATGAGATCAGGGGAGGTCTCTCCGCAAATTACGTGTGTGTCGTCGGAAATGATGCCTGCTTTTTCTCTGGCAACATCAGTAAGGGTTGGGCCGATGGTCTCCAGATGGTCTGGACCGATGTTGGTGATTACAGCGACTTGGGCATCAATGACGTTTGTGGCATCCCATCTACCACCCATTCCGACTTCGATGACGTTGACGTCTACTGCCGTGGCAGCAAACCAGTTGTAGGCGGCGGCGCATAACACTTCGAAGTAACTCAACGGCTGACCTGTTGCTTCGATAACCCATGGTTCGATTTGAGCGATCTCCGAAAGCGCTAGGGTCATCGATTCGTCATCAAGGGGTTCGTTGGCGATCGTGATGCGGTCGTTGACACGGTCGATATGAGGCGAGGTGTAGCTACCGACGTCAAGTCCTGTTGCGCCGATGAGCTCCACCAACATTCGTGATGTGCTGCCTTTGCCGTTTGTTCCCGTGATGTGGATGGCGGGAATGTCGCGTTGAGGGTTCCCGAGGAGTTCCATCAACAGATTCATTCGTTCTAGCGACGGAGGAGTTGTTTCATTTCCTCCGAGGTGTTGTTCAAGGTTGTAATGCCCTTGGAGCCACTGCAAAGCCTCGTCGTATGTGTGCAGGGGTTTTGATGTGGTGTCGGTCGAGCTTTGGCGGTTTCTTGTCCGCTTAGGAAGCCTGGCGCTCGCCACCGCTGTCATCCCTGCGTGGCACCAGGGTTGGGTTTACCTTGTCGAGCACTACATCTCGGTCGATGATGCATCGAGCGATGTCTTCCCTACCAGGAACCTCGTACATGACGCCTAGTAGGACCTCTTCAAGGATTGCGCGTAACCCACGTGCTCCTGTGTTGCGGAGAATGGCTTGATCAACAACCGCCGTGATTGCTTCGTCGGTGAATTCGAGTTCGACGCCATCGAGTTCAAACATGCGTTGGTACTGCTTTATCAGCGCATTGCGGGGTTCTAGGAGAATGCTGGTTAGCGCTGAGTGGTCGAGCTCATCTACGACTCCTACGACTGGGAGGCGGCCGATAAATTCGGGGATGAGTCCGTATTTTTGGAGGTCTTCGGGCATGACTTCGGGCAGGAGTTCAAGATTTGCTCTTTCGTTGACCGATTTGACGTCTGCACCGAATCCGACTGCTCGATGGCCTATCCGGTCCGCGATAACTCGTTCTAATCCGTCGAAAGCGCCGCCACAGATGAACAGGACGTTGCTTGTGTCTATTTGGAGGAACTCTTGGTGGGGGTGTTTGCGTCCACCTTGGGGTGGCACCGATGCTTGGGTTCCTTCGAGGATTTTTAGGAGTGCTTGTTGGACACCTTCACCGGACACGTCGCGGGTTATTGAGGGGTTTTCTGCTTTGCGAGCAACTTTGTCGATCTCGTCGATGTAGATAATGCCGGTTTCGGCTCTCTTCACGTCGTAATCGGCTGCCTGGATGAGTTTGAGTAAAATATTTTCAACATCTTCACCTACGTATCCGGCTTCGGTGAGTGCTGTGGCGTCGGCTATGGCGAAGGGCACGTTGAGCATGCGAGCCAGTGTTTGGGCCATCATCGTTTTCCCGCACCCTGTGGGGCCGATGAGCATGATGTTGGATTTGGCGATTTCGACGTCTGATTCGAGGCTTTGCCCGAATTGGACTCGTTTGTAGTGGTTGTAGACGGCTACTGAGAGGATTTTCTTCGTTCGTTCCTGTCCGATGATGTATTCGTTGAGAAAGTCGAAGATCTCTGAGGGTTTGGGAACTTCGTCGAAGCTGACTTCAGTACTGTCAGCTAGTTCTTCTTCGATGATTTCGTTGCATAGATCAATGCACTCGTCGCAGATGTAGACGCCTGGGCCAGCAATGAGCTTTTTGACTTGTTTCTGAGATTTTCCGCAGAACGAGCATTTCAGTAGCTCTCCGCCGTCTCCGAATTTCGCCACGTTACCGGTACCTCATTCTGGTTATTCGACCCCGCGTGGGTCGATAGCCGTTTGCTAAGGATGGCACAGCCGGGTCAGAACGGGGGGACGTTCCGAGGTAAACGCTGCGCTGCCTCGTGCATTGTCGATTGTTGGGGGTATGAGATGAGAGTACCGAGTGATTTTGCTTATGAACAGCAGAATTCTCAGGCAGCTCGTATTGGCCCGTCTTCTGCCACTTCTCGGCTATCGATCACGTCATCAATAATTCCGTATTCTTTGGCTGATTCTGCATCCATGATGAAGTCTCTATCGGTGTCGGTGTGGATGCGCTCGAGGTCTTGTCCGGTGTGGCGGGCCAAGATTCCCTCGAGGAGGCCTCTCATCCGGTCGATTTCTCTTGCAGCGAGTTCGATGTCGGTGGCTTGTCCCATGGCCTGGCCGTAAGGCTGGTGGAGGAGAACTCTGGCGTGTGGGAGTGCCATTCGTTTTCCTGGGGTGCCTGCTGCGAGGAGAACCGCTGCGGCGGAGGCTGCTTGGCCGAGGCAGATGGTCGTGATGTCGTTTCGTATGTATTGGCTCGTGTCGTATATGGCGAACAACGCGTTGATGTCGCCGCCGGGTGAGTTGATGTAGATGTTGATGTCTCGATCTGGGTTTTCTGATTCGAGGTGGATCATTTGGGCGCATACCAAGTTGGCAATTGTGTCGTCGATGGGAGTTCCCAAGAAGATGATGTTTTCTTTGAGGAGGCGGGAATACAGGTCGTAGGCGCGTTCTCCTCTGTTGGTTTGTTCTACGACTGTGGGGACTAGGTAGTTCTGTGGGTCAATGCTCACTGTTCCTCATCCTGTTCTGAATCGTCTTCGGGTTGTGGCTCGCCTGTGTCAACCGTAGCGCTGTCGACCTGTTCATCTGAGTCGGATTCGGTCAAGTCGGGGAGTTCCATGTCTTTGCGATCGATGGTGTTGCCGTCTTCGTCGATCAGTTTGACTTCGGCGACCAGCCATTCCAGAGCTTTTCTTTTCCCAATTTCTGCTTCGATGGGGCCCAGTCCGTCGCCATGGTCTTCGATTTGGTGTCTGAGGTCATGGACGGATGTCTGGAATTGTTCGGCCATTCTTTCGAGTTCTTCTTCTACGTCATCTTCGTTGACTTCGATGGCTTCTTTTGTAGCTATCGAACGCAGGGCTAAGTCGACCTTGGCTGATCTAGCAGCTGCTTCGCGTAATTCTTCGGTAAAGGACTCTGGGTCCTGTCCGGTCATTTGCATCCAGGTTTCGAGGTTCATTCCTTGCCCCTGGAGTCGCATGGCTAGTTGTTGTAATTGTTCGGACATTTCGCCGTTGACCATTGAATCTGGGACTGCCTCTTCGACCAGTTCAGCGAGTGCTGTTGCAGTGTTTTCTCTCATGGCGGCGTTTGCTTGGAAGATCCTCATCATTTTCATTCGTTGGATGGTCTCGGATCTGAGTTCTTCGACAGAGTCGTGTTCGGTGTTTTCTTCGACCCATTCGTCGTTTAGTTCGGGGAGAACTTCTTCTTTGACAGCTTGAACCTTGATTGTGAAATCGATTGTGACGTCGTCTTGCACGGGGTGGCTAGCGCTGAAGTCAAGTTCGTCTCCAGCTTTTGCTCCTTCGAGCTGTTCGTCGACCTCTTCAACTATCCCGCCGCTACCTACTGCGTAGAGGTAGTCGTCGGCCGTAAGTCCTGGGAGGGCTTCACCATCGACTGTGCCTTGGATGTCGATGGATACTTGGTCTCCTGAGGCTGCTGGCCGTTCTACGTCGACCAGTTCTGCTGATTGACGTCGCTGGACGTCGAGTTGTTCTTGTACTTCTTCGTCGCTGGGTGTTGGTTTGGGTACTTCGACCTCGAGATCGGCGTAGCCGCTCACTGAAATCGTGGGGCGGGTCTCTACAACGGCTTCGAACGACACTGGGCCGTTCTCTTCTCCGCCTGTCAGGGATAGGTCTGGTGCAGCTATGACGTCGACTGATTCTGATCTGACTGCGTCGGCGTAGTAGCCGGGAATTGCGTCTTCGAGGGCTTGGGCTCTTGCGTATTCGGTTCCTATGTGGGATTCGAGTACTGGGCGGGGGGCTTTGCCTTTTCTGAATCCTGGGACTCGGACTTCGTTGGCGATTTTTCGGAATGCTTGTTCGATGGCTTCGTCGAAGGTTTCCTGATCAACTTCGACGGTCAATTTGACTCTGGGGCCGAAGATACGTTCCTGTGTTTCGTCAGGTCCATCGGTGATTTCTTCGTCTGAGTTTTCGACGACTTCGAGATCTGCGGGGTCAACTGTTGTAACGGTGGTCTTCACAAGCGCGAAATTCTATCGGGGTGGTGCTCCGTGTCCCCTATTAGAGGGGTGGTTCTGGTTGGAGCGGGCGACGAGAATCGAACTCGCATCATCAGCTTGGAAGGCTGGGGTTCTAGCCATTGAACTACGCCCGCGGATGTGGTCAGGCTAGCGGGAGAACAGCCTGACTACAGGTCGAATGGTAAGTCTGCGACTGTCGCTGAGCGCCAACCGTTGGGGGTTTCTACTTGCAATTTGGTGCCGGGAAGGTTGTGTGGCACTTCGATGATGGCTAATCCGAGGTTTTGTTTGTACTGAGGTGAGTAGGCGACGACTCGAGTTTGGCCTGCGTGAGTGCCGTTGGGATTTTGTAGGTGAACTGGTTCAGGGTTTGGATTGAGTGGCTCTCCATCGATGAGTAAGCCTTTC
Organism: Acidimicrobiales bacterium; assembly: GCA_030743005.1. Lineage (GTDB taxonomy): Bacteria > Actinomycetota > Acidimicrobiia > Acidimicrobiales > Poriferisodalaceae > MedAcidi-G3. Next base: position 21,250 of record JASLTG010000024.1, on the reverse strand, counting down.
AATTCTCTGGTGGGGCCTTGTTCTCGTTTGGCGAGTAGTGCCTTTTTCCCTACGAAATCATGTTCAACCGCGAGGTCGACATAATTCCCTATTGCTGCTTCGAAGGGGTCGCTGTCGGGGTCAGTGTCAGATCCCCAGGAGAGTAGAAAGTTTTCGATGCGTTCGGCGTAGTTGGGTGCTCCTACGCGGATGCCATGTGGTTCTCCCGCCGACCAGATCAGGTCCCATAGTTGTTCGCCTTTATTTCCATCTTCTAGGAATAGTTCGAATCCACCTTGTTTGCTCCAGCCAGATCGGCACACGACCAACGGGATTCCTTCGTGGTTGATTCGTTTGAAGTGAAAGAACTTGAGTTCGCGGACCCATTCTCCGAATACTTCGGCAACGGTGTCTGTGGCGCGTGGGCCTTGCACGGCTAGTGGCGAAACGTCTGGTTCGATTATTTCAACGTTGTCTCCGCGTTCGCCGCTAATTGCCCGGGCCCATAGCAGGATGTCTGAGTCGGCAATGGAGAACCAGATGGTGTCTTCGTCGACTCTGAGGGCGACTGGGTCGTTGATAAGGCGTCCTTGGTGGTCGCAGAGCGGAGCGTATTTCGCTACGCCTATTTTGAGTTGGGATAGATCTCGTGCGCTGATGTACTGGCATAGTTTGAGAGCGTCTGGTCCTTGCACTTGGACTTGGCGTTGGCAGCCGACGTCCCACAACGCGACGCGTTGCGTTAGCGCTTGGTAGTCCGCTTCGGGGTCTTCAGTGGCGACTGGGAGGACCATGCGGTTGTACACGGTTGCTGTTTGAATTCCAGCGGCTTCTGATTTTCGATAGAACGGCGAGAATCGGACTCTGGGTCCTTGAGCAAGTTGCATGTTCCGCAACTTATCGGCTGGGTTTACGCAGATTTAACGTCCATCGAAAAAGTTGAGGTGACCGCGGTCGACTATCCGTTGCAGAAATTCGGGTTTGTAGGCCGATTCGGGGTCTTCGCGAACTAGTTCGTCAATGACAGCGGCATCATCGCCTACCAGGATTCGCCAACGATTTTCCCGCACTGCGTTGAGGATTATCTCGGATGCCTGTTCTGCAGTTGTGGGGGCTTCATCTCTGAAACGTTCACCTCGTGACGTGACCAAATCAGTTAGGTCCTCGTCAGTCATTTGGTCCACGTCAGCGCCTCGTTCCGCGAGGTTCTTTCGGATTCGTTCTAAATCTGGTCCGCCGTGGGCAGCGGTACTGTTCAGACCTATTTCTGTTCCGATATGGCCTGGCATCACAACGTGAGCGGTTACGTGCGGAGCGTGGAGCTGTAGATCAATGTTGAGCGCTTCGGTGAACCCTTTGACAGCGAATTTTGCGGCGGAGTAGGCGGTGTGTGGTACGTCTGGACCGACTGTCGCCCAGAATCCGTTGATGCTGCTTGTGTTGACGAGGTGGCCTTCCTCGCTACGAACCAGCAGCGGTAGAAAGACGCGGCTTCCGTAATACACGCCGTACCAACAGACGTCGAAGGTTTTTTCCCAAGCCATCCGATCTTCATCGGTGACGAAGCTTCCTCCGCCACCGATTCCTGCGTTATTGAAAACCAGATCTAGGTGTTCTACTTGGTGTCGAGCCTGGAGCTGTTCGCGAAAGGCCAGTACGTCTGCTTCATCGGCCACATCACACACATGAGAGGTGAGACGGACTGGATGTGTGGTTTCGGAGAGTGCTAGTTCTTCGGTTTCGGCCATGTTGTCAGGATTGACATCGCACATGGCGACGTGACATCCATTAGATGTTAACTGGCGAACAAGTTGGCGTCCCATTCCGGTTCCACCGCCAGTAACAACTGCCATCTTTCCGTCAAATTTGTCCATTACCGCCTCCTAGGAATGTTCCATCGTCCCAGTTGATCGTCGTATCCGCCACTTGCCAGTTGAGTTAGTTCTTCTTTTTTGGGGGTTTAGCTACGTGAAGTCTTTGGCTTATGAGTCTCGATGCAGCACAATGTGCCTATGACTTGGTTGGTGTTTCGAAAGCTTGCGTTGCTCTTCGCGTTCGTGATGATTGCGGCTTGCTCGAGCACAAATGAGTCGGGTTTACCCTCACCGGCAACGACCAGCGAAGCTGCAAGTTCCGATTTGACTGTCGCGCCCGCTACGACTGCGATATCTGCGCCGAGTACAACCGTCAGCAACGTCGCTGTTTTATTTGACTCTGATGATCCGACATTGGCGTTGGATCACACCGGCAACGCACCTGCTTTGGATGCGTTTGCTCCTTCGGTGATGCCCGACACTCCTATGGGTCGTATTGGTTATACGAGATATGTGTTTACTCAGAGCGGCGATCAGATCATTCCGGCACTGATTGAAGGGCCTAAGGGAAGTCAGACTCGCTGCCAAACTGTCGAATTGCCGTGTTCGTTTCAGGATCTGAAAGATCTTTCTGAGTCCGGTGCGGCTATTCCTGATGAGCTCAACATGACCTCGGTAGAGCTCGGCGTTTTGGTGCGACAGCTTGATGCACTCGAGAGCACGGTTCGTCGGTTCGTTGATGTCAACGATGCATGTGCGGCAGGATATTTTCCTGACGGTACTCAAACACCCAACATGGGTTCACATTTCACCAACTTTCCTTTGATAGTCGACGGCAAGTTCGATCCGTCTGCTCCTGAAATCTTGCTATTCGTGGCAGCCGATAATGCTGCTCCCCCGTTCGGTGCTTTAGGTCGTTGCAAGGATGGGGTGTGGAAAGGTGTCGATGTTGAAATTGCTGGCGCCGCGTTTTATCAACCCTTCGCTGCGGTTGGGAACAACCATTTTGAGGGGTTCAGCGGGCCGCTGGACAACTGGCATATCCATTACAACTTGTGTCGACTTGCCGGCCAGGACGTGACAGTGCTCCCGTCGGTATGTTCAGGAGCCGCGGACGGTCCGCTGGATAAACCCCAAGGTGACGCCAGTGAGGGTTGGATGATTCATGCTTGGGCGGACAGAGGACATGACAACCAACTGGGTGCCTTTTCTATGTGGAATCCCTCAATTTGGCCTTTGGCGGATCCGACCGCAGCGCTGGGCTCTCGGACCGCGGGCAACACTAATCTGATTGCCGATTTTGACTATCAGACTGTTGAGGCTGCGGTGCCGGGCAAAATCAGCTTTTTCAACGCTGACCCGGAGGCTCATAGCGTGACCGCCGGTACGCCCGATAACCCCACCGGAGAGTTCGATAGCGGCGTTGTTGGGGGCGGAAGCGCAGCAACTATTGAGATCTCTCAACCCGGCACCTACGAATTCTTTTGCTCACTCCATGCCGGTATGCGTGGCACCATCACCGTCGGCGGCGGATGAATAGTGTCCGCTGAGTTGGAGTTGTTTAGAGAATCGAAAAGAAGATCATGAGCATCCCGACCCAGCTTGCGGCGAAGGCGAGAGTGCGCACGTAGGAGATACCCAAAATGTGCACAACGGCATGCACAACCCGGGCCCAGAAGAACAGTGCTGCTCCACCCGCAGCGTCGACGCCGGTGAGGTGGGCGATGATCACAAGGGCTGCGAAGGCTGGGAGATTTTCTACCAGGTTGAGATGTGCTCGCTGAGCTCGTTGAGCCCACGCCGCAGCGGCTGGTGGATTTTCTGGATAGGTGAGAACGGTTCCGAGACCTTGACTTTGGATCCGCTCAAGCACATATGGAAGCCACAGCACGATGCATAGGAAGGCGCTCCAAGCCAGGTATGTCAGTTGGGTATCCACGAAATCTCCATTCGCTGTTGAGTGTCTGCCAAGTTAGACGCGGGCACATGCTTGTGGTTTTTAATTGGCCTTTTTATTCGAGTTCAACTTCTGGACATGTTCTTCGCCCTCCCGATGGGTTGTGAATCCGAGCTCGCTCAAGCAGCGCAGTACCGTTTTGGTCGGAGGTGAGGAATGTTTTGATCGCTGCAGCTATGGCTGGGGCGACTAGGTGAACGTAGCCGTCTTTGGCCATGAAGGTGCCTTCTGATGGGCTTGCTAGGTACGCGATCTCTAACAGCGCGTTCGTTGTTTGAGGTTTACGAACGAGGCTGTACGCGTCGCCGCCTTCGGAGTTCACTACCCGTAAGGCTCCGGCATCCCACCGTGACGTCCATTCAATTCCGTCGATGTTGTTGAGGACTTCGAAGACTTCTTTGTGGAGTAACCCGGCAAGTCGTGCTGATTCTGTATCTCCAGTTTGGGCGAAGACCTCGGTGCCTGGTTTGTTTGATTTCGCGGCGATTGGTGCGTTGTGGTGGATTGATACCAGTGCTGTTGCGTTGGCTGCGTCGCTAAGCGCAATTCTTTCGTCGAGCTCGATGTAGTAGTCACCTGTTCGGGTCAACAGTGTTGGAAAGCCTTGTTCTTGTAATAGTTGCGCGACGGCGACCGTTACTTTGAGGTTGAGTTCACTTTCTTTTAGCCCCGTTGGTCCACGCGTTCCGGGGTCTTTCCCTCCGTGGCCGGGATCTAGCACTACTTGGGTTTCTCGGATCGGAAAGATTTTTGAGATGGTTTGAGGATTCCCGCAGGGGTCGAAGACCTTCCAGCCTTCTGTTGTTGGTTCAGAGATTCGAACTGGAATGCCGTATCTGGTTATTCCGAGTGCGGGAGTGGGGAGTGTTGTGGTCGTCGCGAGTGTTGTGGTTGGTTGGGTCGATGTGGCGGGAGCGATGGTGGTCGTGGTTGCCGGGATAGTGGGGGGCGTAGAAGTGCTAGTTGGTGGCACTTCGGTCGTTGTGCTTGCTTGGCGTGGTTGGGGTGTCGTGTTGTTGGCGGCGCTGTCTGAGATATCGGGGGCACATGCGACAGCAATTACCGTCAATGCTATTGATAGGGCGCGCCAGGGTTGCGGTGTAGAGCGGAGCACGGTGCTGGAAGTTATCGCCCTTGGTTGACCTTTATTGGTCAATCGGATCAATTTGGTCTGCCATGTCGGCGACCATTTGCGGAAAGTCGTTTGAGGCAGATCTGCCGACGGCATGGCGAGCAAGTTCTTTGATTGATCGCGCCCAGGAAACTATAAGGAACGCTGTCTGTGAATCGCGGTACTGGTCGATGGTCGTTGCGAGTTGGGCCATGTCTTCTGGCAGGTTGGTTTCAGGGATGTCTTCGGGTGAGTGAACTGGTATGGATGCTTGAGCTGGGGGCGGTGACAAGATGACACCTTCGCAGGGCAGTCCACTTAGCAGCGTCGCTAGTGATGTTTTGGATGTTGAGGGCCCTCGGAAGATGACCATGGTTCGACGTTTTGTGATTTGGTCCAGAACTGAGATCTCTTCGGCCAGTGTCGTTGGGTGAACATCGTTGCCGTCTATGTCGATAACGATGGTGACGTGTTGTGTGGTTGTTGCTAATGCGCTGGCTTCCACGCATTCTCCGCCTCGTGGCCCTGTGACTACGACGCCCCATATGCCGTGCCCGTCGGCTTCGCGGGCTAGTCGTTCACGCTCGGCAGGTTCACTTATCTTTCGCAGATCCAATAGGAGTCTCATAGTTTCACTCCCGAGTCCTGGACGAGGGGGGCTAGTTCGCGTCCGATGCGTTCGATCACTTCGGTTAGCGCGCTTCGAGGTGGCTGGTCGTAGCCGATTCGGCACACAACTAGGTCGACGTCATAGCCGTCTAATTCTGCGGCGATCTCTTCTGCTGATCCGACGGTTGCTGACTTTTCGACTTCGTCCATCGATGTTTCTATTTGGCTTACGAAGTCGACGCCTGTGTTATCTGCACCCCAGCCGAGGCCCGCGTAGACCAGATAACTGGAGCGGACCCAATCCAAAGCACGTCGGCGTTCTTTTTGTGAGTCGACGATCCACAGATTTCGGAGAAGACCCACTGGTGGTGGGGTGTCTTCGTCAGGGTCCGATTTTTCCCAAGCGGTTCTGTGAGCGCGTATCAACGTGTTGACCACCTCTTTTGAGAACGCTCCTGAGATAAACAAGCCGAGTCCTCGACGTCCTGCTCGTTCCGCTGCCTTCTCACTGCTAATCCCCACCCAGGTCGGGGTTTGTGTTGCCGAATACAGTGCGTCGAGACCGGCGTTCATTAGTTTCAGCCGTTGACTCATATCTCGTTGTTTGATTTCGAACTCGATTGGTCGATACCCCATACCGACGCCGAGGTGGAATCTGCCCGAAGATTGTTCGTTAAGAAGGTTTGCTGCGTTGGCAATTCGTTGTGGCTCATGTAATGGGAGCAGTAGGACTCCGGTGCCGATTTGGATATTTTCGGTCGCGGCGAGGGCTGCTGCGGCTGCGGGCATTAAAGCCGGGCAGTATCCGTCGTAGTAGGCGTGATGTTCAGACAACCAGAGGCTGTGAACGCCGTTGTCTTCGGCAAGTCGGGCATCTTCGACAAGTTCTTGGTATGCCTGTCCGAACGAGCGAGGGTTTGTTGAGGTTGACTGCAAACACCAAAGGCCTATTCCCATGTCCATGCCACAGTGTGGCTCGTGGGGCGGTCGTCGTGCTTGAGTATCGGGATTTGAGTGTTCTCAACAACTGTCGAATTGTTGCCTGGCCTCTTCTCGTTGGTCAGCTTCAACGGCGATCGCTATGTCATTGGCTGCGAACAAGAGACACGTTTTGGAGGCTCCTAGCTTTATCTTGTCTTCAATTTCTGCCGCTAACGGCGTACATAGGTCTTGTTTTTCGTATCCAGCTTCTCTTCGGCATGCGCGTAGGAAATTTGTTTTATGGGATTCGTCCCATTCGGGACTGGAGCCGCACGATGAACCGAGGATGATGAAAGTCAAGAGAAGGGCCTTCAGACGCATGGACCAATTGTTGCAGCCCAGGTCTTCACTACCAAGCCAGTGGTGTCTTCGAGTGTGCAAAAAGGTTTAGGTGTGTTCGGTGAGGAACGCTAGGTCTGCGTCCAAGGCTTGCTGGAACAGGTGTGAGTCTTCATGGAGCAGTCCGAAGTGTCCACCTTCGATATCTTCCCAAACTTTTGGGCCGGTGATGGTGTCGAAGCATTGCTGTGCTACCGCTGGCGACGCTCCGGCAACTTCGTCGTCGGACGCGACGACATACAGGGTCGGGACCGATAGTTGGGCGGCGACAACCGGTACTGAAAGTTCTGGTGCCTTTCTGACGATGATGGTGACGTCGTTTGACCACAGGGAGCCTGCTCGTTGACCATAGGCTTTCGCGTATTCCGATGCTGCTTCAAAGTTGAGCATGACTGGTGCTTCTGACGTTGGCAGGTCAGCGAAACGGACCGCAATTGCCGCGGCGGGTTCCTCTGTTAGGTCTCCATCGGTTGAATAGGTTTTGAGAGCGTGGAAGTCGCTTGAATCTGCTGCCGGCTCAACATAGTTTTCTCCGCAGCCGGGAGTGTGAGCTATGACTGCTGTGACTCGTGAGTCGAACGCTGCGACGTATTGCACGTTGGCGCCTCCCATGCTTTCTCCCCAGACAACAACTTGTTCTGTTTCCACACCGGCTAGGGCAAGTGTGTGGGTGATGGCGTCGCTATAGCCACGAACTTGAGTCCACTGGTCAAATCCGAATCGTGGTTCGCCATCGCTCGTTCCGAAGTTGCGGTGGTCATATGCGACGACGTGGTATCCGGCGTCTGCGATGCCTTCGGCGTAAGCATTAATTGACATATGTGCGGTGGCAGAAAACCCATGTGCGAGAACAACGAGCGGAGCGTCTGGCTTAGTTGCCTTATGAAGTCTTCCTCGTAGGGTCGCTGCTGCTGATTGGAATTCAATGTCTTCGTAGGACGCGCTCATTGTGTTACCTCCTATGTTGTGTATCTGGTCTATATCAGATGCTTATAGGGCCTTGGCCACGTAGCTCAGGTGCATCTTGGTAACCGGTGAGTTGAAGCCGTCGAAAGCCGCTGCTCGTTCAGGTGAATCGTTGTAGTCAGCTACAGCAGCTTCGAAAGTTTCGACGTCGCCGGGGTAACTGACAATCCACACGAATTCGCTGTTTTCGTTGTCGGCGTAGGCTGCCTCGATGGTGAATCCATATTGGTCTCGGACAGCTGCGATGGTTGGAAACCATTCCACGAGGCGGTCGATCTCACCTACTTCGACTTCGTAACGTCGTAATTGCGCAGTCATGTTTCTCCAATCTGTTGAACGTATCTTTCCACAGAACAACATCGCGCGATTAGAAGTTACGGGCGGACTAGTTTCGTTTCATGTCTCATAACTCTGCTTCTGACGCGCTAGGACTCCAATCCGCTACTGATTTGCTTGCGATGCTTGCTTCTCGAACAGTGTCGAGCGTTGAGATCCTTGAACATTTCGTAGAGCGCAATGCATTGTTGGGTGATCAGATCAATGCAATTGTGACTTTGGACTTGGATCGAGCTGTGGAACTTGCTCGAGCTTCGGATCAGCGCAGAGCGGATAATCAGCCTGTGGAGATTCTTGAAGGGTTACCCATGACCATTAAGGACGCCATTGCTGTCGAGGGGGTCCGGTCGACTGGTGGAGCTGTTGAACTAGCTGACCACGTACCGACCGAGGATGCGGAGGCGGTGGCCAAAATCAAGCGTGCTGGTGGAATTATTTTTGGAAAAACAAACCTTCCTCGCTGGTCAGGCGACATTCAAGCCTTCAATGACATTTTTGGTACAACCAACAACCCATGGAATCTTGACTGTGGGCCTGGCGGTTCCTCAGGCGGAGCTTCCGCCGCTGTCGCGTCTGGGCTCACTCCTTGGGAGGTAGGCACCGATATCGGTGGGTCAGTTCGGTTACCTGCGCATTTTGCCGGGGTGTGCGGCCACAAACCGAGTTACGGCATCGTCCCTCAGCTTGGATACATCGATCATGTTTCTTATGGGCTAACTGATGCTGACATCAATGTCTTTGGTCCGTTGGCAAAAACCGTCGACGATTTAGAGTTACTTTTCGATGTCGTTAGCGGTGCTCGTCGTGACGCTGCAAGTGGTTGGCGTCTCGATCTTCCTTCGGCTCGAGGTCTACCAAAAGACTTACGGGTGGCTTCTTGGTTGGATGATCCTGACTGTCCTGTGAGTGAAGCCGTGTCCGCTGTTTTAGACGCAGCTGTCGCAACGGTTGAGACCGATGGTGTGCCTGTGAATCGTTCCGCGCGTCCTGGTATTGCGTTTAGTGATGTGCGAACAGTAGGTCAGCCATTGATTTCGGCGGCTACCTCTCCCGGTCGCACCGAGGAGGAACTCGCAGCGTTGCAAGAAGTCGTGAACGACTCTTCGGCTGATGAATGGCTGCGTATGCGCGCTGCGTCGTCAACAATGAGTCACCGAGATTGGTTGTTACTCACCGAGACGCGGGACAGAAATCGTCGTTTGTGGTCTGATTTCTTTAACGATTTTGATGTGTTGTTGGCCCCGGTCGCTTTCGTTGGTGCGTTCGAACATCAACATGAGGGCACTTTGTACACACGAACCCTGGAAGTGGATGGGCAGACGCGCCCGTACTCAGATCTCATCGTTTGGACATCTCAATTCGGGTACGTGTATTTACCGTCAACTGTTGTTCCCGTCGGCTGGACCGACGATGGACTACCAGTGGGAATTCAAGTGGTTGGTCCTTATCTCGGTGATCGCACCACTTTGGAGTTCGCTCGATACCTCGAACGTCTACTAGGCGGGTACCAAGTCCCGCCCATCGCCAATATCTAAGACAATTGGAAACTCAGTTCGCATGTCTCGAAAGGGATTGTTCAGCTATAGGTCGAAGCGCCCCATGTCTCAGAGAAAACGATCTCGTCTAGGCCCATCCGGTCAAGCTTTGTAGGGAACGCTTTAGTTCTGTGACCAACCGCTATGTGCGCAACTGTTGCTGCGTCTTCGGGCATTTCTAAGAGTTCTTTAACTTGAGGTTCGAATAGGCACAACAAGGTGGTGAGAGACGCTCCTAGTTGTGCTTCGCGACATCCCAGAATGAAGTTCTGCACCGCTGGGTATATCGATGCTCCTCCTACTACAGATAGCCGCCCTAACTCGGTGTCGGTTGGGTGGGTGTCTTCTAGGTGTGCGCACGCGACAACCATGACTGGAACTTCCTCGAGGTGGTCGGCGAAATGGTCAGCGTTTTTGAGGAGTCGCGCTGCTTTGTCTGAACCGATACTGATGTCTCCGGTTTGGGCGTCAGCTAGGTACGCCTTCCAGGGAATCCGGTACCACTCTGCTAATTGATTTCGTTTCTCTTGGTCTTTCACCACGATGAAACGGACGGGTTGACGGTTCCCGCCTTGGGGGGCGAACCGGGCATAGTTAAACGCTGTTTGAAGTTGTTCGTCCGTGACGGGTTCGTCACTGAAATATCTGGTTGTGACTGCGCTGTAGATGGCGTCCCCGAGTTCCATATTTCCCCCTTATGTGACTCACCGTTTGAGGCACACGTTGATTGTTGGTCAGCGTCAACTTAGACCACCAAAGTGTCAGGTACTAAAGATCGTGGCGACTGACCGTCAGAGGGATGTTCAGTCAGTGTTCAACAAATTTTTGCCAAATTTGTCGTAGGCGACGTTTGAAGCGACGTGGTGGAGAGCTGAACCATGTGCGTCTCTGAAGCAGCGCTGTAAGACGTTGTCGCTGAACAATGATTCGGCGCCAGCGAATCGGTAGAGGCGGCTCACTGCGTCAACAGCGGTTTCTGTTGAGAATGCCAGCATTGCTACGACCTTGGTTTCTTCAGATTCACTTAAACCATTATTTCGTTTGCATTGGTGATCTGCGTCGCTCAAGGTGCTCAGACCAAATGATCTGGCGGCATCAACTTCGAGTTGTGATTTTCCGAGCTCGTATTGGAATGCGCCTCGGTCGGCTAGTCGGCCCTCGAAGCCACGAGATTTAGTGGCCGCATATGTGACCATTTCGTCGACTAAGCGTTGGCAGACACCTAATGAAAAGCCAAGATTTTCTCCAGCCACGTACGCCTGGTAGCCAACTTCGTACATTGATCCGCCCCGTCCCGGGGAAACAAACGGGTCAGCTAAGAGATGATCGGGCACAAAAACTGAGTCAAGTGTTGCATCAACGCTGCCTGTGCCTTTGAGTGCCATTACATCCCAGTCCTCTCCGAGTGTGACGTCTTGGGCGGCTACACAGGCAAGACGCACTGATGGCTGTTCGCTGGATTCGATACCGGTAAGCAAGAACCATTCGGCGTGGGTTGCTCCACTCGCATACCGGTACTGACCACTGAGTTCAATGCCACCTTCGACTGAGATGAACTGACCAGAGGGTGCCGCCACAGCAGCGAAGAATGGGACCGCTCCTGATCCGAACACTGTTTCAATACCTAAGTCGTTGAGTCTCGCCCCAGCCATGCCGGCTGCTCCGGCATGATTGAATCCTGTCCACCCCGCAGTTGGGTTGGAATAACTAAGTGCTTCGAAATAGCTGATCTGGTCGTTCATTGACAATTGGTCGCCACCCACCTCAGATGGGACCTTGACCAGAGGAACTTTCAGATCTCTCATAATTTGGACAAGTTGGTCGGACGCTTTACCCAATGTTTCGGCTTCCTGGGCGTGTGCATCGAGATCTTCGTGTCGAGCTTTTATGCCGTTTGTAAGTTCTTCGATGCTTCTCATGGTGGTCAGTTAGGTAGCCCGGCGGCTTCGCGGCCCGCAGCGATTGTGGCTATGTCGGTGGGATTGAAGAACACTTCGGGTTCTTTCGGTCCCCACACTGAAAAGCCAGCAGGACCATCTGAGCCTTCCCAGTCTCTACGTCCGAAATCTCTGTCCCATGCCTCGTCATCAATGATTTGGTCGATGTCGGAGAAAAGCTCGAACATGTTTCCTTGGGGGTCGAGCATGTACCAAAACATGTTGGATCCAAGTACGTGTCGGCCGACTCCGACGACACTTGCATCTTCGCGCTCGGCTAGCACTTCCATGCCGGCCTTGCCGATGGCGTCTACGTCATCCATTTCCATCGCGTAGTGGTTCAGGTAGGAGGTGGAACCTGGCTGGATCAAGAGATTGTGGTGATCTTGTTCGATCCGCATGAAGGTTGCGACTCCCTTCAAGATCTGATCGGAAATCTTGAAACCTAAGCCCTCGACGAAGAATTCGGTGGCTTCTTTGAAGTTCGGTGTTCCTAATACGAAATGACCGAGCCGTCGCGGAGGACGAGGAGCTTTCTCAACTACTGCTTCAGCTCGCAGGTTCACTCGGTTCTGTTCACCTGGTGGGTTGTGGGCTCGTGATTGTGTAGGAGTGAGAGGGTGAGGAGCTGTGACGTCAACGACAACTCGGTGGCAAAAGATTGGGTCTACACACGTAAGACGGGTGTCAGCTATTTCTGAGTCGACACCCAGATCAGTTAGTCGTTGGGAGATGTCTGTGAGATCTTTTTCTGTTTCACAGCCAAGGTGCAGTTCTGACATGTGGCGATAGGTGCCTTCGACGGTGCGTATTTGCACGTCGCGGTCGTCGGTGCCGAGCACACCTTCGGCAGTTTCGAGCATCCCTCGACGCACCCAAAAATCAGTCAAAGAACTCGGGTCGGGCACCGTGAGTTCGATATCCAACAAACTGTTCAGCGCCATACCCCACTCCCCCGGTACCCAAGCCTTGGACCGGCTTGCTACGACGAGGCTAGTAGTTGCGCAAACGAATACGGAAACGAGGCCAGCTGAAACCGTGGACGATCAGGGCGCTCTCCCATCCAAGAATTGTTGTTCGGCCCACCCCTTCTCGTACGGTGAGAAGAAAGCTACGTCGATGCTCAAGTGGCTGATAAGCCAACCTCCATCAACCTTTTGGTACTGGTCGTTGTAGGTGGCGGCTAGCCAGACGGCCCCTCCGCTGGTTCCGTCGGTACATGGTTGGAAGAGAAGCCAGTGACCAGTTGCTGTGTTGTCACTGACTTCGATGATTGGGTTCATGACTTGATGTCGGGCGATCGAAATTCTGCTCGCCGCCCCCTCAAAGTGTTTACGAATCGCGTCGTTTCCTCTCGCAACTCCAAAGGTCCGTCCCCCGTCCCATATGCCGTCCTCGGTGAAGAGGCTGGCTATTCCGTCGGGGTCATACCCTTCATCGCAGTAGCGGCAGTACTTGGCTTTCAGTTGTTTGATCTCTTCGATGTCCTCGAGCCGAGTAAGTCGATTTTCGATGTCAGTCACGGAGTAACTCCCTTCGTGAGGACCAGCTAGTTTCAATGACAATCTTCGAGTTGGTCGCTCACTTCTAATTACAGCATGATCCAAGGGGGTCCCGTCATGAAAATCGGCCTGTACGCCAATACTCACGGCATCGGCTACCGCGACGACGTCAACAACTACACCCGCAGCATTCCCGGTCAACTTCTCAAACCGGTTGAGGTTGCTCAAACTGCTGAACACTGTGGGTTTCATTCCATGTGGTTTCCCGATCATGTCTGCATGCCTTCGGAAACCTCTAGCGCTCACATCGCAAACCAGACGGGCGCTCGAAGTTACTCACCAAGACATGAGATGCTCGATGCGGCCGTGGTGATGGGAGCGGTTGCTGTGGCGACATCGGAGTTGAAGCTCGGTACAAGCGTTCTTGTTGCTCCGTACCGCCAACCTTTGAGCGACGCGCGGCAGTTCGCAACCGTTGACATTTTGAGCGGCGGTCGCCTTCTGTTTGGCGTCGGCGCAGGTTGGATGGAAGAAGAGTTCGAAGCGTTAGGTATCGACTTCGCTGAACGCGGCAAGAGAACCGTCGAATGTATCGAAATTTATAAGCGCAGTTGGAGAGAGGATTTTGTGTCCTTCGACGGTGACTATTACTCATTCGCGAATATCTCAATGGACCCAAAACCACTCCAAGAACCTCGCCCCCCGATCATTTACGGAGGGGTTTCTCCTTTAGGCGCTAGACGCGCAGCCACTTATTGCGATGGTTTCTATCCGGTATTCTTAGATCCCTTCGCGGACCCTCACCGACATTCAGATTTACAAAACATCATCGCTGAAGAGTTACTAGCGCAGGGAAGACGAACTTCAGAATTCATCATGATGGCTGCGACAACGATGAGGGTCACCGATCAGAACGACCCCCTCGCAAAGGAAACACCAAGGAAAATTTGTACCGGTACCCCTGAACAGGTGTTGGAGGATCTCGAGAAATTTGCGAGAGCGGGTTACTCCTTGGTGGTGGCCAAGATGGATTGTCCGTCCGGTGAGGTTCAGGAGATTCTCGAACAACTCGACCGCGTGGGGCACGACATCGTTCCTGAAAGTGCCGGGATTGAAGCATCCGGTGATTGGAGAACTGATATTTGACCCGGATTTTGACGCGACGGGCGTCTGTTGGGTGTTGCAGAATTTCCTCCCGATTTTGAAGAAGTTCTGTGACATTCCTTCTGTCGTGGGCGCTAGTGTTCCCTCGATACGCCCACGGCAACCGAGGGATCGAGGGGAAAGAAAATGTTAAAGCGATGGATGAAGGTGCTGTCTTTGCTAGCGGTGCTGTCGTTATTTGCAACGGCATGCGGTGATAGCGACTCAAGCAGCAGCGACAGTGGATCGAGCAGCGCTTCGGCTTCGGCGTCGAGTGATGACGAACCGGCAGCTGAAGAAGACGCTGGTGAAGCAGAATCAAGCGAAGACGAGGAAGCAGCGACGGAAGAGACCACTCCTCCGCCACAACCCAAACACGGTGGGACGATGGTTATCGCCACCACCCAGGTGGGCGCGAACGTCAACCACGGCGTCAATTCCGGTATCGGTATTGCCCAGCCGAGTTCGAAAATCTTTGCTTCGCTAACGCATCTAGACAGCAACTGGGAACCCCAGCCATATTTGGCGGAATCCTGGGAGGTTTCCGACGACAGTTTGACCGTAACGTTCAACCTGGTTGAGGGCGCAACGTTCCACGATGGAGCGCCGATTACCTCAGCCGACGTGAAGTTCTCAATCGAAGTAATCCAGGCAAATCACCCGTTCACTGGGATGTGGGGTCCGCTTGAGTCAATCGATACCCCTGACGACCTCACCGTCGTGTTGCATCTCGCCAACCCACACCCGGCGCTGTGGATCGCCACCTCCGATGTGATGATGCCGATCATGCCGAAACACATCATGGATGACGGCACCCCCATTAACGAGATGAAGGGCCACCCAAACAATGTGGCAGGTGCAATCGGCTCGGGTCCATTCCGTCTAACGGAGTACGAGAACACACGAAAGATCGTGCTTGAGCGTTATGAGGACTTCTTCATCCCTGACCGTCCTTACCTGGACAGCATCATCTACGTGATCGTCCCCGACGAGGACGCAACGATGTTGGGTCTGGAAAGTGGGGAATATGATTCAGCCGGCTACGCGAGTGTTATCAACGCCGAAAAGGTGAGGAA
Source organism: Acidimicrobiales bacterium (assembly GCA_030743005.1). Classification (GTDB taxonomy): domain Bacteria; phylum Actinomycetota; class Acidimicrobiia; order Acidimicrobiales; family Poriferisodalaceae; genus MedAcidi-G3. Next base: position 5,965 of record JASLTG010000024.1, on the reverse strand, counting down.
TAATTCCGACCTGGTCGCTATTCCCGATCTTCTGGGAGGCGTCGGCTCGTTGAACCACTTGCAGTTCAACATGGCCAACAGCATTATGAGCGACCTTCGGGTGCGGCAAGCCATCGCCTACACCATTGACCGCGACTACGTGATTAACACGTTGCATCAAGGTCAAACCATGGAACTGCTGGGTGGTATCCACCCGTCAAGTCCGTTCTATAACGAAAACGTGGAACGCTACGACGTTGACTTGGACAAGGCACGTTCGTTGCTGTACGACGCTGGCTACAAGGACGGCCTGGATTTGAGGATCAACTATATTCCAGGTCCGAACGAGCAGCAGCGCAACGTAGCTGAATACATTGCTTTGGCCCTTGACGAAGTCGGTATCAACGTCGAGGTCATGCAGTCAGCCGATTTACCGTCTTGGGCTGGCATTTTCTTCGGCGGACCTGACGCCTGGCACATGACGATGAACGCCTACTTCAACTGGGGTGACCCTGTCATAGGCGTCCAACGAGCTTACGTGTGCGCCAACATTAAACCTGGCGTGTTCGTGAACAACTCGGCCTATTGCAATGAGAAGGTCGACGAGTTGCTGTACGCCGCGGCGGCAGAACCAGATGTCGCAAAACGGAAAGCGCTCTACGACGAGTTCCAGGAAATCACAGCGATTGAGTTGCCGTTCTATGGCATCAACGCACTGCCAATCTTCGGAGCCAACCAGCTGTATGTAAGGGACCAGCCGGATGGTGCGTGGGGTCCACTTTCGGGCTTCGAAAACGTTTGGCTTGACAAGTAGTAGCCAATCCAACAAACGGTAAATACACCAAAGAAAGAAGCGCGTGACGGCCCTCGCCCGGAGCATCGGGATCAAGTTAGGACAAGCAATTGGACTGCTGTTGGCAGTGGTGGTTGTGGTATTTGTCCTGATTCAGATCGCTCCGGGCGACGCCGCGCTGTACCTCGCCGGCGAACAAGGGGCCGGTGACGCCGAATTCCTTGCCAAGGTAAGAGCTGAGTATGGGCTCGATCGGCCGTTACTGGTCCAACTCGGCGCCTATATCGGCAACGTAGCTCAGCTGGATCTTGGCAACTCCACGTACTTCGGCGAACCTGTCCTGGGTTTGATCCTGGACCGGCTGCTCGCGACGCTGTTGTTGGCCGGTGCTGCCCTGCTGTTCGCAGTCGTCATCGGCGTAGCTTTGGGAGTCTTTACCGCCCGGCGGCCGGAAAGCCCTGCTTCTCACGGCGTCACGGTGATGAGTCTCGTGGGTTTCGCCACACCGGTGTTTTGGTTAGCCCTTATGTTCATTGTCGTGTTCGCTGCTAAATGGGGCATTCTGCCAGTGGGAGGCATAGAGGATGTTCGCTATGAAGGCAACTGGTTAGGCGAGACAATCGACACATTGCAGCATCTCATCTTGCCAGCGATCAGTCTTGGCATCATCTACTTGGCCATCTATTCACGTCTGGCCAGAGCCTCCATGCTTGAAGTATTGGAGTCCGATTACATTCGAACTGCTCGAGCAAAGGGAGCCCACGAACGCGTCGTTGTATACAAACACGCCCTGCGTAACGGCATAATCCCGGTGGTCACTGCTGCCGGTCTACAAATAGGAAACTTGCTCTCGGGAGCTTTGCTTGTCGAGTTCGTTTTCGCATGGCCGGGGATCGGCCAACTGATGATTGCCTCGATCTTCCGCCGTGACAGCCCCATGGTTGTCGGCATCGTGATCTTCTCAGCGGCGATGGTCATTCTGGCCAACCTTCTAACCGACCTTGTCTATCGACTCATTGACCCCCGAATTCGTGTAGGTGGCACCCGATGACTGATCTGGGCATGGCTATTGAATCTTCGGTCGAGACTGGGGGCCGCGGCGCATTCCGCATGTTTTTGAGAAACAAACCAGCGGTGGTGGGTTCGGTCGTGTTCATCCTCATCGTGCTTGTCACCATTTTCGGACCAGGTATATATGGCACAGAGGCGCACAAGATGGCCGCTGGACCGTTCCTCGGTCCAGGTGACGACGCGGGTCCATTGTTAGGCACCGACTATCTCGGGCGAGACATACTTGCTGGCGTCATTACCGGAGGCCGAACCACATTGTTCGTCGCCGCGGTTGCCGGGGCGTTGTCCATGGGTCTTGGCCTGGTCGTGGGAAGCTTGGCGGGGTACTTCGGCGGTTGGGTTGATGCGTTGTTGATGCGCTTCACCGAAATTTTTCAAGCGATGCCGTCCCTACTCTTCTCTTTGGTTCTCATCTATTTGATAGGACCCGGAACATGGAAGGAAACACTCGCTATCGGTGTGACGATGTGGGCGTTGCCCGCGCGTCTGACGAGGGCCGAGTTCTTGCGGTTACGGGAAATGGAATTCGTGAAGGCTTCTCGGGCCATTGGCTCCGGTGACCTACGAATAATGACTCGCACCATTCTCCCCAACGCCATGCCGCCCCTGCTAGTAGCCGCAACCCTTCTCGTTGTTATAGCGATTCTCTTTCACGCCGGCCTGGCATTTCTAGGCATGGTGGACATCAACACGGTGAGTTGGGGATCGATAATGGGCAAGAACAGGGGCTACACCCTCACCGCGTGGTGGACCGTAGCCTTCCCCGGTCTCGCCATCGTCACCACTGGACTCAGCATCGCTCTCATTGGTGACGGCCTCCAAGACGCCTTCAACCCGAAACTCCGGGGGCGCTGATGTCTCTGCTCAATGTGAATGATTTGACCGTAACCTTCGATGATCTCACCGCTGTAGATTCCGTGACTTTCAACATCGAACCGGGCGAGACACTGGGGGTCGTGGGTGAATCAGGTTCGGGGAAATCAGTAACAGCCCTATCCATCATGCGCCTCATCGAGATGGGTACCCGAGCGGAAATTAGCCGCGGTCAAGTCGACTTCACGATGCCGGATGGTTCAATCCTCAACTTGTTGAACCAAGACGAGGCCACCATGCGCAGCATTCGCGGCAACCAGATCGCCATGGTCTTCCAAGAGCCGCTCACAAGCTTGAACCCTGTGTACCCAGTAGGAGAACAGATCGCCGAAGCGTTACGCATACACGAAGGACTGAGCCGCAAGGAAGCCATGTCCCGTGCCCGCGAGATGTTCGATCTGGTGCGAATCCCTGAAGCCGATAAACGGATCGGTCAATATCCACATGAGATGTCGGGCGGTATGCGCCAACGGGTGATGATCGCCATTGCTTTATGTTGTGGGCCGAGGCTACTGATCGCCGATGAGCCCACCACTGCACTCGACGTGACCATCCAAGCCCAAATCCTCGGACTCATAAAGCAGCTCCAAGTCGAAACCGGTACCGCAGTGATGCTCATTACCCACGATATGGGTGTGATCGCTGAGGTCGCCGATCGGGTAGTCGTAATGAACCAGTCAAGGGTCGTCGAACAAGGACCGGTCGATCAGATCTTCCACGCAGCAAAAGAACCGTACACTCAGGGCCTTCTAAGCGCCGTACCTCGTTTGGGCAGCATGGCAGGCAGGGATAACCCCGAAGCATTCCAGTTAGCAGGGACCCTTCAGTGACCTCCACCGAACCTTTGGTCCGAGTGGAAAATGTGTCCAAAAGGTTCCCTGCCGACCGACACGCCCAAGTGCACGCCGTGACGAAGGTTTCACTCGACATCGGCCACGGCGAGACCCTGGCCGTGGTTGGTGAAAGCGGCTGCGGTAAATCAACGCTCGCGAACCTCATAATCCGACTTCACGATCCCGACGAAGGGCGTGTCCTTCTCAACGGCCTCGACATCACTCAGCTTGGGCCACGTGAACTACGCCCACATCGCAAGACCATGCAGATCATCTTCCAAGATCCGTTTGCCAGTCTGGATCCGCGAGTCCGAGTTGGGACCGCAGTTGCTGAACCGCTCAGAGTTCACGGTATCGCCACCGGAGAAGAAGCCGAAGAGCGCGCTGGCACACTGTTTGAACTCGTTGGTCTAAACCGCTCAATGCTTCAAAACTTCCCTCACCAATTCTCCGGCGGTCAGCGCCAGCGGGTCTGTATCGCCCGAGCCCTCGCGTTGAACCCCGAATTGGTCATCGCCGACGAAGCAGTGTCAGCCCTGGACGTATCAGTTCAAGCCCAAGTGATGAACCTCATGTTGGACCTTCAACGGGAACTGGGGCTGTCGTACCTTTTCATCAGCCACGATTTGGCAGTTGTGGAACGCATCGCCCACCGTGTAGCTGTGATGTACCTAGGTCAAGTAGTCGAACTCGGCCCCCGCCGAGCGATTTTCGAAAATCCGACTCACTCCTACACCCGTCGGCTACTCGACGCGGTCCCAATCGCCGACCCCCACCAACGACGAACCCGACCACTCCTCACCGACGAAATCCCCAGCCCGGTGTGGCAACGAGGGCAGGGACCCGAACTCGTTGAACTCATCGAAGCAGGACCAGGACACTTCGTCGCACGAGAAGACTGACCCAATTTCGTTCCTAACGCGTCTCTAGGGTTCGATGTTGCGCCCTTTGTACGCGGTTTCGAATTACTTGCCTCAAAGTTGTCTGCCCATCATTTCGATTACCTATTTTTGCCGCGTTGGTGACGAACCAATGCATACGATCTTGCTAGGTAGTCGAAGGAGTTGACAAATGATTCAGACGTGGCAGATCGGTGAAGCGAAGATCACGAAGGTGACCGAAATGGAGCAGATATGGCCGGGGTTCGCCGTTATTCCTATGGCGACACCTGAGGCCATACTTCAACACGACTGGACATTAGGTCCGTTCGCTGATCCCGCTACTGGACGAATTCGGCTGTCGTTTCACGCGTTCTGCATAGAAATCGGTGACGAAAAGATTGTTGTTGATACGTGTGCGGGTAACGACAAGCACCGCCCCAATTTCGAGGCCCTTGGTGGTCTTGACACTGATTTCATGGACAGGATGATTGATGCGGGTTTCGGACCAGATGATGTGACTGCGGTGGTGTGCACACATCTTCATGTTGATCATGTTGGCTGGAACACTCATTTGGTTGGTGATGAGTGGGTGCCTTCATTTCCTAAGGCGCGTTATTTGTTTGGTGAAAAAGAGTGGTCGCATTGGAGGGTCGAACCCCAGGTTTACGGTGACGTGGTAGGCGACAGCATTCAGCCCTGCATCGACGCCGGGTTAGCGGAGCTCGTCCAAAGCGACATGCGGCTTAATGACGCTGTGTGGCTTGAGCCGACACCGGGTCACACTCCCGGTCATCACAGCGTCCGAATCTCATCGGATGGCGCGGACGCTGTCATCACGGGTGATCTTTGTCATCATCCGATTCAATTTCAGCTACCGGAGTGGTCAAGTGAGCCCGATGTTGACAAACCGGCTGCCACCGCAACCCGCCGACAGTTCGCTGAGCGTTACTGCGATGACCACACGTTGATTCTTGGCACCCACTTTGGTGGTCCTTCTTGTGGGCTTCTTCGACCCACTGAAGGGTCTTGGTGGCTCGATGCTGCAGGTTTCGCTGACACCGTTGACGAGTAACAGTTCAGCATCTGATTCTCAACGCTGAAATCGCGTCATGTTCAGCTTGATCCATTGATAACCCCCAGTGTTGCTTGACCGCGATCCACGCTGCGAGGTACGAACAGTGAAAGTCTTCTGATGGTGGCATCCATTCTGCTGGGTCTTTGGCGCCTTTCGATCTGTTCGAAGAAGCAGAAACTGCGATAAGTGACTCGGGGATCGACATGTCGTTGGCGAACGCTTCGCGTCGTGTTGGGTCCCAGGCCCAAGCGCCACTGTCCCATGCTTCTTTCAGGGGCACCATGTGATCAACATCAAATGTTGAAGGATCGTTGGTTTCGATGCCGTCGAAGGCGCTGTACCAGCGGCCGCCTTCTAACGAACAGTTCTTACCTATCGCTACTGCAGTCACTGATTCGTCGATCAGAACTTCTCGTCGAGTGTCACAACCATCGTTGTCTAAGTCTGACCAGTGTTTAAA
>JASLTG010000023.1 GCA_030743005.1 Acidimicrobiales bacterium | reverse complement strand
ATTAGAAGCAGGGGCAGATGATTACGTAACTAAACCAATAGCTCCAAAGGAACTGTCGGCTCGGATTCGTGCCCTTTTGCGGCGAGTTAAGGCGGAGGACGCGACTGGGTCTCCCAGAACTGTTGGAGACCTCGAGATAATCCCAGACGAAGGGGTGGTCCGGAAAAACGGTGAGGAAATCCACCTAACAAAAACAGAATTTCATCTCCTGTGTGAACTTTCAGACCAGTTAGGAAAGGTGCTTAGCCGCGAACATTTACTCGAAGAAGTGTGGGGATACGACTATTTCGGAGACGGCCGACTAGTCGACGTCCATGTTCGCCGATTAAGAACCAAGGTTGAACCCGATCCTGCTCATCCTCGCCACGTTGTAACGGTGCGAGGCATGGGCTACAAACTTCAAGCGTAGCTATGAAGAAACGCGGCCTTCCTTGGCGCCGCCTCCCGCTGCGAACACGGGTAATCGGCGCCTTTACTTTGGGAGCCGCCGTTGCCGCATTGGTTCTGGTCGTAATCACATACGGATTATCCCGCCAAAGCATGCTTCAACAACGTGAAGAGTCCTCTCAACGTCAATTCTTCGCGAATGCTCGTCAAGTGCAAAGTTCCCTTCGCGCAGAAGACCCAGACCTAACTCAATTATTGGAGTCGTTACCAAGCCTTAGCGGCAGTCGCTCTATTGTCCGTACCGGTGACGAAACCTGGACTTCTCTTTCTCTCACCCCCAACGATCTACCAATTCCTTTAGTTACATCGGTTCTTGAATTTTCTGAAGCCAAAACAATGAGATACCGGTTAGACAACGAACCTGTTTTGGCCTTTGGCCTCCAGCTCCGACCGAGTGCAGCGTCAACCTTCAATGAGGTTGCTTATTTCGAGGTGGTTCCCCTTGCTGAAGTGGAAAATACTCTAGAAAGTCTGGCCCTAATTCTCCTAGTCGGTGGCGCCTTAACCGTCCTTGTCGGTGTCGGTATTGGCTTGTGGGCTAGCGGTGGCCTCCTAAGGCCATTGACAGAAATATCAGATGCCGCCAAGTCCATCGCCCATGGTCGCTTCGATACGCGACTTGAAGAGGTAAGCGACCCCGACCTTGACGCTCTGGTTAGCTCGTTTAACGAGATGGCGGCTGCCATGGAAACCCGCATAACTCGAGATGCGCGTTTTTCTTCCGATGTGAGCCACGAACTCAGGTCCCCTCTGATGACTCTCCGCGCCTCTATCGAGGTCATGCAGCACCGCCGCGAAGAGCTATCAGAGCGCACCCAACAGGCTTTGGACTTACTGAACGACGAAATAATTAGGTTCGAAAATTTAGTGCAAGACCTGCTGGACCTGTCTCGTTCTGATTCAGGACCCATGGCGAACGATTTAGTGAATATCGAAGAACTAGTAAAGGCCACTCTGGACTCTTCGGATGGCGACATCGCACTCGAAGTCTCGGCCGCTGCCGAGGGCGTCCTAGTCATGGGAGACAAAAGACGTTTAGCCCAGGTGCTCGATAACTTGTTGAGAAACGCAGAAAAGTACGGCAATGGAGCCACCCAAGTGTCCATCATCGCGACAGGGAGGGCTATCGAAATTGCTGTTGAAGATGACGGACCCGGAGTCGCACCATCAGAGCGGGAACTTATTTTCGAGCGGTTCACTCGCGGTGCAGCGGCCCGGAAGCGCGGTGCTGGCGATGGGGCCGGGCTCGGATTAGCACTTGTTGATGAGCACGCAAGGCGACACGGAGGCAATGCCCGAGTTGAAGGCAGACAAGGACGAACCGGCGCCCGGTTCATTGTTTCTCTCCCCAAAGCAGGCCATCGATGAGACGTAATCGACTGCTATGTGGGCTTCTCGTTGCCACCACTGTGCTTACGGTTAGCGGTTGTGGCCTGGGCTCGGATACCCAACCGACGTCACTTCCAGTTCCTGAGGATGTTTTCCCTTCCGGCACCCCGGGAACTAAGGAAATCCGTCCGTCAGTAGACGCGACTTTGCATCCCGTTTATTTCTTTAAAGAAGACGTATTGGTCCAAATCCAGCGACCACTTCCTGCGCCAGTATTCCTTGACGCCCCTTTGAACAACCTCTTAGAGGGACCCACCCAAGCAGAAGCTGAAAGTGGTTACGCGTCTGCGATCCCAGCTGGAACCGCGATAGTTGATGTGGCTTTACTCCGCAATAACACTATTTCAATTCACCTGAATCAAACTTTCTTCGAAATCGAAGGTGAGCAACGAATTAGAGCCTCGGCACAATTGGTACTCACAGCATCAGGCCTTGTTAGCGATACCCAAGGGGTTGTCTTCTTTCTTGAAGGCAAGCCAGTACAGCTACCTGATGGCGAAGGGCTTATTGAGGAAGTGGGAGAAGGAAGACTACCTTCTCCCCTCACAGTCGCTGACTATTCGGCACTTGCTCCTGCCTCCTAATAGTCGCGCCCGCTTTAGCTCAACTGTTCTCGGTGGCGACGAATCTGACTAACGCCCCTGAGGCTGGCGACCAACATCAACATGGCAGGAAAAACCTCGAGACGACCAAAGGCCATCAACGACATCAGCACCGCTCGTCCAGCGCGAGGGAAAACGAGAAAGTTGTTGGTTGGTCCAGCTTCCCCGAGCGCTGGTCCAGCGTTTCCGAGCGCTGACACCGAACCGCTAAATGCGGTTACAGGGTCAACGCCTAATCCAGCGAGAATTATGCCCCCAACAACTATTAGCCCTAGGTACAGAAGGACAAATCCGACGGCCTTTGCGGCTATCTGCTCTTCAATAGTTGATCTGCCCATCCGAATAGGAATTACCGCCTTCGGGTGTCGCGCTCTCAATAATTCTCTAAAGGCGTATCGGAAGACGACTTGTAACCGCAGCACTTTCATACCGCCTGCCGTTGACCCACTCATTCCTCCGATGAGCATCAAAACCAAAAGCATCACCTGTGCCGCGGGCATCCAGGCCATGTAGTCCGAGGTGCCGAACCCCGTGCTCGTACCTAAAGAAACGGCGTAAAAGAGCGAGTCTCTAAGATTCTCGGTCCATTGGAGTTCGCCAGCGTTGACCCACACCAGCAAGGCGAATGCGCTGAAGATTATCCACAAATACCACCGGATTTCCGATACTCGTCGATAGGCACCCACCCCCTCGGTTGCTGCGTGCCAGTGAGTCGAGAAGTTCGCTCCGCAATAAAGCATGCCGAGTATGAGGATGGCCTCGACCAAAATTGAATCAAAATGGGCTATCGAGTCTCCATAGGTTGAATATCCGCCGGTGGCGACAGTGGTAAACGCATGAGTTGCGGCGTCAAAGATCGACATACCTGCGGCGAGAAGGCAACCCGCTATTAGGACAGTCGCCGCTCCATACAGCAACCACAACCGTCGCGCGGTATCTCTTACTTTCAACGAAAGCCGGTCAGCGGTCGGACCAGGTGATTCGCTTGCTATTAACTCAAGTCCCCCTATTCCAAGAGCAGGAAGAACCGCGACTGCCAAAACGATTAGACCCATTCCACCTAACCACTGGGTCATACTCCGGAAAAACAGTAGGCCTTGTGGGACTGAACTGAAGTCAGAGAGGATCGTTGAGCCGGTACAGGTAAACCCAGAGACTGACTCGAAAAGAGCGTCGTCGAATCTGACCCACGGAATCACCCCCGTTAGAAGAAACGGCAATGCACCAGCGACTGAAACAGCTACCCAGCTCCAAGCAACCGACGCGAAAGCCAAGGCAGAGTCGGCGGTTGGCGAGACTTTCGAACCGTAGAAGAGGCCGGCACCTACCGATGTCGTTATCAACGACGCGACTAGTAGTCCCGACGCTGCTCCTCCTCCGTCGATAACAGCGACGACAGCAGAAAGAAGCATCGCTGCCGCGATTGCGAGAAGCGCGGCGCCGGAAACGCGAACTGGTGTGACAGCTACGCGCCTCAACGAACCGTCCCTTCGTGTCTCGTGAGTCGCCAACGGCGAAGACTACGTTGCATTGGCTCTCCAATTCCTCCCAATGCGACCAAGACCGGAGTTATCGAAACTCTTCCTACAACCATCAAAAGAGCTGCCGTTAAGTGCCCAATAGCGCCCATTGAGTTGAGGTGTCCTAGCGGCCAAGCGGCGCCGAAGGCGATTCCAACATTGGAAATACTAGAAATTGCGAAGGTAAATGCCCCTTCCACGCCGAGACCATCGGACGCAAAAATCAGGACTGTAGGCACAATGATCATCGTTGCTAGGAATAGTTCCCCGATGATCCGCGCTAAGGCAGTTTCGCCAATAGAAGAGCGCCCTAGATGGATTTTTTCGACCGCGCTGCGATGAATGCTCAGCCTCAACTCTCGGCCAATGTATTGACCTAGGACCATGAACCTCATGACCTTGAATCCGCCCGCTACTGAAGCTGACATGCCCCCTATCAACATCAGAACGAGCAGCAATGCCTCGCCACCAAAGGGCAGGATTTGCGAACTTCCTGAAAGATATCCTGTAGTCGAGATAGCGGACGCTGTCACAAAAATTGCATACCTGACGCTGGTGAGTGTTGGCCATCCGTCCGACCAGGCGAGAATCGATATCACGACTACGGTGACCAGTCCCAAGTAAGCGCGAAATTCGATGCTGCGGACAAACCGGTGTAAATCGCCTCTGCGTAGGGCTCTGAACATCAGCGGTAAACTGGTGCCGGCAACCAACATTCCTATAATTGCGACCCATTCAACGGCACCAGATTCAAAGGATCCGATTGAGCCTGAGCGCGTCGAAAATCCGCCTGAGGAAAGGGTTGTGAAGGAGTGAATCACGCTATCCGTCAAAGGCATCCCGGCCGCGAAATAGGCTATGGCGAACAAGCCTGTAAGACCTATATACAAAGTCATTAGCCGCGCCATGGTTGAACCACTGCGAGGGGCGAGACGTCTAGCCGATCTAGTCGCGACCCCTCCATCAGCGTCAAGTCCTCCTACTCCGAGATGGGGCAAGACTCGTACCAGGACCACGATGATCGCTGCTGCTGCCAACCACTGCCCTAAAGCTCGAAATAGCATCATTCCCAATGAGAACGACTCAGGTTCGATGGTCGTTGCATTGGTTCCCGTAATGGTGGCAGCAGCCTCTACCACTGCGACATCTAAGGTTGCAGCGACGCCCGTAGCTAAGTGAGCCACTGTGACAGCAAATAGCGCGGCTAAAGCTCCACTGACTACTGCAGCGAATAAACGCGCAACAGGCAAAGTTGATGGGAAGTTAGATAGGCGCACCACCATCAAACCAGCGCCTTCCACGGCTATCCCAGCAATCAGCAACGGAAGGTAGTCAGATCCTCCGTCTATGAAATCTGCTATGGCGCAGATGAAGAACAAGGGCGCGCAGAGGACCCACACTGCTCCTACGGTGACCCCGATAGCAGATTCGATTTTTCCCTTGGATAGGCGCTGAATCAGCGACCCAGATCCAGTAAATATTTTGATCGTCAGACGTTGAACGAGGGCAGGAGCCGCGGCCCTTACGGGAGGCCTTGGGGTCACCCGAAGGCCTGCTTCACCTCATCCACCAGGTGAGGCTTCGCAAACACAATTACATGGTCACGGGCCCTGAGAACGCTTCGACCTCGAGCTATGTGAGCATTGCCATCGCGGACAATGGCAGCGAGGAGAACACTTCCCGATAACCCAAGGTCCTTTACTGCCACCCCATCGGCACGAGCTTCTGGTGCAACTTCAAATTCGACGACTTCGACATCGCCTTCCAAAAACGTGGCCACAGCGGCCACATCTCCACGGACGTACCGCAAAACACTGTTAGCGCTAGCAGTGCGAGGAGACAAGGCTGCATCAATACCTACTTGCTCTAAGAGGGGTAGCAAGCTAAGGCGGTGAACTACAGCAATAGTTTCGGGAGCACCCATCGACTTCGCATATAGACAAGCAAGAACGTTGGCGTCGTCTTGGCCTGTAGACGCGACCACTGCATCAAAATCTCCTACTCGTTCCGAAGAAAGCAGATCGGTATCAGTGATATCTCCCTCAAATACTAGACATCCGGGTAATTTTTCGGCCAAGGACTCGCAACGCGGTTTGTTTACCTCAACAATGGCGACTTCCACTCCTCTATCGAGAAGGCGTTTCGCCAAAAGTTCTGCCGTTCGCCCGCCGCCCAACAGCATGACCCGTTTGACTTCTGTCCTATGAAGACCAAGCAATGTCATCAGCTCGCGGCGCCCTTTACGGCGGCAGACAACCCGAAGCAAGTCGTGTGCTTGGAGAACCATATCCTCGCGCACTACATGACTTTCTCCGTCACGAACTATCTCTCCAAAGATGAAATCCCACTCTGGCTCGTAAGTAGTGCCAATTTCCCCTACTGACCGACCCACAACAGGCGCCTCGTCAGAAAGCCGCGCACCTACCAACAGCACCTCGCCTCCAGCCATCTCAAAGAGGTTCCTGGCTCCTCGGTAAAGCAACAGTTCCTGAATCGCTACGGCAGTTTGTTCGTCGGGGTCAAGGACCAGGTCAACTCCCATTGCCTCTCGAATTTTTCGACCGGCCGGACCTCGTAGTTCGGGGTCATCAATTCTGGCAATCGTGGAGAGTTGTTGTTCGCCTCGAGCCTGTCGTCCTTGCAGACAGACGAGCAAATTGGTTTTGTAGCTCTGAGTCACAGCAACCAATACTTCGGCCTTCTCAACTTGAGCTTCCAAGAGCGTGCTTGGATTAGTTGCATCCCCAACAACAGTCAAAATATCGTTGTCTCGTTCGATCCGTGTCAACGGTTCTCGCAGCAGGTCGACTACAACTACGTCGTTACCTTCGCGTGACAGCCGTGCTGCTACGTAGCTTCCGACCTCTCCAGCGCCGACCACGAGGATTCTCACGTCATCAACGGTACCGCCCAAGTCGCAGAGTTAGAACCTGTAAGGCCCAGCTAATTACAAACGGCGCACAGGCGGTAAGTTGTCTCCATGGCGGTAATAGTTTCCATCGACGCAGGAACAACAGGCGTCAGGTCTTTCGCTCTTAGCGAAAAGGGTGAACAAGTTGCTCTTGCATATAAGGAGTTCACTCAGTACTTCCCTCGTCCTGGCTGGGTTGAACACGATCCGAATGAAATATGGGAATCGGTTCAGATAACCCTTTCAGAGCTAAGTGCTTCAGTTGCTGAACCCATCGCTGCGATCGGCATAACCAACCAACGTGAAACCGTTCTAGCGTGGAGTCGCAAATCAGGAGAGCCTCTCTGTAACGCAATCGTGTGGCAGGACCTACGCACATCTGCCCGTTGTGATCAGCTTTTGGAAAGCGGGTTCCTCGATCAGGTTCGTCGGACGACAGGATTAGTGATCGACCCTTACTTCACCGGAACGAAGATTGGTTGGCTACTCAAGAACAAAGTTGTAGAACTGAGCGCCGACCTAGCGTTTGGAACAATCGACAGTTGGCTCATTTGGAAACTGACGGGAGGGTCAACCTACGCGACCGACGCGAGCAACGCTTCCAGAACACTTCTTTACGACATTCAAGAGGGGCGCTGGTCGCCGGAACTCTGCGAACTATTTGAAGTTCCAGAATCAAGTTTGCCTGATGTATGTCCGTCCTCTGGGCGTTTCGGGTTGACTGCTGACACAACGGCGCTGGGTTCGGGCATCCCGATTAGCGGCGTTGCGGGAGACCAACAATCTGCATTGTTTGGGCAAGCATGTCTCGAGCCTGGGATGACAAAAAATACTTATGGAACCGGATCTTTCGTTTTAATGAATGCGGGCCGACAGTGCCCTGAACCAGTTGACGGATTACTGACTACGGTGGCCTGGGATCTAGGCGATGGACCGACCTACGCGCTGGAAGGATCGGTCTTTGTCGCTGGCGCAGCCATCCAGTGGCTTCGAGACGGCTTGGGAATAATCAGCGAAGCCGCAGAAATAGGAGATCTAGCAGCGTCTGTCGCAGATACCGGTGGCGTTTATTTCGTACCGGCTTTCGCGGGCTTGGGCAGTCCTTGGTGGGATTCGCGCGCTCGCGGGACTGTTACCGGAATAACAGGGGGCACCGGGCGCGGACACCTTGCGCTAGCAGTCGTGGAGGCCATCGCTTTTCAGACCCGGGACGTAGTAGAGGCAATGTCTCAAGCTGGAGGTATGCCTGTGCGCGAAATGCGTGTGGATGGCGGTGCTGCCGTTATGGATTTGTTGCTCCAAATTCAAGCAGATCAACTAGGTGTTCGCGTATCGCGGCCTGTCATCACCGAAACGACAGCCCAAGGCGCAGCAATGCTTGCCGGGCTTGCAGAGGGGCTATGGGATCGGCCCGAAGAGATTAGTGCTGCTTGGCAATTAGACAGGGCATTCGATCCTCGTGACAATCGCAGTGAATGTGATGCTTCCCATGCCAACTGGCTCAGAGCGGTCGAAAGATCGCTGAATTGGGTCGTGGAATGACCAGTTCCTCAGCGGAGTCGTTCCAAACCGGTGCCCAACTGGGTTATAGCCTGACGAATTCGATGTTCATTTTCCACTAAAGCAAATCGGACATACCCCTCACCGCCTGGCCCGAACCCAACTCCAGGCGACAAAGCGACGTTCGTTTCTTCTACAAGATGCTTACAGAAGCCGACGGAACCCATTTCACGGTAAGGCTCAGGAATTGGTGCCCAAACAAACATGGTGCCCTTGGGTGGTTCAATCTCCCATCCAATACGTGCAAGCCCGCGAATCAGACTGTCGCGACGAGATTGGTAGATCTCATTTACTTCTCGCGGATAGTCACTTTCTTCATTCATCACCACTGTTGCCGCTATCTGAATCGGTTGAAAGGTCCCGTAGTCGAGATAGCTCTTAAGTTTTGCTAGTGCCCCTACTACTTCACTATTCCCGACACAAAACGCAACTCTCCAGCCCGCCATAGAAAATGATTTAGTGAGGCTGTAAAACTCAACTGCAACTTCTTTCGCACCTTCTGCTTGCATGATTGACGGAGGTTGGTATCCGTCGAAACCGAGATCTGCATAAGCGAAGTCATGCACCAACACCACTTCGCGTTCTCTCGCGAAATCAACGAGCCGCTGCATGAAGGATAGGTCGACGCATGTGGTGGTGGGATTGTGCGGGAAGGACAAGACGATAGCTCGAGGCCGCGGCCATGAATATTCAAATCTCTCGACCAGCGATTCAAAAAAATCTTCGCCCGTTGTTAGAGGAACTTCACGAACGTTTGCGCCTGTAAACAACGGCCCAAATATGTGAATCGGGTACGAAGGGGCTGGCACCAGACACGCATCGCCAGGCCCTAGCAAAGTCCACATCAAATGCGAGAATCCTTCTTTCGCCCCGATTGTGTTGATTATTTCACTTTCCGGATCCAGCGAAACGCCCCATTGACGTTGATACAGATCTGCTACCGCTTCTCGAAGCTTAGGTATACCTCTACTGGCCGAATACCTGTGGTTTCGATCGTTTTCGGCAGCTTCGCTGAGCTTGGTTACCGCCGTAGCTGGTGAGGGAATATCCGGATTGCCGAACCCCAAGTCGATAACATCCGCTCCATCTCGCCGACGTTCGATTTTTAGTGAATCGATAATGGTAAAAACGTAGGGCGGCAGATTGCTGATGCGTCGGAACTCCACACAACTTGAGGGTACAGAGGCATTGGGTCTTATTCGAAACAACTACCCAAGAACTCTCTTGGGGTCAGGTAGTTCTATCCTTCAACCTTGGATTGAAAGTCGTCGAGGGCGGCATGAGCGATCCTTCCCTCAGCTCTTCTCTTCACGAACCCTGGGAGTGGGACCGCTAATTCAATAGCGAGCTCGTATGTGACTTCGGTCTGACGAGGATCATCGATCAAACCGTCGAATCTATAGCTTCCATCGAGCCTCTTGATGATATCCCCACTCGCCAATTCCCATTTAATGAGCGATGGCGACTCCGAGTAGTCGTAGATAAGCGAATACGTAGCGCTTCTCCCCATAGCGGCGACTCGAAAAGTTGCCTCCGTTACTCTGCCCTGGTCATCACGAGCTCCCACCGACACCTCACGTAGATCGCTGACCCAAGATCCATAACTTTCGACGTCAGCCACCAAGGCATGGCACCGTTGAGTATCTGCGTTGACGACACGAGAAACTTTTAATTTGTCGATCATCAGCTTTTCCTATCCAACGACTCTTGTATTCTGCCACGCCTCGGACGCTAGGCGGGGTCGCAATCACGCTTCGGGAAAAATCCGTGCTGTGCCGACCATAAAGCCGCTGATCCAACTGGCAATATCGGGGCCAGCAAGACGAATGTGATATCGGTATAGGGCTTAAGCGCAGCGGCCGTGAACGCCACTGCCAATTGAAGAACCATCGACCAAGCGAAGAGTCGTTGAGTTGACCGTGGGGCACTGTTCTGAAGTAAAAATAATCCGGCAACCGTGATGGTTTCAACGCGACTTCGTTTCAACCCATACAGCAACCCAAACAAAAGCAAGAGCAGGCCCAAGACAAACATCGTTACAGACACGGTCACCACAAAGGGAGCAGAAGACTCCGGTGCCATAAGGCCGAAAACAGCTACGACCGCCAATACCAACGTTGACTGCCAAGCCACGCGAAGTAAATATTGGCCTGGGTTACTACCGGGCTCAGCCGCTCGTCGCTTCATGAAAGCGTTTTCTCCAGACGGTCAGCTAAGAGATCATACGAAAGAGAGTTCATAGCGCGGTTCCTGCTTTCTCTTGACATCTCTTCCGCCCTTTCCGGATTTTGAAGAATTGACAGGACCGCGGCAGCCACTTCGCCCGCCTGCCTCGGATGATCCACAACGATTCCCGTGACCCCATCCACGACAGCCTCGTGGGCTCCGCCGGAACGTCCGGCCACCTGAGGGACACCCGACGCAGCGGCTTCGGCGAAAACGATACCGAAGCCTTCTTGTTCCAGACCTCCCCATCGATTCCTACAGGGCATGATGAACAGATCTCCCATAGCAAAAACAGATGGAAGCTCAGAGTCGGGAACGCGCCCTAGGAACTTCACTGGAAAATTCAACTTTTTGGATAGACGTTCTAAACGTCTCCTGTCTCTGCCTGTACCGGCTATCACTAGTTGTATGCCCGGTAACTCATGTTGAAGACTTGCAACAGCCTCAATAGCCACATCAAATCCTTTTCGAGGAACAAGCCGGCTAACTCCGACAACAAGAGGCGCTTGACTAAAACCAAGACCTTCGCGATGTCTCATTCGTTCATCAAGATCACGTGGCACGAAACGACTCTGGTCAACACCTGGCGGAATCTCAATAGTCGTTAAAGGGCGGCCGGCAGCCCTTGAGGCCTCTCGAGCTGGATAACCGCCTGCCGTAATAACAAACTCAGCGCTTCGTAGTACCCGACCCAGAAGGTGTCGTGCACCTGGGAGTCGACCCGGAACTGTTATTTCGGCGCCGTGAGCGACGATTGCATATGGAAGGTCCAGAGTTGGCGCTAGGTGCCCTAAAGGAAGTGCTGGATCTAAGACAACGAGTTCTGCCCCTACCTCTTGAGCTAATTCCTTAATCTCAGTAGCTAACCGTCTGGTTGGGAAAAAGACCTTTCGCTCGGCCCGTACAATGCGATGTTCTTGCGCTGCGTCAAAGCTCTCTGCATCTGGATGGTTCGGAGTGAACACTGTGACACTGTCACTAGGTAGTCGTCGCCAAAGCTCCCAAAGGTAGTTCTGAATTCCACCGACCTTCGGTGGGTAGTCATTGGTAACAAGAAGATGTTTCTTCATTGACTATCGGAGTCCAACGAAATTCCCCACTCCTCTAGTTCGGCACGAACGATTCCATCGGGATCATGCTCAACTAACGACTCTGCTACGTCAGGTCCGATCAGATGTTCCTTTCCTAGCCGCAGCGCCGCCCACACTGCATGACTTCGGACTAAAGGTTCCGACGAGATAAGACAATTCGCTAACACTCGATCTACTTCGAGGTCATTGTGACTTTGGCTATTCCCCAGAACTACTAACGCATTTCTCCGCAAATATTCAGGCCGACGCCTAGGTATATACCAATGACCGAACTGTTTCATGAGCTCTTCATCTGCGCTATCGAGCAGCGCAACGATGTCGACTTTTGAATCTTTGGGCGAGATGGTTTCTGAAGCTTTCATCGTCTCATCGTTAATCGGGCAGAGGACTTGGCAGTCATCACAGCCATAAAGTCGATCTCCAAGTGCCGTTCGATACTGTCGGGGGAATGGCCCTTTGGCCTGCAAAAGCCACGCTAAACATTTGTTGGCATTAAGTACCCCAAATTCGTCAATGGCCCCTGTAGGGCAGTCAGTACTGCAACGTCGACAAGTGCCACACCCATCGTGAGTCTTTTCTGACCGTCCCCCGATGGGAGCGTCCGTCACAACTGAGCCAATCACTGTCCAGGAGCCAAGCTCCGGGTGGAGCAACATAGTGTTTCGCCCTAACCACCCCAGACCAGCCCTAGCTGCGACGGCTCTATCGGCCAGCCGGTTGTCGTCCATTACCACCTCAGTTCGGGCTCCGAATCCTTCGAGGTAATTCGCTACTGTCGTCAAGCCTTGACGGAGCTTCCCGTATTCATCTGAGCAAACGTATGAGGCCACTACTCCTTTCGGACCTTCAACTCCCGCTTTGGTCCCAGGGTCCGAGGTCTGCGGTTCATCGACAGAAGGCGGTTTGTACCGACGAACTGCGACCAGAATGCTCTTTGCTCCTTCAAACAACTGCGCTGGGTCTGTAGCCCGCTCTGGGTTGCCATAGGTGAAGTTCATGCCCGCATGAAGGCCTTGATGTTTCCGTTCCTTAATAGCTGCACGAGCCTCGAACAGTGGCTCAACTCCAGTTACAGCGATGTCATCTAGTCCTGCATCCTTGGCTACTTGCTTTATTTTCTCAAAATTGGGAACCCGCATCACGACACTTCCATAACGCTCGAAAGAGAGACAGCTGGCATCTAGCATGCCGACACGCTTACACCCTTAAAAGTTACCGTCCTGAGTCAGATGCAACAGATTTCTGCAGCTTCAATCTGGGAACCAAGCCAGATCGGCCAAGGGTTCTAAGAGCACGAATATCGGATAATTCGATTACAACTGAGTTCCGATCAGGTCTACACAGGTACGTGATGAGACAATCATTACAAGTCTCCGACCCTGAATATTCGCAAAGGTCGCAATCAATAAGTAACGATTCTTCATCACCAAAAGTTTCATCAAGATCTCTCGCGGTAAATCCAGTGTCGCTCACTTCTCTTTGTCCTTTGTCTGAGTGCTAAGAGAAACTAGAACTGGGGTGGGACAGCATTGACCTAATAGCTATATCGCCCCAAAGAGGCGGGTATTCTGTAATCCAGGGGATGGAAATGTTCGCCGAAGAAGCAGACGTTTGGGTAGGTCGCCAGTATGGGCCCTACAGCATTAAAGAGCTCCTGGGTCGCGGCACAGTAGCTCACGTCTATCGAGCTGCATTACGTGACGGCAACGAAGTTGCTCTCAAGGTCCTCACCCCGTTCGCTGAAGCGAGACAGGAGATCCGTTCTCTTTTTGAACAAGAGTTTGAACTCATGGTTCGCGTCGACCACCCGAACGTCCTTAAGGCAATGCAGGCTGGCATAATCGCTGGGGCTCACTACATGGAGATCGAACCAATAAACGGTGAAACCCTTTGGGATCGCGTTCAATCTTCTAAAGCTATTGATCTTCGGGAGTCCATCGCGATTATTCAACAAATGTGTTCTGCGTTAGATCACGTTCATCACCAACGGATCGTCCATCGGGACGTCAAACCTTCCAACATCTTGTTGGACGAAGAGGGTGACCGTGCCGTTCTCTTTGACTTCGGCCTTGCGCACGACCTGGACGGACCTCCGCCACCTGAAGGCAGGGTCTACGGATCCCCTATGTTCCTTGCGCCTGAACAAGCAGTTGGGGGCCATGTTGATGGGAGAACCGATCTCTACAGTCTGGGTGCAACTCTTTATCGGCTGGCAGTGGGGTCAGCTCCCTTTTACGGTGAAAGGAATGAGCTTTTACACGCCCACGTCAAACTGTCACCGCCAGATCCCCGCGGAGCTGGGGTTGCTGATGATCTTGCCGAAATAATCTTGAGGTCGATGTCTAAAGCTCCAAGTGATCGTTTCGAAAGCGGAGCAGATTTCGCGGCTGCCCTCGCTACGGTGCAACAGGCAGATCTGAAACCCCGCAAGCGCGGGCTCTTGGGCAGAATTGCTGGCCGCTCCTAGCAGATATTGTAAAGCTCCGATCACTCCATATCGAACACTTGTTCGCTATATTCGTCTTCGTGTTTCAACAATCGTTAGACGATTTGGGTACGCCCTTACATGAAGTCACTTTCTGTGTTCTCGACTTCGAGACCACGGGTGGCAGAAGAAACATCGACATGATCACAGAGATAGGTGCTGTTAAGTACCGTGGCGGCGAGGAACTTGGAACCTTCCAAACGCTTATCGACCCGGGATGCTCTGTACCTCCGGAAATAACGGTTCTCACCGGAATCACAAGTGCAATGGTGTCGCGGGCGCCAAAGATCGAACGCGTCCTTCCTGCCCTCTTGGAATTTCTAGGGGGTGCCGTGCTCGTCGGACACAACGTGGGGTTTGACCTTGCATTCTTGAATGCCGCGCTACGCAGATCCGGAAGGGAGGTCTGGGCTGGGCAGAAAATCGACACATTGGCTATCTCGCGTCGCCTCATTCGCAATGACGTCCCGAATCACAAACTTTCCACATTGGCCAAGTGTTTGCGTTTACCGCATCAGCCGAACCACCGGGCCTTAGATGATGCTCAAGCCACCGCTGATTTGCTTCATCACCTGCTTGAGCAGGCCTCGGCTTTGGGAGTTCTCGGGCTAGATGACTTGCAGCAACTTCCGACTATGCAACGCCACCCTCAGGCAAAGAAACTGCGACTAACTGAAGATCTTCCACGTTCGCCTGGGATTTATCGTTTTGTCGACAAGAGAGGCGAAGTTCTTTATGTCGGCAAAGCGGCCAACATACGCTCTCGCGTCCGGTCATATTTCTCGAGTGACAAACGTCGAAAAGTTGACCAGCTGCTCCGGGAAACCGAATTAATCGAATACACAGTGTGTGAAGGATCTCTGCACGCTGAGGTGCTGGAGTTGCGCTTGATTCAAGATCTTCGCCCGCGCTTTAACCGGCGTTCGAAGAATTGGTCGAAGTATGCCTACGTGAAATTGACCTTGGCGGAGCGATTCCCTCGGTTATCGATCGTGAGTGAACCTAAAGAGGACGCTGGTTTCTATTTGGGTCCGATTTCTTCTCGTCGTGTCGCTCGTGATGTAGTTGATGCCATCGAAACTGTCTTACCTCTTCGTCGTTGCACCAAGAGAGTGCCCCGACAGGTAACTGCCGGATCCTGTGTTGCAGCTCAAATTGGTACCAGTGTGTGTCCTTGCTCCGGGGACGTCACTGAGGAGGCTTATTCGGAGATTGTCAACGATGTTCTCCTAGCCCTAAACAATCACCCAGAAAAGCTACTCAACCCACTACGTCTTCGAATGCTGAGCCTTGCGAATCAACAACGCTTCGAAGAAGCCGCTGATCTCCGTCGTCAAGCTTTCGCTCTGTCCGCCGTCTTGCGACGTCAGTACCAGGTGGAGGCACTGCGTTCTTCTGGCCGTCTGGTATTCGAAGACGTTAGAACTGGACTCACGATACTTGAAAATGGTCACCTGGCTGAGTGGTCTGATGAAGCCGGTGGCGTCGAAATGCAGGTCAACAGCCCAGGTGGCGTAATAGGGAAGCGCGAAGTTGCGGAATTGTGGTGCGTTGCTAATTGGCTTGAAAGTGAGGCCCACAATCTTCGTCTTATCTACTGCGATCGCCCTCTGTCGTCTCGCTACCCCTGTCTAGACAATTTTCAAATCAAGAAGGACCTCGCGCTCGTTTAGGTCGGGTGTCTATTCGTCTTGTTCTTTGCGACCTAGAAATTTGACGCCATGTCCATACCGCTCAATAAGCTCTAACTGGTCCACGTCGTAAACCATGGTCCACCTTCGCTCGCTGTCCTCAAATTTGACCGCTGCCATGACGAATCGGTTGCCTGGCTGAATAGCAACCACTGTTCCCGTCTGACCTATTAGATGTTGTCGACTGTCATCTGAGGTTGCTGTTAGGCGGACAACATCTCCAACCCCATAGGGAAGGGCTTGTCCGATCACCATGACTAGTCAGCTATCTCGTTGCTGAGATTAACTACACTCTCGACCTTGGCAGCCGCTTGACCATTGACCATAGCTGCCTTGGCGGCTTCCAGTCCTGCTCCCATGTTCTCGACTAAGCCAGCGACAAGAAGACCTGCTGCCGCGTTGACAGCGACTATGTCGGCCCTTGGGCCTACGTCGGTTCCAGCGAACAACTCATGCATTATCCGCACATTATCTTCGGGGCTGCCGCCTTGGATTTCAGCCCTATTGACCCGACGAATACCTACAGATTCGGGTTCAAATTCGGTCTCGCCAACAACTTCGCCGTCACGGACCTCATAGATGCGGGTTGAATCAGTCGTTGTAATTTCATCGAGACGGTCACCTCCATGAACGACCAGCGCATGTTCGCTTCCTCTAGCCGCTAATACACCTGCAACTCTTGGAGCCATTGTCGGGTCACTAACCCCTACTACTTGTCGTTTCACTCCCCCCGGATGGGACAACGGGCCGAGAAAATTAAAGGTTGTAGGAACACCGAGTTCAGAACGAACTGGCCCAACGAACCTCATCGCAGGGTGAAAGTTCTTGGCAAAGGCGAAGCCGAGACCCACTTCTTCAACGCATCGTGCTACTTGGGTACCATCTAGGTCGATAGCGAGCCCCAACACTCCCAATGTGTCAAAAGACCCACTGCTTGAGGAAGCCGCTACCGAACCGTGTTTGCAAACCGTTGCTCCAGCTGCCGACGCGACAAAACAAGCCATCGTAGAAACACTCAGCGCGTGAGTTCGTCGAGATGGGGCGCCACCACTGCCGACGACATCGATTGTTCCGTTCGGCACCTCTAAAGGAGAAGCTGCGTCCATCATTGCATCCACTAGGCCAGTGAGTTCTAGTACCGAACCTCCCTTCATACCCAGAGCAATTATGAAACCTGCCACTTGAGCATCTGTTGCTTCTCCTCGCAGAATCGACCCCAGGGCAGCCCTGGCTGCCGCCGGGGTTAGATCAACTCCAGCTACTAAATCACTCAACACTCCTGACCAGCCACCGAAAACGTCCAAAGACGCGTCGGCCGCGGCGTTGCTCTTGCTTGAAGTCACCTTTGGGACTCTATCGTTCGTTTGTTGTCTCGGTTTCGCTCAAGGCGCGCTGTCGTGCTGCGGCACGGCGCCTTCGCCTAATAATGCTTCGTCGTTCCCGCTGCGTCGCGCCTCCCCAAACTCCTTCTTTCTCCCGCACCGTTATTGCGTACTCGAGACAAGGCATGGCGACCGAGCAGCCCCGACAGATTTTCTTTGCCAACTCAGCGTTATCGTCTTCATCATCAGGAAAGAAAATTGAGGCATCGATGCCACGACAAGCAGCAGTTTGTTCCCATCCCTTGAGCCCCGGCGCAAAGGGAAGTGTGCTCTGGAACACATCTGTGAGCGCGTCTCCACGGCTGGAATGTAAAACTGTGCTGTGAATAGGATCGGTAATGCTCATTGCAATCAGGATTCTTTCCCATTGACAGTGGGATTGTCCAGACTAATTGAGCGTTCGGTAAATTCTTGAGGAAGGAATCCGGATTGCAAAGCGAGTTTTTAATCTTTGGCCACCGAATTGACCGCACTTCGTGGTTGAGCGGTTCAATTTTCTCACTGATAGTAGTTGTCGGCGTGGGGATGGTTATCGGCAATCTGGTGGATCAGAACGGTGACAACTCACTAGTAGTAACTGCAGCGATCTCTATCGGACTCGTTCTGGGTGGCTTCATCGCGTCTTGGCGCGCCTCGCGCTCTCACATTGTTCATGGGATGCTTACCAGTTGCCCCGCGTTACTCATTGCCTTTGTATTCCAGTGCATCAGAATGATTCGTGGTGTCCGTTCAGTTTCCTGGCTGAGCCTCGTTGTCGTCAGCTTTCTAGCTATTTCGTTGGCGACATTGGGCGGAGTGCTTGGTGGACGGTGGACTCCCAACCGAGGCTCTCTTTTTGAGTAAACGATCTGCGCTGGCATGACAAGCCTCGTGCAGCGATACAGTGATATCGGCGGTGAGTCGGCTGGGTGACCGCAGTTGGCCTCACCTTTAGAGATGAGGCAAATTGAGGAAGGTCGGGACTCCGCAGGGCAGGGTGCTGGGAGAAAACCAGGCGTCGTGAGGCGACGGAAAGTGCAACAGAAAGTAAACCGCCGATGGTTTAGCGCTGCTAATCACAGGTAAGGCTGAAAGGGTGCGGTAAGAGCGCACCAGCGTGCAGGGTGACTTGCGCGGCTTGCAAACCCCACTCGGAGCAAGGTCAAGCAGGAATCAGACGGCCCGTCCTACGATTCCGGGTAGACCGCTGAGATGGATGGTCACACAAGTGAGTGAACTCACTGGACAGAATCCCGCCTACAGGCTGACTCACCGCCACCTATATCGATTTCCACACCTCGACAATCAGCAAGCTAGCGTTCTCGACAATGACTCAGAGCTCCATGAACATCGATTGGCCCGATGCCCTTGAACTAGGCCCGGTTACGGTTCTGACAGGGTTGGATAAGGGCAAATACCCGCATGGAAATTCGATGCTCGTCCAGGGATCTCAAGAGACCATTCTGATCGACCCTTCTCTCACCGTCGCCCATCGCGGGATGCCTACACAGGTTGACCAAATATTTCTCTCTCATGTACATGAGGACCACATTCCCGGGATGAGCCACCTCAAAGATGTTCCGGTGTCATGTCACGAGGCAGACGCTGTAGGGCTTACTTCAATCGACGGATTGATGTCTATGTATGGGTTACCTCCATCCGTGGAAGAAGATTTTCGACAAGAGGTAATAGAAGACTTCAACTATGAGCCCAGAAGCGATGTCTCAACCTTTTCTGACGGTGACGTTTTTGATTTAGGAGATGCTGAGATTCAGGTGGTCCACACACCTGGACACACCCATGGCCATTGTGCGTTCTTGGTCCCTCAAGCCAGAGCTGTTTTCCTTGGCGATATCGAGCTATCCGGATTCGGACCTTATTATTTTGATGCACATTCCTCGTTGGACAGCTTCGAGCAGTCACTTAATCGGTGTCGCTCTCTAGATGCCGATCATTTCGTAACTTTTCATCACAAATGGGTTATTTCTGGACGGGAGTTATTCCTTGAAATGCTGGATGCCTTCGAGAATGTGATCTCCAACAGGGAGTCAGCGATGCTTGACTTCATGAGTGAGCCAAAATCAATCGACGACTGTGCATCTGAGCGATTTGTGTATCGGCCCTCTGTCGATATGAACTTTGTTGGTCATGTTGAAACTCGTTCAGCACAGATTCACATTGCTCGGATGGTCAAACAGGGTCGCGTTGTGGAGGTAAGCGAGGGCATTTATCGAACTACTGACCACTAACAGTTACTGCTCTTTGAGGTGTGTTGTTTCGTTGAAAGATGTCAGCACAGGCCGTCCGTCCCTCACCGCTATTCGAGTGATCTGAGCCTGCCCGACGCTGAGGTTCCATGAAATTTGTTCGTTGGTTCCCAGTGCCCATGCAACAGCAGACTTTATTGGTGAAACGTGCGTAAACACTGCGACATTTGATTCTTCAGCCTCAAGTAGTAGGGCTTGGCATCCCAGCGCGACCCTGCGGTCTAATTCCTCTAGGGACTCTCCTCCCGGAGGCGTGAAGCTTGGGTCGCTTCGCCATCGGATCCATTCTTCCTTGGTAATTTCACCGATTGGTTTCTCGTCCCACTCTCCATAATCCAGTTCGATCCAGCGCTCATCAACGCGACACGGCAGCCCAAGTGGCTTCGCCGTTTGAAGCGCTCTTTGCAGCGGAGATGAGACAACCACATCGATCGGACCCAACGCAGCTTCTATTTGCTTAGCTTGACGCACGCCCTCCATATCAAGGGGGTTGTCGATTCGTCCCTGAAGAAGACCTTCGGCATTTGCAACAGTTCTGCCATGTCGAACGATTAGCAGCACTATTAACCTCTTGATCTTGGATTAATCAGATCGCGATCGATACGGCCGGTTCGCAGGAATAATCGTCGTCGCGCAGGTTGACTCATTCCCATTAGTCGGTAACTCCAAATAAGCAAAGCTAAGCCAATTATCTCCATGACTACGATCAATAGGACTTCACGCTCGGCTAAAGGGATATTGGTCCCACTGCTAGCCAGGCCCGTAAACGGCCACCAAAACGTTTCAGTGTTCATCCACGCTCCGTCGAACACCGAATGCCAAAACATTCCTATTGGAACGGCCAAGGCTTGCCTACGGAACTGACGTCGTCCGATAGTGCAAATCATCAACCCCATTAGCAGCAGAATCGGTGCGGCAAGAGTGTGCATAAGGTTCGTCTTACCCAAGGAGGCATCTACCGCGTCAGGCAGAAGAGCTCCCACGATGATCAAACGATGATCGATCGCTGGATCACGAAAGGTGAACCACATCGCTATCAGGGCTGTGCCAGCAAACCACAACAACATGAGATCTTTACCGCACTACAAGAGCGCCGCACTCAGGACATTCTGAGGGTTCATCACTTGGCAATCTTCGAATTCTGTCAATTTCGACTGCTGCGATCTCCAAGAAACACGCTCCGCATGATGTTCCTACTAGCCGACCTACTGCCGTGTGGTCGCCCATTCGCTTTCGATTATCTTCGTAGAGTTTTACAAGGTCGCTTCCCGCTCGCGTTTCGATTCCTCGTTTTTCGCCCATCACTGATTCGCGTTCATCTTCGACTTCAGACAATGCTGACGCAATCTTGCCTTCAATGGTGCTGACCGCCTCTTGGCAGTTAGTGCGGGCCGTTTCGATTCGGGCTTCTTCAGTCGCGTAAGGTTCGATTCTTTCCATTAATTCAATTATCTGGTCTTCCAAGATCGACTGGCGTTTCGAAAGAGAGTTAATTTCGCTTTGTAGCGCCGCTGCTTCTTTGGGCGATGTCATATCTCCGCCGTACAGAGAACTGGTTGCTTTCGCGACCTTGTCTTCCAACTGTTGGATTTCGGCCTCTCTATCGCTTTGACTCTGGCGGAGTGTTGATAGCTCGACTTCGATTTCGCCAAAACTGTTTTGAAGCTCGCTATCTTCAGCTTGAAGGGCGGCTAGCTGCTCATACTCAGGCAAGGTCTTGGACCGGTGGGCTAGTTGTGACAGGCGAGTGTCAAGTTCCTGAAGTTCGACTAGGACCTCAAGCTCACTCAAAGCCGCCTCCTTGTTGATAGCTAACCGGTAACTCCTTACACCGGTTCTATCACGTGCCTACCGATTACGTCCCATTCTCATCATCTGCAGGAGGCTCTGTTGTAGTAGTCACAGGGTTCCGATTCGGCACGAGAGCACAATTCAGATACTCATCTCGATGGATGCCGGTAGCTGAAAGTTCAGTCATTCTGCAATTAGCCTCCGGGTGCGGCAGGAAGATACCGGCGTCAAGGTCTACTTGAGCCATCGCGCAGGGCAGATCAAACTGCATTAGTCCACGTTCAACGCCGAGGTCAATGTCGACAGCACACTTCTCTTCAGCCAAGTACAAGAGCTGAGATTTTCGTTGTGGAGGTGGTGGTTTGGGCAGCGGAATGATCTCTTGCTGTTCTAACACTCGAGTCATATAAGAACCCCAGATCCGTGCCGGAACCCAACCACCGGTCCCCTCTCGACCCTGCACATCGGTCATAGAGACTTTTTCTTCGGGGTGACCCATCCAAACTGAGGTGCTCAGGTGGGGTGTGAACCCGACATACCACGCGTCACTGAAATCTTGTGCGGTGCCGGTTTTCCCTGCTGATGGTTGACCACTTTCGAGTTGAGCTCGCCGTCCAGTGCCCGCTACAACGTTGTTAGCGAGGACCTCTGAGACCCAAGCAGCGGTAGTCGCTTTAACAGCCCGACGCCCGCGAGGGACATGCTGGTACAACACTGACCCACTAGCATCTTCAATTTTGCTGATGAGGAAAGGTTCCATCCTTAACCCGCCATTGGCAATAGCGGCATAGGCCACCGCTTGCTCGAGGGGGGTTACTTCTTGAGCCCCTAAGGACATTGACAGGTAGGGGCGAAAAGAATCTTCGGAACCACGACCCAATAGGCGGTTAGCTACCTCAACGACATTATCGAGGCCTGTGCGCAGCCCTAGACGGACGAAACCACAGTTTGAACTTTTGAGGACTGCGAACTGAACAGTCCCGACCGCGCCTTTGTTTTCATTGAAATTGGTGACTTCGTAATCGACGTTGGGTGGGTTGGGGAAGGTGCATGGCCCCATTCCGCTGATCGTGTCGAACGGAAATAGTCCGGCTTTCTCAATGGCCGCTGCTAGCACGTAGGTCTTAAAGGACGATCCTGGCTGCCTTTTTCCCTGTGTCACGAGGTTAAATTGAAAATCTGCAAATTCGGGGCCACCGATAAATGCTCGGACAGCTCCGGTAGCGGGGTCCACAGATGCTATGGCAACCTCGAAATCACCTGTTCCTTCAGGCAACACGTCTTGCACTGCTTCTTCCATATGTCGTTGCAAAGTGGGATCAAAAGTTGTCCAGACTCGAAGACCTCCGTTGTATACCTTCGCGAAGCGCTCTTGGTATGTCTCTCCTAATGCTGGATGGGCGAGTAACGCTTCGGTGACTTCATCTAGGAAATAGTCCTTGCGTAGAGTTTCGTCAGTCCGCTGTGGGCTTCTGTTGCGGTCAGGTAGTCCACGTTGTTCGAAGCGGTCTCGATCATCTGCGGAGATGATTTCTGCATCTAAAGCACTTTGTAAAGACATACTTCGGCGCTTGCCAACTATCTCAACATCATCGAAACCATCGTAAATCCCTGGACTTCGGATGAGTCCAGCTAGAAATGCTGCGTCACCTACATCAAGTTCGTTGACGTTCTTGCCGAAATAGGTTTCAGAGGCAGCTTGAAGACCGTAGGCACCGTTACCGAAATAGATTTCGTTGAGATAAAACTCGAGAATCTCTTCTTTGGAGAATTCCTCTTCAAGTCGCGCAGCGAGCACAGCCTCACGAATTTTGCGACTAAAGGAACTCTCATTTCCCACCACACGAAGTTTGACTATCTGTTGGGTGATGGTTGAGCCGCCTTGAGTGATGGCACCGCTCGTGAGGTTCTGAATCATCGCGCGTGAAATTGCTCGAATGTCAACGCCGTTATGGGTCCAAAACTTATTGTCTTCGACTGCCAACAAGGTGGCGAGCACGTCGTCGGGCACCTCACCAATTTTTACGAGTTGCCGATCGATGTCATACCTGAGTATTCCTATTTCGTTTCCGACGCTGTCATATACCTCTGTCCTCTGCGCGCCTGGCGACAAGTCAAGGTCTACGTCTATTCGTTCCCGATCAACTGCGAACAGCGCTTCTTTGCTGTGGGGACCAACTGCTATTCCAACTGCAGTAATCAAAACAGCGCAGCCAAGAATACTTGCCACCAAAATCGGGAGGCGCAGTAGCCGTCGGAAAGCTCTCACTATGTACCGAAGGTACCGGCCAGCAACGCTCAGAAAGCGTCGCTCTACCAATAGTCGCTGTCATTTGGTCGCGTTTCTAGGCAATTATGGTTCTGTGTCTCGGTACTCACTTCAAAATTCGTCCTTCGACCCAACTCGTACTTGGGTGATAGATGGAGGACCGAATCTGCCATCTCTCCCGAATATCGAGCCTCCGACATTGGTTATTGCGGCTGATGTGGGCTATCTACACGCCCGACATCTCGGAATCCAAGTTGATGCGGTGGTCGGAGATCTTGACTCTCTCGGCCGAGAAAACCTTGAAACAGTGAATTCGCAACTTGTGGTAGAAGAACACCCAGAAGATAAAGATGAGAGCGATTTAGCGCTCGCTTTGAGCTTCGCCCGAACCGTCGGCGCCACAAACATCGACATCATCACTGGAGGTGGGGGCCGACTTGATCATTTGCTAGTCAGTTCGATGCTGCTAGCAAGCGAAGAAAACATCGATCAACGAATTGTCACCCATTGTGGAGCAAGTCGTGTCTTGGCCCTAAAGCCCGGCAAAGCCTTTGACTTGGTTGATGTCGTCGGCTCCCAGGTAAGCATCATCGCTCTCAAATCCGACTCGCGAATCTCCACTACAGGGTTACGTTGGAATTTGTCGCTAGCTAATGCGGTTCCAACCTTCAGCAGTCTGGGATTGAGTAACGAAATTATTGACCATCCGACAATCGATGTAGTTGAAGGCGTTTTTCTGGTAATAGTGACTTCCCGTGATCTCTAAGCCCACTGCGTCAATTCCGAGCATTCTGCTCGCGTTTGTCATTGTCGCTGTCATGGCAGTTGGATGTGCGACTTCGACAAGGGAACCTCAAACGGTGAGGCTCCTCACCCACAAGGAATTCCAGTTACCCGAAGAGGCACTTGAGGAGTTCACTGAAAAGACTGGGATTGAAGTTCTAGTTTTCCTCGAGGAAGACGCTACTTCCATGGTCAACCTTCTAGAAAGATCTTCGAACAATCCAGTTGCCGACGTTGTTTTGGGAATAGATAGTCTCGAACGAAGACGCGTCACCGAAAAGAGGTTGGTGGAGCCATATCGGCCGATTGCAATCGACCGGCTTGACCCCTCTCTTGTTTTGCAAGACGCCATGTTGACTCCTGTGAGTCAATTAGCCGCTTGTTTGAACCGCTCCAAGTCGAGATACGAAGTTCCAGAACGGCGGCTAGACAGGCTCCCCGATCAAGGAAGCCTTCCTCTACAAGCCCCGACAGAGATCGACGACATGCTCGAACGTCAACACGCTGAGACCGCGGTAATTCCTAATCCCCTCTCAAGTCGTCTCGGCGTTTATTTTTTGGTTGCTCTTGAACGCCTCCACCCAGAAGATGTAGAGGGAGTTACCCCCTGGCCAAAATTGCTTGACGAAATGTTGAGATGGGGGCTCGAAGTCGCTCCCAGCTGGGAAGAGGCTTGGTTCAGTCGTTTCCAACCTTCCGCCGGACCTGAAAGCACAGAAACTCGCTCTTTGACCTGGGGTTCCTCTGGCATGCCGAGCGTAAGTGTGCGATTTATTCCAGAGCTACCTGAAGAAGTGGACGTGGCTGTAATTGATAGTGGTTGCATCAAAGTCGTGAACTACGCCGGCATCATCAGCAACACCCCTAACCGACGTGATGCTGGTCGCCTGGTCGATTCTTTCATTGAGCCGTTATTTCAATACGGTGTACCTGACCGATACGGAAGTCGCCCAGCTAGGACCGACATAGTGAGAACGGAAGCCTGGCGGCGGTTCGGTGTCAACGTGACTGCCATACCAATTGACGAGTGGCGGATAGGGCCACTCTGGCAACAATGGTTACTGACTTGGAAGCAAGTTGCTGATGCCGTGGCAAGTGGTGAAGAGCCCTTACCCCCCATCGTTCAAGTGACGTTGCCATCCCAATAGCTACTTCACTTCCCTTAACGAGACTTTCAACTACTGACTTTGCCCATAGTCACCCCAGGGCCGATCTCGTTCCGCAATAGCGTCACCGAAATCGCCATCTGTGATGCGCGATGCCCATTCCTGTGCTTCGGGGGTGTGGCGAGCTATTCCGTCGAAAAATGTGCCCATAATCTGGGAGGTACGCAGACCCATATTCTCAAAAGTCTGGTTAATGAGGAGTT
This sequence comes from Acidimicrobiales bacterium, assembly GCA_030743005.1. Taxonomy (GTDB): domain Bacteria; phylum Actinomycetota; class Acidimicrobiia; order Acidimicrobiales; family Poriferisodalaceae; genus MedAcidi-G3. The sequence continues at coordinate 3,384 of JASLTG010000023.1, read as the reverse complement.
TATTTAGAGCCAACTGGTTACTTGGAATGCCGGCAAACCTACGCGCTTCTTCTTCGGCCGCTCGCGAGAGATCCTTTGCCTCATAGACATGCGATACCAGGCCGATCCGAAATGCTGTTTCAGCGTCGATTGGCCGACCTGTCAATAGGAACTGTTTGGCATGTTCAAGGCCGATTCGGTGGATCCACATCATGGTCGTCGGAGTTCCATAAATACGGCTGGGGGCGTAGCCAATTTGTGCATCGTCTGCCATAAACAACAAATCTGCACACAACAACAAATCGGTCGCTCCGCCAATCGCCCAACCCGAAATTTCAGCGACTACCGGCTTGGGGCATTCCCAAACTTTCATGAAGCTTCGAACGTTGGCCGACATCGATTGATAGTCGCGCACCGGGTCCCATATTTCGTTATCTGAACTATCGTTATTCGCCAAGAAGTCGACCAGGTCGTAGCCCGCCGAGACGTTAGGACCTGCGCCTCGTAGGACTATTGCGGCGACCTGATCGGCAGCTGTCGCTTGGTCTACACATTCTGCTACTCGGCTTATGACTTCCGCTGTCAAAGTGTTCAGCCGCTCGGGCCGATTAATGGTGATGATCGCGATTTTGTCTTCTTCTGCGTACAAAACTGAGTCCGTCATGAGATCAGCCTCCGGTACCGCTCTACGGTTGCCGTAGAGTAGTCCGCGCAGTCCACCAACAGGATTTGTTTGGTTAGATCCATTTGACTGCAGGATTTTCGAAAAGGACCAACAATGCTCGAAACAACGACCCTCGGCCAAAGAACCGGTTTACAGGTGCCGAGACTTTGCTTGGGAACCATGAACTTCGGAGAGCCCGGTCGTGGCCATCAAGGCGACTGGACTCTTGGCATTGACGAAGCACGCCCGATCTTCGAAGCTGCTATCGAATCAGGCCTTTTCTATTTCGATACAGCAGATATCTATGGAGTGGGCGCCTGCGAAGAGGTTGTTGGTCAGCTCCTGCGCGAACTGCTCCCTAGAGATCAATACGTGATTAACACCAAAATTGCTATGCCCATGGGTCGTGGCGTCAACCAAGGCGGGCTTTCTCGGAAACACATCATTGAAGGTGTGGATAGCTCTCTTCGGCGCCTCGGCCTTGAATATGTTGACCAACTAATCATCCATCGTCACCCCCACGGCATCAGAGGCGCTTCTGCGGGGCCAATTGAAGAAACATTGGAAGCTTTGAATGACGTGGTCAAGGCTGGCAAAGCACTCCACATTGGAGCTTCTTCGATGTTTGCCTGGCAGTTCGCTGAACTTCAGTTGACTGCCAAAATCAACGGTTGGACCCAATTCGTCAGCATGCAAAACCATTACAACCTCATCTACCGAGAGGAGGAGCGTGAAATGAACCCCTACTGTTTCAGCACCGGCGTTGCTCTTCAGCCGTGGTCTCCGCTGGCCCGCGGCATTCTGGCTGGCGCCTATCAAGGGAGCTTGGAAGGCGGGACTACCAATCGGTCCAAAGGCCAGGACCGGGCCCGGACTGAATCGCTCTATAAAGGTGAAATGGATTTCGCCATAGCTGACCGAGTGATAGCCCTTGCCGACGAACGCGGATGTCGCCCCGCTCAAATAGCGATCGCCTGGTTGTTGTCTAAACCAGAAATTACGGCACCCGTTGTCGGGGTCTCTCGTGTTGAACAGTTAGAACAACTGGTTGAGGCCTGTTCCATCCAACTATCGGTGGAAGAGGTTTCTCATCTCGAAGAGCTGTACCAACCGGTAGAAAACCTTCTCTCGGTCGGAACGTCATAACTTTCCACATTTCGACATTCTTTTCGCTCATAAGCGTCGCGAGGGCTAGCCTCAGCAGTCAATCTATTCGAGGCGCGTCCATTACGAACCTCAGCATCGAAAGGCTTTGACGTGAAGGCAGCAGTTCTAAACGAAATCCCAGGTGAACTCGAAATCACCGAAGTCGGCATAGATAAACCAGGGCCGCGTGAAGTTCTGATCCAAACCTCGGCGGCGGGGTTGTGTCACAGCGACCTCCACTTCATGGAAGGCCTGTATCCCTACATGACGCCCGCAGTGCTTGGACACGAATCAGCCGGTGTAGTCGAAGCAGTTGGTTCCGATGTCACCTATGTGAAACCTGGTGACCATGTGATCACATGCCTTTCGGTCTTCTGCGGCCACTGTTCATACTGCACAGAGGGGCGGCCATCCATTTGTTCCGGCAAAGATCTTGAATGTAATCGCGGACCCGACGAAGCCCCCCGCCTAACTATTGACGGCGCTCCCGCTTGGCAATTCCTTAATCTTTCATCATTCGCTGAACAAATGCTCGTGCATGAACACGCAATCGTGAAAATCCGCGAGGACATGCCTCTTGATCGTGCGTCACTGATTGGGTGCGGCGTGATGACCGGAGTGGGTGCAGTTTTTAGGACTGCACGTGTCGAACCTGGAGAAACAGTTGCAGTGTTTGGTGCAGGCGGAATTGGTCTTGCCGCTGTTCAGGCTGCCCGAATTGCGGGTGCCGGACGCATTATTGCTGTGGACATGCTTGACACCAAACTTGAAACCGCTCGCCAAATGGGGGCCACCGATACTGTCAACGCAGCTGACACTGACGCTGTTCTGAGTATCCACGAGATGACGAGTGGCGGAGTACACAAGTCATTTGAAGCCGTGGGCTTAAAGCAAACAACCGAACAGGCTTTTCAAAGCCTACGAAATGGCGGCACTGCGACTGTGATCGGCATGATTCCGCTCGGGACGAACATCGAAATTCATGGTGTCGATTTCCTGATGGAAAAGAAGATTCAGGGTTCGAACATGGGATCGAACCAATTCCGCACTGATATGCCCCGACTTGTCGATATGTATCTCGATGGTCGCCTGATGCTGGATGAAATGGTCTCGGCGAGAATCAGCTTGGAAGAAATCAATCAAGGCTTCCAAGCCATGAAATCTGGATCAGTGACTCGGTCAGTCATCACTTTCAACTAATCAGGAACTTTCATCCTTCACGGCTACCAGTCATAGACAGTGTTCATGACCCCGCGCACCCTTCCGACGAGTGTGCACGAGTTAATGCCTTTTGCTCTCAAGACGTTTACTGCAGCGTCGTTTAGGCGATCTACCTTCAAATAGCCGTCGTATACGGCTTCATCGATACTGGCAAATGCTGGGCCGACATCTGCGAGAGTGCCGAGGATCATCAAATCGGCACCGGCCTCTAAGGCCATAACGACTGCTTCTTCAATACTCCACCGATCCGATACCGCCCTCATATTGAGTGCATCAGTAACTACGAGTCCGTCGAACCTTAGCTCTTCGCGTAGAAGACCTTGAATAGCGGCGGGTGAGAGTGAGGACGGAAGCCCGTCAGTCACGTCAGGAAT
>JASLTG010000022.1 GCA_030743005.1 Acidimicrobiales bacterium | reverse complement strand
CTCACGATGCTTGTGGTGGAACAAAACGCGAATCTCGCTCTCGACATGGCTGACTATGGCTATGTGATTGAGTCTGGCGAGATAACGCTGTCCGGAACCGCTGACCAACTTAAGAACGATCCTGCAGTGCAGGAAGCGTACTTAGGTGCTTAAGGAGGGCAAGAAGCAATGACATGGAACTTTGATATCCTCCCGGACTTCATCTTTAACGGCCTAAGCCTCGGTGCTATTTACGGCACAGTCGCATTAGCGCTCGTACTTATCTTCAAGGCAACCACGCTGATTAACTTCGCCACAGGCGAATTAGCCATGCTCGGAGCCTTCCTGGTTTACGTGCTGCACATGGAACAGGGCCTATGGCTCTGGCTCTCAATGGCGTTAGCCATGGCGCTCAGCGCAGGGCTCGGAGTATTAATCGAACGGTCTCTTACCCGACCATTCGATCCCGCAGATCACCTGCCGGTTGTGTTGATCACGCTCGGACTGTTTCTCATTATTAACGCCGTCGCTGGTGACATATGGAACTATCAGGTTCGTATTCTCAGCAACCCATTCGGGAAATTCCCATCATGGGTTCCGAGTGTCGGCGGAGACCGGTTCGTTGAAGTATTTGGCAGCAGGCTCAAGTACCAGTCGATTGGCATCTGGCTGACTCTCGCGTTTGCGCTCTTTGTGCTTGGCTTGATTCTCAACAGAACCAAAGCTGGACTGGCGTTCCGCGCTGTTTCATCAAATGTGGAATCGGCCCGACTAGTAGGTGTTCATACCGGACGTACCTTGGGATTCGGGTGGGCTATCGCTTCCGCCTTCGGAACCCTCGGAGCTGTCCTAGTTGCGCCGCAACTGGGCGGGGTGAACCCCAACATGATGGCAACCATCCTGATTTACGCCCTCGCTGGAGCCGCCCTAGGCGGCCTCGACAGCCTTGGCGGAGCAGTCCTTGGTGGAATCCTTGTCGGCCTAATCCAAGCTGTCCTCGTTACATGGGGCGGCGTCGTGGTCTTCGGCCAGCTCTACATGTCGATCCTGCAGCTCGCTGCAGCGTTCCTCATCATCCTTATCGTCCTACTGTTCCGACCATCGGGCCTATTCGGTACCCGACGGGTCGAACGCGTCTAACCCAACAACAACAAGAGGAGTTTCAAAATGAGTGCACCACTGGTTGTCGTTGCAAAAGGCAGCAAAGAACACAAAAGATGGCAAAACGTTCAGTGGCTCTACCTAGCAGGCTTCCTGCTACTAACCCCACTGGTCCTACAACCATTCGAAATCGGCAAAATGAACCGGGCCTTGATCATGAGTGTCGCCATCTTGGCGGTCAACCTGGTCGTGGGTTTCAACGGAATGTTGGCCCTCGGACACTCAGCTTTCATGGGTATCGGAGCGTTCGTCACGGCCTCCATGGTCCAAGACGAAAACTGGGACTATTGGCAAGTTCTACCTGTAGTACTGATAGTTGGCTTCATCATGGGAGTGGTCATCGGCCTTCCCGCTCTCAGAGTGAAAGGTTTATATCTCGCTCTCGTGACGATTGCTCAAGCAGCGGTCTTCCCGACTTTGGTCAACATCGATGAACTTGGTATCGCAAAGAGAACAGGTGGTCCCAACGGCAAGGGAGTCTCCGAAGAAGTCATAGCCCCCAGTTATCTGGAATGGTTACCAGGCGTTGATGGAGCTCGCGGTGGTTCCGCCTACCGGTACTGGGTCATCGTCTTGATGTTGGGTGTCACTTTGCTGTTGATCACCAACTATCTACGAAGTCGACCTGGTCGAGCTGTGCTAGCGATTCGTGACAACGAAGCTGGCGCAGCGGTATATGGCGTCAACCTTCCGGTAGTTAAAACGGCGAACTTCGCGATTAGCGCCTCACTCGGATCATTAGCTGGCCTGATGTGGTGCCTAGACAAGGGTTTCGTGGCTGGCCAGGACTTCACATTCCTCCTCGCTATTGACCTCATCATCGGTCTAGTACTTGGTGGAGTTGGAACGATTCAAGGCTCATTGGTTGGCGGATTGTTCGTGGTATGGGTCAATGACCTTACGAAGAGAATTTCAGTACCGCTGGGTCTATACACCCTGAACGGTGACGGTCCACTGGCCAAGGCAATTTTCGGTCTGATTCTTATTCTCTTCACATTCTTTGCACCAGGTGGAATTGTTTCACTGGCGAGGATGGTTTCGGACAAGCTGATTAAGGTCGTTCCTTTGACTCCATCGGGGGTACCGATCGAACCGCTGGACAGTTTTGATCCCGGTATGGAATCGACGAGAGCCGATGCTGCAGTGAAGTTGGCGGTCATCCCGCCTGTGCTGCTGGCAGCGGGCTGGTTGCTCATGGCAGTCAATAACCTGATTGTCGGGGTGCTTGCCTTCGGATTGCGCATGACCATTCTGCTGGCGCCAGTGGCAATGCTTGTTGGTTCCAACGAGTTGAAAGCTCACGCTGCAGGTAACCGGCCTGACTCAGTTGCAGGTCCAGCTAATATGGCTCGCCTCTTGGGTGGGCTTGGCACACTGTTTGTTGTTGTGTATGCAGTTCAGCGTTTCGTTCTGACCTACTAATTCACACAAACTAGTAACGGTTTTTTCGGGGGTGGTGAAAGCCACCCCCGAAACGCGACTTCAGTCGGAAGTTCTTGCTACGGTCACTTTGTCTTTTGTTATGGATTATGTTCTCCTGCTCCAACGAATTTTCGATGCGCTGTTCAACAGCGCTATCTACTCGTCTTTGGCGTTAGCCCTTGTCATCATATTTAGGTCAACCGGCTTGCTGAATTTCGCGCAAGGCGAAATGGCTACGTTCACCGCATATATCGCATTTGTTCTGTTGTCCGGTCCTCAACCTCGACTGACGGGTGGTGGTCTTGCCGGCATTATTCCCGGGGTCCCTTTCACGATCCCTCTGGCCATTATCGGAGCTGTCATATGTGGAATGGTTGCGGGTGCTGCGACTGAACGTGCTCTCATCAGACCTCTTGGCGGAGCGTCAGATTTAGCGTTGGTTAACATAACTATTGGTTTACTGCTGGCCGTTAACTCTCTCATGGCCCAGTGGTGGGGAACCGGCCCACGGTTCTTTCCCGCGGTTTTCCCCTCGGGGGCTGGCCAACATTTCCTGATCTTTGGCGCGCGCCTTCGTTACTCAACCGTTGGGGTGTGGGCGATACTTCTGTCGGTACTCGTTCTCCTTGTCTTGTTGCTGCGCCACACCCGAGCCGGCTTGGCCTTCAGAGCAGTATCGATCAGTCCCTCCAACGCCGAACTAGTAGGTATTCGCGTCGGCCAGACATTGATGTACGGGTGGGCACTCGCATCAGGGTTCGGAGCGCTCGCAGCATGTCTCAGCGCGAACTCGGTTTTGCTTGAACCAAGCATGATGCTGAGAGTTCTCGTGTATGCCTTTGCCGCGGCGACGCTCGGAGGACTGGACTCACCCAAAGGCGCATTGGTTGGTGGCCTTATCATCGGTTTGAGCCAGACGCTGATACCGGCATATGTACCGTTTATCGGTTTTGAGTTAAGCGTGCTCCCAGCTCTCTTATCGATGGTAGTTATTTTGTTGATTCGCCCAGCGGGCCTATACGGAACCAGACGGATAGAACGGGTCTGATGAATACAGCGGAGCGACGTGTCAGCCGAAAGAGTGCTTTCGGCATAGCTGTACTTTGCGTGGCTTTGGCCGTCATTCCATTCCTCACGTCAACTACCAGCCTGAGACAGGCCACCCAAATCATTGTGAGCGTCCTAGCGGTACTTGGAGTCAATGTTGCCACCGGCTATGGAGGCATGATCAGTCTGGGACACGGAGTTTTTGTCGGCGTTGGAGCGTTCGCGACTGGTTATTACGTTGATGATCTTTCGATGCCGTGGCTCCTAGCGATAGTTCTGGGAGCCGCTACTGCAGGCGTGTCCGGAGCTCTCGTGGGTCTTCCTGCGTTGAGGATCAAAGGAATCCACTTGGCTCTAGTCACTCTTGGGTTGGCAATTGTGTTCCGGCCATTGAGTAAAAGATTCCCGTCGATTACCGGTGGTGTCAGCGGCCGTTCAATTGACGCCCGATTTGATGCTCCGGGCTGGTGGCCCGGAGACACCCGGATGGCTTCATCGGTCTACAGGTACCTGTTTTGTGTGCTTGTCGTGCTGCTGGCCTTGTGGGCTACCTGGAACGTTGTCAATAGCCGCTTTGGGCGCTCTATGAGAGCACTGCGAGACAACGACACAGCAGCTGCTGTCTATGGGATCGACCTTGTTTCTGCTCGCGTCACAACTTTTGCCATAAGCGCAGGCTTAGCAGGACTGTGCGGAGCCCTTCAGGTTGTGTTGGTGCCGTTCGTTTCACAAGACAAGTTTCCCGCACAGGAGTCGCTCGTCATTTACGCGTCAGCCGTCGTCGGTGGATTAGGAACGATATGGGGTTCTGTGTTGGGGGTTATTGCTCGTACCGTCGTCGGAAAAGCTGGTGCCGTTGTCGCCGGCTTTGATGGGTTAGGCCCTATAGGAGAGTTTTTTGATCTGTTAGACGAATCAGCGTTTGTCTTCGGCCTTGGCTTAATTGTGTTGACGTTCTTATTCCCTCACGGTCTTGCCGGCATCCGCCAAAAAGACCGAGTACGTGGGTGAACGAAATCTCGGCTGGTGTCGTCATAGGCGCTGATCGATATGCTGGCCCTTCGCTCGGGGGTCTAGATCCCCGACCCGGTCCCCATCGTCTAGCGGCCTAGGACACCACCCTCTCAAGGTGGCGGCACGGGTTCAAATCCCGTTGGGGATGCCAAATGTTTTTCGGACCGACGTTTTCTGGACTGAGTCGAAAGCTAAGTCGGGATGACCGCCTCGGAGAAAGCGGTAAGGTCATTTCTCTAGTTACCTAGAGAAGTTCACGAATATGAACGCATGGCACCGACACCTTCCCAGAGGGTCAGAACAGTCCGAAGTCGACCTCTTAGCCGGGGCCACACTTCCGTCTGTCTGGGTCAGCCAATGGCGCGAAGAACCGCAACGAGATGTCATCCACGACCCCGAAATAGGTTGGGTACATGGACAAGAGCTTTTAGACCGTTCAGAGGTCGTTGCACGACAGCTGGGACATGCAGGCGTGGAACCAGGCGATCGTGTCCTCCTCAGTGCCACGAGCTCTGTAGAACTCGTTGTAGCTCACGTAGCGATCTTGAGGTTAGGTGCGGTCGTAATGCCCACCAATGGTGCCTACCGTGCTGAGGAAGTCCAACACGTGGTATCCGATGCCAGACCCAAGGTTGCAATCGTTGAGCAGCCCGAATGGAGTGAGTGGATTCACTCAGCTGACCCAAGTGTTGTAGTGACATCGCCATCCGTGGAGTTGGAGATAGGACCAACCACCCGTTTGGATCGAACCGAAACTGCCAATCCTGCCTTGATCGGTTACACGTCGGGCACAACAGGTCGACCCAAAGGCGCTGTGCTATCACACGGCAATCTCCTGGCGTCTGTTCGAGGCCTAGAGATAGCGTGGCGTTGGACTAGCGACGACACCCTAATTCTCGCGTTACCGCTGTTTCATATGCATGGTCTAGGAGTGGGCTTGCATGGATCGTTAGCAGTTGGGGCCAAAGCGGTTCTACTACCGGAGTTCAATGTGGATGAAGTGCTGGATTCGATAAAAACCTTCGAAGCAACGATGTTCTTTGGAGTTCCTACCATGTACAGCAGGTTGCTTGAATCTCCCAAAGCGAACGAGCTTGGCCAACTTCGGTTGTGTGTATCAGGTTCAGCACCTTTGGCGGCTGAACTTCACCAAAGTATCCATCGAGTGACGGGCCAACATGTTCTGGAACGATATGGCATGACTGAAACGGCGATGCTGGTTTCTAATCCGTATGAAGGAGAGCGACGACCGGGTTCGGTAGGGTTTCCGCTACCTGGAGTAGAGGTGCGACTTGAAGGAGATCCAGCAGAAATCCAAGTCAAAGGACCCAATGTTTTTTCAGGATATTGGGAACGCCCCGATGAAAATACTGAAGCATTCATTGATGGTTGGTTCCGCACTGGTGACCTTGGTGCAGTAGACCCGGAGGGCTACCTGTCCATCGTTGGGAGGGCGAAGGAACTTATTATTTCCGGAGGATTCAACGTCTACCCAAGGGAAGTTGAAGACGTAATTTCGGAGTACGACCCGATCCAAGAATGTGCTGTAGTCGGGATCCCAGACGAGGAGTGGGGCGAAGTTGTCGTAGCTTTTGTGGTAGCAGATCGGAAAATAAAGGATGAAGAAATCAAGGACTTCGTTGGTGAGCGATTAGCGCATTACAAGCGTCCTCGACGGACGTACACGGTGGAAACATTGCCCACAAATGCTCTCGGAAAAATACAGAAGCATCGTTTGATCGGACAGATCGAAACTTAAGCAAAGCTTTCGCGCACGTCGCCAACGGCGATGCGTGAAGCATCGGCATCTTCGTCGTCAAGTTGGCTGTTGCTAGACCTTTCTGACTCAACGCGCTTGACGTAATGCTCAACTTCCCTGCGGACCTGAGATTCATCCCATCCCAATTCCTCGGCCATCAACTGAGCAACTTGGAGAGCGGAATCGGTGCCTCGATCCCAAGTCTCGACTGAGAGCCGAGTGCGTCTCGTCAGTACGTCTTCTAAATGCAACGCAGCTTCGAATCGGACGGCGTGAATAACTTCGGCCCGGAGATAAGGCAGGTCAGGGTCTATCAGTCCCCCCAGTGATTCATCGGCGGTGATTAGATCGAGTACTTCATTGATTCGATCACCATGACGGGAAATCAAATGATTGACACCGGCGAGGGGCACTCCAGATTTCAGCGCAATTTCTGCAGCACGGGTGCGCACCTGTTCATAATTGTGGGCTCCGATTAGTGGTAGCTCAGCAGTCGGAGATCTCGAGAGGTTACGACCCTGATCGCTGCCTACTGCATCAATAGTGTCAAGCGCCATAACCCGATACGTGGTGTATTTGCCACCCGAAATTGAGACAAGGCCCGCTGTGGAAATCGTCACTGCATGTTCGCGGCTGAGTTTGCTTGTTGTAGCAGCATCACCCTGGAGTAAAGGGCGAAGACCTGCATACACGCCAACGACATCCCGGACTGTTAGGGGATTTTCAACAACTCGATTCAAAGTCGTAAGTAAGTAATCTATGTCTTTCTTACTCGCTGCAGGATGTGCACGATCAAGCTGCCAATCGGTGTCAGTTGTTCCGACTATCCAATGTGTACCGGACGGAATAATAAAGAGCACACTTTGCGACGTGCGAAGAATCAGACCTGTTTCGAGATTGATGCGGTCTCGCGGAATTACGAGGTGGATTCCCTTCGAGGCTCTAACTCTTGAGCTGTCCTCGCCTGCAAGATTCTCGATGTCGTCGCTCCACACGCCCGTGGCATTGACCACGGTCCCGCACGAGACCTTCAGTTGCCGGCCGGTTTCGAGACATTTGACCAAAGCGCCGCAGACTCGACCTTCGGAACTAATGAGATCCGTGACTTTGGTCGAGGTAAGAATCGATGCGCCGAACTGAGCAGCGGTGCGCGCAACAGAAACTACGTAGCGAGCATCATCGACATAAGCATCGGAGTACACGATGGCTCCCTTATGAGCATTGCGCGCTAACCCAGGTGCTTTGCTTTGGACTTGCTTGCGACTCAAATGCCTGTGTCGGGGGAGAGAATTACCTCCGCGAACAGCCATCAGGTCGTACAGGGCGATTCCTATGCCTGCATAGAGGCGTTCCCCTAGGTTTCGCAACGGGTATAGAAAGTCGACTTTATTGATCAAATGGGGAGCTATTTGAGAAATTAAGAGGTTTCTCTCCGAGAGGGCTTCCCTGACAAGACCAAACTCGAATTGTTGCAAGTAGCGCAATCCACCATGAATCAGCTTGCTCGAACGGCTAGAAGTTCCGGAAGCCAAATCCCGCTGTTCGACAACGGCAACGGTCAACCCTCTGGCGGCGGCGTCGAGGGCACACCCAATCCCAGTTACACCACCTCCAATAACCAAAACATCTAGGTGTTCTGTCTCTAGACGCCGCAAGGCGTCATGGCGGTGCAGGGGTCCCAGATCATCGTTGGGAACATTCAGTTGATCTGGAGGAGTTAGACCGTCATCCACAACAGCAGGTTAGGGCTTCAAAAGATCGAACAATCTCATCTGGCTGGAATCTAGAGTCTTGGGAAGTGGATAAGAACGAACGCATATGGAAGCTGCTGATGTATCTGCGGGCCTGTCCGGCTCCTGTGAGTTGGACAGAGATCGTCCGCGATACAGATTTGTACATCGATGATGGTTCGAGTTCCAAGAAGACGTTTGAACGCGACAAGAAAGATCTACGCGAATGTGGCATCTCCATTCACACCGAAAATATTGGTGGTAACGACGAGGCAGCTGGAGGCACTCGATATGCGATAAGAGACGCTGACGTCTTCTTGAACCTTGACCTCTCCGATAGTGAGAGTCTGGCGATTGAGATGGCAGCATCGATGGTTCAATTTGATGCAGCTTGGGAGATAGACGCATTAGCAAAACTGGGAGCTGGAACTTTACCGACAGCGCCTCCGCTCAGAGCACAGTTGAGTGCCCCCGACGAACTAGTAGCTCTGCACGATGCCGTTGACCGGAACTGCCTCATTAGTTTCGTCTATGGAGGGCAACCCCGCGAAGTCGAACCAGTCTTGGTGTTTTGGAGGCAAGGAGGGTGGTATCTACACGGTCATGAGGACGGAACTACCAAAAACTTCAAGGTAGAACGACTCCAAAGCTCGGTCACGGTCGGCACAGCTGGCTCAGCCCCTAATCACCAAATGCCTGACCCTGCTGAAGCGATGGCGAAGGACCCATTGCTGCATGGCCCAGAGAGTGGTCTTGTCGCACAGGTACTGATTGACTCGCTTCTAGCTAGACAGGTCGAACGTGACCGCGGGGGAGTAATTGAGCGTCGAGCAGATGGGTCAGTGGTAATTGAGGTTGAGGTTCGTAGCCCCGGGGCTTTCCGATCATGGCTATTTGGTATGGGGGACCATGCGGTAGTTCTTAACCCCCCAGAAATGGTCGATGACGTAGTCACATGGCTTAAGGCTTTAGCGAGCGCACGGTGAGAAAGAGGCGCACGAATGATGCTCGTTTAGCGTTGCAATTAGCGATGATGCTGTGGGCTTATGAGCACCAGCCGGTGAGCGTCTCAGAGGTAGCTAACCACTTCGGACTTGATTCAGATGATGCCTACAGTGAGCTATACCCCTTGCAGGGAATAGAAGTAGCAGTGAATCAGGAGTTCCACAATCTAGGTGTCGTCGTTGACGATGACGGAGAGATCTTTTTCGATATCAACCCGTTGTTCGGGCGCCCTCGCAAACTTGACCGTAGCGAAGCTCTCGGTCTTCTTGCCGTAGCAAATGCTGCTCTTGGGTTACCAGGTACCAACGTTGAAGCACTGAAGACAGGGGTTTCGAAACTTGAGCGAGCCCTAGGTGTCGGGTCATCCGTGGCAATAGATATTCAAGACCCCGAATTCCTCAAAGTTGTTGAGCAGGCCACAAGGGATAACGAATGCATCCAAATCGAGTACTACGCCAGGTGGGCGGATGAGGTATCGGTCCGAACAGTGGAACCCTATGAAACACTCAACGTGTCTGGTGATTGGTACTTACGTGCCCATTGTCGACTTCGAGACGATCACCGAACCTTCCGTGTGGACCGTATCGAAGCCGTCGAATTGACTGGAGAGACACACACTCGATCAGATCCCGGGCATGAAGCCTTTACCGGGGAAGAACAAGCTCCCGTGGTCACGATCGAAATGCCAAGCAGTTCTCGATGGATGATTGAACCGTTAGAAGCCGTAGTCATAGAGGACGAAGAGGAACTGGTAGTCGAAATACCAGTTTCGAGCACCATCTTCCTTGAACGCTTATTGCTCCGACTTGGACCGGATGCACGTGTTGTGAGTGAAGGGTCGTTCGGCGATCTTGCTTCCATTGCGGCTAGACGACTACTGAGTCGCTACGAGAAACCGTGACAGCAGACTAGGGTCCGGCCATGCTCAGACTTCGTTCCCGATGCCGGTCAGTTGTTGGCAGAGCGATCCGAAGTATCTCCAAGATGCTTAATCGAACAGCATCGATTGGCCCCAACGATCATGCTGCTCGCTTCTATAAGCAGTTCGGGCGCGGATCGATAATTAACTGGCCCATAGGAAACATGTACGGAGAACGTTGGATAAGCATTGGCGAAGACACGATGATCGCCGCTGATGTGACCTTGTCGGCCGGAATGGTGCCCAACCAAGAGATGATGACTGATCCAGTCGTCATCATTGGAGATAGATGTTTGATAGGTCGCGGAAGCGCGATCGTTGGTCACTATCGCATTGATATAGGCGATGACGTTTTTACCGGAATGAACGTTTACATAACTGACCAAAATCATGGCTATGAAGATCCAGATACACCGATAGGGATTCAAGACCCGCACGACGATCCCGTAGTGATAGGCGACGGAAGTTGGATCGGATCTGGAGCTGTAGTGCTACCCGGAGCTCGAATTGGCAAACATTGTGTCGTTGCCGCGAACTCTGTAGTGAGAGGAACGTTTCCTTCACACTCGGTTATTGCAGGAGTCCCAGCAAAGGTGGTGCGAGCCTATGACGGAACGAAATGGGAACGGCCGAAAAACTGAATCAGCTAGTCGAGTTGTCAACTAGGTCTACTACTACGGCCCAGTGATCGGAAGCTGTTACTCCGTCAACAGGCTCAACTCCCGCTAGATGCGCAGATTCGATGTTGCCCAATGGGGCTGGACGAGGCCACGAAACAAAGACATAGTCGAGTCTGCGTTGCGGCCAAGTGGCTTCGGCCAGGTAGGGGTTTTTCTTATCCCACGTCCAGCCAGGAGTGTCATTACATTGAGGCCAAGCGTCCGTCATGGCTAAACCTTCAACAGGAGTAGGCGCTTCCCCTGTGATCATTCGAATCTCTGCCGAGTTTGGGGTCGCATTGAAGTCACCAGCTAGTAGAACAGGGTGACCTTCAGGGTCATGTTTGGAGGCAACTAACTCAAAAATAGTTTTGACTTGCTCTTGTCGTCGTTGGCTTTGATCAAATCGGTAATCCAAGTGAGTGCAGACAACGGGTATATGAGTTCCATGTCGATCCAGAAGAGCCGACAGGGCCCACCGCGCTCCGGGACCGTCGGTAGGTGGTAGTTGAATAGATTCGGTTTCAATAATCGGGTACTTACTCAAGATTGCGTTGCCGAAGGAATGGCCCTTCCACCAGCGTTCAGGTGTTCTGACGTAATGCATTCCAAGTACTTTGGCGAGTTCATCTGCTTGGTCTGGTCCGTTTTCAGAACTCCAGACCTCCTGCATGCAGACGACGTCAGCGTCGAGGGCCTCTAACGTGCGTGAAATAGCAGGTTGCCGAGGTTCCCAGTCTCCGAACCGCCACCACAAGTTCCATGTAACTAAGCGCACCTTGTCACCGTATCTGGGTCTTCGAGGCTTGGTTGGGTGAATGCGGGCAATCTCAACCGGTTGAGCGCCCCAGACCTTTCTGCACCCCCACCGGGCTTACCGAATAGTTCTGAGTGTCCCATCATGCCCGTACACTCGCCGACAAGGCTTAAGGTGACATGACTCATCGACGATTCATCAACAAACTCAGGGAGGAGTTGAGGTGACAGGGAATCGACAACGCACTTCAACTTCGTCATTTGGAGTTTCTCGACGCGAAGGACATGACTCATCAGCGTTTTACGCCCGATTCAATCCGCCAGTCCTGTCTAGCGATGAAACCGTTAACCCGGTCCCTGATTTAGGAGACGGATGTTTAGAAGGTGACTCGCGAGACATGCATCACCTTCCGGACTCGAGTATCGCTTTGGTTGTGACCTCACCCCCCTATTTCGTAGGCAAGGAGTATGAGGACTCAATCGCCGCCGATGCTGATGAACGAGTTCCCACTACATATTTTGAATATCTCAGCATGCTCGATTCAGTCTTCTCTGAATGTGTCCGGGTTATGGAACCTGGCGGACGGATAGCAGTCAACGTCGCGAATCTTGGCCGTAAGCCGTATCGCAGCCTGTCTGCAGACGTAATTCGAATCCTTGAAGATTTAGGGTTACTTCTCCGTGGTGAGATTATTTGGCAGAAGAGCCGCGGGAGTAGCGGTTCCTGCGCCTGGGGTTCATTTAGAAGTGCAGCGAACCCAGCGTTGCGAGACACAACTGAGCGGATAATAGTTGCTAGTAAAGGTCGTTTTGATAGAGCGAAGTCGCCCGCGGCAAGAGCCGAACTGGGCCTTCCGCATAAGAGCACGCTGCCGACCGACGAATTTATGGAAGCAACGCTTGATGTATGGGATATGCACGCTGAGAGCGCCCGGCGGGTGCGACATCCCGCACCATTTCCTGTGGAACTACCGCGCCGTCTGATCGACCTATACACCTTTGAAGGAGACGCTGTTCTAGACCCTTTTATGGGGTCGGGATCAACGCTTGTGGCTGCTGCCTTGACAGACCGTCGCGGGGTTGGATATGACCTAGACCCGACCTACGTAGATGTTGCTCGTGAACGCATCAACGCCGCTCGTGCGAGGGTTTGGGCCCATCGACAGCCACCCGGCGAACAGCCACCCTTGCCTGAGATTGCTGAGGCCTTAGCCGAGGTGACCGATGAGGAAATAGCAGCTGAAGATTCCCAACGGCGAGCAACTCAAGAAGGAAAGAAAGCTCAAGACATAGCAATCGACCTCTTGGAGAGAAGCGGCTTCACCTTGCTACAAAAAGACGCAAAGGTCCCTCGGGCCGGAGTTCAGTACAACTTCAAAGTCGAGGACGCTAGCGGCGCCGAATGGTGGATAGATGTTTCTGGGGCCTTTACGACGGTACGACCCGGTTTGTTGCGTATCGACACGATCTGGAAAACCTTGGGAAGAGCGTCGGTGCTAAAGGCCCATGATGCTGCAGCAAGAATCCTGGTTCTCACCGCCCACTTGCCTAGACCTGGTAGTGAAGGGGATAAAGCCCTCAGAGCAGTTGGTCCTTACACAGTTTTCGACGCGATACCCATGTTTGACGAAGAAGCAGTGGAACGCCTGATCTGCTATGCCAACGGTGGAATGAGCGAACCACTACCCGGTTTTTGGAAAGCTAAAGAAATTACTTCTGGTATGAGCTAATGCCTGGAGTCGCTTACGCCGTTGTGAGATCTGAACCCCCTCAAGTGTTCCTCGCAGATGATGTGGATGTACTCCATCGGGTTCTCGCAACCGAGTTGGTCGCACGCACGCCAGCTGATGTTCTGAGCGCTGCTGATACTGAAAGGGTCAAGGAGGCACTCCTTGATGAGCGCTGGGGTGACGCTGTGCTGGCCTGGATTGACTTAATGGGAACCGAAGTCGACGTGTACACCCATTTGCATGTGTATACAGAAAACGATTTGCCAGCCGATCTCATAGGCGCCCAGATCCAGTTTGCACCCCTATTCCGGGAGTCCTCACAACCAAACGTCTAGGCAATAATTGCGGAAATAATGACACGTAAGGAAATAGCAGTTAGCGCAAAGCGGAAGAGATGCCCGAACAGGACTTCGCTGAGCCTCTTCAGGACCCGAGTACCGAACCAGGTGCCAACAATCACCGCGCCGATTCCGGTAGCTAGCAAAGCTAACTGATCTAGATACGCGAATCCGTCCCCCGTAAAGAGGATCACTTTCGCCAAATGCCCAAACGTTTGAGCCATAGCGAAAGTGGCCACCATGGCTGTTCGAAGAGGCAGTTCAGCTCTGAATACAGGCGCAATAGCAGGGCCAGTGACGCCAAACGGAATGTTAAGAAACCCAGCGATCGCGCCAAGGGGGATGAAAGCTCGACGGCCACTACCGAGGACTGAGGCGATCTTCTCCAGACCTTGAGGCCACCATACAAATACCAACGCAAACGCAGCTATAAGAATTCTGCCGACATTTACTGGAAAGACACCGGCAACCAGGAGCCCAGCTACACCCGCTGGTAGCAAAAGAAGAGCGAAGCGCCAAACAACCGCCCACTCGACGTCATCTCGCAAAATGACAGCCCGAGAAGAATTCGAAGCAAGCTGGATTACTGCGTGAATCGGAATTACTTCAAGGGGATTCAGGAACTGAAGTAGGACCGCCATCAGCAAAATACCACCGCCTAGGCCGGCGATCGCCGCAATTGCTGAGCCTATGAGAGCTGCCACCCCCACTAGACAGAGTTCTAATCCCGACACTTAGTCTCCCGATGAGGAACGGTTGTGAGGTTGAAATACATAGAGGGACTGAAAATAGCTTCCAGACCCGCTAGATGACATATTGCGACCATAATGCCTTAAAAGCCCGGAAATACTTGACCTGACGCCCTAAGGAGAGTCAAATAACACCGATGACATTCGCGTCTGGCGCGCGGATGTTCGGCGATGAGGAGACTCACATGGCCAATATGTCCAAATCCGACGTGCTTTCCGCTGTAGCTGGTAGTGCTGGCTGCACTAAAGCGGATGCTGAGGCGGTAGTTGAAGCGTTCTTCGGATGCGTGGAAAGTGCTGCTAAGGCTGGCAATGCCGTTGCTTGGCCCGGCGTGGGTAAATTCTCACGCTCGGACCGTGCTGCGCGAATGGGGCGAAACCCCCAGACGGGCGCACAAATTCACATAGCAGCGAGCACCAGCGTGAAATTTACGGCTGCGAAAGCTTTGAAGGATCGAATGAACGGTTGAGGCTAAGCCTCGACTGACATTCAAACGTAAGTGAGTCGGGCGACACCCGGCTCACTTTTCGCGTCTTTAAACCAAATGTCTGGCACGATTGATCTCTCAAAGATCCAAAATTGCTTTAAACAACTCAGCTGATTCCAGACCACACGACTTCCCATAACGTTGGAGGTCCGCCCGAATTCGGTTCTCGAAATCCTTAATTTGGTCGAGGTCCTTCGGATCCTGGATTCCGTGCGTAGTTTCGAACTGACTCCTGTGCTCAAGTAGCGCAGCTGCCTTAGCAGATTCCCAACCTTCGACATCCTCAGCATGGTCAGGTTCCTCAGCCTCAAATAACAGTAAGGCGTCAGGACGATGTGGTTCGAGACCGTGCTCAGGAAAAAAGAATGGGTCCCGTGCAGCGACTATTCCTTCAACCGTAAGTAAACCAGCGTGACGATGATCTGGGTGGAGGCGGTACCGCCTCCAAGGGTCATGACCAAGAACTACCTGTGGACGCAACTGCCGAATAACCCGGGCAACCTCCGACCTCATGGCGAGATCACTTTGTAATTCGCCGTCCACCTGGTCCAGGAAAATTATTGACCCTTTGGAGTCCATACGGTGAGCTGCTGCTATCTGTTCAGCTTTGCGGGAAGCTACCAAAGCGACTTGATCTACTTGGGGGTCCCAAGTGCCCTTTGAGCCATCGGTGCATACGAGATGATGGACGACAGTTCCACCTGCCGCCCACTTGGCCAAAGTGGCGCCACACTGGAATTCGGCATCGTCTGGATGGGCGATGATCGCTAGGGCTGAGTCGGGTCTTGGAAAAGAATGATTCACTTCAACAAATCCGTATCTGAAGTTTCCACGAGTCCATCAAGGTCCTCCGGGGTATCGATGTCCCACTGCAGGGCCGGAATTTGCAGGACTTTGAGATCCAATCTCTGATGTATGGCCTCATTCATGTGACGGTAAAGAGAGCCATCTCCATAATGAAACTTGAAAGAAGTGCCCGTAGGAAGGCTGAGAACGTTGGTGCCCTGCCCATGACGGTCGGGAACTATAGACACAGTCTGTGGGCTTGCTATCCCATCAAGTGACTTCGCATGCGGAAGGTCAGCATGCGCAATAATTACATGAGCGAAGTGACCTGTTACATGATCCATGGCTTCGGTGATGGCAGGGTTCAAGCCTTGCTGCTCAACCCAGATCACTTCTGCTCCCTCTGACTTTGCCCAACTAGCGACCTCGTCGTTATCGCAGATGACGTGGACAGATAGACCGGTGGCAGATGCCAAGACGCGATGGGCCATAGCTCGAGCCAATGCTTCTCGTTCAGATCCACCCAACCGTTCACTAAGACGATTCTTGGCTTGACGGAAGTCCTTAATAGGCACAAGTACTGCTAGTGACTTCTTATCGAGAGTGTTCGGCGTTGCCATTGAGGATAATTCTATTGGTCTGATGGCCGGGACTCATTAGTGCATTCGGTTTCGGTGTCGATCTCTGTGACTGAGCGCCCTACGCTGACGTTGATCATGACTTTTTTCCGGCGCCGATTTCGAGGTAACCAACAGCAGCAGACCCGTTGTTTGCCGCCGTTGAATTGGGTTCAACCTTGGTGGGTTCATCGTTGGAGAGAACAGAATCAACAGATTGCAATCAACACTCCGCAGTCCAACAAAGTGGCACGTTCTTGGACATTGCTCGGAAATCTAGATAGCTCCGAACGAATTGCGGTGGACCGTCGGGGCCTAGTTGCAGTGCGACCAGGTTCGTGGTCGCTTGATTGGTGGCTTCGCGTAGACGACGACTGGATTTTTCCTTCTGAGCATGGAGCAGTTCGGCAACGTTTGATTGATGGCGCGCCTGTTGTCGAAACAGTGATCCGCGCTGCAGGCGGTGACCTCATCCACCGGGTTTATGTCGCTAGAGCTGATTCGGAATATTTGGTAGTGGAAGTTGATAACCAAGCCACCCGGCCGGTGGCGCTGGCATGGGCAATTCGTCCGTACGACCATCTTGGTGGTGGACGAGTTGAAAATATTGAACTTGATGACCGGACGCTGCACGTAGATGGTCAAGTTGGAGTTATTTGTGGTCGAACTCCCGGGCGGTTCATCACCGGTAGTGGCGGGATAGACCCCGCGCTGTCGTTGGACACGACAGAAGGAGGCCCAAAATCGGTTGTCTGTGAACAAGGAATGGCGAGCGCCGCCCTCATCACGCCGTTGGTTCATGGAGCGACTTTGCGATGCATGGTTCCACTAGGAACGTCACCCGACTCGCAGCCGACTTCAAAAATACCTACTGCTAGTCAGGTTGCACGCGGGTGGGGTCATCACGCCGTGAATGCCAGTCGTTTCGTGCTTCCTGCCGGGCACGTAAATGACGTCTTTGACGCTTCGCGACAATCGTTACTCCTAGCATCAACCGGTGAAGACCTTGTGCCTGCACCAGGAGGCCCCCCACATACGGCCAGTGATGAAGCTGCTGTGTTAATAGGCCTTGCGGAATGCGGGTACGAGGCTGCGGTCCGCCAAATACTCATTTCCCGAGCAAAGCGACAGGACCGTATGGGAGCGGTGATACACAACGACATCGATGTGACATCGGCGACATTGGCTGCGGCGGGGAGGGCGCTAGAGATCGCCCCTGATACGGCGTTGTCGGAAGCGTTATCGGAGTTTGCCGCTGACGGGGCTCGGTGGATTCTGGCGAATCCCGACCCAAGCGCTAGAGAAGGCTTACTTTCTGCGAATCGGATACTAAAAAGTGTGGGGGCCGATAAGGCAGTTCGCGAACTGGAAGAGCTAATTCCTTCGGTCATAGTGCCCGATACACAAAAAAGTCATGACACCGGAGACGTAAACGTCCTAGAGATGGCGAAATCGGCCTTTGATCAATTGGCTACCGACCCGGAAACGGTTTTCGCGAAAATGGAGCAGCTTGCATCTCTCGCTTCACCGACTATGAACTGGCCAACCTGTCTTGACCCGTCAACCAAGAATGGCACTGCCGGTGCTGGACACGATTTGCGCGTTAGCGCCTGGTTTGTTCGCAGCCTGCTCCGTCTGTTGGTAGACGACACAGGTGACCAACTTCGCTTCGCACTGGTGTGGCCTAAGGAATGGTTGGGACTAGGAGCAGAAGTTCACGGTTTGCCGACGCGATACGGCAATGTTTCATGGGCTGTGCGATGGCACGCTGATCGCCCGGCCGTGTTATGGGAAGTCGATGGTGGCCCAACAAATCTTAAAGTCCAAGTCCCCGGCCTCGATCCACAATTCGAAGGCGAAGGTCCCGTTGGCGAAGAACTTTTGAGCCCTGTCGGCCATGCAATCGAGATGCACGACCCTGACGATGCTGATCCCGAGCCCCCAGCATCTGGCACATTTAGTTGACGGTGGGTCACGGCGGTTTCATCAATAGACGGCTACCGTTCCCTCATGGCCGATCGTGCCCCACCTAATCTTGACCAGGAACGGCACTACTGGGAACAGGGCGATTCGGTAGTAGTCGGCATCGACGAGGTAGGTAAAGGCGCCTGGGCTGGACCTTTAACTATTGGCGCCGTTGTCTTACCGGTAGCTGGAAGAGTCAACGGCATCAGAGATTCGAAGATGCTCACCCCCAAAGTCCGAGAGGAGCTCTTTGGTCGGATTGATAACTGGGCCCGGTGTTGGTCGGTTGGTCACGCAAGTGCTCGAGAGTGTGATGAATTAGGCATGTCCGACGCACAGCGGCTCGCCACTCGAAGGGCCCTTGATGAGCTGCCGTTAGCTCCCGATCGAGTGCTACTTGACGGCAACTGGAATTATGTTGACTGGGCACCCAGTGCCACCATCATAAAAGGTGACCAGACATGCCTTTCGATAGCAGCAGCGTCAGTTATGGCGAAAGTCGTCCGCGACCGCATCATGTCCGTGGCTTCGAACGATTTTCCTGCGTACATGTTCGAAAACAACAAGGGATACCCAGCGCCTCAACACCGGATGGCTATAGCTGGATACGGGCCATGCGTAATCCATCGAAAAAGCTGGGCCTTTATGGACGACCTGATGTGGAGCAATTACGAGCGCTACGATCGGGCTCAGATTGATCAAGGGTCTCTGTTCGCCGCATGAACACGACAAATGAAGCACAGCGCGAATACTGGCGTACACGCCGGGCCTGGGTAGAACGGCAAGAACAGATGGACCTCCAGCTGGGTGTATTTGGTGTTGCAGCGATGGAGGCTCTACAAGACATTTCCCAAATGGACGTTCTCGATGTCGGTTGTGGCTGTGGTCACACCACACTGCAGTTGAAAGACCGAGTGGGGGACGGACGTGTCGTTGGAGTTGACATCAGTGAGAAACTTCTCGACGCAGCTCGAAGCCGAAGCCAAGGAGATGTTGAATTCTTGGAGGCGGACGCCCAAGTCGACGCGCTTCAAGGTCCCTATGACATTATTTTCTCCCGTTTCGGGGTGATGTTCTTTGCGGATCCAGTTGCTGCTTTTCGCAATTTGAGAGCTTCAACTTCCGGGGGCGCAAAATTGAGTTTCGTCTGTTGGCAAGGACCAGAAAAAAACCCGTGGATCACGGTGCCTAATCGAGCGGCTATGACGTTAGTGGAGCTACCTTCCCGCTCACCAGATGCACCTGATCCCTTTTCATTCGCAGACCCAGACAGAATTACAGAGGTTCTTCAACAGGCTGAATGGACGAACGTTGACGTCGAAAGCTTCACTACTGAAGTAACACTTGGGGGTGGAGTGAATTCGCGACTCGCCGCCCTTCACGCATACGAATTCAGTCCAGTCAAAGCAGTTGTTGACTCCACTTCGAGTCTGCAACCTGGGCCAGTCGTTGACGTCGTACAAGAGGCCCTAAAACCGCATGAGAAACACGGGATAGTCAAGCTTCCAGGAGCTGCCTGGGTTGTCACCGCCCGCACGCAGTGAAGGTCTCCGCTAATCAACTAGCGGCTAGTCGGATCTTTGAGTTCCGACCCGTATTTCTCTAAATGGGCTTGTGGTGTCAATACCAGGCTCCTTTGGTAGGCCCAGTACACGTTCCCCGACAATATTTCTCATCACTTCATCAGATCCACCAGCGATCCGCATCGCTGGTTGACCGAGCAGATACCCCGCCCACGAGAAAGTTCCCCATTCGCCGGTGTCAGCGATCAAGCGAGCCTCCAGTACATCGGAGACAAAGTTGCAAGTTGCTTGCATTTGTCGGGTCAACCCCATCTTTGATAATGACATCTCCGGCCCAGGAGTTTTCCCTGCTTTAAGAGCATCCATGGTCCGTTGGTTCGACCATCCCAGAACTTTTCCATATGTAAAAATGTTCATGAGCTGCTGACGGCTTAGAGCATCTTCGTTGAGATCAAAGTGCTTCAACATGGCGCTTAGTTTCGTATAGCTACCTCCAGTGCCTCCGCTACCTGAGCCGATCGAGGCTCGTTCGTTCATTAGAGTTGTAAGCGCTACACCCCAGCCTTGGTTGACGTCACCAAGTCGATGCGTGTCAGGAACTCGAACATCCGTAAAGAAGACCTCGTTGAAGTTGGCTCCGCCAGTCATCTGCCGCAAGGGCTTTACTTCCACCCCGGGAGCATGCATGTCAACCATGAAACCCGTGAGTCCTTGGTGCTTAGGTAGATCGAAATCTGAACGGGCTATCACTTCTCCTACATCGCTGTACTGAGCCCCAGACGTCCAAACTTTCTGGCCGTTCAAGATCCACTCTTCTCCATCTCGATCAGCACGCATCTGCAAGCTTGCGAGGTCAGAGCCGGCCCCTGGTTCTGAGAACAGTTGGCAAGAAACGAGATCTGCCCGGTACATCTTGGGTAACAGATCAGCCACTACCTCGGGATTACCATGAGCAAGAATGGTTGGTGCGACCATCCCTAAGCCGATGCCGAAAAAGCCACTGTCAGGTACTTCGTATTGGCTTTCTAAATTTGCCCAAACACGCTCGAACCTTCGAGGGTGGCCACCCCCACCAATTTCAGCTGGCCCTGAAATCCATCCGAAGCCGGCATCAAACTTTTTAGCGCGCCATTCCTTTGCAAATGCAAGGTCTCGTTGCTCCTTGTCGCGGTCCACTTCTTCGAACATCGCTGCATTGTCTGGGCCTTCTCCCCATACAAAAGCTTTCTGCTCAGCTTTACGCGACATGTTGGCCTCTAGAAAGGCAGAGGCCTCATTGGTGAATTGTTCTTCGGTCATCTCAGACATTGGAGATCTCCAGGGCAGTTCAGAAGTAGCAAATATATTCTCAACCTAGCCCGTAACACGACTAATCTTCCTACTCATGGGTCAACCTGTCCGAGTTGCTGAAAAAATTTCTCCCACTAGTCCAGGAACAATTAGGTTCGAAACCAATCGTCCGCTAACAGGTATGGGGCATCGCTACTACCGCAGCGAAGCTGATGCTTTAAGCGATGAAGACCCTGCTGATGTTCTTGCAGCACGACTATTTGCTCGAGGAGGGGTTGATTACCTTCATGTTCATGGGAACGTGGCAACAGTCGATCTTGCCAAGGGGTTCACGTCGGAAGGAATCGTTGAGATCATCACCGGTTTATTTGCCCATTATGAGACATAAATAGAACAAATCCGAGCCAGAGTTTCAATCGAACATACGTTCGGTTAAAGTTTTGGAATGCAAAATGCATCTTCCGGAATTTCTCTAATAAATGACATCCATCAGGAGTCTTCTCCGTTAGTTCTCGCTCGACACCGTACTTTTCCGGTAGTTGATGAACTAGCAGGTTTATTTACTGATGGAGGCATAAGGCAAGGATCTACGACCGAAATCACGGGAGTAGCGGCGCTTAGTCTTGCTAGTGCTTTGACTATTGCCGTATCTCGTTCTGGAAGCTGGGTAGGAGCTGTAGGTCTTCCGATGTTGGGTTCATCAGCAGCTTCCGATCTAGGAATCGAGTTTTCTAGATGGGTATTTATAGATCACCCTAGAGATCAAGTAGGAGCTGTCATCCATGCCTTAATGGCAGGAGTTGACCTCATCTTGGTTGGACCAGATATCAAGTTGCCTCCTGACCATGGGCGCAAAATTGTTGCATTGATGCGCGAAAGAGGTACCTCAATTCTCACTGTTGGGAAGGCCACTCTTTGCAATTTACGTCCCGACCTTTGTCTCAGAGTTAGCCAGGCAACGTGGACAGGTATTGGGTGGGGACACGGACATTTACTCTCTAGGAAAGTAGAGATAGAGCTAGTAGGTCGAGGCGCTAATTCCAATTTACGTAGAGAACTTGTGTGGCTTCCCGACAAGGAAGGTCGCTTAAAGACCGTTGATCAAAGCAATGAACCTGCCAATCTTTTACAGTCCGCTCCCCGAATGCAGAAAGTTTTGCCTGAAATAGGCGAACAAGTGCTTCAGGCCAGTTAGTGAGTGTTCTAAGTGGTTCTGACAAATACTCGGACATTGGTTCTCATCATTCCCCATTGGCGAGTGATTGCTGCTGGTGCTACTCATGACCACCGCGCTGCCGTTGTCAAAAAGGACCGAGTTGTTGATGTAACACCTGCTGGTGCCGAACATGGAATAACACCCGGGACCCGTCGTCGAGAAGCTCAGAAACTTTGTGCAGATCTAAAAATTATCGAGGACGATGAAGAGCGCAGCATTAGAAAATTTAATTCTGTTGTTGCATCACTTGAATCAGTGACCCCCCGTATTGAAATTGCGACTGGTGGTTGGTGTTCTTTCCCAACTCGAGGCCCATCGCGCTACTTCGGTGGCGACCAAGCTCTTGCCCGGATCGTCGCGGAACGGACGTTAAAAGCATTATCCGCAGTACTGAAAACAACTGAAGTGCCTAGTGTTATGCAACCGCGAATCGGGGTAGCTGATAGTCGTTTCGCCGCAGTTTTGGCAGCTACTTTCACAAGTCTTTCGCGTGTACAAGTTGTTGTGCCGGAAGGCAGCGCCACATTTCTAGCGCCGTTTCCGGTTGATGTTTTGGCTAGCAAATACTCGCCGTTGCTTGAAGCTAAAGAGCTTGTTGATGTATTTCGCCGACTCGGCTTAAAAACGCTTGAGGATATTGGCGCCCTCCCGAGTGAAGAATTGCTTGCGCGGTTTGGGTCGCCAGGCTTGCTAGCGCAGCAACTAGCTCAAGGAATAGACGGTAGAGCCCCGCTCCTACATTCCATTTCAGATGTTGTTTTAGAAGAAAGCGAAATCGACCCTCCTGCTGATCATGTGGAAACAGCCGTGTTTGTAGCGAAAGCATTAGCTGACCGCATTCATCGACATTTAGCGATTAACGGGTCTGCCTGCGTGCGAATTCTGATTGAAGTGGAATCCGAACATGGTGAGGTCTCTAGTCGGTTGTGGCGCCATGAACATCAGTTCACATCTGCCGATATAACCGACAGAGTTCGTTGGCAGCTAGAAGGGTGGTACCAATCAGAAAATCCCCCCACCGGGCCGTTGTCTTCGGTGCGGTTAACAGTCGATGAGACAGTCCCAGATAGTGGTCAACAACTGGGTTTTTGGGGTGAAAAGACAGTAAATGATGAACGCGCTATTCGATCTTTCGTACGTATCCAGGGACTGTTGGGCCCAGATTCGGTGACTGTGGTTCAACGAGGAGGAGGTCGGCGGCTAACAGATATTGAACAGCGAGTTCCACTAGCAGGTACGAGATTTGATCCTGACCAAGTAATTACGTTGCCTGAGTCAACGGCTGCTCCATGGCCAGGTCGATTGCCTGCTCCGCTACCTATAGCTGTTCTGCCTCAAGCCCAGCAAGTAGAGGTAACGGACGGCAACGGTCGCCGTATAGGAGTAAGTGGGCGCGGTCAGATAGAAGAAGATCCAGTCCGTATCCGGAGTGACTCTTTAGGATCACATCCGATTATTGGGTG
Organism: Acidimicrobiales bacterium; assembly: GCA_030743005.1. Classification (GTDB taxonomy): domain Bacteria; phylum Actinomycetota; class Acidimicrobiia; order Acidimicrobiales; family Poriferisodalaceae; genus MedAcidi-G3. The sequence continues at coordinate 8,125 of JASLTG010000022.1, read as the reverse complement.
GGGAGGCCCTTGGCTTCTCGACGAGAAATGGTGGGATCCTGCTACGAAAAGTCGGCAAGCGAGATTCCAGTTTTTACTTGCGGACGGGACGTCTCACCTTTGCGTCATTGAGAATGGCAAATGGTGGCTTGAGGCATCTTATGAATAAGCAGAATGTGTCGCAGCGGCCCTCGGGAATTACTTATCGACCATTTGTCGACCAATGCCAAGGTTCACTTGGCAGATTGCGGAATCCGTATTTTGACGCGTTGCGTTTCAGCCACCTGTAACCGGACGTGTTACTCCAAAGGGCGCGCCCGTTTTGTGTGAAGTCCACCGCTAGACCCCGCTCATGCATCGAAGCACCCGGACGAGCAGTTGGAGGACGACACTGGTAGGAGGGTTTGCTGTAAATGGCGTAGTTACTCGTACCACAATGTGCTCGTCGCAAATTGATCTGAGATTGTGAACTTCGGTAGCCACCACCACCGAGTCTGATGCCATCTCGTGAAGCATGCTTTAACAGGGCAAGTAGTTTGTCGGCGATCGATTCGTGTACTCGAATACCCCAGACTGTCGTTAACTCCGACTTGTCAAAATTGATTGATGTCGGGGCATCAGCGATGCCTAGTAAGCGTCGTTGACGTGCTTCCTCTGCTTCTCTTCGCTTCCGTTCAGCTTCCCTGCGAAGACGCTCCTCTTGGGCTCGTTTAGCCTTTTCTGCCTTAACTACTCGGGCCAAATTGTTCTGTTCACTTTCAATTTTCTCGGCCATCTCAGCATCAAGTTCAGCTAAAGCTGCAGCTTCATATAGTCGGGCCTCCAGTCGACTCTCTGCTTCGAAGACAATCTGAGCTTGTAAGCCGACAGCGTCCAACAGCTGCTCGAGTTGAATCTCGGCTTCGGTACGCAACAACTCCCTTTGAGTCACTGCCTCATTCAATGCTTTCGTTGCGACTGCAGTATCTATTTGGAGGGCACGAAGTTCGTCGGACGTGTTGTTTATGTCGCCAAACGCGGCTCCGATGAGGGTTTGCACTCGAGCTGCCTTGTAGATATCTCCGGTTCTCGCTAACCCAAACGACCCTTCGACTGTTGAATCACGACCTATGTAGGTCTGTAACGCTAAGTCGTTAACTCGACCGTTTAGCGCCGTTTGTTGATCGGCGAGCTCATCTGATTTTCGCTCGGCTGCAGATACCGCCAGAACGGCGCCTTCCATCGCTTGTTCCGCTCGGGTTAAGTCGTCTCGCTGCTCGGCGACAAGTAAATCGAGGTCAGCCAGTGCTTGTTCAACTTCGGCTACATCTGCCGTAGCGGTATCAACGATTCGAGCTTGATCGAGCACCTCCTGTTGGAAGGCGTCACGTTCGTTGCGGAGCTGTGTGACCTGCTGCTGCAACGCAGCTTTCTCCTTGCGTAATTGAGCGCTGCTCTTACCAGCGCTGCTAGCCGAGGGGACAACAAGGAACGTCCCCATAAGTAAAACGATGGTCGCCACAGCAGTGAATCGGCGTGAACGTGACAGGACGATTTTCCTTTACTTGTCGTTGTGATCAAAGGTACCGACCGGCGCGACACTTTGGGTATCGCCCTAACTAAATCGTTTCGTCAACCACGGTGTTGGCGAGTATTCCAATCGCGGGAATCTCGAATTCGATGACATCGCCGTCCGTTAACCAAACTTGAGGCTCCATAGAGCCACCGGTTCCTTCAGGAGAACCGGTAGCAATAATGTCACCAGGCTCCAAGGGCATTATCTGTGACATGTAAGAAATGAGTTCTTGGACGCTGAAGATCATCTCGTCCACTCCAGCGTTTTGACGCTGTTCCCCGTTTACACGAGTCATCACCGAAAGATTTGAAGGTTCTGGGATTTGATCACTTGTCACAATCCAAGGACCACAAGAACCTGACTGAAAGAAGTTTTTCCCTGCAGCAACTCCGTGGCGCTGCCAATCTCGCACCGAGCCATCGTTAAGGATTGTGTACCCGGCAACGTGATCAAGTGCAACGGATTCAGAAATATGTCGCCCTGATCGCCCAATAATCACTGCGAGTTCAACTTCATAATCCAACTGAACCGATGCGATAGGGCGAATTAGCTGACCGTTATGAGGGACCAAAGAACCCGGCGGTTTGTTGAAATAAACGGGCTGTTTAGGTGGCTTGACTTCACCGCCTAATGGATACTTCTTGTGGTAATTCAGACCAGCGCACAAGACGCGACGTTGATTAGGCACTGGAATGTCGAATGAAATCGAGTCCCACGAATGATCAGGTGATACATCTTCGAACGCTCGCACCTGGTCAAGGTCACTCAAGGCTGAATTCAAATCGCTGAAACCCATACGATGACTCAGATCTATGACCCCATCATCGGTAGCGATCCCGAATCGAGAGTCGTGGTTAAGAGTAAAACTAAGAAGCCGCACAAATATGACCCTACATATGTAAGGCGCCGCGGCGACGTCTGGTTAGCTTTCAGGTGATGAGTCCGAAGGCCGTAATCTTTGATGTAGGTGGAGTTCTCTTGGAGTCTCCCTTCCTAGCGGCTTTGCGGTGGGCTGAACAATGGGATATCCCACTCACGGTGCTTAAGGAGGTTTTCGGAGACTACGCACGGAGAATTGAACCTGGCGAAGACCCACCGATATGGCATGAAGTTGAATGTGGCCGTATCGAGCTTTCAGATTTTGTTACCCAGATGCAAAGGACCTTTTCGTCGGAGCTGCCCCCGGGCCACAAGGCGACGACAATGACCGCTGACGATTTCAACCCCTTTGCCGAGGCGGAACCGGTCGTTCCAATGCTCGAATTGTCTAGCGAGCTTCGGGCGGGAGGTATACGAACCGCAATTTTGACGAACAACGTAAGAGAATGGCGTCAGTGGAGAGACCGGATACCCCTGCAATGTTTTGAACCCGTAATCGATTCTTGTGAAGTAGGTATGAGAAAACCTGACCCAAATATCTATCTGCTCGTATGCACTCAACTGGGATTAGCTCCTAAAGACTGTCTCTTTCTTGACGACCATCCAGAAAATATCCAAGGCGCCCTAGCTGTAGGCCTAGACGCTTTGTTGGTCAGCGAGGATTGCGAAGCAGCGGTTATAGAGGTGCAGTCGAAATTTTAGTCATCGCTGACGAGTCTCACGGGCTCACCGCCACCATCGCGGATAGATCTTTCGGCTCGTTCAATATCAGCGCCGTGGATGACCCCTACCCAACCTGGGAGTTGCAGCGGAACCTCGGGATTATCTGGCCGCAAGATCAGACGAGCTTCCACATCAACCTTCCATTCACGGGTCAGAGTTGTTTTCTGCCCACGAATTGCGACCAAGTGGAGGCCGACTTCAGTAGCAACTAGCACCGAACGCCGTCGACGGGCGAAGTGATCCCATCCTGCAAACGCGGAAATTGCCAATGGCAAAAGAGTGCCCCAAGAGGCAGCAAGAACGAACCCCAGAGCACAGAGAGCGGACCTGACGACTAGCTCTTTTCGCTGCAAAGGAACTAAGGCAGGATCGCTGACAGCGAAACCGGAACGAACTTCGGTACCAAGAAGTCTTGTTAATAAAGCGGCATCGGTGAGAGATCGGCGACTCACAAGGACTTCTTTCGTTGACGCTTGACACAATACGCGTCAACTGAATTTATGCAGCGCACACCGTCGGCTTTCGATCATGCCAAGTGGACGCTGATTCGAGCTGACGGCCTAACTGCAACAGAGAAGACTCTCCATGCATAGCTGCAACCAATTGGACTCCAACAGGTAGACCGTTGCTACTCGTATGCATAGGTAGGGAGATGGCTGGCTGGCCTGTCACATTGAACTGAACTGTAAACAGAAGCAACTCACGTAGGCGTTGGGTCCCTAGCTTTGGGTCACGTAACTCTCCCAGCTTGGGGGGCGGTTGGGCGATTACCGGCGTCAGAAGAAGATCGAACTTTGACCACCACTCAGCCATTCGTCTTGAGTAAGAGTGAAACCATTCAACCGAAGCTAGATAGTCGGTTGCAGCGTATGTGCGACCTCGCTCGACGAGAGCTCTCGTGTCACCCTCCATATCCCCAACACCGAAACTTCTGCCTATAGCGTCACCTAGTTTGTCCACGGAGAACGCCTCATTCGAAGCCATGACGACCCTGAAGTGGTGAAATAACTCATCGTCGAATAAGGGACTCGGGCTGTTGTCCTCGACCATGTGGCCGAGGTCCTGAAGCAGCAACGCTGTCTTCTGAACAGCATCGATGCAATCCTGATGGATCGGACCCCAAGATGAGTCGGTAACGAAGCCGATCTTCAATGGTCTCGGAGGCGTAGATAGTGCCTCTTCAAAAGACAATTTCGGGGGCGGTGCCCAATACGGATCACCTGGCCATGGCATAGAAACTCCGTCTAATACACGGGCAGTGTCTCTGAGTGTTCTGGTGACAACACCATCGATGGCAACACCAGCCCAGGATTCTCCAAGTTTTGGACCGAAAGAAACCCGACCTCGACTCGGCTTAAGCCCAACCAATCCGCATTCTGAGGCGGGGATGCGAATAGATCCACCCCCGTCATTCGCATGAGCTATTGGGACGATTCCTGCAGCTACCGCAGCAGCGGAACCACCGCTCGAACCGCCAGTTGAATACTCCAAGTTCCAAGGATTCTTGCAGGCCCCATGAGAGACGGGCTCAGTTGTAACCGTTCCGCCAAATTCCGGCGTGTTGGTTCGACCGAAATTGATTAAACCCAAGCAGTCAAACATCGTTGCTAGGTGAGTTGTGTGTTCGGCCCGATAATCAGCATCGCGAAGAGCAACATTGCCAGCATGGTAGGGATCGCCTTCAGTCATGACCGTTAGGTCCTTTGTGAGAAAAGGCACTCCCCACAGAGTGGCCTCTTGGGGGGCTTTCTGATCAGACATCTTTGTTGCTTTGATATGAGCTTGTTCGTCTAATCGATGAATGATTGCGTTTAGATGAGGGTTGAGATCGTTAGCCCGAGCGATTGCATCTTGGAGAAGTTCGACAGGAGAGGCCTTACCCTGTTGCACGAGATGCGCGAGTTCTACCCCATCAGGGATTGCGTTCTGCATGAGTGAAAGGTACTCCGATCCTGCTCGTCTGTCTTGACTTCTACCGAACATATGTTCGATTATGTATGGCATGGGTTTCAACAATCCTGCTATGCCATGGCGGGAGCTAGAGCGTCGACTTTCTGATCGACATTCCGACCGTACTGATAGTTCCCATAGTGGAGCCGGGGAAACCTATGCCTCGGATGATGCACTCGCTGAGAGATTTACTAGACCTCGAAAAGGTCAACGAACTCGCACGGTGGTTCCGTATGCCGAATTGCATGCCCACTCTCATTTCAGCTTCCTTGATGGTGCTTCAAGCCCCGAAGAGTTGGTTTTAGAAGCAGTTCGGCTTGATCTAAATGCCTTAGCTTTAACGGACCATGGAGGGCTTTATGGGGTTGTGCGGTTTGCGGAATGTGCGCGAGAGGTAGGACTTCCTACAGTTTTTGGTGCCGAGATCACGGTAGATGCCTGGCAGTCTGAAGAGACTTCAACACTCAGGACAAAGGGCAGCAACTTTTCTCGCGTGGGCTCTGTTGACCCGGCCGGCAAGCGACTTATCGTCCTAGCCCGTCACCCCGCAGGGTATGCGTCATTGTCAGCGCTTCTTTCACAGAGTCAAATGGCTGGAGAGAAGAATGCTCCCCGCATATCCACACCTGAGTTATTTGATGCTTTGGATTCTCATCGAGGAGATTGGGCTTTACTTACCGCTGGGCGCAGAGGCGCTGTCCCCGCTGCACTTGAAGCGGAAGGTGTACCAGGAGCAAGAAGGGAACTTTGCCAAATAGTTGAAGCTGCGGGGAGCGAAAATGTTTTCGTTGAACTTTGGAACCATGGAGATCCTTCTGATGATTCCCGAAATGATCGTTTGACAGATTTGGCAGTAGAACAAAAAGTTGGGCTGCTCTGTACCAATGGTGTTCATTACGCCGTTCCATCTAAGCGTCGCTTAGCGAAAGCGATGGCAGCAATTCGTAGCCGTCGCTCGCTCGACCAGATAGACGGATGGCTTCCAGGCCATGGATCAGCTCACTTGCGGTCAGGCATTGAGCAACAACATTGGTTCTCTCGTTACCCCGGTGTAGTTGAGACAGCAGCGGAGCTGGGACGAGAATGCGCTTTCGACCTAGCACTAGTTGCACCAAAACTTCCCCCATACCCATGTCCAGATGATTTAGATGAAATGTCGTACTTGCGAAGAGTCGTTTATGCCGGAGGGACAGGTCGTTATGGAGCTAGATCTGCTGAGAAGGTTGCCGGAGCTTGGCAGCAGATTGCACATGAACTTGGGGTAATCGAGAAACTCGGTTTCCCAGGCTATTTCCTTGTTGTTTGGGACATCGTTTCGTTTTGTCGCAGCCGCGACATTTTTTGTCAAGGACGAGGCTCCGCAGCTAATTCAGCTGTTTGTTATGCCCTAGGTATTACCAATGTTGATGCTGTTTCGCTCGGTTTGTTGTTTGAAAGATTTCTGTCGTCAGAACGAGAGGGACCTCCTGATATAGACCTTGATATAGAGAGCGGAAGACGTGAGGAAGTCATTCAATATGTGTTTCAGCGCTACGGCAGAGAGCACACAGCGCAGGTCGCCAATGTCATTACATACCGAACACGATCGGCAGTTCGCGATGCTGCTCGCGCTTTGGGTTACGACTCTGGCCAACAGGATGCCTGGTCTAAGTCTCTTGAACGTCACCAACCAGTTGGTTCCCAACAAAAGATCAATGAACGGGATCAGAAAGCTGTGCCACCTGATGTTCTCCAATTGGCCTCAGAAATTGAGAGAACGCCACGGCATTTAGGGATTCACTCAGGTGGGATGGTGATTTGTGACCGCCCCATAGTTGAGGTGTGCCCGGTTGAGTGGGCAAGAATGGCCGGTCGGTCTGTTCTGCAGTGGGACAAAGATGACTGCGCCTCAGTTGGGCTAGTGAAGTTTGACCTGCTTGGTCTAGGAATGTTGTCCGCGTTGCATGCAGCTGTGGACTTCATTGCCGAAACTCACCAAGTGGATCTAGATCTTGGCGCTTTACCCCAAGAAGATGAGGTCTACGAAATGTTGTGTCAGGCAGACTCAATCGGTGTATTCCAAGTGGAATCACGAGCACAAATGGCGACTCTTCCTAGGCTCCGCCCCCGTTGTTTCTACGATTTAGTTGTTGAAGTGGCACTTATCCGCCCTGGTCCTATCCAAGGTGGTTCTGTGCATCCATATATTCGTCGGCGTAATGGAGAGGAAGCAGTTACATATCTCCATCCTCTCCTTGAACCAGCTCTTTCTAAAACCCTGGGCGTTCCACTTTTCCAAGAACAACTCATGCAGATGGCAATTGATGTTGCAGGTTTTACATCTACAGAGGCTGATGAGTTACGCCAAGCGATGGGTTCTAAACGATCTCGAGAGCGGATGAACCGTCTCCGAGGTCGACTATATGAAGGCATGGCGCAACGAGGAATAGATGAAAAAGTTGCCGATCAGATTTGGGAGAAAATGGTCGCCTTCGCTAATTACGGTTTTCCGGAGAGTCATTCTGTTTCGTTTGCGCACCTTGTCTACGCCTCGTCGTGGATCAAGTATCACTACCCGGCAGCTTTTTGTGCTGCGCTACTTAATTCTCAACCTATGGGTTTTTATTCACCCCACTCGTTAGTCCAAGATGCGAGACGTCACGGAGTAAAAGTATTGACTCCGGACCTCAACATTTCAGCGGACAAAGCGACGCTTGAAACTTCTGATGAGTCGACAGGTGGCGTGGCGGTAAGGCTGGGTTTCTTATCTGTTAGAGGTTTCAGTGCAGATTTAGCATTCGAAATTGCTGCCGGAGGACCTTATGAAGATCTGGAGCAACTATCGAGAAGCACAGCGGTGTCTCAGAAACAGTTGGAGGCGTTAGCCACGGCAGGTGCTTTCGATTGTTTCGGTCTTGGACGTCGTGAGGCATTGTGGGCTGTGGGAGCAACTTCTCAGTCACGTTCAGACCGCCTCCGCGGCATCGTTACTGGAGCTTTTGCGCCAGCGCTGCCGGGAATGTCATTGCAAGATGAGGCGATCTCTGACTTATGGGCCAC
>JASLTG010000021.1 GCA_030743005.1 Acidimicrobiales bacterium | reverse complement strand
ACCGATCTCTTCATGCTGCGACACGCTCAACCCCCTTGTGTTTCGTCGAGCAGTTCAACGACATTAACAATGCTTTGGTCGGTGACGACCCCTACGACCCGTCCAGCGGTGTCGACGACTGGGTATATGTCTGTTCCGGCTTCTTCCATTAATGCGCTGACTTCGCGTACGGTCCATGACAATCGAGCCGGCGATAATCCTTCAATCATGATGTCGCTGCATTTCGTTGTTGACCAGAGATCTTGGTCGATGTCTCCGGCGTCGCTGACTTTCACGATTCCTTGGAATTGGCCATCTACGTCAGCTACGACAGCCTCTAGTTGTTTTCTGGGGAACGCGAAACCCCACACAAAATCAGTGAGCGAATCGGTTGCTGCGATTGTCTGAAATTCTCGTTTCATCGCAGACGTGATTGGCATCTGGAAACGACGTTCTAGATGCCCGATTCGGGTGTCGCGCTGATAATCCGATACTGATGACCCGCCGACGACAACTTGGCTCACGGCTACAGCAATCAGCCCCGGCACGACAAATGCTGGTGCTCCTGTTGACTCGGCGACGAACATCACAGCCGCGAGCGGGGTGCGATACCCGGCGGCGAGGAACGCTGCTACCCCGATGAACGGGAAGAAGGCCATGGACTCAAGTCCGACGTCAATCCATCCTCCAACGATGCGTCCAATGATCAGCCCCAGCACCGCAAGAGGAATGAACACTCCGCCGACGCCGCCGCTGGCGATCAGTGTCGATGTCGCGACCAATCTGATCGCCAGAAGCATCCCAAGCATCGGGAGTGCCTCATCTGGGTTCAAGACCCATCTCAGAACTTGGCCTTCGGCTGTGGGGCCCATCGATAGTGGTGCATCGAACAGCACATCGCTCAACACCACTAATCCACCGGCAATCAGGCCCCCAGCGGCCGCCAACATCCACCATGGCCGTGATTGTTGGAGACGTTTCGCGCCTTTGATCGCCCGACTGAACACCATCGCAGCAAACCCGCATAACGCTCCCACTATCGCAGCACCCAAAAGTTCGCGTTGCCCAAATCCGACTCGTACCAGATCGGTCCGAACTTCAAATGGAAGGTCGTCATCCAACCCGCTGACAAGCACGAACGTCACATAGCTCGACGCGCTTGATAACAGCGCTGGGAGCAATGCTCGTCGACCTAAGTCACCTTTGTATGGTGACTCCAAAGCGAACAGCACGCCGGTAGCCGGGGCCTGGAAGACAGCGCTTACTCCCGCTGCCGCTCCCGCTACGAGAAGTGCTTGACCGTCCTTGTCTCGAAACAGCCACGACAACCGTCGTTGAATCGCGGAGCCGGTGGTCGCGCCAGCGTAAATAGCTGGACCTTCCAACCCTGCTGCCCCGCCGAGACCGACCGTGGCGACACCGGCAAGCAGTCGGAACGGAAGGTGCACAACTTTTAAGACATAGGACTTGTTGTGGTATCCGCGGATGTACTCCTCAGAGGTGGACGGCGACAAGGGGTTACCTGAATCAGACCATCGCAGCAACAGCACCGCTATCCAAAGCCCCACAGCAGGGGCGCAGGCTTGCTGCAAAAGACTGCGATGCAGAACTGCTTCAAGCAAAACCTTTTCGGCTAACACAATGACGCCTGCCACGATGAGGCCAGTGACAACGCCTACAGCCCCGTAAGTCAGGAAACGAAGAATGCGGTTTCTCATCGCACGTCGAACAGGTCGGGGATCATTACCACCATGATGCCGTGCATCGACAACAAAAATGGTTCGGCAGCACTTGAATCAACCAGGTTTTCTACGTCTCGCTACGCTTACCTGTATGACCAGTGACAGGTTCTATTTTCGTCAGCTTCTTTCGGGACGTGATTTCGCGACGGATGACCCTATGGCTTCCCAGATGGCCAATTTTGTTTATCTCATCGGAGATCGAGAAACTCGTGACGCCATAGTGGTCGACCCTGCTTACGGCGTGAATGACATCTTGGGAATCCTTGACCGGGATGGCATGAATCTCTGCGGTGTTCTTGCGAGCCATTACCACCCTGATCATGTCGGCGGTTCAATGATGGGGCACACCATTGAGGGCGTTCGAGAACTCCTCGACATCAAGGGCACAAAGATCCATGTGCAAGCCGAAGAAGCCGACATGGTGAAAAAGGTGACAGAGGTCAGTGATGGAGATCTCGAGGTTCATCAGCCTGGTGACCACATTCTGGTCGGAGATATTCGTATCGACTTGTTACACACCCCCGGCCATACCCCCGGGAGCCAATGTTTCCTTGTGGAAGGAACGTTGGTTGCTGGCGACACCCTCTTTTTGGAAGGGTGCGGACGCACAGACTTACCCGGAAGTGACGCGGCGGCGATGTATCACTCTCTTCATCACACGTTGGCCAAAATTCCAGATGACACCGTTCTGTTTCCGGGTCACCGTTATTCGTTTCATTCCTCAGCGACGATGGGCATGACCAGGGACATGAACTATGTCTTCAAACCAGAGTCCGAAGAGCAATGGATGATGATGTTCAGCCAATGAGCGACCAGTCACTCCCTCCAATCATTTCCGCGGAACAGCTCACCGATCGTCAAGACATAGTGTTTTGTGATGTTCGTTGGTATCTCGACCGCACGCCGGGCCGTCAGAAGTACAACGAAGGGCACATCCCTGGAGCAATTTTTGTTGATCTAGATGAGCATTTGGCGACACTCCCAAGGAAGTCGGAGGGACGCCACCCGATGCCAGCAGCAGCGTCGTTCGCTGCGAGCATGGGTGCTCTTGGGATCAGTCACGACACCGCTGTTGTCGCGTATGACGACACTGGAGGAATGTCGGCGGGCCGGTTGGTGTGGATGTTGCGCGTTGTTGGTCACAATGCAGCGTTACTTGACGGAGGATTACAAGCCTGGCCTGCTCAACTAGACACGTTTCCGACTGTTCGTGAAGCGGTCGACCACCCAATACGTGAATGGCCTCAGGAGTTATTCGCCGACGCTGACGCTGCCGGACTGGCCGGAGGAACACCTGACGAAACGTTGGTTGATGCTCGAAGCCCTGACCGTTTTTCAGGCGAGAACGAGCCCGTCGACCCTCAAGCAGGCCACATCCCTGGGGCGACAAATCTTCCGTTCGCTGCCAACCTGGCTGAAAGCGGCTATTTCCATTCACCTGAGCAGCTACGGGCACGATTCGAAACTGCCGGTTGCGTCAATGGGCAAGCAACAGTGATGTACTGCGGGTCTGGGGTGAGTGCCTGCCACAATTTGTTGGCCTTTGAGCACGCCGGATTGGGCAAAGCTCGTCTATATGCCGGCTCATGGTCGCAGTGGAGTAACAGCGACGACCGTCCAGTGGCAACGAATTAAACCAAAAGTCTCGTAACGGAATAGCCGCGCTGACCGTTCTGCGGACATACTGGCCTGTATGGCAGACCTTTCCGACTTCTATGGTCTAGACGTTCTTTTGAACGACGACGAACAAATGATCCGCGACACGGTCAAAAAGTTCGTGGACAACGAATTCAAACCACTTGTTGCGGAACACTTCGAGGCAGGGACATTCCCAATGGAGTTGGTCCCAACAATCGCGGACATGGGTTTGTTAGGCATGCATCTTGAGGGTTATGGATGCGCAGGGGCTTCAGCAATGGCCTACGGCATCGCCTGTCGAGAACTCGAAGCGGGTGACAGTGGTCTTAGGAGTTTCGTGTCAGTACAGGGCTCGTTGTGCATGTTCCCAATTTGGAAATATGGGTCAGAGGAACAAAAAGAGCAGTGGTTGCCGGGAATGGCTGCCGGCGAAATCATCGGCTGTTTCGGTCTCACAGAACCCGACCACGGGTCAGACCCCTCATCTATGGCCACCCGAGCCAAACGGGACGGAGATGACTGGATTCTGAACGGTTCGAAAAGATGGATCACCAACGCGGGGATCGCCGATATTGCAATCGTGTGGGCCAACACTGATGAAGGCTTTCGGGGGTTCCTGGTTCCCACGGACTCCGACGGTTTCGAAGCACGCAAAATCCAGAACAAACTTTCGCTCCGAGCTTCGGTGACCGGCGAGTTCTATATGGATGACGTCAAAGTCCCCGAATCCATGCGACTTCCAGACGCGGTCAGCATCGGTGCACCGTTGAGTTGTTTAAGCGAAGCCCGATACGGCATAGCGTTCGGGGCAGTCGGAGTCACCCGCGATTGTTACAACGCAGCACTCGACTACCAGCAGGAACGTCCCCAGTTCGGCAAGCCGCTATCAAGTTTCCAGATCAACCAAATCAAGTTTGCTGACATGTTGACCGAAATGACAAACGCCAATCTCCAGGCCATGAGTCTTGGACGGCTTAAGGAAGATCACAGCCTTCGTCCGTATCACATCTCTATGGCGAAACGACATAACTGTCGAGTCGCCATTGATGCAGCGCGAACTGCACGAGCAATGATGGGTGCGAATGGTGTGAGCACCGAATACAGCCCTATGCGACACGCCAACAATATGGAGTCAGTCATGACCTATGAAGGCACAGAAGAAATCCACGGCTTAATCCTCGGCCAAGAGATCACAGGGATACCTTCGTTCCGATGACCGATTTTGACCTCAACGAAGTAGACCGCCTGCTCACAACAACAAAACAGGTTCGCAAACGACTAGATCTGGATACAGACGTCCCCTTAGACCTGCTTTTAGATTGCATTGAGGTGGCTGGGCATGCCCCAGTCGGCGGAAACCTAGAACGGAACCGGTGGATCATCGTTACCGATCCTGAACTGAAAGCAGAAATAGCCCATTATTACGCTGAAGTGGGTCGCCCCTATCTGTCAGCAAGCTCTGACATTCGCACCGATGATCGAACGAACCGAGTTATTGATTCTTCGATTCATCTGATTGAACATTTGCATGAAGTCCCGGCTTTAGTGATTCCGTTGCGACTCGATCGGCCCCCCTCTGGAGAAAATGAAGAAGGCTCAGCCGGAGGTTGGTGGGGATCGGTTCTGCCGGGAGTGTGGAGCTTCCAACTCGCCGCGAGAGCTCGTGGCCTCGGATCGACGTGGACAACATTTCACCTTGCCCACGAAGCAAAAATCGCTGAACTTCTTGGCATCCCGGAGACGGTTAGCCAGTGCGCGTTGCTGCCGGTGGCCTTTTACACCGGTGATTCCTTCCACCCTGCACCAAGAAGATCTGTCGATGAAGTGGCATACCTCAACAGTTGGAAACAACCTGTCCGATAACTCCTCAACCGTCAACGTCAGACCGTTGCGGTTCATACGTTTCACATTCCATCAGATACTGGAGATGTGACCATCGGAGCAACCTCGAACAACGCCCGGGAAGCATTGGTGAGTTATGTCCAGCCATATTCGTTCCAACAACTGCTTGATCATCTGAGGCCACGAACGACACCGGGCGTCGAACGCGTTGAAGGCAACATCTATTCGCGGGTCACCGTTCACGCTGGAATTCCAAGAGTTCTCCAAGTCGAAGATGCCAATGATGGTCGACATCTACGAATCACAACGACTTCACAAAGCAACGACAACCTCACAGACGATCTTGATCGTCTTCGTTACCTATTCGCTGTCGATGAAGACCCTTCCTTTGCGGTTGCACATCTTTCCCAGGACCCGTTTATCGGTCGTTTAGTAACGCAACGTCCTTGGGTTCGGGTTCCGAGGTGTTGGGACCCGTTCGAAACATCAATTCGTATCATCATTGGTCAACAAATTTCTGTGGCAGCTGCGACCACCATTAGTGGGCGAATAGCAGCCAGGTTGGGGCAGCAGGTCTCGACCGGGTCCGGCCTGAACCGAATTTTTCCCTCCCCTGAAATTCTCGCCAATGCCGAACTAAACGACATGGGGCTTACTGAACGGAGGAAAACGACATTACAAAATTTCTCGCGCGCAGTAACTGACGGCACGATTGATCTGCGGAGGTCGGAAGATCTAGACGAGATGGAAAAACATTGGTGCACCCTGCCCGGTATAGGTCCGTGGACTGCTCAAGTCGCAGCTATGCGAGTACTTGGACACGACGATGCCATGCCGTCATCTGATCTGGGGGTACTTCGAGCCGTGAACAGACTTGCGAACCAGGATCTCAATACAAAGCAACTGGAGAGCCAAGCTAATATTTGGAGGCCGTTCCGTTCATGGGCCGCTCAACATCTGTGGCAAGCACCCGAAGTTCTTGGGAGTACCTGATGAGTACGCCTCATCTATTTCAGAACCTATCGACTCCAATAGGCAATCTCACCCTTGTCGCCACCCAAGTCGGACTTCGCGCTGTCTTATGGCCCGACGATGACAATCGGATATCGCTTCCGACAGAATTAACCGCTTCACCAACCGATCCTGTCCTGACTAAAACAGCGTTCCAACTGCAGCAGTACTTCGCTATGGAAAGAACCACTTTTGATATACCCCTTGATTTACATGGAACCGATTTCCAACGAGCCGCATGGCAAGCTCTCGCAAGAATCCCCTACGGCAATACCTGGACATATAAGCAACAAGCTGAACATCTTGGGCGCCCTCGAGCGGTACGAGCCATCGGCGCCGCCAACGGGAAAAACCCTGTTTCTATAGTGCTGCCCTGTCACCGGGTAATCGGAACGAACGGGTCTCTAACAGGTTTTGCCGGTGGGTTAGAAGCAAAAAAATATTTACTGCTTCTTGAGGGAGCTATCACAATTGACCAGGACTAGGTCGGTTCTTGGTCCTCTGTGTCTGCTGCCAGTGACGCGATTTCAGTGGGTTCTTCGGGTGCGGAAATCTCGCTGGTACTTCCTTCCACCGCTGGCTCTTCAGATAGTTCGGCAGTAGTCGCGTCAGGATTGGTTAAACGAGTCCATTCATCAGCCGCCGTCCGATATTCCTCCTCTGCGGCTGCTTTATCTTCTGGGCTGGTTTCCTTTTCCATCAACTCTTTGAGTTTCTGGGCAGCCGCATCGCGACGCTTCTCAGCTTTAGCAATGGCTTTCGCCTCTTTATCTAACTGCCGGCTAGCGGTGACACCACTGTTGAACTGAGCCAACGCCGCTGCCAAATCATTATTGCTGGAGGTTTGAGAATCTTTCCCGTTCATAGGATGCGAGCTTTCCACAGTGGTGAGGGACGAAAGGACTTCTGGTAATAGCTGAACACTGGTGCGCGAGGAGGGACTTGAACCCTCACACCCTTGCGGGCACAGGCACCTGAAGCCTGCGCGTCTGCCAGTTCCGCCACTCGCGCTAATTAGAAAGGCCAAGGCTAGCCGCACAATAAGTTTCTTCCGCAGCCTCAAGCTTTCACGTTCGAGCTAGGCGACCCCTTCGCCAGGGTAGGCAGTCGTACACTCGTGTCACGATGGCTTCCCAAGGCATATCCAACAAAATACGCGGCGCTTCTTCGCGCGTCTTTCGAACTGCCATCAGTCCTATGACCCTCGGGCGAAAGGTAAATCGTCTCCTCCAAAAGGAGCAGACGACTGACACTCACGGTCACCCAATCATTCCCAATCATTTGATTGTTGCTTTTTCCCAAAAAGATCGAAATCGCTATGGCGGCGCAGAGGAAACATTGCGACGTCAACTGGTGGAAGTGGCGCACAACTATGCCCGGTCAAAGGGTTATGGGTTCACAGGTCCCCTATCTATTGACTTTGCTACGAATCCAGGTTTCCGAAGTGGGCGGTGCGACGTTTCGGGCGAGTTTCGAGATGCACCTATTGGCGATGAAGCAGTTCTAATCACCTCAGATGGGATCAGAATCTCTATAACGACACCACAGCTGCTCGGACGCAATGATGACTGCGGGGTTGTGTTAGCCGGATCAAATGTCAGTCGTCATCACGCTGAAATTAGGGCGGACCAACATGGGTTGTTCATTGTTGACCTTGGTTCTACTAACGGGACTTTGGTCAATGGCATAGCGGTCGACAACCATCGCTTGTTGCATGCAGACATCGTGACGATCGGTGACCATCAGTTACGAGTTGAGGTGGTCTGATGTCACCTCAACTCGTAAGACTTTTAACAATCCTTCTCCTGGTCCTCATACATCTTTTTTTGTTCCGCGTCATACGAGCCATTTGGGTGGGGATAAAGCCCACTCGTGAAACTCGTTTTCGTCGAAATCGATTCATCAGAAACGACAGACCCGCGAGTGTTCTTATCGTTCGAACTCCCGAAACGTTAAGTGGCCAACGACATGATCTCGGCATCGAGATAACCGTTGGCCGTGCAGCGACCTGTGACGTCACCATCGATGACAGCTACGCCAGTCAAATCCACGCACGAATTTTTCGACGTGAAGGCGACCATGTTTTAGAGGATCTAGGTTCTACCAACGGCACATACTTGAATCGAGAGAAAGTGTCCTCGGCTACAACCCTCCGCACGGGTGACCATCTCCAAATTGGTTCAACCGTTTTTGAGGTCATGTCATGAACGTCTCTCCTACGCGTAGATTGCGCCTGGCCTGGGGAGGCGCTACAGACCAGGGGCGCATTCGCGCAAACAACCAAGATGCCATGTACGCAGACTCAGGACTGTTCGTTGTTGCTGATGGGATGGGCGGCCATCAAGGCGGTGAGGTAGCAGCAAACCTTGCTGTTCGCACGGTTGCTAAAGCTGACCGAGAAGACCTTGCACAACTTCGCGACGCGATAACCGAAGCCAACCAAGTAGTTCATGAGACTGCCATCGAACAACCCGAGCTTCACGGCATGGGGACAACGTTGACTGCACTTGCAGTGAGTCGAGAAGCTGAAAGCCCTCAGTTCGTCATCCTCAATGTTGGTGATTCGAGGATCTACCGCCACCGGAACAGCCAGTTGGAACAGTTAACCGAAGACCACAGTTATGTCGCAGAACTGATGCGTCGCGGTGAACTCGACGAAGACGCAGCAGCAGTTCATCCCTACCGAAATATGTTGACACGTGCCATTGGGGTACACGCAGAAGTCGAAATCGACGACTGGGTTCTCGACCCGGTTGCTGGTGATCGTTTCATCTTGTGTAGCGACGGCGTCACCAACGAACTTGACGACAGCGAAATAGCAGAACAATTGACACTTGGACAAGATCCGAGCGCTACCGCCAAGGCCCTGGTTGGTTTAGCGAACGACCGCGGCGGGAGAGATAACTCGACAGTCCTGATAGTCGATGTCCACGTCGAACTGGTCGACTCCACCGATGAGGATCTCCCCCCAGAGGACGACGATTCTCAGAGCCCGATTCTTGCGCCACCCGATCAACCAAATCTCCCAAAAAGCGAGGTCGAAGAATCTTCTGTTGAACAAGGTCGCTCGTCGACCGTAAAGCAGCGAAGTTGGCTATATGACCGCGTCCACATAAAGCTCGGAACGGTCATTATTTCTGTGGTGCTGTTAGTCACTAGCGTCGCGATGGTTACGACTATCGGGTGGTATGCGCGATCTGGGTATCACGTCACCGTTGTCGCTAATCATGTTGTCATCCAAAAGGGTCGGATCGGGGGGCTGCTTTGGTTTGAACCAACACTGCAACAATGGACTGAAATCCAAACCGTCCAACTGACTGATCAAGATCTCCGACGGTTAGCTGACGGTGAACAGATGTCTGACCTCACAGAAGCACAAGATTTTGTGGCAAATCTCCGAACTCGGCTACTCGAAGCTGAGAGCGGGAGCTGAGGTGAACAACCAGCGAATAGTTGAACTGACTCTTCTATTGCTTGCCGCTTTCATCACGCTTGCAACAGTTGCAGTCGCAGCAGTCGCTGAGGGTACGAGTATCGAGTGGGCCGTGATCCCATATCTAGCTTTGCTACTCCTGTTGTGGGGTATTAGCCATCTGTCGCTCAGAAAATGGGCGCCAACCGCTAACGGCTTGCTCTTCCCAATTGCAGCTTTGTTGCAAGGGCTTGGGGTCGCATTCGTTCTCAGAATTAACCCGGACTTACTGTTACGGCATCTTGTTTGGAGCCTGTTAGCAACCGTTGGTTTCATTGCGGTGTTAGCGGGTCTGCGGGATTTGAATCAGTTAAGAAAAATCCAAACACCGTTGGGGCTCATCGGTGTGGTGTGCATTTCGATTCCTGTAATTCTGAAAATAACTAGCGGCGAAGTTAACTCCTCTCCGTCAGTTCAGTTCGGTTCTGTTGCTATCGAGCCAAGTCATATAGGCACTATTTGTCTGGTCATCTTTTTTGGAGCTTGGCTAGCAAGTTACCGTTCACGCAATACCGCCGAATATTTGGGTGAAGTGGAGCGGTTCGATGGTGATCCTTCTCGTTTCATTCCCCTCATTGGTGCCTGGTTGATTACTTCGGTGGTGGTTATCTTCCAAAACAACTTGAGTTCGGCGTTTGTCCTGGTGGCCATATTCCTTTCGATGTGGTGGGTGGCGGTCGGACGTCCAATTGATTTGGTGTTCTTTTTGGCCGCTGTTGGTGGCTCGATTCTTCTAACTGTTGGCAGTGTCGCCGAGTTCCAAGACCGGTTTGATGCGTGGGCTGACCCATGGTCCAATTCTCAGTTCGGTGAAGCTATTACCCGATCGTCATTCGCTCTTGCTGGTGGAGGCCTGACAGGTTCTGGGCCCGGAGAGGGTGCCGCTGGTTGGGTGGCTGGGGCGACAGATCAATTCGCATTCGTCCCAATCGCGGAAGAGCTTGGTTTCATGGGCGGTGCTGCAGTGCTATCAAGCTATTTGCTGCTCGCTGGAGTCGGCTTACGTATCGCTACCGCTGCTCGCAAAGAATTTGAAAGTCTTCTAGCGATCGGAATCGCAATTTATTTCGGTAGCCAAGCATGGGCTGCTATTGCTGTACCGCTTCGATTTCTTCCACCCGGCGACCTTTCGTTGCCTTTCGTCGCTTCCAACGGGTCAGCTCTGTTCGCCTGCACTATTGCGTTAGCTCTTCTGCTGAGAATCTCCGAAACTGTTCCCGTCATCCCTGATCGAACTCAAATTCTTTCTCGTATTTCCTTCAAATCTCAGGACACAGCGTGACTCGTCGCTTGGTGCACGTGGGCATAGCTTTCCTAGTCATATATGGCCTTTTATTTTTCCGCCTCGAGATGGTCCAAATCGTTGGAGCAGGAAACCTGAGAGAACACCCACAAAACACGCGGGAGATTACGCTCGATTTCGACGCTCCGAGAGGGGTGATAACGACCGCTGATGGCAAAACGATTGCTCAAACCGTTGCCGTAAGTGGCGCCCGTAACCGGTTACGCCAATACCCCTATGGCTCGTTGTACTCACATGTTGTTGGCTTCATCTCGGCAGAACACGGAGGAGCGGGAGTAGAGCGAAGCCACAACAATTTCTTGGCGGGTAATGAGTTGTCGGTTCGTATACAGGACAACCGTGATCTATTTGTTGATCAGGCCCGCACAGGGCAACTCAAACTGTCGATTAGACACGACGTGCAATTGGTTACACGAGCAGCCATGGCAGGCCATCTTGGCGCAGCTGTCGTCCTGGAACCAACAACCGGCTCTGTTTGGGGGATGTGGAGCACCCCCAACTTTGATCCGAACCATCTGTCATCTCATGATCTTCAAGCAGCGACAACCGACTTCAAAGCATTGGATTCTGATGCCGTGCGGCCTTTAACTAACCGAGTCGAGTACCACAGTAGTGAGATCGGTTCACTTTTCACGATCGTGACTGCCGCTGCAGCTATCGAAAGCAACCTCCATGATCTTTCGGTCTCCTCAACCACTTCATTTCCGGCTAGCCAACGTTCCCCAGCTATTACCAACCAAGACGGCAGTGCATGTGGTGGAACCATCAAATCTTTGATGGTCGATGCTTGTGTGACTGGATGGGCAACTATCGGTCAGGAAATCGGGCGAGAACCGATGCAGGATATTTCGAATCGTTTTGGACTGGTCGGAGGGGATCCTGTGCGAACAGACAATGCTCTGCGAGGAGATCTCAAACCAACCAAACTGAGTCCTTCGGCGGCCCACGCAGCGGTCGGAACCGCGATGGAACTCACACCGCTTCAGGTAGCACACCTTTTCGCCACCATCGCAAACAATGGGAGCCGTATCCAACCTCGATTAGTCGAACAAGTGCGCGCTCATGATGGGTCCGTTATCCACAATTTTGAGCCGAATGTACTGAACCAGTCCATCTCAAAAGAGACTGCGGCGAAGTTGCTCGGATTGCTATCAGAAAACGTCAAGACCGGAACGGCGCAAGGTCTCGCGCTCAGCGACGTTCAGGTCGCAGGCATGTCAGCTTCGAGATTTTCTGGCAGCAACCATCTTTGGATGGTCGCATTAGCACCGGTGACACGTCCAGAGGTCGTTGTTGCGGTACTTCTGGAGGGTGATGGCTCTGACGATCAAGAGACCGGCGAGGCCAACATTGCAGCAATTACCAGAAGAATTACCGAGGCTGTTCTACGCCTCCCGAACTCTAACCTAAGGGGTTCCTAGTGGAACCCCCAGAAACGCCGATGCCTGAGAACGACCGACCTATTTTCAGCGGAAGATACGAGCTATACCGGCGCATCGCGCGTGGTGGTATGGCCGAAGTCTTTTTGGGTAGAGACAAACTTCTAGACAGGCCCGTAGCTATCAAGGTCTTGTTCCCCGAGTACGCGACGGACCCTTCTTTCGTCGAACGGTTCCGCAGAGAAGCGCAAGCCGCTGCGAACCTCAATCAACCGAATGTGGTGGGTGTTTACGACTGGGGTCAAGAGGCAGGTACTTACTACATCGTCATGGAATACGTCGAAGGTCGAAGCTTGGCCGAAATTATTAGAGCTGAGGGTCCTCTCCACCCAGACCGCGCTGCTGATATAGCCATCGATATAGCAGCTGCATTGGCCTTCGCTCACCGCAATGGAGTCGTCCATCGTGATGTAAAACCGGGCAACGTTTTGGTCACCACCGGCGGTCAAGTCAAGGTTACTGATTTCGGTATCGCTCGAGCGTTAACAGGGAACACGTCGGACAATTTGACCCAAACCGGTTCGGTAATGGGCACAGCTACCTATCTCTCCCCTGAACAGGCGCAAGGACAGCCCGCTGACCCCAGAAGCGACGTCTATTCACTATCGGTAGTTCTCTACGAAATGCTTACTGCTGGCCCTCCTTTTACCGGCGATACCCCAGTATCCATTGCCTACAAACATGTACAGGAAGCACCAAACCCTCCATCACAATTCAATGCCGATGTTCCTCCAGCGTTAGAAGCAATCTGTCTTCTTGGATTAACGAAAGACCCTGACGACCGCTACGCATCTGCAGATGACTTACGCGGTGACTTGCGACGCTTCCGGACAGGTCAGCAAGTTCTCGCTACCCAACGCGACGGTCATGTCTCAGCAACAACCGTACAGACACGCGTCACTCCATCACCTGGTACTCGTCCCGCCCCACAAACACCGGTCCAACCGTCAGATGAAACTCATTCAGCAACAGCGTCAAGGGAAACCGCTGCGAACCGGTCATCTTCCGATAAGACACGAGTGTGGGCCACCTTGTTGGTGGTTTTATTAATTGTGGTCGCAGGTTTGGTCTATTTGCTGGTCAATGGTTTTGATCCGGGAGGCAACGATAACGATCCTGCGGTAGCCAGCCAAACAGACAACCGGTTGCGAGTGCCGTCAGTTGTTGGCCTTGATTGGCAAGAAGCGGAAAACGAACTACGAGATAACGGATTTGAACAAATAACCATCGAATTCCAAGAACGCCAAGACGTTCCCGCCAACCAAATCTTTCAACAAGACCCTCGCGCCGGTTTGCTGCTCGCAGAACCCAACGACCCTGACAACCCAATACGACTATTCGCTTCAAAGGGACTCACCGTTGTCCGAATTCCTGCAGTACAGCGAATGGACTTTCTTGAAGCAGAAGAAATTCTTGTCGCTGCAGGCTTCACCGTCGAGCGAATCGAACAACAAAGCGATGACTACGCCCGAAACATCGTCATTGATCAAAGCGTTCCCAGCACAGAAGAACGTCCTCAAGGAACTGTCATTACGTTGACAGTTTCTGTAGGCCGAGGAGAGGTCCAAGTCCCTTCAGTGGAGGGACTATCCATTTCTGATGCCCGTGTCGTTCTGGCTCGTGAGGGGTTACTCGAAGAGGTGGTGATGGAAAATTCTTTGGAATTTCCGGTCAACACTGTGATTCGTTCCGAACCAGGTTTCGGTCGTTCCGCCGAACGAGAGAGCGTAGTGCGTTTAATAGTTTCTCTCGGTCCAGCAACGGGCCAAGTCCCATCACTTGAGATCCTTGGCACCACCGATGCTGCACAGGTCGAAATTGCTCTGAAGAATCTAGGTTATGAAGTTAAGCGTGTTGAACAAAACTTGGGTGTTGGAGACCCATTGATTGGACAGGTGTTGAGCATCGACCCTGCTCCAGGGACAGACCTTTTGTTGGGTTCCGAAGTAATCCTCGTTGTTGGCATCGGCCAAGGAAGTCCAGGCACCGGTTCCAACCCTGGGAACAGTTTCGTGACAGTAGAACCGAACAACTAAAGCCACCATCTACCAAAAGCAGCTGACGTTAAATCATCTCGATGATCAGTGGTCGACGCTGTTTCTCCCTCTATCCTCGTTCGTCATGGCTAGGCCGAAGAAGACAAGCCGTTTGACTCCCAAGGGCACACGCCCCGAAGGAGTTATTCCTGAAGAGACGCTCTCGGGCGATCTCCCCCCAAGCCCGGCGTGGTTCGGGTGGTTGATTCTGGCCTTTTTGTTGGTTGGTGTCGCAGTCATCTTTTCGAACTACATGAGTTGGCTCCCCGGAAGCCCTTCTAGTTCTTGGATTCTTGGCGGGCTCGGCTTCGTGCTCGTCGGCATTTTGACCGCCACGAGATGGCGATAACTCCGCAACACTGAACTACTAAATTACAGCTATGTGGTTTCTCCCCAGCATGTGGATAACTTGTGGAATCACTGGTTCTGGTTAATCGTTGTCGTGGTCGTGGATTAACTCCATCTCCTCCATGCAGCACTTTGGACCTTCAGGTGCACTACTCGGTGATCGAGTCATTCGAACTTCTGTGCCACATAACGTGCACAGATAGGTGAGACGCACCTTTCTTAGTTCACCCGCAGGGGGTGGAGCCGGCACTGGGCGTGAAAATCCGAGCATAAGTTTCAAGCCGATCCTGTACACGACATATATGAACAGCAACGAACCGGTGACGGGAACAATTAAATCCACGAGATCTACCGTAGCGCTCACTCCGATTCGTGCCACTGCGTATCGTTGTGTGTAACAGATCTACGAGGAGCCGAAACTAGGCCGTCTCGCCGGTGTCAAGAAAGGGTCCCGTTGCCTGACACGACATTCCACCAGATAGACAGTTGCACCGGTTGTCGTATCCGGCAGCGCAGTGATGGGTCACACAAACTAGGTTTCGAATTGTTGGGAAGACTATGAGGCCTTCGGGCACCGAACCTGGTGACTTTGTCGAATTTGACTATGACCTAGTCGAAGCCGAGCGTCGACAGCACATCCGTGATGTGCTCAATCACGTTCGTCCGACGTTGGAAAAAGAGACCGGAGTTAAGTTAGAAATTACAAACGACGGGAACGATCTTGTCCTCAGCGTCGATGGCGAAATCCGGTTCAGAACTGCTCTAACTCCTGATGGTCGGGTGGAGATTACAGACCTCAAATCAAGCAACCGTCTTTGAAGTAGAACGCGGAGTGTCGAGTTAGCCCAGCAGGGTCACGGCGGGTGTCTTGTCTTCAAGTTCACTTCGGCTATCGGGTCGCGCTGAGTTTCTAGCGTCGTCAAGTGAAGCGACTGGTGCAATGTCTTCGTCGGTCAGATCATCGATTTCAAAAAGCTGCAGTTCTTCAACTTCCAAAATCCGGCCGCTCTGTGCTCGTTGACGGCGAACACGATTGCGTTTACGGGCTTTCGGGATTACTTCGCCGGGGGTGACGGTCCACAACCGTGGTGTCCCATCTCGTTCGTCAAATACTGTCCAGTCTTGGGGCATTCGAAGATTTTGAACATGGTGCTGGCAAAGCGACATTGTGTGGCCGGCGTCAGCGTGGAGGTCGATTACCCATACCGATAAAGACGCGTTGTTGTAGGAAAGCCCAGCTACAGCTGGGGCTCCACAGGTTCCATGGGAGCAGGATGCCACAGCTATGGAACGTAGTCTCAGTCTCCCCTGGCGTAGTGGATACCAATTAGCGAAATTTTTGGAATTAGTTAGTTCGCGAAGCCCTTCGGTTACTACTCCGACCTTGGTCCCATCTTTTCGATTCGACAATGCTTAACGCTGAGAAGATAGCTAGGGTTCAGTCAAACCGATGTGGCAGCGGCAAACTGTCAGCTCTAAAGCAACATACGAAAGGGGCACCCCGTGGTTGGTGGCGCACTGAAGTCAGCGAGCATGGACGATTTTGATCTGAGAATGTCAGAGAAAGTTCGTCCGTTGTACGAGGCTGTGAAAGTTTTCATTCGCGAGGAAGTCGACCCAATCACCGAGGAGTACTACCGCCTCGGAGAAAATCGTGCCGAAAGATGGGGCTATGGGGAAGGACAGTTGGAGCTACTTGCAGGCGCAAAAGAAAAAGCCCGCACCCAAGGATTGTGGAATTTCTTTCTTCCAGACGCCGACACTGGAGAAGGACTAACAAATCTTGACTACGCCTACATCGCAAACGAACTCGGAAAGAACCGTCTCGCATCTGAATGTTTGAACTGCTCAGCTCCAGACACTGGGAACATGGAAGTGTTGGAGCGGGTAGGCACATCAGAGCAGAAAGAAGAGTGGCTTGAGCCACTACTCTCCGGCCAGATCCGTTCCGCCTATTGCATGACAGAACCAAGGGTTATGAGTTCTGACGCGAAGCAGATCGAAACTGAAGCGGTCCTCGACGGCGAAGAGTGGGTAATTAACGGCGAAAAGTTCTATATCTCAGGTGCTGGCGACCCCCGGTGCAAAATCATGATCACGATGGTTCGCACGAACCCAGATGCCGATACTTACAAGCAGCAGTCCCAAATTCTTGTGCCTCTTGACAGTGACGGCGTCAACATTGTCGGTCCTATGCATGTCTTCGGTAACGACGACGCCCCACATGGCCATATGCACATCAAACTCGAAGACGTCCGAGTGCCCCGCGACAACGTCTTGTTAGGCGAGGGTCGTGGCTTTGAAATCAGCCAACTCCGTCTGGGCCCAGGCCGTATTCATCACTGCATGAGGTCTATTGGTTCCGCAGAAAAAGCGATCGAAATGATGGTCGATCGAGGCACTTCCCGAGAAGGTTTCGGCAAAAAACTCGTCAACCTCGGCAAGAACATGGAAGTCATATCTCGGGCCCGTATTGAGGTAGAAGCGATGCGGTTGATGGTGCTGAGAGCAGCACAGGCCATGGACACTCTCGGCAACGCAGAAGCACGAGTTTGGGTCAGTGCCGTAAAGGCAATGGTCCCTGAGAAGTGCTGCGACATCATCAACGAAGCAATCCAAATGCACGGTGCTGCTGGTGTTTCTCAATGGTTCCCGCTCACCGATATGTGGCACAGCCAAAGAACTCTTCGACTCGCCGATGGTCCTGATGAAGTTCACCACCACGTCGTAGCTCGAGCTGAGGTCCGCAATCGTGAGGCCGAAGTTTCCTCCGGCGAAGGATCTACCTACACCCTTGGCGGCCCGACCTTTAGTGGACCTTAGTGGACCTGCCTAGGCCGGCAAGCAATAAATTCTTTGATCCCGTTCCCGGATCATTGGATTTGGTTTAGAGCCCATTCTCTGAGTTCTATTTTTCGTATTTTCCCTGACGGGGTTGCTGGCATTTCGTCAATAAAAATGACGTGTCGAGGAATCTTAAAACTGGCGATTCTGCCTTGGCATTTTTCAAGCAAATCTTCTGCCGAAACGTCGTTCGACCTGACTACGAATGCCACTGGCACCTCAACCAGACGTTCATCTGGGTACCCGACAACAGCAATTTCTTCGACCCCGTCAACCTCAAGGAGGTATCCCTCAACTTCGGCGGGCGAAACGTTTTCGCCACCTACTTTCAACATGTCTTTGTGGCGGCCGATGAACACGACGTGGCCATCTGGTCGCAGTAACGCCACATCACCAGTGTCGAGCCATCCATCGGAATCAAGAACTTCGGCGGTCGCTTCTGGCTTGTCCCAATAGCCGCTCGTAATGGTGTAGCCCCGCACATGCAGAGCACCTGTCTCATTAGCTCCTAAAACGTCTCCGCTGTCAAGATCACGTATCTGGAATTCAATTCCATACATGGGATATCCAGATGCTTCGGTTCGTTGTTCTAAAGAGTCTGTTATGTGGCTGGAAGCAATAAACGCCCAGGATTCGCTCATTCCGAAGCCACTAGTAGTTGGGCAGAAAAGTTCTTGGACTTGTCGAGCTACAGGGATTGTGGATTCCATGCCCGCCGGAAGAGTGCCCGCACGTAATGAGGAGACGTCTCGTTGGTGTTGCTGTTGCACGCGAATGAGGTCAGCCCAATGGCTATCAAACCCATGTAACACGGTCCCTCGTTCGGTCTGTACCGCATCTAACACTTCGTCGGGGTCGAAGACATCGAACAAGATCTGGCTGCCGCCGCTTAATCCAACCATCATTGCCACTTCACTAAATCCATAGGCATGGAATAGCGGGAGGTAACTCATGTGGACATCGTTCCGGTTATGTCCAAGGAGCATGGCTCTTTCATAGGTGTTGCGAATTGGTTTGTGGCAGTGGATTACTCCCTTGGGGTGGCCGGTTGTCCCTGATGTGTAGGCCAACATCATTCGATCTTGAACGTTGACTTGTGAAGATCGCTCTTCTAATTCTTCGGCGGTGATGGTGTCACCTTGTTCGAGCATGGTTTCCCAATTGACGCTGTCAGAGAGTTGTTCTCCAAGCATGACAATGGTTTCGAGGTGGCCACCTTCGTCTAATTGTTGACGGGCTTCGACCAGCATTTGGCCGTAGTCAATTGGCCCCGACTGGTCGAGAGCTATTAGGAACTTGCTCTGGGATTGGACAACGGTATATGCGACATCGTCTGTTCGGTATCGGGTGTTTAACGGGACAATGCATCCACCCACTCGAGGAATCGCGTACATGAGATGCAACCACTCCGGGCGATTGGTCATCCAGACAGCGACATGGTCCCCATGTCCAACTCCTATAGCAATGAGACCTTTGGCCACTTTTTCGACATCGGCTGCGAACTCGCCATGGGTCCAACGCTTTCCTTTGAACACGAGTGCAAGGTCGTCTTTCCATAGACGTGCGGCTCGTTTCGGGACATCTCCCATTAGTAACCAGTCATCACTCATACCCAGCAACCTTAGGGGCGATCTAACAGCATTGGCCGAGCGACCGGATTTCGGCTCAAATAGGGGACGACAGAGAGGTAACGACGTGGAATTCGATTTGATGACAGGTTCATCTACCTGGGCCACCGCGGGAGATTTAGCTCGCCGTGTTGAAGATCAAGGATTTTCGGGGATGCTGTATACCGAAACGGGCCAGGTGCCGTGGATGCAAATTGCTGCGGCTGCGATGGCTGCTCCATCGTTGACGTTCACAACTGGCATCGCGGTCGCTTTCCCAAGAAGTCCAATGGTGTCAGCACAGGTTGCGTGGGAATTGGCTGGAGAAACCAACGGCAAGTTCCGGTTAGGTTTAGGCAGCCAGGTGAAGGGTCATGTCGTTCGACGCTATTCCGCCGACTTTGACCGTCCAGCTCGCCGTTTGCTTGACTATGTCTTAGCTGTCAAAGCCTGTTTGAGGGCCTTTCGCGGTGATGAACGATTAAGCCATGAGGGTGAATTTTATAATCTCTCTCTTTTGCCGGATGCTTGGAAACCCCGAGCCCACGACTTCGGCGATATCAAGGTCGACATTTCCTCTGTTGGTCCCCTAATGAATCGTGTCGCGGGCCAAGTCGCTGATGGGGTTCATGTCCACCCAATGCACTCAATGCACTACATCCAAAATCGGTTACTCCCCGAGGTTGCTCAAGGCGCGGAGACTGCCGGTCGCGTTCCTTCTGAGATCGACTTAATTGTTCCTGTGTTTGCCGTTGCTGGTGACACTCCTGAGGAGCGGGCGCCATGGGTGCACCGAGCAAAAACCCAAATTGCTTTTTATGGAACTACTCCGAATTATGCGTTTCAGTTCGAGGATTTGGGCTTCGATGGGATAACAAAAACGTTAGGGGACAAAATGAAGGCCGGTGATTTGCAGGGCATGGCAGACACGATCTCTGACGAAATGCTGGACCACTTCGCGTTGGTATCCCCATGGGATGAAATGGCTGATCGTTTGAGGGAACGATATGCAGGCACAGCGTCTCGCGTTGTGATGTACCTGACCGAAGAGCACATGCGCAAGGATCCTGAGTCAATAGACAAATGGGGCGAGGTCGCCCGAGCGACGAGGAGTTAGACAATGAGTGGACGAGTTGCACTCGTTACCGGAGGCGGTAGCGGAATTGGCAGGGAAATTTGTGTTGGTTTAGCGGCTGCTGGCCGTCAAGTGGCAGTTGCAGATTTGAATCTTGATGGCGCTCAAGAGACGGCCTCTATGATTTCTCAGACGGGTGGCCATGCCGTGGCTGTACACATGGATGTTGCAGACACTGACGCTGTCCAGAACGGTGTTTTTCAGACAGTTGACGAACTGGGACCAGTCGAAGTTTTAGTGAATTGCGCCGGATGGGACGAACTAATGCCGTTTTTGTCGACCGACGAATCGTTTTGGGATCGGGTAATTGAAATCAACTACAAAGGCGTCTTGCGAACCGTTCACGCGTGTCTCCCAGCGATGGTTGAGGCTGGCTGGGGACGAATCATCAATATTGCTTCGGATGCTGGACGAGTTGGTTCATCATTCGAAGCGGTGTATTCGGGTGCTAAGGGTGGAATTATCGCCTTTACGAAAACGATTGCTCGTGAGGCCGCGAGAAGCGGGGTGACTGCAAATGTCGTGTGTCCAGGCCCTACTGACACGCCGTTGCTTGATGGAATCGTTGCTGCGAGTGACGACGGCGACAAGATCATTGGGGCGATGGCTAGGGCTGTTCCGATGAAGCGAGTCGGAACTCCTACAGAGGTCGCGTCGGCGGTGGTTTACTTTGGCTCTGACGAGGCTGCTTTCGTAACCGGTCAAACGTTGTCGGTATCTGGCGGTTTAACGATGAGTTGAGCGGGTTTGGTGTGTCTTTGTCTGTTCACAATTGTGATCTGAGGCACCTATTCGCAGTAGAAATAGAGAATCGAAACGCATTCATCCGGTCACCGTCGCAGTAGTTGGATAGTTACATCGGCCGCGTTCGTCGCTAATTTCGTGAACTTCGGGGTGTTGTTTTCCTTCGGTATTTTCCTCACACCTATCGCAGAAACATTCGAGACATCAACGGGCCCAGTTGCGCCGATCTTCTCAACTGCGGTCTGCTTTTATTATCTAGCTGGTGCCATAGGTGGGAAAATCAGTGACACCGTTGGTGTCCGACCTGTCGTAGCCGTCGGAGCAATATTCATGACCCTCGGCCTGATCGTCAGTAGCCAAGCCTCAGAGTTATGGCATTTGTACTTGGGTTATGCGCCGCTGGTTGGAAGCGCTGTGGGGTGTTGTTACCCGTCAATGATCGGGACTGTCGGCCGTTGGTTTAAGCACCGACAAGCTTCGGCTATCAGTCTGGTTTTAGCGGGTGTGGGGATGGGAACCTTTATCGGCCCAATCCTTTCGCGGATCTTGATAGACGCATGGGGATGGCGGTCAACACTCGGTCTTTATGCCATTTTCAGCGGAGTGCTGCTGGTTATCTGCACCTTTGCCGTAATTGATTCACCAAGAACCCGACAAGATGACGGTCTCGGGTTACGAAAGATTTTGAGGTCGAAGAAATTCTTGATCCTGTATGGGGCGCTGGCGCTCGGGGGCCCCGGGTTTTATGCCCCGTTAGCCTTTTACAACGACCATGCGGTTAGCGAAGGGGTCAGCGGTTCGGCCGCGGCCACTCTCGTAGGAGTTATTGGGGCATCCTCAGTAGTCGCTCGACTGGTGATCAGTGCATTGAATGACCGGTTTGTCCCCATGCACCAATACCGTTTCGGGCAACTACTCCTAGTGGGTTGTTTGCTGGTGTGGTTCCTTGCAGGAGATTCATACATCCTCTTCCTGATAAGTGCACTGCTGCATGGTGTCAGTTGGGCTGTTTGGTTTACCGCTGCTCCCAATGTTCTCGCCACATGGTTTGGCGTGGCTGACCTGGGTGGGACAATCGGGACGTTCTACACAGCTCTTGGATTCGGTGCGCTGGCGGGCCCAGCCATTCTCGGTTTTGTTATTGACAGCTCTGGTTATGAAGTAGCAATAGCAATAGTCATTTGTAGTTCTGTGGTCGCGTGGATGTTCTGTTTCATCCCCGATCGGCTCAAAGACTCACAAATCAACTAATACTCCAATCGGATCGATTCATCGTTGTTACCCGCCTTGAAAAATGTCAAGGAAGTGGACTTCAGAGTCATCTGAAACTGGTTCATAGTCAGCGTCAGTAAAAATTTCGCCGTCAATCGCCACTGAGGACGCTTCGGACAAACGTTCTCCAATGCCAGGAAACATCTCCTCAAGCGCGACAACCAAACGTCGAATGGTCGTAGCTTCAACCTCGACCTGAGCTAGCCCTCCGGTTAGGTCGCGAAAACCAGCCGAAAAATGAACTTGTGCCATTGGAGTTGTTAGTCGCGTTGATCGTTTAACGCTTCAAGAATTCTGACCGGTGACATCGGTAAATCAGTCATCCGCACATTGAGTGCGTCATTGATCGCGTTACCTACCGCGGCCATCGGAGGAACAATCCCCACTTCGCCTACACCCCGCACGCCATAAGGATGTGCCGGGTTTGGGACCTCAACGATGGCGCAATCAATCATTGGCAGGTCCGAAGCGACGGGCATGCGGTAATCAAGGAAACTTGGATTTTCCATCACACCATCGTTGTCGTGGATATATTCCTCGTTCAAGGCCCACCCAATTCCTTGGACAACACCGCCTTGCATTTGGCCTTCGACATAATCAGGGCTGATCGCTCGTCCAGCATCTTGTGCTGTTAGGTACCGGATAACTCTGGTCACTCCGGTTTCTGGATCAACCTCTACATCGCAGAGTTGAGTTGAGAAACCGGCGCCAACCCCGCGAGAGTTCAATGAAGCGTTAGCGGATATCGGCCCCCCGGTTCGACCAGACTTTGCTGCTAAATCATTCAAAGAAAGAGGGGGCTGAGCGCCTTCAACATGTTGGGCTTGTCCGTCGACCCATTCCACTTGATCAAGTTCAACGTCCCACGTCTTTGCCGCTCGAGCTCGGAGATCTTCAACAATCAACCGACATGCATCAACTACGGCCGCTCCTGTGGCCAACGTCACTCGGCTACCACCGGTGACGTCGGTGAAGCCCACTGTTTCGGTGTCAGCGACTACAGCCTTTATCGATTCATAAGCAATGCCGAGCTCTTCCGCAGCCATCAAGGCCATCGACTGACGGCTTCCACCAATGTCGGGTGAGCCCGTCACTACGGTCGCTGTTCCATTTTCATTGATGTGGACTGTCGCGCTTGACATCATGCCTGCGTTAAACCAGAAGCCTGCTGCCACCCCGCGTCCTTGATTAGGTCCTAGGTCTGCGGTGTAACTGGGGTGATCTTTGATGGCTTCTAAGGTCTCGACAAACCCGATCCGAGGGAACTTAGGTCCATAGGACGCTTGGGTGCCTTCGACAGCTGCGTTAACTAACCGGATGTCGATTGGATCCATCCCTATATCTCGGGCTAACTCATCAAGGACTGATTCCACAGCGAACGCTGCCATAGGTGCACCTGGAGCTCGGTATGCGGCGACTCTCGGCTTATTGCACACAACGTCATAGCCTTCGACTACGAAGTTCGGGATGTCGTAACAAGCGATAGCTGTCATGCCTGCTGCGCCCACTGGCGATCCTGCGTAGGCACCTGCTTCGTAGGCCATCCATACTTCCGCGGCGGTTATCTTGCCGTCCTTGGAGACTCCCATTTTGACTCTTATCCGGGTACCTGATGTTGGTCCGGTTGCTCGGAAGACCTCGTCGCGGTCCATTACCAACTTGACGGGCCGGCCGGCTCTTTGAGACAGACGGACCGCAAGTGGTTCAAGATAAATAACTGTCTTGCCTCCGAAGCCACCACCGATTTCGGCAGCTGTGACTTTCAATGTTCCCGGTGATACTCCCAACACTGTCGCTGAGGAGGCTCGCATTTGGAAATGTCCCTGGGAGGAGCACCATATGTGGGCTCTTCCGTCACTATTCGCGTCGGCGACGGCAGCGTGAGGCTCTATGTATCCCTGGTGGACTGGTTTGGTGGTGAATTCCCGGTCCACAACAGCTTCGGCTTCACCGAACCCCTGGTCGAGATCACCGCGTTCGTGGAGAATTTTGCTGGCCACGTTTGATGGTTCTTCGGGTGCAGGGTCGACACCCTTGGTGATCATTCCTTCATGTAACAAAGGGGCGCCGTCGGCCATGGCTTCATCCACTGTGAGCACGTGGGGCAAAATCTCATATGTGACCTCAACTGCTTTTGCCGCAGCTTCGGCTTGATCACGGGTGGTGGCTGCTACAGCAGCAACTACATGCCCTTCGTATAGGACTTTGTCCCTGGCGATGGCGTTGTTGGCGAGATCGATTTCACTTGGGTGAGCGCCATTGGCCGCGAGGTCAGGGAAGTCGCTCCCTGTGATGACCGCTTTGACTCCCGCCATCGCTTCTGCGGCGGTGGTGTCTATAGAAATTATCTGGGCGTGCGCGTGGGGTGACCGCACAACCTTGCCGAACAGCATCCCAGGCAACATCAGGTCTGCACCGAATTGTGCTTTTCCTGTGACCTTTTCTAGTCCGTCAGGTCGAATTGGTCGGGTGCCAACCCATTTGTATCCAGGGTTTTCTTCGGTCACAGCCATTACTGCCCCCTCATCTCTCGAGCTGCTTCTTGGACAGCACGAATAATTTTGTCGTATCCAGTGCACCGGCACAGGTTGCCGGCCAATGCATATCGAATTTCGGTTTCTGTTGGATCTGGGTTTTTGTCCAGCAAAGCTTTTGCTGATATCAGGAAACCTGGTGTGCAGATACCGCACTGCAGGGCTGCACCCTCCAAGAAACACTGTTGAAGGGGATGTAACTCGCCGGAGTCAGCAAGCCCTTCAACCGTGAGAATTGTTGACCCGTCGACTTCCGGCGCGAATACGAGACAGGCACAGGTGACTTTGTCGTCAATCATGACTGAACAAGCTCCACAATCTCCTGTGCCGCAACCTTCTTTTACTCCGGTTAGACCAACTTCGTCTCTAAGAGCGTTGAGTAGAGAAGTGCCATCTTCAGTTAAGAATTCTGTTTCGTCGCCGTTGACAACGGTCGTTATGTGAGTTCGTGCCATTAGTTCGTTCCGTTTCTCTGCTCGGCTCTTTCAATTGCTATCAGCACTGCTCGTTTCGCGAGTACTCCAGCTACCTGCTTCCGGTAGGCGACGGTGCCACGTTTGTCATCAATTGGGTTACATGCTTCACTCGCTGCGTTCGCTACAGCAGAGAGGGTTTCATCATCGGCGGTGTTGCCAACCAACGCGGTTTCTGCGTCCGGGACTCTAACGACCGTCGGGGCGACCGCTCCTAGAGCCAAGGCTGCTTGTTCGATACTCCCGTCTTCTGCGAGTGTGATTCGTGCTCCAGCCCCTACGACCGCGATGTCCATTTCGGTTCTTGGAATCATCCGTAGGTAGGCGTCACCTGTCCGGGCCGGCATTCTGTCAATTTCGAACTCGACAATGAATTCGTCTGCGTCGAGTGATGTTTCGCCCGGTCCAGTTACGACTTCTGCTACATCAAGGACTCGAGTTCCGTTTGGGCCAGCGACTACGGCTCGAGCTCCGTTTACGACCATCGCTGGCACGGAGTCAGCTGCGGGTGAACCGTTGCATAGGTTGCCTCCCAAGCTGGATCTATTTTGTATCTGGTCAGAGCCGATTAGCCCCGCAGCCTCAGATAGGCCCGGAAACTCGTCGCTGAATGCTTGGTCCTCGGTGAGATTGGCCGTTGGTGTTGCTGCCCCGACCGTCCATTTATCTCCGTCGTTCGCCACTGATACGAGTTCTTCGATGTTCTTTAGATCGACCAGTACCTCAGGAGCTGGACGCCCCGCCCGGAGTTGGGGGACAACGTCTGTTGCCCCGGCAAACACCTGCGCTGACGGTGAGGTTGACAGCAACGACGTTGCTTCCTCAACCGAAGATGGTGCTACATATTTCACTTATTCCCCTTAGTTAGGCGGTTCACAAGTATCCGCCGTCGTGATGCAGTGCATCGAAAAGTAGTCGCTCATTGCTCCATTGTCCTCTTCAATGAGCTTCGGGGTAGTTTAGGGCCATGCTGTCGTCGGATAACCAACCGGAACCACTCAGTTCTTACAATTTGTTTACTGCTGATCCGGTGCTCCCAGAAGCGGTCCGCCGCGAGGGAGGGGACTTAGGGGTTTTGGAGAGTTTTGGCGCCCAAGTCGGCAATGAGGAAACACGAGAATGGGGACGTTTAGCGAACAAGAATGTTCCAATTCTTCACACTCATGATGCTTCTGGAAACAGAATTGATGAGATCGAATACCATCCCGCGTATCACTCGATTCTGAATCTTGCCGTTGAAAGTGGGATTCATTGCATGCGTTATGAAAAGCCTGCGGGTGACGGGGCATATGTGACACGCAACGCCCTCATGGGTTTGATAACTCAGATCGAAATGGGTCACGGTTGCCCCACCTCGATGACCTCTGGCGCGCTTATGGCGTTACGGCATCAACCTGAACTGGCGGAGCTTTGGGAACCGCTGACAATCAGTAGAAGTTACGACCAGCGACTCAAAGCTCCCGGTACTAAGTCGGGGGTGCTTTTGGGTATGGGAATGACAGAGAAACAAGGTGGCTCCGACGTTAGGGCAAACACAAGTACCGCAACTCCTTCGGCTGGCGGGGGTCCGGGAAGTGAGTACCGGCTTGAAGGCCATAAATGGTTCACTTCGGCGCCTATGTGTGATGCATTCTTGGTTTTGGCTTATGCGCCTAAAGGGATGTCTTGTTTCTTGGTTCCTCGGGTGTTGCCTGATGGGACCCGAAATTCGCTTCGTTTTATGCGCCTCAAAGACAAGTTGGGAAATCGTTCCAATGCGTCAGCTGAATTGGAATTCGACAGCACGGCAGCCTGGCTGGTCGGTGAAGAAGGACGAGGTATTCCAACAATTATCGAGATGGTGCATGGCACCCGGTTGGATGTAGCGAATTGGGGTGTTTCTTTGATGCGGCAAGCTGTGAGCCAAGCGGGTTGGCATGTGGCTAACCGCGAAGCGTTCGGTGCGACTTTGATTGATAAGCCATTGATGCAAAACGTGTTGGCTGATTTAGAAATTGAGGTTGAAGCAGCAACGCTGATGATCACTCGGCTTTCAGGAGCGCATGAGCGCATGGAAGTTGACGAACGGGAAGAAGCTTTTGCTCGCTTAGCGACGCCCGTTGCCAAGTATTGGTTAACCAAGCAATCGAACCCTGTCGTCAGGGAGGCATTGGAGTGTGTTGGCGGCAATGGATACGTCGAAGATTCGATCATGCCTCGTTTGTATCGCGAGGCACCTTTGAACGCCATATGGGAAGGTGCTGGGAATGTGATCGCTCTAGATATCGGAAGAGCGGCAGCTAGAAACCCCGAGAGTGTGGAAATTTTTCTTGATGAGCTAGAGCAGTCTCGAGGTCAAGATGCAGGTATTGATGAGCACTTGGATGCTCTGCGGGCCGACTTTGCTGACTCGTTGTCTGAAGCAGAGGCACGCCGACTCGTAGAAAAGCTTGCGGTTACTTGGGCCGCGACTCTGATGGTTGAACACGGCCACCCTTCGGTAAGTGAGGCCTATCTGATGTCAAGAGTGGGGGGCGACCACGGGTCGCTATTTGGGACCCTCCCAGCATCTTGTGATCTGGACCAGATTTCGAGGCGGGCAGTCCCAGCTTAAGAACGTCTTTGGCGTTCAGCCTGTAAATGCTGGCCCATCAGCGCGGTCAACTGTGGTGAACTCTTCCACTTTCTTACGAGACAGCTTGGTGAGTTGTTTTTTGGGTTTTCCTATGGTCAGCAGCGCCGCCACAGCAATGTTGGGTTCAAGGCCAAGTAACTCTTGCGCTTTCGATTCCTGAGCAGCGATAAGCGTGGTGAGCGTCCCCCCAAATCCTTCGTTGCGAGCGCCAAGCAGAATGTTCCATGCCATGGGGTATATCGAACCTCCACTGATAATGCCGACTCGGTCAAGGTCTTTGTCCAGAGATGCCACAACGCTCAGATCAACGGCGATGACCAGCACGGTGGGTGTGCGTGAAAGATCTTCGAACATGGGGATCACGGCAGGGATGGATTCGTCATTCCAGACTTTGTCAACGTCGATACCTGTTGGTTGAACACTTTGCCAAGGGCTTTCTCCACTTCGTCGTTGTTCGCCGTACACCCTCAACTGTGGAAGACATAGTCGACCAAGAGTTGTCTTCGTGGCAGGGTCTTTAACAACAATTACTCGTCCGCCTTGTCGGTTGCCGCCACTGGGGGCGAAGCGGGCGTTGTCGAGAATCCGATAAAGGGTCTCATCGGGCATTTCGTCATCAGTGAAGTCTCGGGCGGCGAATGTGGTTCGCATAGCGTCGTACAGTTCCATGTGTTCATCCTTCCACGACAGGCATTGTGCGTGTCGTTCTATTTCTTCAAGTGGCCGCGTCAAAAAATTTTGTGAACCCGTACTTCGGATATGGCCCAACGACAAGTTGTTCGAGCACACCTAGGCCCTCAGAAGCACCGTTATGTACTCGCACGACTTCTTGTATATGAATGTTTTCGGGTGCTAGTGGGTCGATTTTGTTGAGATCCCAGGATTCTCCGAAGATCGCTAATTCGCCTTTCCACTGGCCGTGACCCCATTCGGGGTGCCCGTAGCCCATTCCCTTCATGAGAATTGACCGTATTGGTTGGATCTCTATTTCGATTGGATCGGCATCTGGGAGTTGTGCGGTTAGTTGACCGCCCGACACTCTGCGCGTTCCAGCTAGCCATGTGAAGTTGTGGCTCACTGAAGTGAAACGTTTGATGCCTGGGTCTTCAATACCTGGTATCTGGTCGGCTTGTGTGTAGGCGGGCAGTTGGAAACCGTCCCAATGCCAGACTTCACCGTGGTCTCCTTCGAAAACACCTATGTGCGTTACATGATCCGACCAGTGAAGGGGGGCCCAGAAAAATTTGAGACCTTTAGGGGACTGTGGTGCTCCTGGAGGTGCTGGGTCTCCTACCGGTCGAACACCCCAAGAGCGGTCTTTGGTTCCGTACGTCTGTGCGGGGTCAAGGGTGATGGTTTCGTCGGGAAGACGAAGTTCGCCGCGCCAAAATCCGAACTGATTCATTCGAGTAGCGATCATCCAGCGGCCTATCTGTTCCGGCGTGAGTGTCTGATGATCTTCAGCGAAGTGAGCGCTGCGTGGAATCCATTCAAGGTCAGCTCCGATTCCGGTTTCATTGTCCTCAAGAACAACGCGGATGGTTTTCATTGGTTCTTGGATTTCGATCCGAAACGGGCCGGTGCTCATATCGATTGGGTCCTGTGGAGCTCGTCGTGAGCCATGAAAGGAGTGTTGTTGGTTGCCCCATACCACTGTTAAGGCACAGTCTTGTATGTGCAGGTTTGGGTACCGGGCTGAACTCACTCCGAAGTACAAGTTGCCGTCCGCGGTGTACCCGTTGAAGAACGACCGGTCATAGGCGTTTCGATCAGTTGTTGCTGGGGTCGCGATCGGGTGTGTTGTTTGGTGAATATAGAAATCGTCAAATGAACTGAGCAACTTTTCCCCAATCGTTGCGGTCAACAACTGATCTTGTGTCTCCAACATAGGCGTGACTTTGGGCGAGATGGCATTTGAAATAGGACTCGTATCCGGCAGTGGGCCTTCTTGAGATGTTGTTAGCAAAAGTCATCGCGCTGAAAAGCTAACTATGTTCTTGGGGAAAGTTCTTCCGTTTCGGTTGGAAACGGTATTGGGCATGGTCTGGGGGTTGTGATGTCTGGCGTTTTGGATGGGGTTCGAGTTCTGGATTTCGGTCGGTTTATTGCCGGTCCGTTCGCCGCGACGATTTTGGGAGATCTTGGTGCTGACGTAATCCGGATTGAACGAATTGATGGCGGGGAGGATCGTTGGACGACACCGGTGACTCCTGACGGTCAAGGTGCTTTGTTTTTGCAGGTGGGCCGCAATAAAAAAAGTGTGACCCTAAATCCGATGAAGCCGGAAGGGCGAGAGATAATGAACGCCCTTGTAGCAACCGCTGATGTGGTGGTTGCCAATCTTCCTCCTGAGACTCGAAGGCAGATGGGCCTTGACTATGAGTCGCTGAAATCATTAAAAGAGGACATCATCGTGTCGACCGTGACTTGTTTCGGGTCAGGTGGACCTTTTAGTGACAGGGTGGGTTTCGACGGCTTGGCTCAAGCTATGTCTGGTGCGATGCATATGACGGGCCCTGAGGGGCAGCCGACACGCAACTCCACACCGTACGTAGATTTTTGTACTGGGTCTTTGTTAGCTATGGCGACACTTGCCGCGTTGCGGCATCGTGATCTCACTGGAGAAGGTCAAGAGCTTGAAGGAGCGCTCCTGAAAACTGCGATGACAATCGCGAATGCGACGCTTATCGAGCAGGATCAGCTCGAGATAAATCGTGAGGCTTCCCATAACCAAGGGCAGACAGCGGCTCCTTCGGACACTTTTGTGAGTAGCGACGGGTTAGTTCTGGTCTCGGTTATAGGTAATTATCAGTTCGCTCGCTGGGCGAAGCTGGTTGGTAGACCTGAGCTGGCCGACGACCCGAGGTTCCAAAATGATGAAGGCCGGGGGAACCACCGGAACGAGATCTGTGGAGTGATGTCAGATTGGTGCGCTGATAAGACAACAGATGAGGTTCTTGCTGCTCTTGCTGAACTGAAGATTCCCGGGGCCCCGGTGTTAAGGCCTCAACAGACCTTGGATCATCCTCATGTAAATGCGTTGGGCTTTTTAGAGCGAGTGGGATATCCGACAGCTTCGAAAGATGTTCCGATAAGCCAATTCCCGGTTGCCATGACGGGCAGCCCGGGTGTGATTCGTCATCGAGCTCCTGAGTTAGGTGAACATACGAACGAAGTGTTAACAGAGTTGGGTTTCAGCTCATCGGAGATTGATGACTTGCGTTCCGATCGAATTATCTGAGGTTCGAAAATGGATTTTGTTGATGTAGCTAGGACCACGTTCGCGGCTCGAGAGTTCACTGATGACCCTGTCCCCGATGATGTGTTGTATCGAATTTTCGACACCGCTCGCTTTGCGCCTAACGGAGGAAACCGTCAGGGTTGGAAGGTGATAGCTGTTCGTGATCGTGAAACTAAAAAGGCTCTCGGTGAGTTGTGTTGGGGGCCGATGCGGGTGGCGGCTGCGCAAACTCGCGCGGGAGAGGTTTATTGGCAATCAGTGACTCCTTCGTCGATAGATGCGGATGATGCTTCGTTGGATGAATCACTGCCAATTGCTATACCGATGTTTAAGCATCTTGAGGATGTTCCAGTTGTTTGCATTGTTGCTGTGGATTTGAGAGTCGTGGCTTCAATGGACCAGTTCTTGGATCGCATCGGAGTGGTTAGTGGAGCTTCGATTTATCCGATGGCTTGGAGCGCGTTAATGGCAGCTCGTAATGAGGGCTTTGGTGGGACTCTTACTACGTTGCTCGCTAGCCAAGAACCGGCTGTTCAGGAATTGCTGGGCCTTGAACCATATGAGGCTGTTTCAGCTATGTTGACAATCGGTCGCCCTCCGAAACAGTTGTCGAAGCTGTCAAGAAAGCCCGTAGAGGATTTCGTTTTTATTGATCGTGCTGATGGACCATCACTGCGCAGTCAATAGCGCTGTTATTTAGAGTTGCGTCGATGAGGGTTGGATCTTGTAACGCCCTGCCCGTTTCTGATCACTGAAACCTCAAAAAGGTCACAGTTCAGACATCAGGGACTTTCGTCCCGTCTTTCCCTAGTTACGTCAATCTATGGTGAGATTTATGACGGACGAAGAAACCGAGGCTGAGCTTTCATTGGTCCGTCGAAGAATTAGCGAACTTGAAATTACGAAGACGGCAGGCAGTGTCGGAGATATCGATTTCGCCGATTTGCGAGCAAATGCTGAACACTTACATGTCGGCTACCGCCGATATTTGGAACACCTCCAAAATGGTGGTCCAATGATGGAAATTGGGGAACGGTTTGCCATTCATCTTGGCCACGAGCTGACACTGATAGCGGACTCTTCTGAAGGTTCTAACTGGGCGACACAGGTAGAAATTCTGCTCCAGTGTGTGGCTTGCGATCAGATACTCGACGTTTTTGTAGCTAGCGACGACGTGATTGGGTCAGACCTCCATGCTTATGACTCGTTAGAACCCCATGTTGGACATGAGGCCATGTTCGTAGCCCAGCGCATCGGCGGTAATAACCATCACGTAGGCGGAGTCGACTTGGTTTGTCGGGCATGCGAGAAGGAATCTCAGAGGCCTGTTCACCTTTTCGGGTCCGAGGTCGGTGATTGGTTTGGGGATCTCTGGTTGAGGAATTAGTGACCTCACCATTTTGGGAGAAACCCAAAATCGTTGATAATCCGGCTTGTTTTTCTAGTCGTTTCCGCTGGTCTCGATCAGTCTTGAGTCAATGATTGAGGCGTTGCGTTTGGGCAGGTGGTTGACTCGGTAATCGTCATAGTCAGTGAACATTGAAAGCATTTGGGAACGGCTTAGGTAGTGATACATCAGCGCTTCATCCCAAACTTCGTCGGGAGGGCCAATGAGGGTGGCTACTGGAAAGGTGCGCCAAGTAACTTCAACGCCGGCACGTTCCGCATATAGCTCTGTCACTCCTTTTCTGTATTCTTCGTATCCTTGTGCCCCAGTCATATTGTCAACTCCGCAAGCTGGCTTGGTGGTGCCGGCTAGACGCACCAGATTCAACATGTCAGTTGGTTGACCGCCATCACGGTTGTTGATTTCGTTGACTCGCGAATCACGAAATAAGCCTGGCTGTTCAATGATTGGGTCTGATGGGAGCGGGGCATCGAGGTGCAGCGGATATCCCTTGGGCTCTTGGTTGACGCATTCAATTAGTCGGCTATTTATGAGCGACCCAGACCGATATTTCAGGAGTTCTTGGTACTGGGGGTCAGTGATCATTTCGATGAAGGATCGCCGAGAGCGATACTGAGGAATCAATAGGTAGTCCCAGTTTTCGCCCACAGAAGCAAAGAAACACGAGTTAACTTCGTTGAGATAGAGGGGCGAGTGCCCAGTCCCTAGACGGTTTGCGATGGGTGGGACCCCTGCAATGTAGTGGCCGAAGTAGCAGTCACGTCCGCTAATCGATCCGAGCCCTAGGTCTGAGTCCGCCGTGTCACGAAACTTGAGCAAGTTGATCATAGCGACTGGCTCATCGGGGTCTCGATCACGCATTGATTCGATCGCTTGATCTGTTAGCGCTACGTGGTCCATCTTCGGTTTCCCTGCTGTGAGGTATTTGGTCTGCTCTTTTTAGGTCGGTTCAGGCTTGGTTCTCTGTAAGCACATATCTTCGGTCATAAGGTAGCCGTCGGATTTGTACCCTGAATTTTCTATAAGAATTGCTACTTCTGGCCATCTTTTTGGCGGTCAACACGAAATAGTGCTGCATGGCTTGTTTTGGCATCCACAAATTAAAGTCGACAGTCACCACTGTCTTGGCAGTTTGTGTTGTTGTCAGCGCGTGTTCAAACCAAGAGCCGGATCCTCAAGCGATTACCCAAACAACAACGACCGACCACACCCACACAGAAGACACAGCCACCCAAACAACAACGA
>JASLTG010000020.1 GCA_030743005.1 Acidimicrobiales bacterium | reverse complement strand
CGAGACGATCCCCCAAGACCTCCTTACCCTTCCGGGTCCCGATTTCGTTACCGAAGTCCTGTCTGTAACCGATCGATCACCTCAGGTGATGCGAAATATGCAAGCTTTGTTCGGCAGCGGAAGACTTGCCGGTTCAGGGTATGTGTCGATCTTGCCCGTTGACCAGGGGATAGAGCATTCAGGGGCCGCGTCTTTTGCACCCAACCCCATATATTTCGATCCAGCCAATATTGTCGAGCTTGCCATCGAAGGAGGATGCAACGCGGTAGCAACTACTTTCGGCGTGCTGGGCGCCATCAGTAGAAAATATGCGCATCGGATTCCATTCATCGTCAAGCTGAACCACAACGAGCTACTCACCTACCCAGCTACTTATGACCAAATAATGTTTGGTTCAGTAGACCAGGCACATGAGTTGGGTGCTGCTGGAGTTGGGGCCACGATCTACTTCGGGAGTGAAGAAAGCGGGCGCCAGATTCAAGAGACCGCAGAGGCCTTCGAAAGGGCACACCAGCTAGGGATGTTCACGGTTTTGTGGTGCTACCTGCGAAACAGCGCAATAGATACCGACGACCAAGATAATCATGTAGCAGCCGACGCCACCGCACAAGCGAATCACATTGGGGTCACCATCGAAGCTGACATCATTAAGCAGAAGCTGCCAGAAAATAACGGGGCCTTTAACCTCATAAAAGGATTCGGGAAGACTCACCCCGACGTCTACGAAAAGTTGACTTCTGACCATCCGATCGACCTCTGCAGATGGCAAGTCGCCAACTGTTACATGGGCAGAATTGGCTTGATCAACAGTGGAGGCGCAAGTTCAGGGTCAACTGATATGGCCGAAGCCGTCATGACTGCTGTCGTCAACAAACGAGCTGGTGGCCTTGGTCTTATATCCGGACGTAAGGCTTTCCAGCGACCTATGCAAGAAGGCGTAGATCTCTTGAACGCCATTCAAGATGTCTACCTCGACCACTCAATCACAGTGGCCTGAGTCACCTAGATGAACAGAGCGGTTTTTAGCGAGTATTTGTCTCTCGACAGGTATAAAGTTCGATTTTGGACGACCACCATCCCCCGGGAGTGTCCGTGACCGATACAGCACCTCGAGAACTACCGCTGCAAGAACTCGATGAGGTAATCATTCGATTCGCCGGAGACTCCGGCGACGGCATGCAATTGACGGGTGATCAGTTCACCAGTATTTCTGCGGCCCTAGGTAACGACCTTGCGACGTTGCCGGAATTTCCAGCTGAGATTCGTGCGCCCCAAGGGACACTCGCTGGCGTGTCGGCTTTCCAGGTCCGCATATCAGATTTTGCTATTACGACCCCCGGTGATGCACCGACCGTATTGGTGGCTATGAACCCAGCTGCTCTCAAGGCCCAACTCAAAAACCTGGTCCAAGGTGGAGCGATCATCCTCAACACCGATGCCTTCAACGAACGCAACCTTGAGAAAGCTGGCTACGAGAGCGACCCACTAGAAGACGGCACCCTGGACGGGTACAGGAGTTACCCGGTGCCGATGAGTCAGATCACCAGAGACGCTGTGGCAGAACACGGTGTCAAACCCAGAGACGCAGAACGATCGAAAAACTTCTTCGCGCTAGGGCTTATTTCCTGGATGTACACCCGGCCAGTTGAACCCACCATGGAATTTATTAACACC
This sequence comes from Acidimicrobiales bacterium, assembly GCA_030743005.1. GTDB lineage: Bacteria > Actinomycetota > Acidimicrobiia > Acidimicrobiales > Poriferisodalaceae > MedAcidi-G3. Next base: position 48,115 of record JASLTG010000020.1, on the reverse strand, counting down.
AAATTCCACGGTAAAGAGCTCGTGATTAAAGCGAACGAAGCGGCATTTCGGGCTGGCTATAACTTTGGGGAAACAGCTGAGCTATTCGAATCTCACTACGAAATCAAGCCAGCGGACTTGCCATCAGGTGAATACACCAACGTCAACGGGAATACTGCACTTGCTTGGGGTTGCGCAGCAGCTGGCCAGTTAGCTCGTCTCCCTATATTCCTTGGTTCCTACCCGATCACACCGGCCTCGGACATCCTCCACGATTTATCCGAACTGAAGCACTTTGGAGTAAGGACCTTCCAGGCCGAAGATGAGATAGCCGCAGCGGCCTCAGCCGTGGGCGCAGCCTTTGGTGGAGCGCTGTCTTTCACAACGACATCAGGCCCTGGCGTCGCCCTCAAAGGTGAAGCTATGGGATTGGCGGTGAGTCTTGAACTTCCCCTCGTCGTGATTGATATTCAGCGCGGTGGTCCGTCGACTGGCCTGCCTACCAAACCCGAGCAGGCGGATTTGATGATGGCGATGTATGGGCGCCACTCTGAGTCGCCAATGCCGATTGTCGCCCCCCGTAGTCCAGCGGATTGCTTTAACGCCGCCATAGAAGCCTGCCGTATCGCCCTCCGCTATCGAACCCCAGTGATGTTGTTAAGTGACGGGTACCTAGCTACAAGCTCTGAGCCGTGGTTACTTCCAGATATCGACTCATTACCAGATATAGGCGTCGACTTTCACACTGGTTTCAACGGAACTAATGAGGACGGCGAGGGAATTTTCTTGCCCTACCTACGAGACCCTGAGACATTGGCGCGACCCTGGGCGATTCCTGGAACACCCAACTTGATGCACCGAATCGGCGGTATAGAAAAAGAAGATGGCTCAGGCAACATCAGCTATGACCCGGAAAATCACCAGAAGATGGTTGATCTTCGTGCCGCGAAGATTGAAGCAATCGACGTCCCAGACGTGGAAGTATCAGGAGACGCAGATGCTGACTTCTGCATGTTGGGCTGGGGTTCAACTTGGGGAGCCATCGACGCCGCCGTCGACCGACTTCAACAAGCCGGGAAGAAAGCGGCTCACGTGCATCTAAGCCACTTGAACCCTCTGCCGAAAAACTTGGAAGAGGTTCTTTCCAAATTTGAAACTGTTATTTGCCCTGAAATGAATGACGGACAACTGGTTAATTTGATCAGAGCCAAATATCTGCTCGATATCAAACCAGTGAACAAAATGAACGGAGTTCCGTTCACGACTGCCGAAATAGAATCTGCGGCACTTCAAGCTATGGAAGCCTCCTAAAGGACTACAGGTAATCGACATGACCGATACTCCTACGCGTACAGAACCAGCAGATTGGGCAACCGATCAGGAAGTTCGTTGGTGCCCTGGCTGCGGCGACTACTCCATTCTGACCGCTATGCGGATGCTTATGCCCGAACTAGAAGTAGATCGCGAAAACACGGTCTTCATATCCGGTATCGGCTGCGCGGCACGTTTTCCGTACTACATGAACACCTACGGCATGCACGGCATTCACGGCAGAGCCCCTGCCATCGCCACAGGTCTTGCCATGGCGCGCCCAGACCTAGATATCTGGGTTATTGGTGGTGACGGAGACATGATGTCTATCGGCGGCAATCACCTCATCCATGCCTTACGAAGAAACGTGAATTTGAACATCCTTCTCTTCAACAACATGATCTATGGCCTCACTAAGGGCCAGTTTTCCCCAACGAGCGAAGTCGGCAAAATCACCAAGAGTTCGCCGATGGGTTCGTTGGACGCACCGTTTAATCCTGTGTCTGTGGCGTTGGGGGCCGAGGCGTCATTCGTTGCACGTACCCACGACATGGATCGCCAACACATGATGGAGATGTTCCGTCGAGCCCATGACCATAAAGGCGCTTCGATAGTCGAAGTCTTCCAAAACTGCAATGTTTTCAACGATGGTGCCTGGGAAGGGATAACCAAGAAACAGAACCGCGATGGCAATCTGATTTCGCTCGAACATGGCAAACCCATCAAGTTCGGCGCCGACGGCGAATTCGGTGTTGTAGTTGAAAATGGAGCAGCCAAAGTCGTGTCGGTGGCGGACGTGGGTGAGGCAGCCCTTTTGGTGCATGATGAGACAAAGCCCGATCCATCTACAGCGTTTATGCTGAGTCGTCTTTCCCGAGGCCCATTCGAACCTACGCCAGTTGGAGTCTTTCGAGCTGTTGAAAGAATTGAATACGCCACTTCCTCTACTGCTCAACTAGCCATGGCCCAAAATGACAAGGGTTCAGGAGATCTCAGTTCGTTGCTTCGTTCTCGCGGAACCTGGCAGGTTTAATCAGCATCGCCTGGATACTCGATCTCGACGGGGTCATATGGCTAGCAGACCGGCCGATCGCCGGCTCCGCAGAAGCCGTAGAACACCTTGATTCCGCCGGTCAGCAGATCCTTTTTGTGACCAACTTTTCTGCTCTTACCAAGAGACAGGCAGAAATGAAGCTCGAAGCTTGTGGCATAGAGGCCCAAGATCGAGTTCTCACATCAGCGATGGCCGCTGCATCATTGGTTGAGGCAGGCGAACGAGTCTTGGTTTGCGCCGGAGATGGTGTAGTCGAAGCCGTTGAAGGTCGAGGGGCGCTGCCGCTTAACCCAAACGACGAAACAATTTCAAAAGATTCCATCGATGCGGTCATAGTCGGGTTCCATCGTGAATTTGATTTTCACCGACTAGCCGTCTCGGCTCAGGCCATTCACGACGGAGCCCGCCTGATATCAACCAATAACGACCCCACCTACCCGACACCTCAAGGCTTACTGCCAGGTAATGGATCGTTAACGGCAGCCGTAGCCGCTGCTGGAAAGACCCAGGCGACGATTGCGGGGAAACCTCATACACCCATCGCCGACCTCGCACTCAGCTGGTTAGAAGTAGAACGCGGCAGTTCAGGCAACATAGTGGTTGGGGATTTGCCAGCTACCGACGGTTTACTTGCCGCGGAACTCGGTTTCGATTTTGGGCTAGTTCTCTCGGGAGTCACTTCTCGCGAAGAGGCAACGACGTGCAAGCCGGTCCCTAACTTCGTGGCAGATGACTTGCAGTCTCTGGTCGAATTGATCTTAGATTCCAAGTAAAGGCGGGGATCTGAAGTCGTCTCAGATCTCGTAACTCTGCTGGTAGCTTCAACTTATGTGCAGATGGTGACGTTTAACACTCTGAGACGTTCAGAATGACTAGGCGCAGGCTTGACCGTGAGATGGTTCGACGCGACTTGACACCAACCACAACCAGAGCCAAAGAGCTCATTGATGCTGGGGAAGTCCTTGTAAGAGGAGCAGTAGCCAACAAACCAGCGCACCTAGTTGCTGCTGGAGATGCCATCGTACTTGTAGGAACTAAACCAAGATTCGTGTCGAGAGGAGGAGACAAGCTTGACGCAGCACTAGCTCGATTCAATGTCGACGCTAACGAAAAACGTGTAATTGATGTTGGGGCGTCTACAGGGGGGTTTACGGACTGCGTCATTCAACGAGGCGCATCGCAGGTTGTTGCTATCGACGTTGGTTATGGCCTACTTGACCATGGCCTTCGGGAAGACGCGAGAGTCAAAGTTTTTGAACGGAGCAATGTCAGGCACTTGGATGTCTCCCAAATCGGAGGCCCGGCACCTCTCGTGGTGGCCGACCTTTCCTTTATCTCGCTAAAAGTTGTATGTACGAGACTTACGAGTTTGTGTGAACCGGATGGGGACCTACTTATGCTGGTAAAGCCACAGTTTGAGGCTGGCCGAGTCGAAGCGGCTCGGGGTCAGGGAATAATTCGTAACCCCAAGATCTGGCACAGAGTTCTTAAGGAAGTATCAGAGTGTTTTTCGGAAGCGAAGTTTGGGGTGATGGGCATGATGGTTTCACCACTTCTCGGCGCTAGCGGAAATACAGAATTCTTCGTTCATTGTCGACGGGGAATTGACCTATCAACCCAATTCGTCTCACTAGATCAGGTAGTCCAAGAAGCCGAACAAGTAGGTACCCCATGAGCGTGATTTGCATGATGGTGCACCCAGAACGAAGCGAATCACTTGAGTTGGCTGCTGCGCTAGTCGACTACCTCGAGAAATCCGGCAATAGCGTACGTCTCGATGAAGTTGGAGCTTCAGCAGTCGGAAGATCTGAACTGGGCTGTTCGGCGGAGGCCTTTGCTGCTGAAGCTGATTTAGCTGTCAGTATTGGAGGTGACGGAACCATGCTCCGCACTTTTGAGCGGGTTGCCCAAGCTGGTGTCCCTGTGCTTGGGGTCAACGTTGGCCATCTCGGTTATTTAACAGAATTCGAAGCAGACGAAGCACAAACGGCTGTCGATAAGGCTTTGCGAGGAGATCTTCCGGTTGAAGAACGTCTGATGATTCAGAGCAGTGTTCAAAGGTCTGATGGTGAAATCGAAGGCACTTGGATAGGGCTAAACGAAGCAGTGGTTGAGAAGAAATCGCAGGGCCATACCGTACGCCTCGAAGTAACGATTGATGACTCGCCCTTCGCAACGTACGCGGGAGATGGTCTCATAGTTTCAACTCCGACTGGCTCAACCGCATACAACCTCTCTGCCCGTGGCTCCATAGTTGCTCCGACGCACTGGTCACTCCAATTAACCCCAGTTGCACCCCACATGCTGTTTGATCGCTCACTGGTATTAAGACCGGATACCGAAATTAGGGTCTCAGTGGTAGGAGAACGAGAGGCGAACCTTTCCGTTGATGGCAGAAGTGTCGCTGCGTTGAGCGATGGTGACATCATGATCGCCACTCGTTCCGAGGTCATTGCGCGTCTGGTCACCTCCGGTTCTGGGGGGTTTCAGCAGGTACTGAAACAAAAGTTCGGTCTGAAGGACCGCTAATGCTTCTGGAACTCTCTGTCCAGAACCTGGGAGTAATTGAATCATCATCCCTCGTCTTAGGTCCGGGAGTAACAGTACTTACTGGAGAAACTGGCGCCGGAAAAACGATGGTTGTTCAAGCTATACAACTACTGACAGGGGGTAGGGCAGATCCCTCGATGGTGCGCAATGGGGCAGAACAAGCAACGATTGAAGGTCGATTTCAAACCCCTGAAGGCAGTGAGGTCATACTCCGGCGTGTCGTCCCTACAGAAGGCCGCAGCAGGGCCTATCTGGATGGGGGATTGGCTGGGATGCCTCAGTTGGCGGAAATCGGGTTGACCTTGGTCGACCTACACGGCCAACACCAACACCAATCACTTTTACAACAGAAGGTGCAACGCTCAGCGCTTGATCAGTACGGAAAAGTTGACCTAGGACCGCTTATCGACGCTCGGAATACTGAACGACGACTGGTCGACGCGATTGAAGAATTAGGAGGAGACGCCAGAACCCGCGCCCATGAGATCGATTTATTGAAGTTCCAAGTCGACGAAATAGAAAAAGCCAAATTGGATGACCCAACAGAACTCGATGAACTAGCGGAGCTAGAAGAACTCCTCGCCGATGCGACCGCTCATATCGAATATGGAAGCCAAGCACGCGAGTCAATAAGCGGCGACGACGGCCTGATCGATTCCCTGGGGAAAGTCATTACCAGTCTTAGCGATCGGACCCCCTACAAGGAACTAGCTGACCGGCTGCGAGGTATACAAGCAGAAGTCACAGATGTCGCTCAATTGGTGCGTGACCTGGTCGATTCCATCGAAGATGATCCACAGAGGCTTGCTGATGTTCGCGAACGCCGGCAACTACTGATCGACCTTCAACGAAAATATGGTGACAGCATCAGGGCAGTCATTGATTACCAGTCGGAAGCATCGCAACGACTTGAGAAACTCCAAAACCATGAAGCCAACGCTGCGGAACTCGAAGCGGACCTGGTCGAGGCACGAAAGCAGATGGCGGCTAATTCCGCAGCGGTAGCGATGGCTAGACGAGCTGCAGCACCTTTATTCGCCGAAGAAGTAAGCCGGTATCTTCCTGAACTCGCGTTGGAAAATGCAGGTCTGTCGGTTGAAGTTAGAGGAGAGGACCCAGCTGACGATGTTGAGATTATGTTTCGCGCGAATAGTGGCAGCAAGTGGCACGGTCTTTCGAAGGTTGCCTCAGGCGGTGAACTTGCGAGAGTGATGTTGTCCCTGCGGTTGGTTCTCACCTCGGGACCACCGAGCCTGGTTTTCGATGAGGTTGATGCTGGTATCGGAGGAAGTGCAGCGTTAGCGGTTGGTCAGGCATTGGGACGGTTAGGGGGAAGTCATCAGGTATTGGTCGTTACCCACCTACCTCAGGTCGCTGCTTTCGGTGACTGCCATCTAGTCGTCGACAAAAATGACGATGGATCCAGTGTCGTGTCAACTGTGACAGAGGTTGAAGGTGATGATCGAGTCCGAGAGCTTGCACGCATGCTTGCAGGGCAGCCTGATTCAGTCAGCGGAAACGAACATGCGGCTGAGTTGCTGGAACAAGCGCGTCTAGACCGGAGCCATCCGTGAGACTCAGGCGGCGTGACAACAACCTGGCTAGTGGAACTTTAGAAGCCCCCGCTCGCGTAGATCGCCGCACAAAAAATCTTATTCCGCGTCTACATGCCGGAGATATTGCAGTTGTAGACCACGAAGATCTAGACCGTGTGGCGGCAGAAGGGCTGGTATCAGCTCGTGTGACGGCTGTTGTCAACGCATCCCAAAGTTTGTCTGGAAGGTACCCGGCCCAAGGTGCTCTGGTACTACTCAAATCGGGGATTCCGTTAATTGACGGAATCGGGGTTAGCGCTTTTAACAGCATCAGAGAAGGTGAAACGGTCTCACTCGTCAACAACAGAGTTTTTGTCGATGGTCAGCTGATGGGTAAAGGGGCCAAACCAACGATTGATGAGTTGGAGCGTCGACTGGAACTGGCAAGAGAGGCAGTGCGTGGACAACTAGGCGAATTCGCGACGAACACACTTCAGTATCTCGCGGACGAACCGGAACTCATCACCGACGATCTCGACCTTCCCGAAATCGCAAGCACTATCACCCAGAGACAGGTCCTAGTGGTTGTGCGAGGTATTGACTACCGAGAAGATCTATCTACTCTGAAAAGATCCGGCTACGTGAGCGAAATGCGTCCCGTGTTAATAGGCGTTGACGGCGGCGCTGACGCTCTCTTAGAAGTAGGTCTTACTCCTGACCTCATAGTGGGTGACTTCGATTCCGTATCGAGGGACGCTTTGAACTGTGGGGCACAACTACTTGTCCACGCTTACCCCGGAGGGGAAGCACCTGGAGCAACGCGACTGGAGCGTCTTGGGTTCGAATACACGGTCGTGGAAGGTCTCGGCACTAGCGAAGATATAGCCATGCGCATAGCTTTTGAAAAAAGCGCGGAATTAATTGTGTTGGTCGGTTCACACACTTCTATGGCCGATTTCTTTGACAAGGGCCGCAGAGGGATGGCCTCAACTTTCTTGACCCGTATGAAGGTTTCATCAATCCTGGTTGATGCCAAGGGAGTGGGCCGTCTTTATCGGACCCAGGTTCGTAAACGCGACCTAGCCTTACTCGTCCTTTCAGCTATCTTCACCCTGGCTGTAATTGCAGTGGTAACTGAACCCGTTCGTTTGTTATTGCGAACCCTTTGGCTCAACTTAGGGATGTGATGAACACGTGATAAATCTCCGGTATCACATTGTCAGTGTCGTAGCCGTATTCTTAGCACTAGGTATCGGCCTGGCACTGGGTTCGACGTTCGTCGATTCAATATTGGTAAACGAGCTCGAAGACCAAGTGAACGAATTCAAATTGGACCGTGATGAAGCTATTCGAATCAAGGAGCAAGCGGTTGCTGAGAAGAACAGCTCCCAAGAAGACAATGAAGTACTTCAAGCTGAAGGAGTTGAACAGAGGGAGCGCCACGATGAGCAACTGCAAGATGTTCGCACTTCTTCCAAACAAGAGATAGCTGCGATTCGAGACCAAAGTGAGATGGACAGGTCAACCAACAACCTTCTTCTGAATTCGATCGAAAACCTGATGGCTAGAGGTCGTCTAGAAGGAACCTCGTGGGTGATGCTGGCGCCAACGGGTGTTGACCGCTTGGTCATGTCGGAAATTCGCGAAATTCTGACGCGTTCCGACGGCGAATACCTCGGAACCCTATGGGTACGACCGGCAATGAATTTTGAGGATCCAGAGACCTTGTCGGCCTTAACTGAGGTATTTTCACTTGAATCGGAATCTGTTGCAGTTTCTGAGGTAACGGTCGCTCGTTTGGCTGCCTCGTTATTAACGGACGATGAGGCAACCAACGACGAAACTGGGCCAACCAATGATGTCATTAGCCGATTAAGTGACCTTGGACTGCTACGTTTCGATCGTTACCAGTCAGCGGTAACTATTGATGAACTTTCCAATTCTGCCAACAGGATAATTTTCGTCAATGACCCGGAGCACACGGACCTCCACCAGGGTTTCATGGTTCCCCTTATCGAAGAAATCACGAACCGTCGTGGCAATGGGGTCGGAGCAGTAATTGAACTCCAAATTGAGGATTCAACACGAGGACAAGTGGTCGACAGGATCCGCAACGATTCAGATCTTGCGAAAGGGTGGTCGACGTTTGATGACGTTGACTCTCTAGAAGATCGCCTTGGGCTCTTAGTGGGACTTAGTCGTCTGCCGGCTGTAGGTCACTACGGTGAGTTGCCTACCGCTGAGGAGCGGTTCCCTAGATGACCCACGTGGTAGCGATAGTGCCCGCGAAGGACAACGTTGAGTCCATTTCAGCGACGGTAACGGCGCTTTTAAACACCGGCGCCATTGGCGAGGTGTTAGTTGTCGACGACGGGTCGGTAGACGGCACCGGTGAAAGCGCCGCGAAGGCCGGAGCCCGATTGATCAAGATGGAGTCAAACGTGGGAAAAGGCGGAGCTGTGGCAGCAGGTGTCGCATCTTCAGGGGCCCCCGACAACTACCTGCTGATTGACGCGGACCTTGGTAGTTCGGCAGCCCACGCCGTTGAGCTATTACGACCCTTGTTGGAAGACAAGGCTGAAATGACGATCGCCGTATTTCCTCTTGAAGGCAGGTCGAGAGGATTTGGTTTCGCGAAACTAACAGCGGCAGCGCTGCTGACCGAGGCGACTGGGCGAAGTTTCTTAGAACCTTTGTCGGGCCAACGGGCCGTCAACGGCCCTTTGATGCGTTCACTGACTTTGGCAGGTGGATTTGGATTAGAGGTTGGTCTCACGATCGACATTGATGTGGCCGGAGGGCGAATCGTAGAGATACCCATAGAATTTTCTCACACTCCAACCGGTAGAGGAATCAGAGGCGTCCTTCACCGAGCAGGACAATTACGAGATCTGGCGCGAGCGTCCGCGTCTCGGCTGGGATGGCGGTGCACTCTAGAGTCAACCGTTCGAGCAGCGATTAGGAGAATCAAACAGTGGTTTTGACGATTGGTGTCTTCGTAATAGCTGCAGTTGCTGCCCTACTCACTTGGGGGCGCTTGGGTTCTGCTTTAGCTTTCTCGGATTTACAGAAAGAGAACTACCGCGGGGTCCCAATATTTGCGGTTTCAGGAATTTTTGTCATCGCGTTGGAAGTCATAGTCGTCCTTAACTTGTATTGGGGGTTCAGACAGTCGCTGCACGGCTCCCATGTCGTAGCGGTGTTAGTGCTCGTACTTACCTTTGGAGTATTGGGATGGGTTGATGACACTCGCGGAGGGAACAGCGGCGGAGGATTTGAAGGGCACCTTCGTTCGGCTGTATCTCAGCGAGTCGTATCTACTGGTCTTGTGAAACTGGTTGGAGGTGTTCTCGTATCACTAGCTGCAGTGTTGATTGCCGATATCAGCGATGGCTTAGTAGAGATGACTCGTTGTGCGGCGATAGTTGCGTTGAGTGCCAATCTCTTAAACCTGTTCGATAGAGCGCCGGCTCGTTCGTCAAAAATTTCTTTCTTGTGGTTCGTAATTCTTTTGTCATCGGTTTTCATTTGGGGTGATTCTTACTCGGCGGTACATCTGGTCTGGGCAGCGGGTGTTGTGGGCGCAAGCGTTGGCTTGATGCCGGCTGAACTTATGGAAAGACATATGCAAGGTGATACCGGAGTTAACGCAACAGGCGCCATCCTCGGATTCTCTACCGTTCTGGTCAGCGGATCGACAGTCCAGTGGGTTGTCTTGGTGGCTCTAGCGGGTTTCAACCTTGCTAGTGAACAAACCTCCTTTAGTCAGGTGATTGCCGACAATGCGTTATTGAGTCGCGTTGATCGCGCGGGTACAAGGCAATCGAACACTTGAAGTCGTCATCAGATCCGACCTCAATGTTGAGATGCAAGAAAACTGTTGCTGAAGGTCAACAACATTGGAGAGTGGAACCGCTAAATTCTGTGTCAGTGCAGCTGGATCTCAACCATGACTAAACACATCTTCGTTACAGGCGGGGTCGCGAGTGGACTTGGCAAAGGTATAACTGGATCCTCCCTCGGACGGTTGTTAAAAGCGAGAGGCCTGAGGGTCACTATGCAGAAGTTCGACCCTTATATCAACGTCGACCCTGGCACGATGAACCCCTTTGAACATGGTGAAGTCTTTGTAACAGATGACGGCGGTGAAACAGATTTAGATTTAGGTCATTACGAACGCTTTATCGATGAACCGTTAACCAAAGATTCGAACGCTACTACCGGTTCTATCTACCAGGCGGTGTTGGCAGCGGAACGTCACGGAGATTATCTAGGTAAGACAGTTCAAGTAATCCCTCACATCACCGATGAGATAAAGAGACGCATCAGGCGCTTAGCAACTGCTGACACCGACGTAGTCATAACTGAAGTCGGAGGAACGGCCGGGGATATTGAAATATTGCCATTCCTGGAAGCGATTAGGCAGATGCGGTTAGATGCTGGCCGAGGCAACGTGTGTTACGTGCATGTCACCCTTGTCCCCTTTATCGGCCCATCAGGTGAACAGAAAACTAAACCCACTCAGCACTCCGTGACCGAGCTGCGAAGTCGTGGAATTCAACCTGACGCAGTGGTGTTGAGAAGTGAGGAACCTATCGACACAGCATTACGGGAAAAGATCTCACGGCTGTGCGATGTTGAGTTGTCGGGCGTAGTGAACGCCCCCGACGCATCAAACCTGTACGAGATTCCTTTAATACTTCACGAGGAAGGGCTTGATCGATACGTATGCGAAATTCTCGGTCTTTCGAACCTGGAACCAGACCTTCAGTCTTGGTCGTCGTTGGTTGACCGAATTGAAGGGTCCACATCAAAGGTTCGTATAGGAATAATTGGGAAATACGTAAGCCTTCCTGATGCCTACATGTCGGTGGTCGAAGCATTACGGCATGGCGGGTATCAGCACGCAGCTGATATCGAAATTGAGTGGATCCAAGCCGAAGATGTGGAAGGGCTGCTAGCTGGAGGCCGACTCGGTCATCTAGACGGAATGATTATTCCCGGCGGCTTCGGAGAACGAGGGATCGAAGGAAAGATCGCTGCGGCTCACTACGCAAGAGAAAACGAGATCCCTTGTTTGGGTATTTGCTTGGGCCTACAGGTCATGGTTACCGAGTTCTGTCGAAATGAGCTAGGCCTCGTTGGTGCAAACAGTCGCGAATTTGACCCAACAACCGCCCACCCCGTTGTTGACTTGATGGATTCACAAAGGGACGTAACCGATATGGGTGGGACCATGAGACTTGGGTTATATCCAGCTCGACTTCTTGAAGGAACCAAGGCAGCAGCAATGTACGGCGAAGCTTTGATTTATGAGCGTCATCGACACCGGTATGAAGTAAATAATGATTATCGGGCTCCCATGGAAGAGCAAGGTCTCAGGTGTAGCGGTTTATCTCCCGATGGGCGTCTGGTGGAATTTATTGAACTCGAGACGCATCCATTCTGGGTTGGCACTCAGGCACATCCTGAATTTAAGAGCCGCCCGGATCGCCCCGCCCCACTATTCCAAGGTCTAGTGGAAGCAGCTCTGTCCAGGGCTGAAGGACGAAACCCGAAGCTCCTGGAGTCAAGCGCAGAGTCGGTAGATTGACCCGTGGTCGGCTCACCCGACCCCGAGTTTTCTCTCATCGATGAACAACTATTGCATGCTGGCTACGCCTTCGATTTATACGCAACTACATGGTCTGACTCAACAGGCGAAGTTTTTGAACGAGACATCGTTCGACACCGAGGAGCGGTCGCTGTTGTACCCCTTGACGACGATAGAGAACATGTTTTCCTTGTTCGCCAGTTCCGTACCCCCCTGGATCGCTGGCTCTTAGAACTACCTGCCGGACTTCGCGATAAAGACGGGGAATCAGAAATAGAAACAGCGCACCGAGAATTAGAAGAAGAAGTGGGGTGTGTCGCCCAAACTCTCGAACATCTGGTGACGTTAGTGACCGCTGTGGGGTTCGCTGATGAATCTATTTCTATATATCTAGCTACGGACCTTTCGTGGACTGAGCGGCAAGCTGACGGCGTCGAAGAAGAATCGATGACGGTTGAAACAGTTGCCCTTGAAGACCTTGCCGAAATGATTGCAACCGGACACATCACAGATGCAAAGACTGTTGCGGGCCTTTTGCTTCTCCAACAAAGATTGGCGTCGTAATCGAATGAGTGCGGCCGAAGAAGACGAGGGCTGGAGAGAAAACTTTCTTAGTTGGATAGTTGCGAACAAAGGCCTCGTGGAATCGACTCAAAAGGCCTACGGGAAGGACTTAGAAGAATTCTGCGCATGGTTGCATTCGACCGGTGTCAGCTTGTCGACAACTAAGGAAGACCACGTAGTTTCGTACGTCGCTTATCTCCGCGACTCTCAGCACCACCGACTGGCGACAGTTGCTCGAAAGGTAGTAGCTCTCCGTCAGTTCTTTAGCTTTCTTGTTTACGAACAAGAAGTAATAGCGGAGGACCCCAGCGCCGAAATAGCGGTACCCACCGTCAGAGACGGCAATCCGAAGGCACTAACAGTTGAACAAGTCAAAGCGTTGCTTGAATCCCCAGTAGGTGATGAGCCAGCAACTTACCGAGATAGAGCCATTCTCGAAGTCCTTTACGGTTGCGGTCTGCGAGTCGGCGAACTTGTCAATCTCCAGGTTGATGACGTTGATCTTGATGGTCAGTTGCTGAGGGTGTTTGGTAAGGGGAGAAGAGAACGTGTTGTCCCGCTTGGTTCTCCAGCTGCAGACTCTCTGTCGCAGTGGATGAGTGGTGCTGGACGTAGTGCTGTTTTGAGTCTCCGAACGAGTACCAATAGAGGGGCAGAGAGCGCTGTGTTCCTAAGCGTTGGGGGACCGAAACGGGGGAGTCAACTTTCCCGGATGGGAGCGTGGAGGATCGTCCGCATATACGGCGACAAAGTTGGACTGGGGGAGGAACTAACCCCGCACGTGTTGCGTCATTCGTGTGCCACTCACATGTTGATTAATGGTGCTGATATTCGATATGTGCAGGAGCTATTGGGGCATGTCTCGATCAGAAACACCCAGAGGTATACAGCAGTCAGAGAGGATGAGTTACGGCAGATCTACCAACAGGCTCACCCCCGCGCAGAGGTTCGACTTAAAGACCGATAGGTTCAGTACCGTGCCTGGCAACCAATCGCACCACTTGGTACGCCGCTTCTTTTCGACCGTCGCAGCGAGAGCGCCCGAACGAGAAGAGGTTGACTGGGTTCGAGGGCATCTCTCAAATCTCGAATTTGACCTTTGGTCGCAAATGTCTCCCGCTGATCGACGCCACTCAATCATGGTCGCCCAAAGAGTTGGAACCGAATTGCTCGGAGATGAAACAGCCCTAGTAGCGGGCTTGCTACATGATGTAGGCAAGACAGCAGTTAGATCCGGACTCGTTATTAGGGTCGCGGCATCCGTGGTCAAGCCCATAGCGACTCAAGAGAGACTCAGCCGTTGGGCTTCAGGTGGGAGCTTCCTTTCGAATCTCGTATCTTTTATCGACTATCCGCGTATTGGCGCTGATCTACTCAAAAGTATCGGAAGCGATGATTTTGTGGTTCGATGGGCAGAAGAACACCATCTACCGAAACATGAATGGACAGTGGACAAGGCCAGAGCCGACGTCTTGGCGCGCGCAGACCATTTGGCAGTGTAAGAAGGGTGTATGGAAGCGACAGAAATAACTGAACAACTAAAGAGCGTGATTCTTGGTAGCTATGGGGATCGGGTCGGGACCTTCAAGTTGCAGTCAGTGGACGAAGAAACGTCGAAGGCACGACAAAAGGCTCGTGCGCAGCTTTCTAAAGAACAACGTTTAATGATCGACCGTGCGCTCGTGCCTTTTCGTGACTGGCTAATCGATAGAGATCCAGAAGCAGCTGAGCGTGTAGCCACCGGCTCACCGGCACCTCAAGATATAGAAACAGCGGTTCGAGCAGCAGAAGATCATGCTGTCGCGCAAGTGGCTCCCAATATTTCTGCCGACGAAGCAGCCCTATTGGTCTGGCGACTCCAGAACGGCAGAGTGGAAACTATTGAGGAGCGCAACAACAACCGACGGCGTCCTTTGCGGTTTTCCAACCGGCATGTACGCACGATGGCCGGTGGTTTCGCAATCATTTTTCTCGGATCAGGCATAGCGGGCATGACAGCAGAAGCGGGCACTCTGGTTACCGTTACCGGCGCTGCCGTCTTCGTATATGGGTTTAGGAGATGGCGATCGAGTGAAACAACCTCCAATGTTCCAGAAGTGTCGGTCTTCCGAGGAGGCAAAATCAAAAGTGAAGGTCGAACTCAGCTCTGACATGAAATTTCGTGGAGTTACTTGAGCGGTAAGAACCCCATAGCACTTTTGGCTCTGTGGACTGTCTGAGAGGCGACTTCGGATGCTTTTTCGGCACCGCGAGCGATGATTCGGCCAAGCTCTGCAGGGTCTGAAAGAAGCTCAGCACGACGCTGTTGGACAGGTTCCAGGACGTTGATCACAGCATCTGCAGCATCTGTTTTCAGTGGGCCGTACTGGTCATAGTCGTTCGCTAGAATTTCTGGGTCGCGATCGGTTGCGGCGCCAAGAATTGACAACAAATTGGAAACACCCGGCTTAGCGTCAAAGTCAAACAGCACTTCGTTGTCCGAATCAGTGACAGCGCGCTTGAACTTCTTTGCTATTGAGCTCGTGTCCTCGAAAATACCTACAGACCCTGCAGCTGAGTCCGTCGATTTAGACATCTTGTTCGTTGGCTCTTGAAGATCCATCACTCGTGCAGCGATCTTCGGGATGGCAGCTGATGGAAGAACCAACGTGTCGCCATAGCGAGAGTTGAAGCGCTCAGCGATATCACGAGTGAGTTCTAGATGCTGCCGCTGGTCATCTCCCACTGGAACCCGATCTGCGTCGTAGATCAAAATGTCTGCTGCCATTAGAGCGGGGTAGGTGAAGAGCCCAGCGGAAACATGTTCTTGGCCGGCGTCACCTTGTTTGGTCGATTTATCTTTGAACTGTGTCATTCGGCGAAGCTCGCCAAAGGAGACAGTGCATTCAAGAAGCCACGAGAGTTCTGTGTGATAGGGCACATGACTTTGAACGAACAACGTACACACTTCAGGGTCTAAGCCGACTGCTACCAATGTCGCCATGGTCTCGAGTGTCTTCGAACGGAGTTCTTGCGGGTCTTGTTGAACTGTTACGGCGTGAAGGTCAACCGCGCAATAGAAACTGTCATGTTCGTGTTGATCCAGCGCCCACTGACGCAGAGCTCCAAGATAATTACCCAGATGTATATCGCCAGTTGGTTGGATGCCAGACAACACTCTTGTCATGGACTTGACGGTACCTCAGCTAGGGCCTTAAACCCCAAAGGAAGACCCCAAGACCAAATATCGCCCCAAAAGAGGGGCGTAGCGTGTTACATCAATGTGATTTGCTCCGCTATCGTGATGAAATGCCCTATGAGGTACAAACAACCGTGTTCGAGGGCCCATTCGACGTCCTGCTTCGGCTTATTTTGGAACAAGAGGTCGATATTTACGAAGTGTCGTTGACCAGCATCGTCGACGCCTACCTCGCGGAGATGGACAGGATTATCGGCACATCCGAGGACCAAAGTCCATCTGCACCAGGTATCGACTTGGAACTGGCGACCGAATTCTTATTGATAGCTGCAACTCTGGTGGAATTGAAGACTCGCCGATTGCTGCCCGACCGCAATGACGGCGATCTCGATGAAGAACTCGGCATATGGGAGGAACGGGACCTCCTTTTGGCTCGGTTGCTGGAATGCCAAACCTTCAAGACCGCCGCGGTGGTAATGCGACAAATGAGTCTCAGCGCCTCTCTCAGCTATCCGAGAACCGTCGGCCCTGATGAGAAGTTCTTGTCGTTGGCCCCGGACCTGCTCATCGGGATTAGCACTGAAGATCTGGCAGTAGCTGTGGTTCGAGCCATGACACCAACTGCAATAAAACGAGTGGACCTAGGTCACATAGCGCCCATCACAGCTTCGGTTACCGATGCGATGTTTGAACTTATCGATGAACTCCCGGCCCTCGGAAAGGCGAGTTTTAGGCAACTAACCGGAGGTCTAGTCGACCGGATTGAGGTAGTCGTGCGCTTCTTGGCGATTCTTGAACTATTCAAGCAAGGCCATATTGAGTTAGATCAAAGAGAACGATTCGGTGACATCACCCTAACTTGGACCGGAAGTGAGTCAGAGTCACTGGTTCCATTACTCGGCGGCTCTTATGACGGCTAGCGAAGATGCAGACACATTCGAAGCATTGGCCGCTCAACTGGAAACCGAAGGTTCATTGATAGACACTGACCCGTCACCAGGTGAGCTTCCCGACTTAGATCCAACTCTTGTTCCAGCGGACGTCAGAGCCGCTTTGGAAGCAATCTTGATTGTGGCCTCAGATCCAGTTGCTCCGACTGTTTTGGCTCAATTGTTGGAAGTGAGTGTTGAAACAGTTGAGGCACTGTGTGGATACTTGGCTGATAGTTACGCCCAGGAGGAACGTGGCTTCACTATTGCTCGAGTAGCGGGAGGCTTTCGATACCAGACTGCCGAGGCCCAAGCACCTTATGTGGAGCGGTTTGTTCTCGAGGGTCAGACGACGCGTTTGTCGACTGCTGCACTGGAAACTTTGGCGATAGTTGCATATAAACAACCGGTGTCTAGGGCACAGATAGCGTCGATACGCGGAGTCAACGTTGATGGTGTCGCTCGAACATTGCAACAACGTGGCTACATAAAAGAAGTAGGGCGAGACCCAGGTCCCGGAAACGCTGCGATGTATGGCACAACGACACTGTTCCTAGAACGTATTGGTATCGACAGCCTCAAAGACTTACCCAACCTAAGTGAGTTTGTTCCAGACGCAGAGGTGGCTGAGACTTTAGAAGCGGTGCTACGCGGTGACGATGAAGACGGCACGTTGAATGAAACGGAAGCAGGTTCCGAGAATCTGAGCCCTCCCACGTGAGTGGCGAGGAGTCGCGTGAGCGACTCCAAAAGGTTCTGGCGCGTTCAGGAGTCGCTAGTCGTCGCGTTAGCGAAGACTGGATCAAAGCGGGACGCGTCACCATTAATGGTGAGGTAGCTACCCTCGGCGACAAGGCAGGGGAATCTGACCGAATAGAACTTGACGGTATTCCAGTCCTCAGAGATCCAGACCTAGTCCATTATTTGCTCAACAAACCGCGTGACGTTGTATCGACAGCTCAAGACCCGGAGGGGCGGGCAACGGTCGTAGATCTGGTGCCAACTGATACGAGAGTTTTCCCTGTAGGGCGACTTGATGTTGATAGTGAAGGCCTCATCATTCTGACGAATGACGGTGATTTGACCCAGCGATTGACTCACCCAAGTTTTGGAGTCTCAAAGGAATATTTGACGCACGTAGAGGGAGTGCCAAGCCGGGCTGCGCTCCGACAGTTACGTGACGGAATCGAATTGGAAGATGGGCTGACCGCTCCCGCCGAGGTTTCAATGCCACAGGACGGAGCGCTGCGGCTTGTTATTCACGAAGGACGCAATCGTCAGGTGCGCAGAATGTGTGCGGCGATCGGGCACCCAGTACTTCGATTGGTCAGGGTCAGAATAGGCCCGATAACGGACCCAAGCCTTGCCGCGGGCGAATGGAGAAACTTAACTAGAGACGAGGTTTACTCTTTATACGAGGCATCGACCAATTCGTAATCTCGCTTCAAGATGTGTCGAAGGCTTCGGTACCATCTCTTTAGTAAGTCGTATCTATCTGCGGACGGGTCTGGTTTCGTCATGAACAACAACGCACGCCGCGGTCAGATCGTGGGAACAGGTCTCATAGGTGGATCAGTGGCCTTAGCGCTTCGCGGTGCCGGATGGCACGTAACTGGAACAGATATAGACGCTGAAAGAGCTGAGCGGGCGAGAGAGCTTGGCGTTATCGACGCAACAGGAATCGACCAAGAGGCTGAGTTAACTTTCGTCGCTGTCCCAGCTGGTGCTCTCGAGGCAGAAATAGAAAAAGCGCTCAAAGAGACCAAAGGGATGGTGACCGACACGGGCAGCGTCAAGACGGGCGTCGCCCGCAACATCAATGATCCTCGGTTCGTCCCAGGCCACCCAATGGCAGGCTCAGAACAAGACGGCATTGAGGGGGCAGATCAGCGAATTTTCGAAGGAGCAGTATGGGTTCTCACGCCGACCGAAGGCACCGAAGACCTTGGACTGCGAGAACTCCAAACCGTTCTCTCCGCAATGGGATGTGACGTTGTCACAATGACTCCTGAACGTCACGATGCTCTCGTGGCCATCGTGTCACACGTACCCCACCTCACTGCAGCGAGCCTCATGTGCTTAGCTGACGACCGTGCTTTGGACGACGCACCGCTTCTCCGCTTAGCGGCCGGTGGGTTCCGTGACATGACTCGAATAGCGGCTGGTCATCCTGAAATTTGGCTAGATATTTGCGAAGAAAACAGAGATGCAATCGTCACGGTTCTCGACGAATTTACTGACCGCATCAACCACATTCGCGACATCGTTGCGCAGTCTGACCGCGATGGCCTAACCGAGCTTTTATCACAAGCGAGACGAGCCCGAACCAACCTTCCATCTCGCTATGTGAGGCCTCAAGACCTACTTGAAATAAGAATCCCGATCCCGGACCGCAAGGGCCAAATAGCGAACATCACGATGTTGGCTGCCGACTGCGACGTGAACGTCGCAGATATCGAGGTTGCTCACTCCACCGAAGGGGCCCAAGGTGTTTTGGTTCTAGTGATAGCAAGAGCTGAAGTTCAGAGGTTCCTAGCAGTGCTTGCCGGGCAAGGTTACAAACCAACAACGCGAGAGCTTGCATGACCGGCGTACGCGTGATGCAACCTGTTGGTGGTCCAATAGTCGGTGTACCTAACGTCCCAGGTTCGAAGAGTCAGACAAATAGGGCATTGCTTTGCGCCGCTCTGGCCGAAGGAACCAGTCGTTTATCAGGTGTCCTTTTTGCTGAGGACACAGAAGCCATGCTTGATGCTGTTGTTTCCTTGGGCGCCGAGATTGAGGTGGATCGTGAAAATACCAGCCTGGAGGTGAAAGGAATCGGGGGTGACCTCAACTTTGAGGACATTGCTATTGACTGCCGGTCCTCTGGGACAACCTCACGGTTTTTGTTACCGGTTCTCGTAGCTGGAAAAGGCAATGTGGCCATAGATGGAAGTGATCAACTGCGTTCCAGGCCGTTCGATGAACAGATCAAAGCACTACGTGCGCTTGATTGCATCCTCAACGAAACGGGGGCGCCCGGCAGATTACCGATAGAAGTTGTTGCTGATGGGGTCAATGGTGGAAAGGTCGAAATTTCTGGAGCGGCCAGTAGTCAATTCATCAGTGGTTTGCTGCTAGCTGCCCCGCTTTATGCAGAGGGCCTCACAATCGAGTTAACCGACACACCCGTCAGCCGCCCATATTTGGATCTGACCGTCAAAGTTATGAACGATTTCGGAATCGCAGTCGAACAGCCCAACGAATCAACATATGTAGTTAAGCAAGGGCAGTACAGCCCTTCGGATACCGAAATCGAACCGGACGCGTCAGCGGCATCATATTTTTTTGCGGCAGCAGCGATTACTCAAGGAAAAGTAAAAGTTGATGGGCTTCACCGGGAAAGCTGTCAGGGCGACACACAGTTTGTGGATGTACTTGAAAAGCTTGGAGCGAAAGTCACTTGGGGAACAAATTCGATAGAAGTCGAAGGCAACCAACTTGATGGGGGAACCTTTGACCTACGAGATTTGTCTGACACTGCGCAAACGTTAGCTTCGGTGGCCGCATTTGCTGAATCCGAAATTGAAATCAAAGGAATCGGTTTCATACGGACAAAAGAGACCGACCGAATCGCGGCGATCGTCTCAGAGCTAACCAAATGCGGAGTTGAAGTTACCGAGACATCTGATGGTGTAATCATCAAACCAGATAAATGGAAACTCAAGGGAGCGAGTATCGATACCTACGATGATCATCGCGTGGCGATGGCGATGTCGTTACTCGGGCTTCGGGTGCCTCATATCGAAATCAGGAATCCAGGTTGCGTCGCGAAAACTTTCCCAGACTTTTTTTCAGTGCTCGAAAAGTTGAGGCCTACGGCTATTCCGCTAACTGAAGCTCTAGCGGTAGCAGCGATCGATGGCCCCGCTGGTTCAGGAAAGTCCACGGTTGCCCGGGCGTTAGCAGTTGAACTCAATCTTCCCCATTTTGACACTGGCGCCATGTACCGAGCAGTGGCAGTTGCCGCTTTACGCCAACAGGTTGACGCCTCAGATCCAGCAGCAATAGCGGCACTAGCAAAAACCGTTGACATAAGAATTAGCGAAAGAACAATTGTTGATGGTGTCGATGCCACGGAGGAAATTAGAAGTGCTGATGCGAACCACTTAGTAAGTGTCGTAGCAGCGAACCCCGACGTAAGACGAATTCTTGTTCCTCGCCAGCGACAATGGGCAACTGAACTAGGAGGAGGGGTGATGGAAGGTCGAGATATCGGGACCGAAGTATTTCCCGACGCCATATTTAAGGTATTTCTGACAGCAGACCTGCAGGTAAGAGCAGAACGACGGTTTCAAGAAACAGCAGGTCAAACACTAGATGACGTCTTGCAAGATTTGAAACGAAGAGACCACGTTGATTCAACAAGAGACGACTCGCCACTAGAAGTTGCACCCGGATCCGTGATCTTCGATACCAGCAACATGTCGGTTGAAGCGGTAGTCGCAGAATTAGCAGAGATGTTTCGTTTGAGGGTGGAGGGTTGATGGGAGCTCGGAATTTGGCATTAGATCAGAAAACGCATTGGTACAACCGTCTCATGTATCGACTCCTCAAATACTTGCTTTGGGGGGTCTTCAAAATATGGAACCGAGTTACGGTCGAGGGCTCAGAAAACATTCCCGATGGAGCTTGTGTGTGGGCCCCAAACCACCGGAGCTACATCGACACCCCTCTCCAGGCCAGCATCCCGCGACGTTTGCGTTTTATGGGTAAGGAATCGGTCTGGAATAACAGGTTCTTTGGCTGGCTCTTCACAACCATTGGTTGTTTCCCGGTCAGCCGAGGAAGCGCAGACCGCGCAGCCTTGATGACAGCTCTGAGCGTCCTAGAGAACGGCAACGACCCTGTCGTGGCGTTCCCTGAGGGAGAACGCAAAGATGGGCCTCGAATATTTCCGCTGTTTGATGGTGCCGCATACCTAGCAGCGAAAACACAGGTGCCGATAGTGCCGGTAGGAATAGGCGGAACCGCTGAAGCTATGCCTAGAGGAGCGAAGTTCTTATATCCGAAAAGGGTTCACGTCATAATCGGAAAACCCATGGCGCCCCCACCGCTAAACGAGAAGGGCCGGCTCTCAAGGAATGACGTTCGTGAGACAACGGAAAGACTTCGCGAAGAAATACAGGAGTTGTTTGACCGGGCTCAAGTTGTCTGCGGTTTACTCAATGAGTACGACCCAGCAAGCGACCCGACAGAAAACAAATTGTCTGAATAACGGCGTGACTTCTAATCAGCAAGAGAGGCAAGCACTTCACTGGCGGCTATTTCACGATCTAATGGAGCCACTCGAGAGTCACTCGGAACGGCAAGAAGAGCGTGAACTGTTGTCTCTAAAGCCGAAAGAAGCTCTCGGAGTTCTCTAGGGGGAGGAAAATATTCATCCTCATCAGTTATGCGCACCTCTTCCACGCCCAAATCGGGTGCTAATCGTTCGATCACCGAATTAACCAACTCTTCGGGAGCTGAAGCCCCTGCGGTGACGCCGATAGTGCCATGCAACTCTCCTGGTAGTTCATCTGCTGAGTTAACTCTGAAGACCTGAGAACAGCCCGAAACTTCAGCAAGTTTCACCAAAGCCATGGTGTTTGACGAATTAGCCGAACCTATAACTACGACCGCGTCACATCGTTGAGCAATCGACGCAAGAGCAGATTGTCTGTTGGTCGTAGCGAAACAAAGATCACTGCGACCAGGCATCCAAACGTCGGGAAATCTCTCTTTGGTGGCCTCCAAGACGTCTTCCCAGTCTCGATGGCTGAGCGTTGTTTGAGCCAGCATGGCGATCGGTTCATCGAACTCAGGTAGGGCGGCTACATCGGACACCTCCTCTACCAAACTTATTTTTTGTGGAGCGACCGCCATCGTGCCGACAGCTTCCTCATGGCCTTGATGCCCTACGTAAACAATCCTGTAACCCTTATCCGAACGGACACGGACCTCGTGATGCACCTTGGTCACGAGAGGACAGACAGCATCAACTACATATCCACCCCGTTTTCGTGCCTCAGCGACAACTTCGGGTGCTGACCCATGTGCTGAGAGCATCAGGGGTCTACCTTCAGGCACCTCTCTGACATCATCAACGAATACAACGCCGAGGCTTCGGAACCGATCTACGACTAGCTGGTTATGGACGATCTCGTGGTAGCAGTAGACCGGAGGGTCGAATGAACGCACCATCCATGCAAGCGCTTTGATCGCCATTTCGACCCCAGCACAAAAGCCTCTCGGTGAAGCAAGCAGAACTCTGGTGATGCTCACGAATCTGAGACTACCGGCTTGACGTCGTCTGCTGGGTGTAGAGCAAACACACCCGTATCCTATGAAGCATGTCATTGCCTGTCATTGCCGAAATTGTTGCCGGCAGCCCTGCAGAATTAGCTGGTCTGGTCCCAGGTGATGAAATTGTCGCGATCGACGGAGAAATTCCTAGCGATGTCATCCGATGGCATTTTTTGGTCGATGAAGCCGACCCTACTTTCAGCATTCACCGTGGTGGCCTCGAACTCGAGGTCCAGGTAATGAAAAGTGCGGGAGAGTCGCTCGGAGCCCAAGTGGACGCTTCAATCTTTGATCGAGTTCGAACCTGCGATAACCATTGCGAATTTTGTTTCATTTACCAGTTGCCCAAAGGCATGCGCCGCAGTTTGTACCTCAAAGACGACGATTATCGACTCTCTTTCCTCTACGGGAACTTCACTACGTTGACCCGCTTCACTGAGGCAGACCTCGAAAGAGTTGTCTCCGAACGTCTCTCACCGCTTTATGTGTCAATCCATGCGACGGACCCTGAAGTTCGTAGTCGGATTCTCCGTAACCCCAGAGGCGGCTATAGCCTGCGATGGCTAAGGGCTTTATTAGACTTTGGCATTGAGGTTCATGGACAGGTTGTTGTCTGTCCGGGCGTTAACGACGGAGACGTCTTAGACGACACGCTGTTAGGGGTTCTCGACCAATTTCCAGAACTAAGTTCACTAGCTGTTGTCCCTTTGGGTGTCAGTTCGTACAACACTGAATCTTCGATGCGACCCCACACGAAGGACGAAGCAAAGAAGGTCCTGGAGGTTGTTGAGGCTTGGCAACAGCGTTTTCTTGAAACCATTGGTCACCGACTTGCATATGCAGCAGATGAGTATTACCTCTTAGCAGGTCGAGAATTTCCTCCAGTGGACGCCTACGGTGACTTTGCGATGCATGAGGATGGGATTGGCATGGCGAGAGGGTTTGAATCAGAATTTTCAGGCCTGTCAAATTCCAAGGTCGGAACCCAGTCCGGATTCTTTCAGTGGGTTGATGGCGCTCCTGCTGAGGGGTATCGAGAAGTTCGGACCGCTGCTAGTGCCAATCGAGGTGGAGAGATTTCGTCGGGGATCTCCTGCAACACAGATGAGTTGCTACTCGTGACCGTCAAGCCTCGAAGAAATGCCCCGATTGCGATCCTGACGGGGGAGTACGGCGCCGAAGTTCTGGGGCCGTTGGTTGATTCCTTGGAACGCAATGACGTTCGAATCTTAGAGGTAACCAACCACTTTTTCGGGGGCAACATTAAGGTCAGCGGTCTCATGGTTGGAGAGGATGTGCATCAAGTTCTCGAGACAGAACCAGACGGCCACCGGTACTTGCTCCCCGATGTCTGTTTGAACAACGGGAGATTTTTAGATGGGCGCCGACCATCAGACTTGCCTAAACATGTCGAAATAATTGCTACGAATGGTGCCGCTTTACGCGCGGCCCTGGAGCCTCGTAGGTCAATCCACCAGATCAGCGAGGGTTCGGCTCTATGAGAGTTGAAGGTGAACTACCTATCGTTTCAGTGGTTGGTCGACCCAATGTCGGGAAATCAACTTTGTTTAACCGAATTCTCGGACGACGCGAAGCGATCGTTGAAGAAAGGCCTGGCGTAACCAGAGATCGCAAAGTGCTTGAAGCTGAATGGTTAGGACGCCACTTTCAGTTAGTCGATACTGGAGGCTGGATGCCTTCGGGTAATGATCTCGATGACAAAGTGTCGGCTCAGAGTGAGAAAGCAATCGGAGATTCGGACTTAATAGTTTTAGTTGTTGATGGCACGACTGGGATAACGGAAGAAGACACTAGGGTCGCATCAATCTTGCGGCGGTCGAATACGCCAGTCGTCCTCGTGGTCAACAAAACAGACACCCCTCTCCGAGACCCCGACATTTGGGAGTTCGTATCTTTGGGTCTAGGAGACCCGATGGGGGTTTCTGCCCTACACAGCCGGAATACAGGTGACTTACTCGACCGGATCATCGAACTACTGCCCGATGAGCAACATGAGGACGATGAAGACATTGGGGAGGGTGACGAAGATGAATCAAATGGAGTTCCAGGAGTGGCAATTGTTGGTCGCCCGAACGTTGGCAAGTCGACGCTGTTCAATCAGTTGATCGGCGACGAACGTTCAGTGGTGCACGACATGCCGGGAACCACTCGTGACGCGATAGACACGGTCGTTGAGACGGAATTAGGCCCGTTGCGGTTTATCGATACCGCGGGTATGCGACGCAAGGCTCGGGTAGATGACGACACTGAGTACTACTCAAACTTACGAGCACTTCGGGCGATCGATAAGGCCGATGTCGCTCTACTAGTGATCGACGCGTCGGAGGGGGTCACATCGCAGGATCAACGACTAGCCGAGCGAGTTGATGCTGCAGGGTGTCCCATAGTGATCCTCATGAACAAGTGGGAAGTTGTCGACCAAGAAGAAAAGGATGAGGTCATGTACCAAGTAGGTCAGCGACTTCATTTCTTAGGCGAATCTCCTGTACTTCGTATAAGCGCGCTAACTGGCCGCGGCGTGCACCGACTCGTCCCCGCGTTAGAAGCAGCGATAGACGCATACGAAACAAGAGTTCCCACGCGAAAGGTAAACGAAGTAATCCAGTTGGCGCAGTCATCTCAGCCGGCGCCACATGGAGGTCGGGTGCTTTACGCCACTCAGGGTGCAACCCACCCTCCAACATTCACGCTCTTTACCAATAAAGAGATTCCCGCCAGCTACGTTCGGTACCTAGAGCGTCGATTACGCGAAGAATTTGATCTCGGTGCGACTCCTATAAAGATTCGTCTACGGCGCCGTGGATAGAAGACCTGAATGAGTGAGTCTAAAGCAGCCATGCCCACGCAATTGGTACGTGCTCTATGACTTGGTGCGACAAATGTGACCGCGATTTCGACATCGGCCTGCTGACTGCCAATGGGCATTGCCCTAGCTGCGACACTTGGCTTGCAGACCCTCCCGGAGGAGGCCCTGTTCCATGGCATTTCTGGGTGGTCGTCGCGGGTGCGGTGATCTATTTAGGGTGGCGCGCGTTCCAAGGGAGTTTGTGGGCGGCACAGCAACTGTTCTGAGTCCCGAACGCTTGCGGAACAGCGCCGCGTCCGAGGTATCGTGGCTTCGTTGCGGGCTGTGGCGCAGTTTGGTTAGCGCACTGGTCTGGGGGACCAGGGGTCGGAGGTTCAAATCCTCTCAGCCCGACACCAATGTGGTCCGCCACCAAAAGGTGGCGAGCCACAGTGTCGCTTTTGTAAGTCAGGTTGCAGTTCCTGGTTCTTGAATATGTTACGTGCGACTCTTCGTGAGTCGACCGAGAACTTCGATGACCAAGCTGGGATCGGTCACTCTTTCAAGAGAGTTTCGAAACTCTCTGTTGAGCAACCCATAAGAAACTGCTTCATCCAGGAATTCAATAAATTTGTTCCAAAAAGTAGCGACGTCGAGAAGGACGAGTGGCAACTGGTGGATACCTAGTTGCGTCCAGAGTAACAACTCAACGACCTCGTCCAGGGTTCCCAAGCCTCCAGGTAAAGCGACGGCTGCATCGGCAAGGTCGAACATCGCAGACTTCCTTGCATGCATCGAAGAAACCAAGTGCAGTTCTATTTCCCCCCGATGTCTAACGTCTCGCGAGAAGGTATTCTCCGGGTAGACACCGATGACGTGGCCCCCTTGGGAGAGGGCGGCGTCGGCCACCACACCCATTAGACCAGCGTCGCTCCCACCAAAAATCGTGGTTATGTTTTGGCTTGCGAGGTGTTCGCCCAAGTCTCGGGCCAGACTTATAAGTTCGGGCCGGTCACCGCTTGAAGAAGCACAGAAAACCGCAACTGAAGTGAGCTGAGATTGCGCCGCTACCACCTGTAGTCATCCTCCTCAACACAAACAATGTTCAGTGTTTGAAAGGAGTCGTATTTGTTTTCAGGCCGCACTTCGTCGAAGAGCCGAGACAGACAGGCGAAAGTGTGGTCTACCTGCACTTGCTAGTTTCCTAACTCTTCAGCCAGACCGACAGCGTCAACCCAACTGCCGTGGGTCATTAATAGACGCCGGTACTGGACAAAGGTTCGCATGCTATTGAGTGCAACTACACCAACTAGCGAAGTTCCATGTCGATAGCCGGCGACGAAAGCTTGATCGTTAATTGATCCGGTCAGAACTTCCACCTCATCGAAGTCAATCGTGTCGCCCGCTACCTGAATACGATCTTCGTATTGGTCTGACCATACGAAGGGCACTGAGCTATACGGATTGTTATTTTCTGGATGTAGAAGGTTCTTGGCCGCTAGCGCAGCGTGCTCGGTGGCAGTTGTCCAGTGCTCCGTTCTTCGAGCTCCGCCGCCGAGCCAACCATTAGGTGCCTTGGCGACATCTCCCGCTGCATAGATTTGAGGAATGCCTGCATTCAAGTTTTCGTCACACACGACACCGTCATCAAGGGATAGGCCTGAGTCGGTTAGCCACTCAATGTTTGGCGTAGCTCCAATTCCTACCACCAGAAGTTCGGCTGGGAGATAAGTGCCATCTGTGAGTTCGATTTCCTCAACGGAGTTACGGCCATGCACATTTACAACTCCGGTCCCAAGTCGTAGGTCGACACCGTGGGCTTGGTGCAGCTGCCCACAAGCGCTACCCACTTGATGGCCTAGTCCTCGCACTAGCGGAGCTTCGTTGGCTTCGATGATTGTTACTTGACAGCCGTGTTGTATAGCGGCGGCCGCGACTTCGGACCCAATGAAGCCGGCGCCCACGATGACGACTGCAGAATTTGACTTAAGACCTGAGCGAATAGCGAGCGCGTCATCGACAGTCCTCAGGACGTGAATTCCGTCGATGTCGTCAGATTTCGAAAGTTTTCTTGCGCGTGCTCCTGTAGCGATGATGAGTCCGTCGTAACGAATTGTGTCACCACCCACCGTGACTTCCCGCCGGTCTGTGTCGAGGCCAGTGGCTTGCTCTCCGAGAACCAGGTTTAGATCAAGGTTGGAGAGGTCCGAGTTCGACATAAGCGTAAGGTCGTGAGGGTCCTGGTCTGAGGTCAGCATCGTTTTAGATAGCGGTGGCCGATCGTAAGGAAGGTGCTTTTCCTCACCCACAAGGGTCAAGGCCCCCTCGAAGCCTTCGCGGCGAAGATTTTGGCAAGCGCGTACTCCGGCCAACGACGCGCCCACTACAACAATTTCTTTCACGCAACTCACCTCGATTGAGAACGTTATCTGGCCACCAGCAAGTAGTGATGGTTCCAATGGTCAACGATTATGCGACCACGCAGGGTGATGGTATTGGTGCCCGGATAAAGCAGCTGAAAAAAAATGAATGGCCTTTTGTCCTTGCGCGCGGCCCAAGAGACCGGTACAGATGCTTGACAACGTTGTAACTACACGGGTGTAATCACAAGTCCGGAACTTAAACGATCCGGGTCGAAGATTTGATTCTCTGCTTCGGAGTACCTAGGGCCCAAATAGGCCAGGTGATTCGGAGTGCGGGTCGGGTCTACGGCGGATAGGTCGGATCGGGGAGAACCGGCAGTGGTAGACGAGGAGCGAAAGTGGCGATAACGGACCAAGCGGAGACCAGCAAAACCGAAGATATGAGCGACGGCACTTCAGCAGTCGGGATGCAGGTCCAAAAGCGGGACGGCAGCAAGCAGACTGTTGACGTCAACAAGATTGTTCGCGCCGTCGAACGCTGTTCGTCAGAGCTGCCGGGTGTCGACCCAATGCGCATCGCGACCCGAACGATTTCTGGCCTTCACGACGGAGCAACGACAACTGAACTGGATGAGTTGTCAATACGAACTGCAGCGGCTCTCATCGTTGAAGAACCCAACTACTCACGTTTAGCGGCTCGGCTACTCGGAACCTTTATCGACAAAGAGGTTCAGAACCAAAATGTTCACTCCTTTAGTCAGTCCATCGAATTGGGCGCTGAGTGTGGTCTGATCCATGAAAGTGTCCTTGAGTTCGTTCAAATACACGCCCGCAAATTAAACAACTCAGTTCTCGACGAACGAAATCATCTGTTTGAATTTTTCGGCCTAAGAACCATTTATGACCGGTACCTATTAAGGCACCCGACCGACCGGACCGTTATAGAAACTCCCCAGTACTTCTTGTTGCGTGTTGCTTGTGGCCTGGCTCGCACGCCAGAGGAAGCGATCACGCTTTATGAACTTATGTCGAGTCTCGAATACTTGACGTCAAGTCCGACATTGTTCAATTCGGGGACAGCGCACCCTCAGATGTCGTCGTGTTATTTGCTTGACAGCCCGGAGGATTCCCTGGAAGGCATCTACAAGCGATATACCGATATAGCGCAGCTCTCAAAATTTGCAGGCGGAATTGGAGTCGCATGGCATCGGATTCGTTCCAAGGGTTCTTTGATTGGTGGGACCAACGGCCTCTCCAATGGCATTGTGCCATGGCTTAAGACCCTCGATTCTTCTGTTGCAGCGGTTAACCAAGGAGGTCGACGTAAAGGAGCAGCCTGTGTTTACCTCGAAACATGGCACGCTGACCTAGACGATTTCCTTGAACTTAAAGACAACACAGGAGACGCAGCTCGCCGAGCGCACAACCTGAATCTGGCAAATTGGATACCGGACCTGTTCATGGAGCGAGTTGAGAATGACTGGCAATGGTCTTTGTTCGACCCCAAAACGGTTCCGCATTTAACAGACCTATACGGCGAGGAATTTCGGCAGGCTTACCTTGCTGCAGAGCAAGCGGGACTTTATGAACGTCAGGTTCCAGCGCGGCAGCTCTATAGCCGGATGATGCGAACTTTGGCCCAAACAGGCAATGGGTGGGTCACTTTCAAGGATGCTTCCAACCTGAAATGCAACCAGACCGGCGAGCCGGGCAATGTCGTGCACTTGTCGAATCTTTGTACAGAAATTCTGGAAGTTACGAATCAAGAAGAAACGGCAGTCTGCAATCTGGGTTCAGTCAATCTTGGTCGGCTTGTCCGTGATGGCGCCTTTGATTTCGATCGTTTAGGTGAGGTTGTTCGCACGGCTGTGCCTTTCCTCGACCGGGTTATAGACATCAACTTCTATCCAACGGATGAAGCAGGAACTTCGAATAGTAAATGGCGGCCCGTGGGGCTTGGCCTTATGGGACTCCAGGATGTCTTCTTCCAACTCGGCATAGCCTTCGACACTCCTGAAGCTCTGGCGCTGTCGACCAAGATCAGCGAAGAGATTTACTACTGGGCGTTGTCTGCGAGTTGCGATCTAGCTGTAGAGAGCGGACCCCATGAAGGGTTTGCTGAAACTCGGGCGGCGCACGGTGACCTTCAGTTCGATCTATGGGGTATCGAGCCAAGCGATCCGACACGTTGGGCTGCTCTCAAGGACCGCGTAAGTCAACACGGTCTGCGGAACTCGCTGATGATAGCGATAGCACCAACTGCCACGATCGCCTCGATCGCTGGTTGTTATGAATGTATAGAGCCGCAGGTGTCTAACCTTTTCAAACGAGAAACTCTTTCGGGTGAGTTTCTTCAAATCAACCGTTACCTCGTAAATGAACTTCAAGAGCGTGGCCTTTGGACCGAAGACATGGCTCAGCGAATCAAACGAGCTGAAGGTTCGATACAAGAAATCGACGAGATTCCGGCGGATTTGCGCGAGGTCTACCGAACTGCATGGGAGGTACCGCAGCGGGCATTGATTGATTTGGCGGCCAGCAGAGGCGCCTACATTGACCAGAGCCAGTCGTTGAATCTCTTTATGGAAAGCCCGAGCATCGGGAAGTTGTCCTCCATGTATATGCATGCGTGGAAGAGCGGTCTCAAAACCACTTATTACCTGCGGTCCAGGCCGGCGACTCGAATCAACCAAACAACAGCTGGCTCCGACGGTGCCGGGCCAGAAGGACCTCCAACTGATGGTGTTTCTGAGCCGTCACCCTTCACCGATGAAGAGGCCATCGCATGTTCATTAGAGAATCCAGAGTCTTGCGAAGCCTGCGATTAATAAGCCCGTTACAGGATCCCACTAACCACACGCCGAGAAATGACACTAAATGGCCCTTACAGAACCAGATGAAAGTTTCGCTAACCCCGAACCGATAAAAGAGCAGGTATCGACTGAAGGAAGGGCTATCGGGGCGCCCGGAAAGATCCTTGATCCCGGCTTTAATTTGACTCTGCGTCCCATGCAGTACCCCGTGTTCTATGAGATGTATCAAGATGCGATCAAAAACACGTGGACTGTCGATGAGATCGATTTTTCAGACGATGTTGTTGACCTTGATCGGAACCTGCTGCCGGCTGAACGACATCTGATAAATCGACTGGTCGCTTTCTTTGCTACTGGCGATTCGATTGTCGCTAACAACCTGGTGTTGAACCTGTATCAGCACATAAATAGTCCTGAAGCGCGGATGTATTTGAGCCGTCAGTTGTATGAAGAGGCTTTACACGTTCAGTTCTATTTGACGCTGTTGGACACCTATATACCCGACCATGATGAGAGAGCAGAAGCATTTTCAGCGATAGAAAATATCCCGTCCATACGAAGGAAGGCTGAGTTCTGCTTTAAGTGGATGAGCAGCATGGACGAGATGACAGAAATACAGACACGCGAAGAACGCAAGCAGTTCCTTTTGAACTTGATTTGTTTCGCCGCTTGCATCGAAGGCCTTTTCTTCTTCGCCGCGTTTGCCTATGTCTATTTCTTGCGGAGTAAGGGTTTGCTCAATGGCTTGGCAGCGGGAACCAATTGGGTTTTTAGGGATGAATCGTGCCATATGAATTTCGCTTTTGAGGTCGTTAATACCATCCGAGAAGAAGAACCAGAGTTGTTTGACGAGGATCTATCCAATCGGATTATCGAAATGCTTGACGAAGCCATCGAAGTGGAAAGTCAATTCGCGGAGGACGTCTTGTCCGGTGGGGTAGCCGGTATGTCGACGACAGATACACGCACCTATTTAGAGTTCGTGGCAGATCAACGTCTCGCGCAGCTGGGGTTGCCAAAACGTTATGGATCCAAGAACCCATTCGACTTCATGGAACTTCAGGATGTTCAAGAACTCACGAACTTCTTTGAAAGGACCGTAGCGGCCTACCAACATGGCGTTGAAGGCGATGTCGCGTTCGATGAAGACTTTTAGCTAGCTAGGTCTTCTGGTGGTGGTCATCGGTCGCCTAAAAAGGTCTCGATGAGCTTGTCTACTGCTGATACCGGTGTGACTTGACCTGATCTCACCTGTGATTCCATCTCTACCAAAAGGCTTTTGACCGTCGAGTGATTTCGTAGTGCGTCTATAAGGCGATCATCGAGCATGGACCACATCCATCGAACGTTCTGTTCTTCTCTACGACGCTCAAGCTCACCAGCGCTGCTGAGGAGGCGCCGGTGCTCTTCGACTTGTTCCCACAATTCATCAACCCCTGCGCCCGTTAGACCAGCGCAGGTGAGGACTGGGGGGCTCCAAAGAGGTGAGCTAGGCGCTGTTAAGTGGAGCGCAACCTCGTATTCCCGTGCGGCGACAGTTGCAGCTTGTGCGTTATCTCCGTCAGCCTTGTTGACCGCAATCATGTCCGCTAACTCCAAGATCCCTTTTTTGATTCCCTGTAGCTCGTCTCCAGCCCCAGGCAGCATCAATACGAGGAAGAAGTCGACCATGTCAGCTACAACTGTTTCGCTTTGTCCGACCCCAACTG
This sequence comes from Acidimicrobiales bacterium, assembly GCA_030743005.1. GTDB lineage: Bacteria > Actinomycetota > Acidimicrobiia > Acidimicrobiales > Poriferisodalaceae > MedAcidi-G3. The sequence continues at coordinate 15,404 of JASLTG010000020.1, read as the reverse complement.
TTTCGACCAAAACGACATCGAAGCCAGCAGCTTCGCAGAGCAGAATTGTTTCTCGGGTCATTCGGTTGACGCCACCTAGTTCTCCGGCGGTTGGCGAGGGGCGAACGAATGCAGAGGGGTCGTTCGCTAGTGAGGCCATGCGAGTCTTATCACCCAGAATTGAGCCCCCGGTTTTCGACGACGACGGGTCCACGGCTAGAACTGCCACGCGGTGCCCTTTTAGCGTCAGATTTTTGCCAAGCGTTTCAATGAAGGTGCTTTTTCCAACCCCTGGAACCCCGGTAATTCCAATTCGGTGCGCAGAACCAGAATGAGGCAGGAGTTCGGCGAGTAGCTGCTGTGCTAACTGTCGGTGTTCAGGCAGGATGCTCTCAATCAGCGTTATAGAACGCCCTAAGGAGGCCCGGTCAGCTGACTGGACGCCTTGGACGAGGTCTGGAACTGATGGCATTGGATCCACCTCTATGAGGGTACATCCCCTTATCCAGGTGGCTCTTAGCTGATTTATTTGATCCGACGCTCTGACGGATGCCGTCCTCACCAGTAACTTGATAGAAGCCAGCAGCAAAGCAGGAGCTCATGGGTCTAGCTAAACGAATAGCGGAAAAAAAAGGAAGTCGGCCCCACCCAGTCGAGAAGTTTCTTGAGGCCGATGAAACGGTCAAGTGGATTCTCCCGGCACAAGGAGGCCTTCACCCGTTCACGATGCTTTTCTTTGCTGTGTTCATCTTGGCAGCGGTTTTGGTTTTGGATCCCAAGTCATGGATCATGGGCGCGACTATCAGCGTCGTCGTATTTGCTGTAGTGGCTATATTGACCACTGCTCGCTACCGAGTGATAGCGATCACTTTGGATGATGTCTTGCTCTTGAAAGCTCGTGGGTGGCGGCCCGCGAAACCGATTGAACTGATTCGTCGCGTTCCGCGGACTTCTAAGTTCGAAGTGCGTAGCCAATTTTGGTCACAGGTGGAGGTAGCAGGAGAAAAACTTTGGATTCACAAACGGTTTCAAGGGAGGTTGGAAGAAGCAGACTCAACCTTAGGTCGAGGGACGACTAAGGCTGCCTCGAGCGCTGTGTACCGAGCCAATCGCGCCAAAAAGAAAGTCAAACATGCTCGGCGCAAACGATAGGTATTACTGGTTACTAGTTGTTAGACCGGACGCAGCAGCTAAGTAGCAGTTCAGTCTTGCTGCCATGGAGTCGGAGGTCCTTGCCCGACTATGGACACCCGTTCTCCTAGTCGTTCGTGAGGGCTGTAATCGTGCACCGCGAAGTGTTGGACAGAGCGGTTGTCCCACATGACCACCGTTCCCGGTTCCCAGGTGGCGCGGCACTGGAGCACGGGGTTGTGAGCGATGTGATCGAACAACATGCCGAGAATGGCTTTACTTTCGTCATAGGACACGTCAGTAATTTCTTCTGTGAATCCTTCGTTTACGAACAACACCGGGCGTCCTGATACGGGATGGGTGGTCACCACTGGATGTACCCAGGAGGGATAGGTTTCGCCTGGGTTTGGGCTGAGCCCGTACCACCGCAAATCACGTTGTCCGTCGTGGCGGGCGTCAAGGTCTATAAGCATTCTTTGAACTGGTACGGACAGCGTTTCGAATGCCCTGCTCATGTCACAAAACACTGTGTCCCCACCAACAGGAGGTAGTTGGAGTAACCGAAGAATTGAACCTGCTGGCGGGTTTTCATCGCAGGAGACATCCATGTGCCACCGTCCGCCGTTCACTTTGGTGGTGTCGGCTTGGGCGCGAACTTTAAAAATCTCTGGGTCACCCTTGATCCCGAACGCTTTCTTAGAAGGATGTACGTGCAGTTCCCCAAACGTCCGCCCTACGGCCTTATGTGTTTCGCGATCAAGCTTCTGATTTCGAAACACCAACACCCGATGCGTATAAAACCATTGGTGCAGTTGCTCTGCGTTTTCTCCAGAGAGGTCTCTTAGATCGAACCCATCGATTTGGACGCCAAGGTGGGGGGTGATGGCTTCAATATTCACGTGACGCTTTCATTGCAACAGGAGGTGTGTCGACCACGATGATGAGCCCTCACTCGCTCGGGGTACTGGTAGCTAATTTCTCCAGTAGTTCTGCAGCCGCTTCAGCGATCACAGTTCCTGGGGGAAAGATGGCAGCAGCACCGGCTTCGATAAGCGCATCGAAATCTTGAGAAGGCACGACACCGCCTACAACGATCATTATGTCGTCACGACCTTCATCTGCTAACGCTTCCCTCAGTTCGGGTATCAGAGTTAGGTGGCCAGCTGCGAGTGAGGAAGCGCCAACTATATGAACGTCGTTTTCGACGGCTTGTCTCGCTGCTTCAGCCGGTGTAGAGAAAAGAGGTCCTATATCTACATCGAAACCGAGATCAGCAAAAGCGGTGGCGATTACCTTTTGGCCCCTATCGTGGCCGTCCTGCCCCATTTTGGCGACAAGAATACGCGGCCGTCTGCCCTCGCGTTCAGAGAATTCATCAACGAGGTTTCTGACAGTTCTAACTGTGTCGGTTTCTTCTCCCACTTCGCTGCCGTACACCCCGCTAATCGATCTAATTTCGGCTTTGTGGCGGCCGTAGACGAGCTCAAGAGCGAGGCTGATTTCTCCAACCGTTGCTTTAGCTCGCCCCGCTTCTATAGCCAAAGCCAAGAGGTTTCCTTCTCCAGTGTCTGCTGCTTTGGTTAAAGCTGCAAGGGATTTTTCAACTCGATCAGGATCCCGGTCCTCTTTTAGCTGCTTCAGTTTGGCAATCTGAGATGCTTTAACCTCAGCGTTGTCTATCCGTAGGACATCGACTGCCTCTTCATGGTCCGCACGATATTTATTCACCCCAACCACAACTTGACGGCCCGAGTCGATCCGGGCTTGAGTTCGAGCTGCTGCTTCTTCGATTCGCATTTTCGGGATTCCGGCTTCGATAGCTGCAGCCATTCCGCCCATTTGTTCGACTTCCTCAATATGGGCAAGGGCTTTGTCGGCAAGATCGCGAGTGAGCTTTTCTACGAAATAACTTCCACCCCAAGGGTCTATAACGCTTGTTGTACCCGACTCTTGTTGGAGAAATAGCTGGGTATTGCGGGCTATGCGAGCGCTGAAGTCGGTTGGAAGAGCAAGTGCTTCATCAAAGGCGTTGGTATGAAGGCTCTGAGTGTGGCCTTGAGTTGCGGCCATGGCTTCGACGCAGGTTCGGACGACGTTGTTGTAGACATCTTGGGCAGTGAGACTCCAACCTGAAGTCTGAGTATGAGTTCTTAAGGACTTTGACTTTGGGTTCGAGGGATTGAATCGGTCAACGAGGTCGGCCCAAATGATCCGAGCGGCTCTGAGTTTGGCGATTTCCATAAAGAAATTCATGCCGACTGCCCAAAAGAAACTGAGACGCGGAGCGAAGTCATCGACTTCTAGACCCGCCTGTTTCCCAGTCCTCAAGTATTCGAGGCCATCAGCAAGGGTGTACGCCAACTCTAAATCTGCTGTCGCTCCGGCCTCTTGCATGTGGTATCCGGAGATCGAAATGGAATTAAATTTGGGCATATGCTGACTGGTGAATTCAAAGATGTCACCAATGATTCGCATTGATGGTTGCGGTGGATAGATGTATGTGTTGCGCACCATAAATTCTTTGAGAATGTCGTTTTGGATGGTGCCGGCAAGTTTGTCTGTCGGAACCCCTTGTTCTTCAGCCGCGACAACATACAGAGCGAGTATTGGAAGAACAGCGCCATTCATAGTCATGGAGACGCTCATTTGATCGAGGGGGATACCGTCGAAGAGGGTCCGCATGTCGTAGATGGAATCGATTGCCACACCAGCCATGCCGACGTCGCCACTAACTCGTTCGTGGTCGCTGTCATACCCGCGGTGGGTCGCAAGGTCGAAAGCAACTGATAGTCCCTTTTGGCCGGCCGCTAGGTTCCTTCGGTAGAAGGCATTGGAATCCTCTGCTGTTGAAAACCCTGCGTACTGCCTCACGGTCCAAGGCTGATTTGTGTACATAGTTGGGTAGGGCCCACGCAGGAATGGAGCGAAGCCAGGGAAACTATCCAGATGCCCCATATCGCCATCAAGGTCCGCGGGCGTATATAAGCACTTGATATCAATGCCTTCGGGCGTACTCAAGGTAAATGCTTCCGTTGCTTGGCCAGTCTGAAGCAGGAAGTCCTCTTCCCAGTTAGTGCTCTCAAGTGAAGCATCAGTATCTAGGTCAAGGTCAATGGTTGAGAAGTCAGGTACTTGGGTCATTATTCGACTTACCTAATTAAGTGTTTGGTGGATAGGGGTGAGGGCTTCGAAGACGTCGCAACCAAGGTAGATGAAGCCGTCGAAAGTAGTTGCAGCCTCTGCCCATGCCTCGGGACTCCCCGCCAGATAGACAAGTTCTGCCCCCGCAGACCGCAGGTCGTGCGCCGTTTGGATGGCTAACTCGGAATAGTTGCTGTCAGATGAACAAATGCAAGCGACACGAGTGTTACTAGCAACGAAAGCTTCAACGCAGTCGACTGTGTTCTCAAATCCGTCGTTGTTGAGGACTCGGATTCCTCCTGCTTCGAAAAGGTTCATGGCGAACGTCGATCTAGCTGTATGGGCAGCGATGTCGCCGAGATTTGCCAAAAACAAGACAGGCTTGTCTGGTGAAGCATCAACGGCATCACGCATTTGTTCAAACAGAGCAGACCATCGAAATAGGGGAAGCGGTTCGCACCTTTGTTCACCTTCAGACAAGTTGAGGTCCTCAGGTAAAGGCTCTCGCTCTAACTTCTGCTCATCTAAGTTGGGGAATTCACTAGTACCGGTTAGTGGTGTGGAACGGTGCGCTATTGCCTTGAGGCGTTCGGACCGAGTTTTACTGAGGGCCTCTTGCCAGCGCCCAGCCAGTAGCGCCGATCCCAGCCCCCCTTGGCTTTCAAGGTCTTGAAAGACTTTCCACGCAGAATGAGCTAATTGATCAGTTAACTCTTCGACATACCAGCTTCCCCCGGCCGGATCGATCACCGAAGACAATTTGGTTTCTTCTTGAAGAATCAACTGTGTGTTGCGTGCGAGTCGGAGTCCAGTGTCGTCTGAAAGACCAGAAGCACTGTCGAAGGGAGCCACAGTTATGGCGTCTGCACCCCCGACAGCGGCTGCGAAACAGGCAGCGGTCGTGCGAAGCATGTTTACCCAGGAATCAGTCTTAGTCATCATCGCTTGTAACGTCTCGGCGTGAATGGCTACGGGGGCTTTTGAGGGCGTGCCACCACATGCCGCGATGACTTGAGCCCAACAAACTCGAGCTGCTCGAATTTTTGCTGTGGTCATGAATTGGTCGGGCCCGGCGGTGAGAGTGATCTCCATTTTGTTGGGCAGCTCATCAATGCTGAAACCTGACTCCAGAAGTGCGCGCACCCAAAGGACCCCAGCGGATAAGACGGCGCCAAGTTCTTGACTATCTGATGCTCCAGCGCCCGCCCACACAGACCCGTCGATTGAAATGGGAGTCATGTGTGGATAGTTCGAGGCGACCTGCGCAGTCATTTCGACGCACCTGCCTACTTCTTGGTCAAGAGTTAAAACTGAATGCCCAGTCCGGGCTAGCCGGCCTAGCGGGTCGAGACCCAAGTTGTTACAGAATAAATCTGGATCCTTGGATTGGATCTCGCAAACCCCTAAGAGTGCAGCGACCTGTTCTAGGGAACTCCCCGGTGACAGGTGAATAGGTGCTAAGTCAAGATGAACGCCTTGAACGATGGAATCTAAGGCCCCGATTTCATCAGGGGCACCCTTCAAAGCTATTGCAGTCGCTCCGTTCTCAAGGTCGGAAAGAATATGAGCGTTCACGTCATGGCGCATAGCGAAATGACTTTGACGAATTTCCCAACCGAGCACATTTCCAGAAGCCCGACTCCCTCTAGCGAATGCAATTCCTCCAGGGAGGTCGTCTTCATTTCGGGTAGTTCGGTTCCGTTGCCGCGTGTACAGAGGGATTCGTTCGATTCCATCGAAAGTTCTAGTTGTAAGGCCAGCCAGATCCTTGCCTTTCAAAGCCGCACTAGCTGCTGCTTCCCAAGATTCGTAGTCGCGATCTTCAAGGTCGGATTGAGGGTCGTCGCGGGCCATGACAGAAGGGTATTCCACCGAATGGGTCGATAACTATGTCCACACCAATCCATTGCTAGTAAATGCACCACTTGGGCTGCTACGTGGCATCCTTAAACCCCGTGAACACATCTTCTCCGCCCCCAGATAACGAGACAGATGATTCGCGCCCAGTTTTCAGGTATGACGCACAGTTAGCTGAACAAATCGAGACCAACTGGCAGGGGCGCTGGGCAACAGATCAAACTTATCGAGTATCGAACCTGCCATTCTCAGACGAATCCCGAACCTCTGCTGGTAAGAGTCAGCAAAAGTTGTTCGTGATGGACATGTTCCCGTATCCCTCAGGGGCGGGCTTACATGTCGGACACCCTCTTGGCTATATAGGAACTGACGTCTTTGCCCGTTACAAGAGGATGAGAGGCTACAACGTCCTACACACGATGGGATACGACGCCTTTGGTCTTCCAGCAGAAGAACACGCGCGCCAGACAGGTGAACATCCACGAATCAACACAGAAAAAAATATTGCCAACATGCAACGTCAGTTGGATCGTCTTGGATTAGGTCACGACAAAGAGCGGTCGATAGCGACAACTGACGTCTCGTACTACCGCTGGACTCAATGGATCTTCCTGCAGATCTTTCAAAGCTGGTACGACGTGCAGGCAGACGTCGCTAGACCTATCTCAGAGCTAGAGCAACTTCTTTCGACAGGCGAACGTTCACCTAAAGACGGACGGTCGTGGTCTGAGATGAACGAGGTAGAGCGTCGCGAAGAACTGGATAAATGGCGCTTGGCCTATCTAGGAGAAGCGCCAGTCAACTGGTGCCCAGCCCTCGGAACGGTTTTAGCTAATGAAGAGGTGACCGCTGACGGGCGAAGCGAGCGAGGAAACCACCCCGTCTTTAGGCGCCCAATGAAGCAGTGGATGATGCGGATAACTGCCTACGCGGACCGCTTACTGAAGGATTTAGACACCCTTGATTGGACTGATTCCATCAAAACAATGCAGAGAAACTGGATTGGTCGATCTGAAGGCGCGGAAATTGCCTTTGAAACTTCATCTGATGCAGTAATTGAAGTGTTCACCACTCGACCAGACACACTTTTTGGGACCACAGCGATGGTGCTAGCTCCTGAACACCCTTTAGTCGATTGCCTTCTACCTGAGGTTTGGCCTGAAGACACACCGACAGCTTGGACCGGTGGTGCTTCGTCTCCACGAGAGGCAGTTGAGAGATATCGGCGGATGACATCGGAGTTGAGCGACCTAGAAAGACAAGAAAATCGCTCAAAAACAGGTGTGTACCTAGGTTCACACTGTGTAGTCCCAGTAAACGAGAAAAAGGTGCCGATCTTTATCGCTGACTATGTGTTGATGGGGTATGGCACAGGGGCAGTAATGAGTGTTCCAGGCCAGGACCAACGAGATTGGGATTTCGCAACAGTTTTCGATATTGAAATCGTTCGGACCGTGCAACCTCCAGAAGACTTCTCAGGTGAGGCCTACGTCGACGACGGTCCAGCGATCAACAGTGACTTCCTGGATGGACTACACATAGAAGACGCTAAGCAATCAATGATCGATTGGTTGGAAGACAACGGGCACGGAAATCGCACTGTTACCTACAAGCTGAGAGACTGGCTTTTTTCTCGTCAGCGCTACTGGGGTGAGCCGTTCCCGATTGTTTTTGATGACACGGGGCTCGCTCTAGCGGTACCCGAAAACGAACTTCCCGTCGAACTCCCAGAATTGATGGATTGGGCACCCCGGGCTCTTGATGAAGAATCTGATCCCGAGCCACCTCTCGGACGTGCAGAAGACTGGGCCACAGTTGACTACGACCTCGGAGACGGCGAACGAACCTATCAACGCGAACTAAACACCATGCCCCAATGGGCTGGATCTTGCTGGTATTACCTGCGTTACCTAGATCCGACCAATGAAGAAAAGTTTGTTGACCCCTCAGTTGAGAACTACTGGATGAGTAGTCCCGATGGTGGGGTTGGAGGAGTCGACCTATACGTAGGGGGAGTTGAACACGCTGTTCTCCACCTGCTTTATGCGCGTTTTTGGCACAAAGTTTTGTTTGACCTCGGGCACGTTTCTGGTCCTGAACCCTTCCAACGCCTCTACAACCAGGGTTATATCCAGGCGGCCGCATACCAAGATGACAGGGGTATCTATGTCGAGGCGGAAAAAGTAACCGAGGATAAGGGCGACTTCTTCTATGACGGCGCTCCGGTTTCTCGAAGCTTTGGGAAGATGGGAAAGTCTCTCAAGAACTCGGTAACGCCTGACGATATGTACTCCGCGTACGGCGCAGACACACTGCGACTTTACGAAATGTTCATGGGACCTTTGGATCAAGATCGACCTTGGGAAACGAAGTCAGTCGTTGGCTCTCACCGGCTTTTACAAAGGGTTTGGCGGAACTTGATCGACGAGAATTCGGGTACCACTACGGTAGTTGACGACCCTCCAACAGATTCTTTACGAAGGCTCACGCATCGGACGATTGCGGCAGTAGGTGAGGCCATGGAGGGATTGAGATTCAACTCGGCGATAGCCCGTATCACCGAATTGAACAATGAGCTAACCCGAAACGCTGAACCTGTTCCCAGAGAGGTTGCGAACAACCTTGTGCTGATGCTCGGTCCTTTGGTGCCCCACATTGCTGAAGAGTTATGGGAACGTCTTGGAAACGAGGGATCAGTAGTTCACAAACGCTTCCCCGAGGCGGATGAGACGTTACTCATCGAAGAATCAGTTGAGATTCCTGTTCAGATAAATGGCAAAGTAAGAAGTCGCGTCATGGTGGCGACAAGTGCCGATGCTCAAGAAACAGAGGAAGCCGTTCTAGCCGATGAGCGGATCACAGAACTGTTAGTCGGGAAAGAGATCCGCAAGGTGATTGTAATTCCTGAGAAAATGGTCAACATCGTCGTCAGCTGACGTAGATACCGTGCGGAGCAACTTTCAGAATTTTGCTGTGGCCGGAACCGGGGAGAACCTGTCTGAGTTGCTCTGCGTCACCACTGTCGACAAAGGCAGCGATTGTTGGCCCCGAACCGCTGAGCCAAGCAGCGGACGCGCCGTTTTCGAGAGCCACCTTTAATGCCTGAGCCGACTGGGGTGAAGCTGCCAGACGGGTTGGTTGATGGAGATCATCGACGCAACATTGCCGCATGGCTGCCAGATCCCCGGAGGCAATCGCTGCTACCAAAACTGAACTTCTACCTAGGGCTTGAGTAGCAACTTCGAATGAGACCGAAGCCGGCAGTTGATTTCTCGAAGAATCGGTAGCAGTTTTTCCATCGGGGATCCATACCACTACATCCAACTGAGATGGGCACTTCAATCGAACGATCGAATTCTCGTTAGTAGCCGTAACGCTGCCATAGATCGAAGCAGCAACGTTGTCGGAGTGCCCCTCAAGTTCTCCTGATCGCATCAGCAAATCGGCGAAGTGAATGGAACCGGATCTTTGCAATGATGCTGCAGCGAGACCCGCTACACGAGCCGCTCCTGAAAAGCCCAGTCCTTTACCTGGCGGGATGAGAGTTTCCGCAAATAAGGGTCCTTCTCCACCACCATCTATAAAAGACTTGGTGGCAGGGTGATTGTCGTCGAGTTTTGTGGCTTCTCCTTGAGGTTCACCCACGTCTAGGTGAAATGGCAGGTCAAGGGCAACCGCCAGGCAGTCGAAACCGGGCCCGATATTGGCGGAAGATGCAGGGACAGTTACACGCATCCAACGCAGCGTACAGTTCTATAGTCAGCTGTGAACGGAGTTAGGGAGGGTTAGTGCTATGACGCACGGCGGGAAATTGGTTGCCAAAGTCTTGAAGGCCGCTGGAGTGGACTGCGTGTTCACTCTATCTGGAGGCCACGTCATGGGAATCTATGACGGCTGCCTCGACGAGGACATTGAAGTTGTCGACGTCCGACACGAACAAGCTGCTGTTCACGCTGCTGATGCTTGGGCTCGCCTCCACCCGGGAAAGGTCGGCGTAGCAATTCTTACTGCAGGACCGGGCGTTACTGACGGTGTCACGGGGGTAGCAAATGCGTGGCGAGCTAATTCGCCAATCTTAGTTATTGGAGGGCAAGGACCATTTCGTCACATACGACGCGGCTCCTTGCAGGAAATGGACCATGTTTCGCTCATGAAGCCAATATCTAAATGGGCTGAGGCTTGTTATCAAACCTCGCGGATCGGCGAATACATGGAGGCAGGTATCCGCGTCGCTCTCAGTGGAGTTCCTGGTCCAGCGTTTCTTGAGATCCCTATGGATGTGCTCCATGGAGAGGTGGACCTAGAAAAAATTCAAGTCCCCAAGTTTCGGGACTACAGGGTCGCATCGACTGCGCCGAGCCACCTCATAGCGGAAAGCGTTGATTTGCTGTCCAAGGCCGCAACTCCAATGGTTATGGCTGGGACTTCTCTTAAGTGGAGCGAGGGAGGGGAACACCTCGCAGCTTTTCTCGAGAAAACAGGTGTTCCCTGTTTCGTAAATGGAATGGCCAGGGGGGAGATCTCTTGGGAACATCCTTCATTCCTTTCCTTGACTCGAAAGGAAGCGCTTGAAAAATCAGATTTGGTGATCCTCGCGGGCACCCCTTTAGATTTTCGGATGAAGTTCGGTAGGTCGATTCCGTCGTCAGCTGCGATTATCCAAATGGATATAGATGAGACTCTGATAGGTGATAATCGAGCAGCGGACCTTGGACTTGTTGGCAACATCGGGATGAACTTCCGATTGATGACTCAAGAAATAGAGGATCGACAGTTGACGGTCGATGTGTCGGGATACCGAGATCAGTTGCGTAAACGGGAACAAGAACTTGATAGCGCTCGACGCGATCAGATGGATAGTGAAGAGGTACCAATCGATCCGCTTCGTTTGTGTCGAGAAATAGCTGAATGTGTGTCCGATGACATGATCGTTATAGGTGATGGTGGCGACATTGTTGCCCAGGCGTCCAAAGTCATCCAGGTGCCACGAAATGGCACTTGGATGGATCCGGGACCCTTAGGAACGCTTGGAGTTGGGATGCCCTTTGCTTTGGCCGCTCAGAAAGCTCACCCTGACAAGCGCGTGCTAATTGTGTATGGGGATGGCTCCTTTGGCCTCAATGGATTTGAATTTGACACAGCAGTCCGTTTTGGCCTTCCGATCGTTGGGATTGTTGGTAACGATGCTGCGTGGGGTCAGATGATGAGACCCCAAGGGATGCTTTACGGCGAGGATCGGCTTGTCGCGGTTGAGTTGAATCGCACTAGATACGACCTAGTTGTCGAAGCTTTAGGCGGGCATGGCGAACATGTTGTAGCGCCAGAGGAAATAGCGCCAGCCATTGCAAGGGCGTTCGAGTCCGGTAAGCCGGCATTAGTAAACGTAGAGATTCGACAGGACCGAACTGGAATGAAGGGCTCCACTTATGTTTGACCGCTCTGTAGGTGCTTAGCGGGTGTGTGGAAGGTTTGTCTCTACCACTTCGGTGTCGAAGTTAGAGACTCTATTTTCGACGCAGCCCTCAAGTCGCAATCTGTCCCCTAGCTACAATGTTGCTCCGTCTGCAGAGGTGTATGGAGTCGTCGCTGCGGGTGGTTCCCGGGAACGCAGGATAGAAGTTTTTCAATGGGGGCTAGACCCCAAGTGGCAGACCGCCGACTCGACTTCTTCAACGTTAATTAATGCTCGTTTCGAAACTGTTGATGTGAAACCCACATTTTCTGACGCCTTCAAGCATCGACGTTGCTTGGTGCCAGCGGATGGATTTTATGAATGGCAGGGGGCACAAAAACGAACTCGGCGGCGACCGTTTTATATCTACAAGTCGGATCATGCGCAGTTGGCCATGGCAGGGATTTGGGAGCCGGGACCGTCGAAGGGTCAAGCTTCTGTGGTCATCCTGACAAGAGAATCGGACATCTTTATGTCCAAGATTCATAATCGAATGCCGCTAACGCTCAATACTTCCCTTTGGGATGAATGGTTGGACCCAACCATGGATGACTCCGTGGCTCTTAAACGCCTAGTAATGAGCGAGTCAACTGAGGTGTTCGATGCCCACCAGGTAGATCCGAAAGTGGGAAATCCTCAGCATGATCGGCCAGAGAACGTAGCTCCTGTTCCCGCCGACACTCTTTGGTGATACTTGGACTTAGCTTTCGAGTGCTGATTTGATTGACTCCGCAGCCTTTTCAAGGTCTGCGGTCTCGACAGAATCAGAAGCCAGTGAAAAATCCATATCTAACATGGTGTTAGCGGGGATCAGATGGATGTGCGTATGCGGTACTTCGAATCCGGCAATGATCATTCCGATGCGTTGACTGCCGAATGCCTGCTTTTGTGCGACCCCGATTCGTTTAGCGACTTCGAAGAGGTGCTGTCGGAGATCGGAAGGAACGTCAATCCATTGGTCGATTTCGTCTCGAGGTACCACCAACGTGTGCCCATACGAGATTGGGTTGATGGACATGAAGGCAACGCAGTGACCGTCGTCCCACACAAAAGTTCCTGGTAAATCGCCTTTGATAATCATTGTGAAAACGGATGCCATGAAATGAAGCCTACGATGCAGATGATGTCTGAGCAGCAGTTACCGTGGCGACCGTTCACGGTTCCAAACTTGATCAGTCTTATTCGGCTCGGTTGTATCCCTGTATTTTTATGGCTCCTTTTTTCAGTTGAGGACCGTTGGGCAGCTGCTCTCCTACTCGGCGCCTTAGGCGCGAGTGACTGGGTGGACGGCTATATCGCTAGAAAATTCGACCAAGTCAGTGAACTGGGAAAGATCTTGGATCCGACAGCGGACCGCCTCATGTTGTTAGTGGGAATTTTTGCTATCTGGCTCGACGGATCAGTGCCTGGATGGATCGCCTGGTTGGCTCTTGTTAGGGAGGGTTTAGTGGCTGTGGCAGCATTGTTGTTAGCTGCACTCGGCGCTAGAAAAATCGAAGTGACATGGTGGGGTAAGACGGGCACCTTCTTACTTATGTTTGCATTCCCATTTTTCTTAGCTGGGGAGAGCGACGTGTTTTTGGCTCCTTTTTTTGCAGCAGGAGCTTGGGTTTGTGTTGTTACTGGACTACCAATTCACTACTGGTCAGGGGTGACATACGTGCCTGCAGCCAGAGAGGCGCTGCGACACGGTCGCGCCGGCCGATAACCGTAGGTCCACCAACTGTCTTAGTGGGATAGGTTGGGAACATGGATACGCCTGTTGAACTCCGATATTCGAGTGACCATGAGTGGGTGCGCATGGAAGGTTCCCTAGCGCGCATTGGTATTACCGATTTCGCCCAAGATGCCCTTGGCGATGTGGTCTATGTGGAACTTCCTGAGGTTGGATTAGTGGTGTCAGCCAATTCTGCTTTCGGCGAGATTGAGTCGACAAAGTCGGTATCTGATGTGTTCGCTCCTGTGTCGGGCGAGGTCATAGAGGTCAACGCTGCCTTAGAAGACCACCCCGAACTCGTCAATGAGGATCCCTATGGTGATGGTTGGCTTTGTGCGATTCAAACCAGCGCCGAAGGTGAACTTGACGGGTTGATGGATGCTGAAAGCTACAAATCCTTCGTTGTTGAAGAGAGCGAGGAGTAATAAATGAATCAATCATGTGAAGCGTGCGGACATTCAAATGCGGGTGGATCAAGGTTCTGCTCCAGTTGTGGCCGACCGATGAGCTCTGTGGAAGAGGCCAGCACCGAGGCACTTGAATCACTCGGCGATAGTCCTGAAAGTGTCGACTTCCAAACACCGTCAACAGGTGCAGCATTGGTCGTTGCAAGCGGACACCAAGCTGGTACCCGTTATGCGATTACTTCAGAGTTGATGACCGTTGGCCGCCACCCCGATAGTGACATATTTCTCGACGACATCACTGTTTCGCGTCGTCACGTTGAGTTATCAACAAGCAACACGGGATACATGATTAGGGATGTGGGGTCTTTGAACGGAACCTACCTCAATGGGCAGCGGCTAGAAGACAGTGAAGTATCACTTACCAATGGCGACGAACTACAGATCGGTAAGTTCAAACTGCTTTATCTCGTTTCCTCGAGTAGTTGAAGACGAGTTAGTGCCCAACATCCCAACTAAGGTCAGATCATGATTGAGATGGAGTTACTCGGGGTACAAGTTGAGTTGCCATCCAACAGCCCTCTTCTGTTATTGAGAGAGACCGAAGGCCAGGGCAGGGTGCTACCCGTTGTTATCGACACGCCCGAGGCTCACGCCATTCATCGAGGAATTGAGGGAATTCGGCTTGCGCGGCCGCTCACCCATGATTTGCTGGTGGCGATGTTAGAGGAGCTTCAGGCGACCATTATCGGAGTTGTAGTCACGGAGCTTCGCGAGCGAACTTTTTTTGCGGAAATCGAGCTCCAGGTCGGGGGCGAAGCCCGCACGATTTCCGCCAGGCCGAGTGATGCGATAGCGATTGCCGTCCGCACGGACACGCCCATTTATGCTTCTGAAGATGTTCTTGCTGAGGCCGGGCAAGTTATTGAGGAACACCCCTCCGATGGAGGTTCCGACAATGATCCGGATGAGTTGCTTGATGAGTTCAAACAGTTTCTGGATGATGTCAATCCTGACGATTTCTAGCTCAAGTCCCTGAAATAGGGCAGTTTTTCGCGCAGAGCGCGCGAAATATCGCGCGAAGGGTGGTTGCTTGGTATCGCTTTTACTCGTACTGTGGCATCACACCGACGTAGTTTCATCAATGTGATCAGCATGGTGGCTAATCGAGACGGAGGCACAACCTTGACTGAGAGCACAGTGGCATCAGGTTTTTCTGGAAAACGGACGGCAGAATTGGTGGGCATCACCTACCGCCAACTTGATTATTGGGCGCGTACCGATCTCATTCGTCCTTCGCTGGCCGATGCCCAAGGAAGCGGAAGTAGGCGCAGCTACTCCTACCAGGACCTTCTTGAACTCAAAGTTGTTAAGACTCTGCTTGACGCCGGCATCAGACTTGAGATGGTGCGGGGCGTCTTTTCTTATTTGCGAGAAAACCTAGGCGCAGATGTTGCCTCAGCCAATCTCGTAATCAACGGTTCTTCACCTTTGCTCGTGTCAGGTGAAGAAATTATTGATTTGATACACCAAGGTCAGGGAGTACTCAACGTGCTTCCTCTTGCTGGAGTCAAGGAAGAGTTAGATAACGCCATCATCAACTTGTTCCCGGCGGCCGAAGACAGAATTCAGGCGACTGGCTAAAAGCCGCTTTGACCCTGTTCAGATTTATCCAGCCTCTTGTGGGGCAAACCGCAGAGACGCCGAGTTCATGCAGTAGCGA
>JASLTG010000001.1:173984-174247 GCA_030743005.1 Acidimicrobiales bacterium | reverse complement strand
AGTGATGAGAACGACGCGTCCATCAAGTAAACCCATTGAGATCTCCCTATCGATCGAATTCTTTAACTCTCTCACAGCATCGACGCTAATCGCACGTCGAAAGGGGTCAATTTTTGCCAGTTAGTTGGTCCAACGAGACGGTTTTGAGCCCAACCACAACCGAGCAGGTACCGGATGCAGGTCGTGGGCCAGTCCCATTCGCTCGAGCGTTCTAATGATGAAGTGGGTGCAATCGACTTGGCTTCGTTTGAATCCATGTCTAG
>JASLTG010000001.1:0-173974 GCA_030743005.1 Acidimicrobiales bacterium | reverse complement strand
CCCCAGCGGTGGCAAACCGAGTTCACCGCGAACGTGACATGCCACAACACCACGGTGTTGATCAAGAACGCCCAAACCACGAGCTGGGGGCCATTGGTTCCTGTCCATGGCACAAGCCGGCCAACCGCTATACCAAAGAACAACAGTCCGAAAGCTGTTGCAAGGATCGGTACCCAAGCATTTCGATCGAGCCATCGCAGTTCGGGATATACAGCCAAATCAGCTACTTCATCCATATGACACGGGTCAGCGTCAGCGCGTGTCAGCCAGCCATGGTGGGAGATTCCGAAACCTTCGACCTTGGGGGAATGAAGATCACCGGCCTGGTCCGAGACTCGATGATGTCTACGATGATGAGCAACCCACCACAGGGGGCCACCTTGCGCTGCGCTAGTACCGAGCCATGCTCCGACGAATTGGGTAACTCGGCCAGTTTTGAAGGCGTGGTGGCTAAATTTTCGATGATAGAAGCCGGTAATTCCGAAGCCTCGCATTATGTACACCACCACTGAAACGGCCAAGGCAAACCAGCCCACTCCGACCATCAAAACAAACAGGCACGACAGGTGAACTGCCGAGTACGGAAGAGTGAACTTGAGGAACCGAACAAGATTGGGTCGATTGTGGTCCACCGAAGCGGGTGCAACCAATTGATCTCCTCAGGCCTTGCCCTTGGGTCGTCCCAAGAACCTGAATTGACAATACATGCTGGCGGAACGATTACCGAATCTCTGCGGGTGAGAAAAGAAGTTGCCCTCAATCTCTAGAGATTGAGGGCAACCATTTTGAGCGGATGACCGGATTCGAACCGGCGACCTCAACCTTGGCAAGGTTGCGCTCTAGCCAACTGAGCTACATCCGCAGCAAAGGGTCACTGTACCAAGCCAGACCTCACCCTCAACTGATCAAGACAGTTGACTTCACGAATCGGAGGGTGGTCGCAGGTCAATAGCCAGGTTGAGGATGCCATTCTCCATAGTCGGCGACGCATCAGCAATTATGGAGAAATCCATAAAGTCTCGTTCGGCTTGTTCTATGAACAATCGTCGTTCCTCGCCGCCTACGGCGGGAAGGTTTCGTTTCTTCACAGCTTCTGCTCGTTCTCGAAAACGATCAATCATTTCTTGGGGGTTGAATCCATCGGCCATCGCCCGAACCTAGTCCGGGCTCAGCGTGTCGCGTTTCATTATTTTCAGTCACGTCATCTTCTTCAACGATGGAGAAGACTAAATCAGGGGGAACATATGGCGAACGGGCAGGAGGAAGCGTCTTACGCCACACTTTGACAAAGACGGCTGTCAGACTTAGTGACAGCAGGAACAAGACCGCTACTACAAGCCACCACTTTTGCGCTCCTGTTCCAACAGCTGTTTGCGATTGTTGAGACAGCAAAGTTAGTGGCGACACAGCTTTAGCGTAGCTAGCTGAGTTCAAAGCTGGTGTTCAGGGCACCACCATGAAGTTCGACCGGCAACCTTGGTTTGCTCTAGTTGAACACCATCTGTTGGACATACGCCCTTTCTGTGACGTTCCGATTGCAAGTCCCCCGTGTGTGATCCGCCGCGTTTAGTTAGATCTCTAATTGTGTTCCGAAGTGTGTGGGTAACTCTTTCAATTTCTTCAGAGTTCAGTGAACATCCGGCCCGTGTCGGCGATAAGCCGGTTCGCCACAGGATTTCGTCGCATAGCAGATTCCCAATACCTGAGATCTTTGCCTGGTCTAAGAGCACTGCTTTGATAGTGGCTCGACTTCTCTTGAATAGC
Organism: Acidimicrobiales bacterium; assembly: GCA_030743005.1. Lineage (GTDB taxonomy): Bacteria > Actinomycetota > Acidimicrobiia > Acidimicrobiales > Poriferisodalaceae > MedAcidi-G3. Next base: position 172,210 of record JASLTG010000001.1, on the reverse strand, counting down.
TGGGCTAGATCATCGGTTGGTATATGCATTGCGTCTGGTCCTAGCGAAGTCTCGTCGGGGTTTAATTCGACATTGCCGAAACTGCGCGGATCGACCACGGCTAGTGTCCCTCCCTCATCGAAGTTCATGACGAAACGAATATGTTGCTGTTGGACCTCACTGGTCGTGTACAGCAATTCGTTAATCGTCGCTTCACCGTCCACGATGAGTCTTCCTGTCATACCGAATCTGAGTCCCACCACTGCTGTTCCTATTTCCAGCAGCAGCAACTTTCCTGTCCGTCGCGCAGTAACTAATCGGCTTCCACACACAGCCGATCGCAGGTCCGTTGGTTGTGTTCCTTGTTTCAGATATTTCTGGCTTGATATCAACACCGACGAGACTGTTCGGTTGAGGGCGCGCGTGGCAGCCTTGCGGTAAAGCTCAACTTCGATCAGTTCGGGCACATGATGACGGTAGCGGCAGACGCTCCTATGATCCGACCGTGGAACTAAGACGCATAGGAGAACTTCAAGTATCTGAGGTCGGTCTCGGCTGCAACAATTTCGGCACTCGAGTTGACCAGCAGGTAACTGACGAGATCTTTTCAGCTTGCTTGGACAACGGCATCAACTTTTTTGACACGGCAGATGTTTATGGTTCGGGTGCTTCCGAGGAAATGCTTGGCCGCGCCATGAAAGGCCATCGAGATCAAGTGGTCATCGCAACCAAGTTTGGTCTGCGAGACATAGACCCTGGGTTGACTGGAGGAAGCGCTGAATGGGTCAGACGCTCAGTTGATAAGAGTTTGCGGAGGCTTGATACCGACTGGATTGATCTATTCCAAATACATACGCCTGATGATGAAGTTCCTGAGCGTGAAACCCTTGAAGCTCTTCACGAACTGGTGGTCGCTGGCAAAGTGCGTGAAATCGGTTGCTCCAACTATGACGCTGAACGGCTCGATGCGGCCATGGACGTATCGCAGCGGGAGACTCTCACTTCGTATCGGACAGTACAGAATCGTTACTCGCTGTTACATCGAGAGCCCGAGGCTGAAGTATTTGAAGTTTGTCGTGAACACGACGTCGGTTTCCTGCCATTTTTCCCACTGGAATCAGGATTATTGACGGGCAAAGTGACACCTGAAGGACCGCGACCCGGAACTCGACTCGCTGAGTGGCCACAGGACCGCCTTGATCTTTTTATGACGACGCGCAACGTTCTCGCTGTGGAACGACTTACTAAGTGGTTGCGCAATAGGGATCGTTCGCTACTTGATTTAGCGTTTTCTTGGCTGTTGTCCAAGCCTGAAATCCCCAGTGTGATTGCAGGGGCAACAAGTGCCGAACAAGTGAGAGCAAATTCACAAGCGTCGGGATGGTCGCTCAACAAAGTCGAGTTGGATGAGATCGATGATCTCTTGTCAACGTCTGCTGACTAACCCAACTCTTCGGGTCCTCTAGGCGATAGACCCTTTGGCGACTTTGTCAATGAAATCTCCCATCGGAGCACCGGTTTGCTCTGGCTCGGTCAAGAAACCGTCGTGGCCGTTGTCGCTGTCTATATCAATGTGTTCAACTGGCACCCGCCCTTTTAAGGCATCGACCACTCGGATCTGCTGGTGACGGGGGTACAGAAAATCTGTGCGAACACTCATAAAAAGGCTGGGACAGGTAACACGTTTGAGGGCCTGTTCAACACCACCGCGGCCACGACCAATGTCGTGAAGATCCATCATCTTGTTCAAAATTAGATAAGTGTTGGCATCGAAACGCCACTGAATCTTTGCGGCTTGGTAGTCCAGGTAGCTTTCAACGTCGAATCGGTGTTCCATTCGAAAAGGTTCCACGGCGTCGTTGCTGTATCTATCGAAACGTCGATCGAACTCTTCGTCACTTCTGTAATGGATCATCGCGATCCGTCGCGCGTTAGCGAGTCCTAGGTGCGGTCCCTCACCTGGCTTCGCGTCGTAGTAATGACCTCCCTTGTAGGCAGGGTCATCGAGGATTGCTTGTCTGCCAACTTGGCTCCAAGCGATCTGTTGCGCTGAGGCAGCAGCTGTTGACGCGATGATCACCAGAGATCCGCAGCGGTCGGGGTAGCTCGTTGCCCATTCCAGAGCTTGCATGCCTCCCATTGATCCGCCAACGACGGCCATCCATCGTTGAATTCCTAAGTGTTGTGCCAAAGCTCTTTGAGATCTAACGACATCTCTAATCGTGACGACGGGAAAGTCGCCGCCCCACCGTTTACCGGTAACGGGATTTATCGAAGCGGGTCCTGTGCTTCCCTGACAGCCACCCAAAACATTTGCACACACGACAAAGAAGCGATCTGTGTCAAGCGGCCGCCCTGGACCAATGAAATCATTCCACCAGCCAGGTGTCGGTTGACCCGGACCAGCGTCTCCGTGAGCGTGAGCATCGCCTGTAAGAGCGTGACAAACAAGAACCGCGTTGCTCCCTGCGGCATCTAGATTGCCCCAAGTTTCGTAGGCAATTTGAGGTGTCTGTAGCTCGGTCCCACTTTCGAGCACATAGGGACGATCTGGTGCTAATTCAAAGAATTGCCTATCTCCGGTTGGCATCGTGTCGAACCAGGCTCCGGACGCGGGAGGAGAATCGGTGACAGAAGGTTGGGGGGTGTTATCTGCTTCAGACACTGTTGCTCCGGCGTTGATCTAAAAGGCTACCTGAGGCGTTACCTACAAGGTCAAGCCTGTTTTTTTTGGAGTCGAGAAATCCACCACGAAAGAAGCTCTTCTGAAGCCGTGTCATATGCCTGATTCATAACTTCTCCGAACCGAATAGATACGTCTTCATACGCTTGTTCTTCTTGCATTTTGCGAGCCAAATATGCGCCTTCATCCCAACTTTCAGAAGGTAAAGGCAAAGGAAGATCAGCTAGCAAAGATGCCCTGATGCGCATTGTTGCTTGGCTCAGTCCTGTCCCGGCGGCGACAGACGCTAACCATGCAGATGCCGCCGGTGACGCTACTGCTGCCATCAAATGCCATAGTTGCGTTTCCTCCATGGGGGCGACCGATAGCAGCGGAGTTGAAGGCAGCAATTCGCCTTTTGTGTCGGCATAACATTCAACTATGCGGGTTTGGGTCGCGACCAACAGTTTTGGCTGCAGCTTTTGGTCGAGCCACTTCGTGAATTTTGGCGGCGGGTCGTCTTCGATTTGAATTACCGGTCGCTCAAATTTTTGTTTGGCAAATCGAGTGTCAACGGCTCCATGCATGAAACAAAATGGGTCAATGAGCCCAACCGTCGCTAGTTTGGGCCGGCTGTCTTCTAGGTCAGCCTCCTCGACTCTCTCGGCTAACCAGTAGTAGGCGTCTCGGAAGTCTGCGGTAACTGACGCTTGGTCCCTTAGAGTCACATCGGCCGCGAGAGTGACTGTCGGCGTTCCGTTCGCTGCGGCAAGAAGTCGTGACCACTGACCTGCTGTCGCTGACGGCACTTCAATAGTGTCTTGCGACTCATACCGAATGACTCTGCAGTTCCGGTCCTGTCGCTGTTGAAGTATCGGTGCCACTACTTCAACTGCGGCAACGTCAAATACGGATCTGCCTCCGACCCATAGATCTTTCAACGGCAACTTGTCATCGATCCACTCTCTTGCAGGTCGACTCGAGTCGGACCCCAACAACGAAGCCGGAACGATCAATACAACTGTTCCTGTAGCACTACTTAACTCAACCCCCAGGAGAAGGAACAGCATGCTCTCGTCAACATACGCCGTGTAGAGGTCTCCGAATCTCTCTTTGAGAGCTTTCGCCCGCATCGAGTCCCTGGCCGTCTCAGATTTCAGTTGGCCAAGAAACGGAGGGTTCCCGATAACAACATCACATCCGCCGTACCAGTGAGATGGAACGTCAAGGAGCCCATCTCCGACAATTAGCTGGTCAATTGCTAACCATTGCTTTCCTCGCCAAGCTGCCCATAATTGCAAAGTAGTTCGTGCAACTTCGACCGTCAGCGGGTCAATGTCTATTCCTCTAAGGCTGTTGATGATCGAAGGAACTGATTCACCATTGCGGAACTTCTGTTCTGCGGCAGCGAGCAAGAACACGCCTGGGCCTACCGACGGGTCGCAAACACTGTCTCCTGCCTCAATACCGACTTCACGCACTAGTTCCTGCGCTACGGAATATGGAGTGAAGACCGCTCCACTCGTTCGGTGATCATCTAGATCTTTCTGCCTCAGCTGACCTAAATCAGCTAATTCATGTATTAGTTCCTCATCTGCGTCACCAGCTTCTAGACGCTTGGCTAGAGCATTAGCTGCCTTGGCGACAGTTAATGGCAAAGCAACCTGGTCAAGTTTCAGACTTGGCCGTGTACCCACGTAGGAAGGTCGTCCAGTCTGGGGTCGTTAGAAAAGATCTCGTGCAGCGGAAGTTTGAGGCCAAGCCGACGCTGCAGTTGTCGAACCTGTAGTTCCTCGTCCCAGAGGAACATAGTGACCGCTGTTCCCGCCGCGCCAGCTCGAGCTGTTCGTCCTGAGCGATGTAGGTAGGTTTTGTGGTCTTCCGGTGGGTTGTAATGGATTACTACGTCAACGTCGTCAACGTGGATACCTCTTGCTGCCACATCTGTCGCTACGAGCGCTTTGAGGTCACCATTGCTGAAGTCTCTAAGAGCTTTTTCTCTTTGCGATTGCCGGAGATCTCCATGAATAGCTGCAGCTTTGACCCCTTCTGAACGAAGTTCTCGTTCGAGTTGGTCAGCGCCTCGTTTGGTTCGGGTAAACAGCATCGTTTTGGTGGCTTGACCAATGATGCGAGCCGCTACTTGAACTCGATTCATTTTGTGGACGGACATAAATACGTGTCCCATTTCGCTTACCGTTACTTCGGGCTCGTCAACTTCGTGGAATACGGGATCTGTGAGATGGCGCTTAACTACCGTGTCGACCGCACCGTCCAATGTTGCAGAGAAGAGCATTGTTTGATGGTTGACCTGTATGTGTCGGAGAATCCATTCAACTTGGGGAAGGAACCCCATGTCCGCCATTCGGTCGGCTTCATCAACCACAACACACTCCACCAAAGCCACATCCATTGCTTTTCTGTCAATCAGGTCGATAAGCCGTCCGGGTGTGGCAATGATGATGTCGATACCTTTGTCGATGGTTTCTATCTGTTTGTCGATATTGGTTCCGCCGTACACAGCAATTGTTCGGAGCTGACGAGCTTGAGCAAGTGGTTCGACAACGCCGGTTATTTGATTCGCCAGTTCACGTGTAGGAGTCAACACCAAAGTCGTGGGTTTACCCTCCTGGTTTCGTTCGGTGTGAGCTATCGCAGGCAAACTGAAGGCAAGAGTTTTCCCGGACCCAGTTTTCGCTTTCCCACAAACGTCTCGTCGGGCCATTGCATCTCCAATGGCGAGGGTTTGGATAGCAAATGGTGACTCGATTCCTTGTTGAGCCAATGCATCTATCAGATCTTGAGGAACACCGAGTTCTGCAAAGGTCGTTGTCAAGGGGGTGAACTTTCGACTGCTTAACGCCGAACAGCCGGCGTATGCGGAGGCCGCCTAACGGCAGCTGGTTGCGTGTTAAACCAAGCACGAGTCAACGACGCGTGAACTACACAGTACTCGCCCTCTGCTCTCTCAAGGGTTTAGTGCTCGCGATACCTGAGGACCTTTCCACTGCCAACCTGAGTGTGTACCCCGTTGTCAAAGGCCAAATCACCGTTCACCCAAACATTTCGTATCCCAAGAGATTCTCGTTTGGGGTCTTCGTAACTGGCCACATCAACTACTACGTCTGGGTCGAACAGCACCAGGTCTGCCCAATTGCCTTCGGTAATCCGTCCTCGGCCGCTAAGACCGTGGACGTCGCAAGACAAAGAGGTCATTCGTCGCACAGCGCTTTCTAAGTCCAGGATGCCTTGCTCTCTGACGTATCGTCCCAAGACACGCGGAAAGGTGCCGAACAGTCTCGGATGAGGCCTTCCCGTCAAGTCCGGTATGCCATCTGAACCAATCATCACCCGATCATGACGCAGGTTAGAAACAATGTCGCCCTCGTCCATTACGTGTTGGATACAAATTGTTTTCTTCCCGTCGGGCGCGGTCAGGATGTGACGAACAGCTTCTGGGGCCGTAATTCCGAGTTCAGCTGCTATGTCAACGAGCATTCGACCTTCGTAATGTCGGAATGCTGGACAAGACGCCAATTGAATAGCCTGAGCTAATTCGGGGTTTGGGTTGTCAATATCGAAATATTGAACCATTGGCCCGCTACCTGCGGTATAGGGGTATACATCGAGCGTGACTTTGGCTCCCTCAGCCACAGCCGCGTCGACTTTGGCCAATGATTCTTCAACTTTGCCCCAGTTTCTTTTACCCGCGGCTTTGTGATGGCTGATTTGAACGGCCACTCCAGCTTTGGCTCCGATTTCTAATGCTTCGTCCACTGCTTCGAGGAGGTAATCATTTTCGTTGCGCATGTGTGTCGCGTAGATACCGTCGAACGGTGCCACTATTTTGGCCAGTTCGAGGACCTCTTCTGTGTCGGCCCATCGACCCGGTCTGTAAATAAGACCAGTTGAAAATCCGCACGCACCCTGTTCCATTGCTAGTTCGACGTGCTGCTGCATCCGCTCAAGTTCACGATCGGTAGGGGCCCGACGTTCGGTACCCATTTCCATGGATCGGATGGTGTTGTGTCCGACAAGCATCATGGCATTAAGCGCAGGCCCAGAATTCTCTACATTTTGGCGATAGCCGTCTAAGTCACTCCAATTCGCTTGAACTCCTGACAGATCCAAAGTGTTGTCCCCATGGACCGCTGGGATCGCTGAAAATCCACAGTTCCCTACGACGACGCTGGTACACCCTTGAGAAATTTTGAAGGCCATATCGGGGTGTTGGAGTAAAGCACCATCGTCGTGAGTATGTACGTCCACAAAACCCGGTGCTAGCACTAAGCCTGTTGCGTCGACTTCGACTGCTGCTGCACCTGATGAGGAGCCAACCTCATTTATGTGACCATCCTCGATTGTCACGTCGCCTGTGAATCGTTGCGCCCCGGTGCCGTCAATTATTGTCGCGTTTCGGATAACGGTATCGGCCATCGCGAGAGCCTAGAGCAACTCCTCGGCACGCTATGGATGCCTTGGCCTACTAGCGTCACCTTGGTGGTTAGCGAGCAGAATTACGACATCATCGTCATCGGGGCTGGTGCATCTGGTGCGCCACTAGCAGCTCGCGCTAGTGAAGACCCGAACAGGCATGTCTTGTTGTTGGAAGCTGGACCTGACTATCAAGATCTTGGCGATACCCCGGCTGATTTGCGCAACGGCCACCACAACAGCATGGTCGATCATGATTGGCGGCTCGAATATTCACCTACCGAACAGCGCCCAGGTCAGCCGCTTCCGCGAGGGAGGGTGACCGGAGGATCAACTGCAGTCAACACGTGCATCTTTTTGCGTGGTGTTCCAGAAGATTACGACGATTGGTCTGATAGAGGTAACCCAGAATGGAGTTGGGACAACGTACTGAAGACCTTCTGTCGACTTGAACGTGACCTCGACTTCGGAGATGAGGATCATCACGGCGATGCAGGACCTATAACGGTACGCAGATATCCCCACGAGGAACTCACAGAACTGCATCAAGCGTTCCTTGCCACGGCTGATGAACTCGGTTTTCCTGAATGCCCCGATCAGAATCATCCGGAAGCATGGGGGTCAGGCCCTCAGCCAATGAACAAGCTAGGGCAGCTTCGTGTTTCAACCGCCTCGGCTTACTTGGCTCCGGCACGGTTACGCCCAAATCTTGAAATTCGGGGCGGCTGCCACACTGATCGACTCATAATCGAAAAGGGACGAGTTGGAGGTGTCGAGGTCATAGGTCCAGATGGGTCAGTTCACCAAATTCGAGCGAAATTGGTAGTTCTGTGCGCGGGAGCTATTCACACTCCGGGGATTCTTTTGAGATCTGGTGTAGGTCCACGCGAAGACCTCCTGAGAATGGGCGTCGACGTGACCGCTGATGTCGCGGCGGTGGGACGGAACTTGTCAGACCACCCAGGTTTGTTCGTTCTGTGCAGGCCAACTCATCCTGAGCTAGTTGCAACCGATCAGCCAATTATCCAAACAATTTTGAGGTACACGGCGCCCAACAGCGTCCATCGTGCTGATCTACAAATTGAACAGCTGACATTCACTGGGAGAGACAATCTTCCTTATTTCGGAGTTGCTGCCGTACTCGAACAAGTCGATGGAGTGGGCGAATTACTCTTCCCTAACGCTGACCCCTTTGCTGCTCCGACAATCAGGTCTCGGTTTTGTGAAGTCCCTCGAGATGCCGAACGCCTCGCTGACTGTTTTCTGGATGCTTTACGCTTCACCGAGACTGGCCCTCTCGGCTCGGTAACAGACGAGGTGGTATTCCCTGACATGAACAGGGTCGCAGATCGAGGTGACGTTATTGCTCTGCTGCGACGTTTTGCCGCTTCCGGATATCACCCGTGCGGAACGGCGCGAATGGGCCCAGCTGACGACCCCAACTCGGTAGTTGACCAATACGGTAGATGTCATGCTATTGAAGGTTTGGTTGTGGCCGATGCTTCAATCTTTCCAACTGTGCCAAGAGCAAACACGAACCCAACTTCAATCATGGTCGGAGAAACAATCGGTGAGTGGCTGAGAACTGAGCCCAGTCGCTACGGCCTGTGAGTAGTCGTCCTCTCATCGAAGATGTGGCGTTGATCGCTACTGACTTTGACGGCACTCTTCTTGGGGCGGGACGACAGATATCTGAGAGGACCCGAGCAATTTTGGCTCGCCTCGTAGAGTTTGATCTGGAATTTGTGGTTGTCACAGGACGGCCACCGAGATATTGCACGTCGATTCCTACTCAAACAGGGATTCCGACCACGTTGATATGCGCTAATGGCGCCATGGCATACGAACCGTCGACTGGTGCTAGTACTCAGTTCGCGACCCTTGACTTAGACGACGCTACGGACCTTTTGACAGAGATAAGGAGGGCTCATCCAGATGCTGGCTTTTGTGTCGAAATGGGCGACGATTTCGTAGCTGAACGCAGATGGCTTGAACTCGCGTCGCGGCCAGTCGATAGCGATGTTTCTGATGTTATTCCGTTACTTGATAAGAGAGTTCACAAGTTATTGGTGAATGTGCCGAACCTTTCGGCTGACGAAACGTCGGCTCTTATTAACCCGGTTGTAGGAGACCGAGCAAACATCATGCATGCAGGGCTTCAGTTTGTTGAGCTAATGCCTCCTGGTGTTGATAAAGCTTTTGGGCTCGCGAGGCTGTGTGAACAAAGGCATGTAAACGCGCACCAAATAGTCGCTTTCGGCGACATGCCCAACGATGACGCGATGCTCAAAGCCGCGGGTTGGGGGGTAGCGGTAGCCAATGCTCATCCCGATACCTTGCAGGCAGCTGATGAAGTTACCGATTCAAATATTGAGAACGGGGTCGCCAAGGTTCTGGAAGAAATGTTGGGGGTTAGCTGACACCTTCATTGAGTAAATCCAGGAGGGCAGAGTGCACGAGTTCTATCTCGTGACGTTCAACGAATTCACCTTGGGTGTGGGCTATCGAAGCATCCCCTGCACCGAAATTCGATGCCGGTATCCCATTTACCGCAAAACGTGCGACATCGGTCCATCCAAGCTTTGCTCTGACTTCAAGGTTGTTACGGGTTATGAGTTGACGCAGTAGCGGGTGGGTTAGCGCTGGCATAGCGGGTTGTGAATGATCATCAATCAACAGTCGGTCATAGTCGCCCAATAGTTCTGCGACGTGCTCTTCGGCTTCTTCTGGAGTGCGATCCGGTGCATACCGGTAGTTGACGGTCAGGCTCGCTTCGTCAGGAACGACATTCCCCGCGACGCCGGCTTCCACATATACCGCTTGCATTGCTTCGCGGTACTCACAGCCGTCCACAACAGGTCGCCGGCCTTCGTATTCTTCTAGCGTCCTCAAAATAGGTCCGAGCCGATGTATTGCGTTTCGGCCCTTCCAGGGGCGAGCGGTATGAGCACGTTCGCCTTCGTACAACGCTTTAACTCTGAGCGTTCCTTGACAACCTGCTTCGATAGCGGCAGACGTCGGTTCCCCCAGAAGCGCCACGTCACCGTCAACAAGCTGGGGATGGGTTTCAAATAGCTGTCTCAGCCCGTTGTGTTGGGCTGCAACTTCTTCGCAAGGATAGAAGACGAACGTGACGTCAACTGCTGGGTCTTCGACTGTGAGAGCAGTCGCCAACTGAGCTGCGAGTCCCCCTTTCATATCGCAGGCACCTAGGCCATAGAGCCGGTCACCCTCAATGCGGGCTTGCTGATTTCCGTTGGCAGGGACAGTGTCGAGATGACCGGCGATCACTATGCGATGTTCGTTGTTTAGTTCAGATCGTGCAATGACGTTGTCACCTACTCGATCTACTGCGAGGTTCGAAGTATCTCTCAACCGTCTCTCAAATAGGTCAGCTAGAGCCGTCTCTTCATGACTTTCTGATGGGATGTCGACTAGCTCTGCGGCGAGGTCAAGGAGATCAATCACTACTCCAAGGGTACGGTTTGATGCTCGAGTGACCTAGCTCATACCTAATCGTTGTTCCAACAACTGAATTCGTTCGTCACTTTGAACTGCGGCTATACGAACATACCCGTCGCCAAGGGATCCGTAGAACTCTCCAGGTGATGCCAATAAACCAATGTCCTTTAAAAGTCGTTCTACGAAGGCCCAGGCATTGCCGTTGGGCGCTGGGACCCATAGATAGAAACCTCCTCGAGGCAACGGAGTTTCTACTCCCATGTTGGCCATGATGTTTGACAAACGATTGAGTCGGTTCCAATAAATCTCGCGCTGCTGTTCTACGTGGTCTTGGTCTGACAGGGCAGCGACTGCAGCTGCTTGCGCCGGGCCTGGAACCATGAATCCGGCGTGTTTGCGGACTTCCCGTAAATAATCAACTATGTCTGGGTCGCCCGCATAGAACCCGGCTCTAAGGCCAGCGAGATTTGAGCGTTTCGACAAAGAATGCACTGAAACGACGCCTTGGGTGCCTGATGACAGGATGGTTCGGGGCGAACCATCCCAAGTAAATTCGCAATAACATTCGTCACTGAAGACTGGGATTTGATTAGTTCGTCCCCATGTTGCTACGGCATCTAGATCATCTAAGCCGCCAGCAGGATTTCCTGGGGTATTGACCCATAGAAGAAGAGCTCGAGCTCGATCTTCTTCTGAAATTGCTTCGAGCTGAATTGACCAGGTTTCATCTACCGGGACAGCTACTGATCGACATCCGGCGAGAGTGGCCCCCATCTCATAACTCGGATAGCTAACCGCTGGGTACAGGACTGTGTCCCGATTGGGATCGCGTAATTTCATCCAATGAGGAAGACCAGCCACGAATTCTTTTGTTCCTACTGCTGCGGCAACTTCAGTAGCGGGGTCGACCTTGCAGCCGAAGCGGTTCAGTGTCCAAGAAGCAATCTCTTCTCTGAAAGCCTGGGTTCCAATCGAGGGTGGGTAGCTACGTTCCATGTCAGAGTTAGCTAACGCTTTGACAACCTGCTGGGGTGGAGCGTCAATCGGGGTACCTATCGAACAGTCGACTATTCCGCCTTCGTGATGGCTGGCGAGTGGTTTTAGTTCGTCGAGCCGGTCATAGGGGTAAGGAGGTGGCGTGAAGCCTTCTTCGTCTCTCATCTCGTTTCCTCGGAACTAGTTACATCGATGAATTCGGCTAGGAGATCCTGAGAAATTTCATCTAGCCGAGCTTGGATTCTGGCCCCATCTTCCTCGTGTTGTTCCAGTAGGACTTCACCCTCGCGGTGGACCGCTGCAATAACATCACCGCGACTCCATGGGATTAGTAAGTCAACTACCTCGGTCAAGCTTCGCAGGCGATCGCCAATGGAAGAAAGAAGCTGTTCTAGGCCTTCACCGGTGCGCGCTGACAGACCAAGGGAACCTTCATGTCGGTGAAGTAAATGCTGCAAACCTTCATCTTTTACTTGATCCGATTTGTTGAAAGCGATCAGTTCAGGTACGTCTCCAGCTCCGATTTCCCTTAACACTGAACGGACCGCCGTCATTTGGCCTTCCGGGTCGGGTCCAGCGCCGTCAACTACATGGAGAAGTAAATCTGCTTCGGCCACTTCTTCGAGCGTAGATTTAAACGCTTCGACTAGGCCTGTTGGCAGTTTCTGGATGAAACCAACGGTGTCGGTCATTAATACGGTTTCCCCGCCAGGGAGTTGTAGGCGGCGCGTCGTGGCGTCCAGAGTTGCAAAAAGTCGATCTTCTACGAGCACCCCAGCTCCTGTAAGACGATTGAGCAGTGTTGATTTTCCGGCGTTGGTGTACCCAACAATGGCCACCGTGTGAAAGCGGGAACGTCGTCGCGATTTCCGTTGATTTTTTCTTGTTCGCCTTAAACCGGATAGGTCTTTTTCTAGTTTCGCCAACCGTCGTTGAATTCTTCGTCGATCTACTTCGAGTTGGGTTTCGCCTGGTCCTCGCGTTCCGATACCACCACCCTGTTGGCTCAGCTGATTTCCTCTGCCGCGTAACCGCGGCAAGTGGTATTTGAGTTGAGCTAACTCAACTTGGGCCTTTCCTTCAAGGGTTGTCGCGTTTTGAGCAAAGATGTCGAGGATCACAGCCGTTCGGTCCAGCGCTGTTCGTTTAAGGATCTTCTCCAGGTTGAATTGCTGGGCTGGACTTAGTTCGTCGTCAAATACGACAGTGTCAGCGTCTACTCCGTCTGATGTTTCTTGAATTTCAGTTGCCTTGCCTTTTCCAACGTATGTAGCCGGGTCTGGGGCTTCTCGCTTTTGAATAACTCGGTCCACCGGGTCCGCACCAGCAGTATCAACCAGTTGAGCGAGTTCGTTGAGGTTGGCGTCTACTTGATCGTCTGAAGCACCTGGGAACTGAACGCCGACCAACACAATCTGCTCCCTAAAGGAGCGATCGATCAGGCCTGTCGTTTCGCCAGCAAATTCTCCGAAACCTCCGCGATGGGTGGCCTCGTCAGTCGGGTCATCGAAAGAATTTGTCATACGGAAATTTCGATAGCTCCAACATATTCGGCAGGTCCGATCAATATTGGTTCTTCAGCTACTAGAACTTGAACCGATCCGCCTGGCATTTGGACCTGTACTTCTTGATCTACGAGGCCCCATTGGTGAGCTCGAACTGCCGCTGCTGTCGCTCCGGTGCCACACGCTTGGCTTACCCCCACTCCCCGTTCCCAAACCACCATGTCGATACTGCTTGAGTCCTTATCGCTTACAGAGATCCACTCGATGTTGATTCCATCCGGGTAGAAACCTTCGTATCGAGCACCCAAATCTGCCATATCGATGGCCGAGTGGTCATCTACCACCACTACCAGGTGTGGGTTGCCAAGATCAGCGGTACCCGATAGCGAATCCCCGAGATCTTTAGCTATTTCGTCATGAACTCCTGGACCGGGTCCTACTGCTCCCATTCCAACAGTAATTTGTGCCTTGGGGCCATCTCCGTCTATCGCAACGCGCCGTAGTCCGCTAGCTGTGTCGATCTCAAGAGACACGGGACCGGTGTTGTTCGCCATTGCATAAGCCTGGGCAAGGCATCTGATTCCGTTACCACTCATCTCAGCAAAAGACCCATCTGAGTTGTGGAGCACCATGGAAAGGTCTGCGCCGTTGCTGCCTGGGAGGCCCAGTATCAAACCATCTGCCCCGACACCGGTGCGGCGATCACATATTTGACTAACAAGTTCGCTGATTCCATCTGGTTCTTCACGCGTCAAGCAGATAAGAAAATCGTTCCCTAGACCGTGGTGTTTCGTTAGCTGCATAGAAAGCTCCTACACCATTGTCACAGTTCTTGGCCCTATTCCTACGACGAAATTTCATTAATGACTGTGTCGAGTTGGTCAGTGGGTACCCATTCCACGCGAGGGTCACGCTTAAACCAGCGTTGCTGACGTCTCGCGAAGCGTTTCGTCCGTTGAATTGCCAAATCAAGAGCATCGACAAACGACACGTCTCCACGAATATGGGCCAACAACTCCTTATATCCAAGTGCTTGTCCCGCTGTCGCAGAGAGCTCGCTTTTTGCTAATGCGCGAACCTCTTCTAAGAAACCAGCTGCAATCTGATCCTCGTAACGCCGCTGTATTCGCTCATCTAGCTCGCTACGGTCAATTTCGATGCCGATAATTCGATAAGGCACGTCGGGATAGCTATCTAAACCTGGACCAAAAGATGAGAAAGGTTCGCCGGTGCCAATCGACACTTCTAGTGCCCGAATTATTCGACGACGGTTCGTGTTCTCCATCCGGGCCGCACCGACCGGGTCGAGTTCTTTTAGTCGTTGGTGGAGCGTCTGAGTGTCCTGCTCCTTTTCTAGTTGCGACGCTATTTGGCTGAACCGTGGAGGAGGGGTCAGTCGATCAACAATCGCTCGCACATAGAGCCCCGTGCCTCCGACAAGCACTGGGACACCATCTCGTTCCTCAATGTCTCTCCGAACGGAGTCATGAGCTTGCTGAAAGTCGACAAGGGTGAAAGGTTCACTGGGTTCAACTAAGTCAATTAAGTGGTGAGGAGTTTCAAGTTGCTCTTCAATGGTGGGCTTAGCTGTACCGATATTCATCTTGCGGTACACCTGCATGGAGTCAACCGATAACAACTCAACCCCACTGACCCGTCGAGCGATTTCTAACGCGAACGCGGATTTGCCACAAGCAGTTGGCCCTACGACAACTATGGGGCTCTGTTGCAGCTGCACACGTGTAGTCAGGAAGACACCACCGGTATTCGGGTTCGATGTTTCGCCGGCGCAGTTACTTCGAGAAGTTCGCCTACTAGGTTGAAGGTGCGGGCTTCGGTTACTCGGACTTGGGCATAAGAACCGGGTCGAATCTTTTGCTGGGCAGGGAAGTGAACTAAGCGATTATGGCGAGTACGCCCCGTCAACATTTCACTATCGCGTTTCGACTGCCCTTCAACGATCACTTCTTCGTCGTGACCGATTCTCAACTCATTGCCCTTGAGGCTCGTTCTTTCGATGACCCGCCGGAGACGTTCCATACGTTCCGCCGAAATCTTCGCTGGAACCGAATACTGCACTAGCTCCGCTGCTTCAGTACCCGGTCGTGGTGAATATACGAAGGTATATGCATTATCGAATTTGACCTCAGCAGCTACTTCTAGGGTTCTTTCGAAATCGAGATCAGTTTCTCCGGGGAATCCCACGATGATGTCGGTGCTTAAAGCCAGGTCTGGTATCTGCCGCCTGGCTGCATCTACTTTTTCGATGTACCTATCGGCGGTGTACCCGCGATGCATCGCTGACAGGACATCGTCGCTCCCAGATTGCAGTGGTAGATGAAGATGTTCACAAACTTCTGGAACCTGAGCCATCGCGGCGATGGTTTCGGGACGAAGGTCCTTTGGGTGCGGACTGGTGTACCGCACTCTCCGAATTCCATTTACCTCAGCTACAGAGCAAAGTAGGTCAGAAAATAGTGGCCGAGCTGTGTGGGCTCCACTCACCCAGGCTTCACCGACCAGTTCACTCGCCTCGGCCGATACTTCAGTGCCGCGAAGTTGGAGGGTGAGATCTCGGCCATAGCTGTTGACATTTTGACCAAGCAAGGTGACTTCAGTTACCCCGGCTATCGCTAATTGTTCGACTTCACTTATAAGTTCGTTGTACGGCCGAGATATCTCTTTACCGCGAACGGATGGGACGATGCAGAATGCACACGAGTTGTCGCACCCAATTTGGATGGTTACCCAAGCAGCATGATTTGCGTCTCGCTTAACAGGCAAGGCGGAAGGAAATGATTCTGATTCCTCAATGATTTCGGTAATAGGGCCACTAATGCGGGCCTGGCCTAATAGATCAGTTGCCCGTCCAACATTGTGTGTTCCAAAAACCACGTCTACATGGGGGGCTCTCTCTTGGATGCCGTCACGGTCTTTTTGAGCTAAGCAGCCTCCAACAGCTATCTGGAGATCCGGTCGTTCTTCTTTCAGTTTCTTGAGGTTCCCAAGTTGGCCGTACAGCTTGTTATCCGCGTTCTCCCTAATGCAGCACGTATTCAGAACAATGACATCGGCGTCATCGAAAGATTCAGTCTGCTCTAGGCCCTCCACCTCAAGCAGGCCGGCGATGCGTTCCGAATCATGTTCGTTCATCTGACACCCATAGGTGCGTACTACATACCTGCGGTTCACGTTTATTAGGTTATTGGGCGAAATCCGTTGTTATGGGGTCGAAGATGCCTGACCTGGTAGCAGTCGCGCTAACGGTGGGTGAACACAAAATGGTCTGCCATGTTGTCTCGAATTTCAGACATGTGACCTAGGTACTGTTTCATTGTCCCGTTGTAATTACCGTCCTGACGGCGATTATCGGCTCCTTCAAAGTTGTAGTAGCCGGGGGTGCAATCACGATTCCTATTGGTTTTCCCGCGATGCGCGATCACTTCTTGCACCCATTGCTCTTCGGCTTGGTGAGTGCAATCGAGGCTGTGTATATCGTTTTGTCGAACAAAATCGATGCACTCAGCTATATGTTCCCCTTGGCTGTTCAGTACATCCGTCAGATTGAATGCAAAGAAGGCCTGATATCCGCCCATGATGAAGAGGTTGGGGTAGCCCTGTGAATGTATGCCAAGCAAGGTCCGAATACCGTCAGAATATTTAGCGTTGAGGTCGAGTCCTTCTTCGCCGATGATCTGGTTATAGATACCCGTTTGTTGCACTTCAAAGCCGGTCGCATAAATCAAAACATCAAGTTCGTATTGCACACCGTCGAAGACAGGTCCGTCTTCGTTGATTTGAGTTATGCCTTGGCCTTCGGTGTCGACGAGTGTGACATTGGGTCGATTGAAGGTGGGTAAATACTCGTTGTGAAAGCACGGCCGTTTACACATGAGCATGTACCAAGGTTTCAAAGATTCTGCCGTAGCGGGGTCTTCGACGATTTCGTCGATCCGGTTGTGGATTCGCATCATGGCATCGATGTTGGCGTTTTCTTGGCGACGAACTTTTTCTTCGCGAGACATTGCTGCCCTTCTCGCCTTCACAGCATCTGAAACTCGCGGTCCTTCAATTGCTCGCGAACGACGTGCCGCCTGCCAACCTGGTTCTAAGGTCTCTGCCCACTCTGGATCAGTTTCCCAATCATCTCTCACATCGATAGAAGATGGGGTGCGTTGGAAAACGTGAAGCTCTTTCGCTGCTTTCCCCAACTCCGGTATTGCTTGAACTGCGCTAGCTCCGGTGCCAATTATTCCTACTCGTTTGTCTCTGAGATTTTCGAGGTTCGATCCCGTGTATTGATAATCCCATCGTGAGGTGTGAAAAGAGTGGCCGGCGAATTGTTCGACACCTTCGATCTTCGCGAGCCTTGGCTTGGAGAGCGTGCCATTGGCGCACACGACGAAACGAGCTCTCATAGTGTCGCCTTGGTCAGTTTCTACCACCCACGTCTCTGACTCTTCATCCCAGACCGTAGAAGTGACCGTCGTTCCAAAGACGGCGAGGTCATACAGGTCGAAGCGTTCTGCGATCATCTTGCAGTACTCGTATATCTCTTGACCTCCGGCGTAATGGCGACTCGGAACATATCCTGTCTCGTCTAATAACGGCAGGTAGTCGTAGGCAACAACGTCACAGGCAACTCCCGGGTAGCGGTTCCAATACCAGGTCCCTCCAACATCAGCGCCACGTTCAACGATCCGTATGCTTTCCACACCCTTTTCTCTTAGTCGAGCAGAAGTGAGTAAGGCTGAGAAGCCCCCACCGATAAACAAGACCTCCACCGAGTCATTGAGAGCTTCTCTGTCTTTAACCTGGTGGCCGTAGGGATCGACTGCGTATTTCGCTAAATCACCACTCAAATCAGAGGTGTAGTTATCTGTACCGGGTGGCCGATACCCCAACCTGAGGTCTCGTTCGGAGGCAAACTTGTCTTTGACCTGTTCGTAATATTCCTGAGGCGGTCGTTCTGCACCGTCACGTGTGTAGTCAAAGTTGAATATATTTTGCGGCTTCTCTTGCTTGTCGGCCATCACACTCATTCCTGGACGAGTTCGAGTTCATACAAAGCTATAGCGCTAGATGGCCTCGTGATGGCTCAACAGACACAAATGCTCAGCACCGGTCTATCAACACATCACCAGATATTATTTTCAACTTTTCAGCAGATAGATCTGCGATGACTATTCATCAACGGCGTCAACGACTTCTTCAACCTCAACTTCGGTATCAGCTACTTCGACTTCAGCTTCGACTTCTCCAATGCCAAGCTGAGACCTAATCCGGCCGTCAATTTCAACCATTACCTCTGGGTTGTCCGTCAAGAACTGCTTGGCGTTTTCACGACCCTGTCCAAGTTGCTCGCCTTCGTAGGTATACCAAGCACCTGATTTCTTGACGATTCCTTGTTCTACTCCGACATCAACGAGTGAACCCTCACGGCTAATGCCTTTGCCGTACATGATGTCAAATTCAGCTTGTCTAAACGGAGGAGCAACTTTGTTCTTAACAACTTTGATACGTGTCCGTCCACCTGTTATTTCGCCATCAGACTTGATCGCCTCAATCCGACGGATATCTATTCGAATCGACGAATAGAACTTCAAAGCCCGCCCACCCGGTGTCGTCTCAGGACTACCGAACATGACACCGATCTTTTCTCTCAGCTGGTTGATAAAGATGACGATGGTCTTGGTTTTGTTCAGATTGGCAGTGAGTTTGCGTAAAGCTTGCGACATCAGACGAGCTTGTAAGCCGACGTGAGTGTCTCCCATTTCACCTTCAATTTCAGCCCGCGGCGTCAAAGCAGCTACTGAGTCAATTACGACGACATCTATCGCCCCAGAACGAATAAGCATGTCGGTGATTTCAAGCGCCTGCTCACCGGTATCAGGCTGCGAGATAAGTAATTCGTCAACGTCAACGCCAATGTTTCTGGCATAGTCAGGATCCATGGCGTGTTCAGCGTCTATATAAGCGCAGGTTCCGCCAGTACGTTGAGCTTCCGCCACGACATGCATCGCCAAAGTAGATTTTCCTGATGCTTCAGGGCCATAAACCTCGACAACTCGACCTCGCGGAAGACCACCGATACCAAGAGCCATGTCGATTGCCAAACTGCCTGACGACACAGCTTCAACTTTCATTTGGCCTCGTTCACCCATCTTCATAACAGCGCCTTCGCCAAATTGACGCTCAATCTGTGACAGTGCCATATCGAGTGCTTTTTCTCGTTCCACGCTGCTGGTCCTCCTCGGACGTATCTTTGGCTTCACTTGAAGCCAACTTTGGTTGACGGGCAGATACTTAGCCCTGTTGGTGGAAACCGTACGGTCAGGGTCAGACCCTGAAATTGTGCGGACAGAATTAAGGTACATCCGAACACCTGTTCGGGCAAGTATCGAACGAATGTTCTATACCGCAAGATCTTAAGCATTCAATCCGCGAAGCCGCGAGACTCTGTAGATGAGCAGTTATATAGCCGATGAAGAATTCGAATTTCTGAAGATCGAACGTACAAATGGGGTGGTGTTCGTAACTATCGACGCTCCCCCGATGAACGTCATGACCCCCTCCTTGTTTCGAGAGCTAGCGAAATTTGGGGCTCAAGTATCCGAAGATGACTCAGTGCGTGTCGTTGTCCTAAGGAGCGATGACCCGGACTTTTTCATCGCCCATTTTGATGTTTCGGCAATTTTGGAGTTCCCGGTAGAGGGACCAGCCGAGAAACCCGAAGAGTTGGTTGGCTTTCACTTGATGTGCGAGACCTACAGGACAATGCCCAAGGTGACGATTGTTGAAATTGGAGGCCGAGTCGGCGGCGGAGGTAGCGAGCTCTCAATGTCGTGCGACATGCGATTTGGTGCACTGGGTAAGACAGTGGTTAATCAAATGGAAGTTCCTATCGGCATACTTCCCGGCGGTACTGGAACCCAACGATTGCCTCGCCTGGTGGGTCGGGGAAGGGCGATGGAAATCATTCTGGGAGGCGTCGACATCGATGCTGAAACTGCTGAAACTTGGGGCTACCTGAATCGAGCACTTCCTTCTGAGGAGTTACGCCCTTTCGTGACCGATCTAGCTTTCAGAATCGCTTCCTTTCCACCTCATGCTGTGGCGTTAGCTAAAGAAGCAGTCAACAACGCGGACACTCTTTCATTAAGCGACGGATTGATGGAGGAGCGTTATCTTTTTCAGCGGCTACTGCGAACCCCAGAGGCTGAACCAGCAATGCGTAGTTTCCTAGATGCCGGTGGTCAAACTCGAGAAGCAGAGAAACGGATGGGCCAATTAGTCACCGAGGTCGATTGGTCGTAGATAAAACGGTCGTGTCCTAGCCGTTAACGAAATTCAGGCGCTACTTGCTCAATGAAGAGATCCATCGACTCTTTCTTGCGTTCGAGTGGCCCGAAAGTGAAGTCAGGGACTATCAACTCGTTCAATCCCACCTCGGAGTAGGCCCCAACTATGTCAATGACTTCCGCAGGTGTTCCCACGATCGTGGCTCGCCCGAAGTCGGTGTCGCGAAAACGTGAGAGTTTCTCTTCGTCTTCACCAATAAACATCAACGCGCAGGCCGATCTTTGGATTTCTTCGCCGTCGCGGCCAACGTCTTCGCAGTGGGCATTCAACACCCCACAAAGTTCTGCTATGTCGTCAGGCATTCCCCAATAGTTCCATTCGTCGGCATGAAGTGCTGCGGTACGCAATGTCCGCTTACGACCTCCACCTCCGATCATGAGGGGGATCTTGTTTTGTATTGGTTTGGGATCGAGAGGAGCATCGATAACGCTGTAATGCTCACCTTGAAAATCAGTGCGGTTGTTCGCCAAGAGCGAACTTATGATCTCCACCGCTTCATCGAGCCGGTCGAGGCGACCTTTGACAGTTGAAAAGTCGAACCCGTACTTTTCATGTTCGTTCTCCTGCCAACCTGCACCTATACCCAACACAACTCGGCCACCAGATATGTGATCGATAGTCGCAGCAATCTTTGCTGTGAGCGCCGGGTTCCTATAGGTGTTTCCAGCGACCAGCGGGCCAATACGGACACGAGGAACACAAGCAGCTACTGCTGCCAAGACCGACCATGCCTCATGGATCGGCTGGTCAACATTCTCTTCATTGGGCATGAAGTGATCGGCATACCAGATGCCATCCCACCCAGTGCTCTCTGCGTAGCGGCACCCTTCAAGAGTGTCTTCCCACGATTGACCATTACCTGTCCAGAAGCTAAAGCGCATGACCACAGCCTTTCAGAAGTTGCGACCGGTTGCGAAAACCCGCCGCTACAACAGTGGTTGAGAACCAACAACAGTGTGGGTGTGCCCTCCAGAGTCGATACGACTTTCAACTAACAGCAACTGATTAACTCGAAAAACTCCTTCGATCGGTGCTCCTTCTAGCGCCGCACCACCAGTTTCTTTCATTCGACCCAGAGTTATATGACCAACAAACGGAAAGTGATCATTTGAACCCTGCGGTGCCGTAGCGGTCCGAACTTGGTCAGCTACACCCGACAAGCCGTCAGCAGGGACCATGAGAATCTGCTGGCCGAGCCGGCTCACCCTCGGACCCAAACTTGCGACAGCTTCCTGCGCTTCTATCTGAAAAAACAATCGCTCCAGATGTCCCATATCGGCATCTTCAAAAAATTGGATCGTTATGTGCCACCGATTCGGACAACTCCAACTAATCCCCTGCTCACTGCGGTCCAACAGAAGCAAATTGGCACGGACCGACTCGGGAAGTGGAACCGCTATGAAGGCTCTAGTCACAGTTAAGAGCGAGATCTTTCAAGGTGAAGCCTCAAAAGATTGAGCAACGAAATGACGCTGAACTGGCGAATTCTTTCCAGGTCACCTGGAAGGCTCACCTGTTCCACCGTCTCAAACCCCTCCATCGACACGGCGAGCCACGCAGTTCCAAAGGGATGAGACTCAGTAGCACGAGCTGGGTCTTCTATAGAGGTGGTGGCGATGCCGACATCAGACACCAAAATTCCTCGCGCTACCCGCGCTAACTGCATGGCGGCTTCATCTGGTTGCCATGCACCCGGGTCACCTTTAAGTAAATACGACAAGATCCCGGCACCACGAGCTGCGACCCCACCTGAAAACGCCTCAGTCCCACTCCGAGCTGTAGCTAGGCGATGAGCGAGATACCCAGCTGTCGTTGTTTCCACAACACCAAGGCTTAACCCTCTTTCGGCAAGAAGAGTCAGAACCGTTGACTCCATATTGTCTTCGTTGACAGCAAATATCAGGTCGCCAAGTAATTCTCTTAAGAAGAGTTCTTCTTCTTGAAGTATCCGATCAACCTCAGTGGAAGTAGCAGCTTTTGCTGTAATTCGAACTTTTATGCCTTCAACCCCACTGGCAAGGAAAGCCAGGGTGGGATTACCCACTACCTCTAGGTCGCTTATGCGTTGACTGAGTATTTCCGCTAGTCCAGATTCACTTTGACCCCATGTTCGCAGCACTCTGCTTTCAATCACAGAAGTGATCCCCGACCGGGCCTGCAGATCAGGAAGGACGGTTCCGAGGACCATTTCTTTCATCTCATAAGGAACTCCGGGAACCGCATATATGACTTTCTGGTCCCCGTTAGCCGTTTCTACTGGTACGACCAAACCAGGGGCTGTTCCTGGCTGCTGGGCCATAGTTCGAGCACCCTCAGGCACCATGGCCTGTCGCAGGTTGTTCTCCGGCATCTCGCGACCTCGAGTCTTAAACATCTCTCGAATCCGGTCCGCTATTCCTTCATCAAGGACCAAGTCAGATTCGACAACGCTCGCTATGACTTCGCGGGTGATGTCATCTTGGGTGGGTCCCAAACCGCCGCACATTATGACCGCGTCACTTCGCTCGAGACCTAACCGCACCGCTTCCTCTATCCGACTCCAGTTGTCGCCGACTTTGGTTTGATAGTGACTGTCAATACCGGCGAGAGCTAACTGTCCGCCAATCCACGAGGAATTGGTATCGACAATCTGCCCAAGTAACAGTTCGGTGCCGACGGCTATGACTTCACAATTCATGTCTTGACCCTATTGTTCTTCGCATCCACTGTGGACACTTCTAACAGCTGGGTTTACCAAAAGGACCACACCACGACGTTAGCTGTCGTCACCCAATTGGATCTGCGCCATTTTTCGAGCACCAACCATGTAAGAAACTCCCGTTTGGAAAGTAAGCAACACGGCGAGCCACAGCGTTGCGGTAGCAATCCAATGCGCTGAACTCGCTATCGGCGGAATCACCGCAAACCCAATAGCCCACAGCTGGACGAATGTCTTCCACTTGGCCATCTTCGTTGCGGGAACAGTGATTCCCCGGCGTCCCGCTCGAGACCTGTATGCGCTGATTAGCAACTCGCGAACAGCGATTACCGCTACCGGAACCCAATGAAACTGGTCGTTGACTACTAGGGCCAACATTCCACCCAATACCAGTACCTTGTCGGCAAGCGGATCCAGGAAAGCTCCGGATCTAGTAGCGCCTTGTCGTCGCGCCAACCAACCATCAGCGAAATCAGACATACCGATCGTAAATCCGACAGCAAAAGTGATCCACGACGGATCGCTATTGGCAATGAGTAACACAAATACTGGCGTCGCCAAGATTCGGGCTACGGTCACAAAGTTTGCAGGTGTAGCAAGCGCAGTCGGCCCATAGGTGGGACAGCCTGTTTCGTCCGATTCTTCCATCAAGACACTTCTGCTAGTACGGCTTCAAGATCAGGACCTTCTGACCGGATGACAGCCACATCATAAATCTCACCCGGCTTTAAAATCTGGGGAACCTTGACTATCCCATCTATTTCGGGTGCTTCGCGATGGGACCGGCCGACGCCAGGCGCGTCGATCAACACTTCAATCTTGTGTCCTACAAGCTGATCACGACGGTCCGCTGTTATTGCGTCTTGGATTTCACTCAGCTCCGCGTGGCGCTCTCTCATAAGTTTCTCGGCGACTTGTTCTTCGAGATCGGCCGCATAGGTGCCCTCTTCACGCGAGTAGGTAAAGAACCCGCACCAATCCAACTGGGCTTCTTGCAACCATGATGCAAGCTCGGCCTGATCATCCTCGGTTTCTCCCGGATACCCGACAATAAAATTGGATCTAAACACCGCTTCCGGACATAGCTCACGAATTCGACTGATGCGTTCCAGAAACTTTCCGCCGTCACCCCAGCGTCTCATCCGTCGCAGATGGCTGCGTGTCACATGCTGAAGTGACAGGTCAAAATAGGGCAATCCACCGGCCAAGACCGCCTCGATCAACTCATCAGAGAGGTCAGACGGATAGAGATACAAAAGCCGCACTCGCTCGACTCTTTCTCTCACCGCGTTGACAAGAGAAACGATTGACCCCCGTCTCCCTAGGTCCGATCCATAGCTAGCTAAATCCTGAGCGACCAACACTGCTTCGCGAATTGAAAGATCATCGATCTCACGCAATATCGAATCGACCTCACGACTTTTTTGTGGACCACGAAAAGATGGAATTGCACAAAATCCGCACGCCCGATCACATCCTTCGGCAATTTTTACGTACGCCCACGGGAGACTCGCCGCCGGTCGACGCAAATTAAGCAGATCAAACTGAGGTGCTTGTAGCTCAGTTTTCACTGACAACCCACCAGGTTTTCGAGTGAGGTTGACCGGGACACCAAATCCGGCGACGTGATCTACCTCTGGTAGCGCCTCAACTAGTTCCTCTCCGTACCGCTCCGCAAGGCAGCCAGTTATCACGATGCGCGAGCCTGGCATTCGTTCCTGTTCTAACTGCAAAACCGCGTTAATCGATTCCTCCCGGGCTTCTTCAATGAACGCGCAGGTATTCACCACCACCAAGTCTGCCGACGACACATCTTCAGTCGGAACTAGGCCATCATCGATCAGAGTGCCCGCGATCTTGTCTGAGTCAACTTGATTCTTGGGGCACCCCAACGTGTGTAAATGAAAACGCTGTTGAGGCTGAACCATTACATCCCTAGGGTACGGCGTCGCGGGTAGCTATCGATCTGAAACAGGGTTGTAGTGTTGGTCTATGGCTCCGGTTCCTCCTCTAGTCGAGAAGAAACGAACCCAATTCATCATCCAAGGGATGACCTGCACTGCATGCGCAACTCGGGTTGAAAACGCTTTATTGAACCTCGACGGAGTCGAAACCGCTCACGTCAATTTCGCTACCGCAACCTCCCTTGTCTGGCATGGCCAAGAACTCGATTCATCAACCGTGACTGAGGTAGTCGCAGATCTCGGCTATCAGGCCATAGAGGACGGTGACAGGCAACAAATCCAATCCTCAACTGAGTCTGCTCTCAGACGAAAAACCATTCCAGCCTTACTCATCGCTCTCTTTGCAATGGTGACAATGTTCCTTCAGTTCTCTGGCAGCGACTGGGTCGTTGCAGCACTTTCCACAGTATGTGTCTGGTGGGCTGGCTGGACTTTTCATCATTCGGCATATCTACAGATACTTCAAAGATCCCTAGCGATGGACACTCTTATTTCGTTAGGAACCCTGGCTGCATGGTCCTGGTCCATCGTGGTGCTCGCACTAAATGCTGACCACAGCCTCCACTTCGGAGGGGCGAACGCGATAGTCGCCTTCGTTCTTTTAGGAAAATGGTGGGAAGCGCGAGCAATGCGGGCATCCGGCGACTCATTACGCGCGCTAGCAGACCTCACCCCAAAACAAGCGCTGCTTCGCGACGGTAGCGAGTTACCGGTTGAAGAACTAGTGGTCGGAATGGAATTCATTGTCGCCCCAGGAGAACGAGTCGCTACAGACGGCGATGTGATCGAAGGATTCTCAGAGGTAGACGCGTCTCAGGCCACAGGGGAATCAATGCCGATTGAAGTTTCACCCGGCTCAGGCGTAGCTGGTGGGGTTCTCAACGGCCCAGGAGCTTTAGTGGTCAAGGCAACAGCGGTAGGTGAAGACACCGAACTGGCCAGAGTTGCGAGGCTCGTTGAGGATGCCCAAGCCACTCAAGTGCCAATACAACGCCTCGCCGATTTGGTTGCTGCGAGGTTCGTGCCGATTGTGATCCTCATAGCTCTGGGAACCCTTGTAGTTCGGTGGGTCATCGGCCATCAAGGAAGCGATGCGCTGATCGCTGCTGTAGCGGTATTAGTCGTGTCATGTCCTTGCTCATTTGGGTTGGCGACACCTCTAGCGGTGTTAGTTGGAACTGGGCGAGCAGCCCAGCTAGGTGTGGTCGTCGCCGGAGCCCATGTGTTGGATTCGACAAGAGCTGTCGACACTGTTGTGTTCGACAAAACAGGCACCTTGACTACCGGCCACCCATCAATCGTAAATATTTCCTCCGCAGCGAATAACGATCCTCTTCTCCTATCGTCGGCCGCTGCTCTTGAATCGAGATCGGGTCATCCGATCGCTCGGGCGTTCCAACCCTTCATAGACGGAGAGGCGGAAGTCACAGAATTCACCAACCAGCCGGGCAAAGGAATTACCGGCAGGGTCAACGGAACAGAAATCCGCGTAGGCAAAGCAGAACTATTTGCACAGGTTCCAACTCAGTTAGAAAACACGACCTTTGAAGGAACCACGTTATTTATAGGCCGAGGAGCAACCGCTGAAGCTTCAGTCTCAATTCGAGACGAGATTCGTCCTACTAGCCCTGAAGCTGTGTCGTTGCTGTCCGACATGGATCTTGAGGTTGTTTTACTTTCAGGTGATAGCCATAAAGTCGCTGAACGCGTTGCCAACCAACTCAACATAGAAAACGTCATTGCAGAGGTATTGCCCGACCAAAAACGTGACCATGTTGCAGCGCTTCAGTCAACTGGAAAATGCGTCGCTATGGTCGGCGATGGCATCAATGACACTCCGGCCTTAGCAACTGCAGATCTAGGCATAGCGTTACAGGCCGGAACTGACGCCGCGCGGAGCGCAGCCGATCTAACCATCATGAC
Source organism: Acidimicrobiales bacterium (assembly GCA_030743005.1). GTDB lineage: Bacteria > Actinomycetota > Acidimicrobiia > Acidimicrobiales > Poriferisodalaceae > MedAcidi-G3. The sequence goes on along the minus strand of JASLTG010000001.1, from coordinate 145,225 downwards.
CAACGACCCTCGAGCTGTAGCTGACGGAATCGCTTTATCCCGCAGAACCTTGGCAGTAATTAAGGGAAACCTTGTTTGGGCTTTTTCATACAACGCGATCGCTTTACCGCTCGCAGTGACCGGCTACCTGTCGCCGACTTACGCTGCGATTGCTATGGCTTCTTCATCGCTCCTAGTTGTGGCGAACAGTCTTCGTCTCCGTCAGTTCCATAGCCTCAAAGACCAAAATTCGGCAGATGTGGACTCCGAAGCCAATATTTCCGCCTAGTCAATAACGACCTAGGTCTCGAGGGTGTTATGAACTCGTGGTCTTAACGCGCATAGTCTCGGGTCCGTGACTGGTCCCACTCATCGCGTCCTTTCAGAGGCCGAAGTGCTCTCGCGTTTAAGAAGTAAGCGAGGACAACCCGGCTACCTAGCCATGTTTAGCTCTTGGCTTGGTGGGGTCGTCACCGATCCCGCATTGATGCAAATCCCTCTAGACGACCATTTGGTGCATCGGGGTCACGGAGTTTTCGATACCTGCACCTTGAGCGGCGGCCGCCTCTATCGCCTCGGTATCCATATAGATCGACTTCTAACAAGCGCTTCTCTTGCACGGATCGAACATTCCTGGACCAAAGAAGACCTCATCCAGATGGTCGCAGATACAGCTAGCCAAGCAGGAATAAAGGATGGTGCAGTTCGCTACTGGCTGACTGCTGGCCCTGGCGGCTTTTCGCCCAGCCCTCAAGAATGTGATGAGGCTTGCTTCTATTGCGTCATTTTCGACCCCATGCCTCTAGGGGGTGCCGGTTCCAACCCAATGTCATCTGGCATACCCGAAGCCACCGTTTTGGATACGCCCATGAAGCCACCCCTTCTGGCCACCATCAAATCCAACAACTACCTGCTCAACGTCTTAACCCACATGGAAGCAGTCGATCGAGGTGGGACATTCGGCGTACTAGTCGACGACAGCGGCCACGTCGCTGAATCTTGCGTATTAAACGTCGCTTTCATTACCCGAGACAAAGTTTTTCGAACTCCCCCGTTCGACGGCATCCTCTTGGGCACAACCATTCGCCGAGCAATGGACCTTGCCTCGACGATCCTGGTCCAAGAAGGCCTGATTTCTGCAGTCACTCAATCCCCAGTCCTCGCATCAGAAGTCTCAGGTGACTTGATCTCTGAGATGTTCTTGTGCGGAGGTGACACACACCTATTTCCAGTGACCTCTTGGGATCAGATACCTGTGGGAGACGGAGAAGTCGGACCAGTGGCAACCCGCCTACTAGAGCTCCTCGAACAAGAGGCGTTCGGTACCGGTTCCGGCGAGGCCACTGACTTTATAGAAGTGACCTACACCGACTAACAAGGCGGGAAGAAGTTGATGCGTTTCAGCGAAAGAGTGGAGCAACTCATTCACTCCCCGATAGGTGCGGCACACGCCCTCGTCGGTCTCAGAACCAACGACCGGCTGTTACTGGACCTGTCGCAGGCGGCTCCTTCTTTTCCGCCAGCCGATGCAGTAGTTGAACGTATTGCTGAAGTTGCGCGTGAACCCGACGCAGGTCGTTACCCACCTCAACCCGGCTTGCCTCAATTACGCGAAGCATTCGCGAGTGATTTGAGCTCAAGTTACGCGGCCGACATATCACCCGATGATGTACTGATCACTGCCGGATGCAACCAAGCTTTTTGTTGCGTAGCAAGCGCTTTGACTAGCCCAGGCGATGAAGCAATTCTGGTCGCCCCCTTTTACTTCAACCATGACATGTGGCTGAAAATCGAGGGGGTCGGAGTTCGCCATCTCGAACCTGCAGCCAACTTGGTACCCGACCCTGAACGGGCCGAAGCACTAATAACCGACAAAACCAGACTCATCACACTGGTCTCCCCTGGAAACCCCACTGGCGTGACCATTCCCAAAGAAATAATTCATGACTTCGCCGAATTGGCCCGAACCCACAATCTTGCTCTCATCGTTGACGAGACATATCGATCTTTTCGCGACGACCAAAATCCCGCTCACCGACTATTCGATAATCCTGATTGGGCTGATCACGTAATTAGCCTCCACAGCTTCTCAAAAGATTTCGCAATTCCTGGCTATAGATGTGGGGCCGTAGTTAGTGGCAAACCGGCGATAACAGAAGCACTCAAGGTCTTGGATTGTCTAGCAATTAGCGCCCCCCGAATTGGTCAAGAAGCGGCTCTAGCGGGCCTCCGTCACGCTCAACAATGGAGACTTGATCAAGCCTCCAGAATTAAGGACTTGGAGCTCCGCTTTCTCGAATCCATGAAGGAACAACCTGGTGGCTTTGAAGTCATATCTTCTGGCGCCTATTTCGGATGGGTTCGACATCCAAGAGCAGACCTCTCAACCGAAGAGGTGGTGCGAAGATTGGTGCTAGACCATGATGTTTTGACTATCCCCGGAACCGCCTTTACATCTAACGATCAGTCATCAATTCGAATGAGCTTCGCTAATCTCGAACCCCAACAAATAGACGAGTTGCCTTCAAGACTGAATGAATTCAGCTAGCACCACATCTAATGTCGTTACGTGGCTACTCCCATCGACCCTCGACCTCGGTCTACGAAAAAAGTTGCTGACGTACCAGTAACCCTCGTCGAAGCCGCCTCGTTGGGAACCTTCCAAGCTGCTATCACCAACTCAATTTCAACTGCTATAGACACCGAGACTGCCTATAACCCGCACGCCTTTGTTGGTCCCAACGCCGCGCCAGGCGCCCTTCGCGTCATTTCCGCCGCTACAAGAAATTCTGATGGCGGAGAACAAGCATGGGTCCTCGACGTCATGAACCTGGACCGATTGGCGATCGCTTCGATCCTCAGCGGCGTCAACGCCAAGGCCTGGAATGCCGACTTTGATTCTCGCGTGTTGGACCGCGACCTTTTCGATCCCGCTCGGAAAGCCAACAGCGGTACCACATCAATTTCATGGTGGGATGCTCAACTTGCTGATGCGTTGCTACATCAGGGACGTACGGGGTTTAGCTTTTATCACGGACTCGCCTGGGCAGTTGAGTGGTACTTGGGGCTAAGCGCTGAAGGCAAGGGAACAACCCAACTCTCCTACAACGAAGTTGATCCACTGTCCGATGATCAAGTTCTTTATGCAGCAGCAGATGCCATTGAAACGCTTTGGGTAGCTGACGAAATCAGAAATCGTATTGACGAAGCCGGGCTAATGGAAGTGTGTCGGTTGGAGCAAGAAGCTCGCCCATTCTTGGATCACATGGAACGAGTCGGGCTGCCATTCGACTGGCCGGGTTGGGAGCAACGACTAGACCACATGGAACAGCGTCGTACCCAAGTCTCAAGCGAACTTGCAGACTTAACGGGAGGCGGTCAAGCAAGCTTGTTCGGCAACACACTCGAACCATCTTGGAATCCGGCAAGCGAGCGTCAGGCCAAAGAGGTGCTTAACGAATGGAGTTCCGACGAAGTTTTAGCTTGGTCTCTCGCAAAGTTCGGTGAAGCTCGACCGCTGCTACCCACCGATCCTCTGACAGCGACAGTTCTTTCTGAAATCGGGGGATCTATCTGCGTATCTTTGCTCGAATACCGCGATCTGAGCAAGGTCCTCTCCACCTATGGAGAATCAATCCGAGAACACATTGACGACCTCGGCCGCATGCACTCTGAATACCTCCAAGTTGTAGGCACTAACACCGGTCGCTTAGCAAGCCGTCGTCCTAATGCCCAAAACTTTTCACCCAAAATGAAAGAACACATACGGCCACCAGATCCCGACCGGGTATTCGTGTATTCAGACCTCAGCCAGGCTGAATTGAGGTTCGCCACTCAAGTAGCCGGAGACATAAATCTCAGAGATGCATTTATCGCTGGAGAAGACATCCATTCAGCCACTGCGGAGCGGATGTTCGGGGTGGACATGACTTCATTGAACGTCTCCCAACCTCACCTATACAGCGAATACCGCGACAAGGCGAAACGAATCAACTTCGGCATCGTTTATGGTCAACGCGGCGGAGGACTTGCGAGAAGTCTTTCTCAGGCCGGGGTGGAAACCAACGATGATGAAGGGCGCTTACTCCTCGAACAATATCTAGGGGCCTACCCCCAGATTGCCTCATGGGTCTCCAACCGAGACAACTTCGTAGAAGAATTTGCAATCTCGCACCAAGAAATCGACTGGGCATTGACGCTTCTTTTACACAAGATGTGGCCTCAAGTCCGTCAAGCAGTCCGCCAACACCGCGACGAGCATCGCAATTGGCCCACAGCAGAAGAAGTCCTGGCTCGTTTGGGTACACCTTGGACTATCGACGAGGTGGCATGGTCACTTTCGTTCGAGGCACCGGTGGTCATTGACCATAAAGGCGAAGTGTTCGGCTTTAATTCGTTTACCCAATCAGGTCGACGTCAACAATTCACATTTCATACCGAAGGAGTGTTGGAACAAGCGGCCAAAATAATCGTTGCCTCTCCCAAGGATGGTCCTCGAGATGTTCGAAAACAAATAGGTGACCGCCATAATCTTGAACTCCAAAAAGCGGGGCAGGTGTTGTCATCGGCCGAAATCACCAAACTTTTGGAAGATCGAAAGATTCGCCGAGCGGTCGTCGAAGAGGTCGAGCAAACAATGGGGGAAGATGCGATGATCTTGCTGCTAAATCGATCCTTAGGGACTCGCATTTCGCGAATGGCCAACGCCTATCGCAACGCTCCTATACAGGGCGGCGTCGCTGACATCATGTTGGAAGCCTACGGTCTTCTACACGAACGCCTCACTCAATTCGATGAAGCAGTTGGCGTTCAAACCGTGCACGACAGCGTCGTTGTTGAATGCAGACGCACCGATGCGCCTGCCGTGGCCTCGACGGTCAAAAGCACCATGGAAGAGGCTATGCAAATCTGGTGTCCTGATATCCCCGCCGAAGCCGACACCGACATCCGAAACAGTCTTTCTGACCATGACATCATTGAAACCATCTAGCGTGTCGCGGCGGGAGTGATCAAATGAGAGTGCTAAACGATGCCGAGATCACCACATTTCGTTCTGATGGAGTCGTCCATCTTCCTGGTGCAGTTGACAAAGCTTTGGTCGCTGAAATTCTCGAATCAGTTGATCAGCTCATAGAGACGCCTGGTCGTTTCGGAGGGTCCATGACGACTGAAACAGCGTCAGGAATGTTCTTTCAAGATCGCTACCTGCATCCCACTCATCAGGATTTTCATCGTTATGCCCGAGATTGCGGCCTCGCCATTTCAGCAGCTACGGCGACAGGATCAAGCAAAATTCATCTCTATTACGACCATGTATTCGTGAAGGATCCTGGCACGCAGGAGCAGTTCGTTTGGCATCAGGATCGACCTTATTGGGCAGTGGACGGTTCTCAAATCTGTTCAACCTGGTTAGCTCTCACTGACGCCAACGCCCAATCAAGCGCTCTCCAATTTGTTCGAGGCTCTCACCTTTGGGACCGTACCTTCAAACCCGAATACCCAGCTCTGGAGGGCCTCCCTTCGACCGAAGTCGAGCAAGCCCTTTGGAAGGGCGTTGCAGAGCACATTGACTCTTTCCAGGACGAGTGTCCGGCCTTTGAGGACCATCCCGACCTGTACGAAATTCTTTCCTTCGACGTGGTCCCTGGAGACGTTCTGTTGTTCGACTTCAGAACTGTTCACCGAAGCGGACCAAACGACGGCAGCAATCGTCGTGCTGCGATTTCATGGCGCTGGCTCGGAGATGATGCTTATTGGGATCCGAAGACTGGCGCAGATCCGATAATTCGCGATCAAGACACCGTCTTGGAAGCTGGCGACGCTATAACCGACGAAGATGTCTTCCCCCTGATCCATGGCGCTTAATGCGAAACAAGACCCAGCCCAATCGGTCTAGCATCTCGACATGAACATTGACCTTGCTGATCGATTAGAACTTCACGAACTGCCAGGACGTTACGGTGACGCCATCGATGACCGAAATTGGGATCGATTAAGGCAAATCTTTACCGATGACGCCGTTTTCGATCTCACTGGCGTTGGGTCAAGGCGCCTCGAAGGCATCGACGACATAGTGCACTTCATGAATGTGGAGGCTGCACACCCTAAGACTCACATGATGACCAATATCTACGTCGACGTCGTTGAAGACAGTGTGACAATGAACTTCCGAATCGTGGCTCTACTGGGGAAAGGTCTTGTAGGCACAGCTTCCTATTATGACAATGTCGTAAAGACCGCCGACGGTTGGCGTGTCAAACATCGGGAATGCATGATCCATCGCCGCGACAAGCTCGACGCTCCATGTGATCACAACGAGTAGCTCACCTACATAACAGGGACGAGCTACCCCGTCAGCCAGTGAAGCTAACTATTCGGCGACACGCTTCTTTTAGCTGCGCGTCATCAACGCCATAGGAAATTCGCACCCATCCCTTCGAAGTTGAGCCAAAGGCACCGGCATCGAGCACCGAAACACCCGTTGCTCTGTACAGATCCCACGCGAAATCGTTCGCATCGGTGTTATGGGCTCTGACGTCGGCCATCAAAAACATTCCAGCTTCTGGGACGAGAACAGGTAGATCGGTTGCCTGACCTAGTTCTTTCACCACGAGATCTCGTCGGGCACGATAAACAGCTCGCGCTGTTTCTATTTCTTCTGCTCCTTCGCGCAACGCTATGTCCGCTGCTTCCATAACAAACCCGGGCAGGCCGTAGAGGTTAATTAATGCCATTTTTCGCAGATGGGTTCCTAATTCAGGAGGGCCCACCGCCCAGCCGCACCGCCAACCAGTCATCGCATACGACTTAGACACACTGCTTACGGTGACTGTGCGCTCCAGCATCCCCGGCAGCCCAGCAATTGAATGATGAACTCCCTCGAACACAAGGTCGCTGTACACCTCATCGACTACAACCCACAAGTCGTTGCTGACAGCTATCCGAGATATAGCCTCCAACTCGTCTCGATTGAGCGCCACGCCCGTGGGGTTCGATGGGTTAGAGAACACGATGCCTCGAGTCGCTGAGGTAACCGCTCGTTCGATCGCATCAATATCGGGCCTGAAGCCTGCCGCAGCAGGTTGTTCTACGCGGACTTGCTGAGCTCCCGTGCTGGCGATACAAGCCTCGTATGTGACGTATGCGGGATCTAACACGATCACTTCGTCACCATCACCGAATAGGCATCGACAAGCCGAATAGAAAGCATTTTGGGTGCCGGCCAATACCGTCACCCAATCGGGTTTTATCTCGACACCCGCCGAGTGGGAAATCTTGCTAGCTATCGATGCTCGTAACGAATGACGGCCTTCTAATTCTGTGTAGTGAGTGTCGCCTTTTCGTAACGCATCGACGGCTACGTCGACAACAAAGCCAGGTGTTTCTAGATCGGGGTCTCCGATACTCAAAACAATGACGTCTTCGCCTCGATCCAACGCCAGCCGTGATTCGGTCAAAATTTCCCAGGCTTGAGCCCCTTCTCCACCTAATAGATCAACAAACGGCGCGAACTCCATCGGCCGAAGGGTAGCTCCCTCTCTAATCTCAACTGAAATATTTGACTACGATCTGGTTCTACATCTCTAGCTGCCGGCAGGATCATGACTGAACCAATTAACCGAGAACCCGTGAATGACTGGCATTCAGATTTAGATCATTTCGACCCTGAGTTCGTAGCTGATCCCTACCCCATATATGAGGACCTTCGAGAACAATGTCCAGTCGCGCACAGCGACCGGTACGGGGGCATGACGTGGCTAACCAAGGCCAGCGATGTTGCGGCCGCGGCGAACGCAACTGAAATTTTTAGCAGTCGACGCACGATCATTAGCGAAGTACCCACAGACAGACGCGGACTGGTTCTGCCTCCAATCAACATCGATCCCCCTGAACACACCGAACATCGGCGCCTTTTGCTCCCATTTTTCACACCCAAAGCAACAGCAGAGTGGGAACCTACGATTAGAGAAATCTGTTCAAGGCTGTTAGGCGGACTACAAGGACAAACCGAATTCGACGCCGCTGCTGAATACGCTCAGGAAATTCCGGGTGATGTAACCGCACGCATGCTCGGAGTCCCACTCCAGGACACTCCTCAGTTTCGGCTATGGCTCCACGATTTATTGGAAGTCGGACCGACTAATCCGACGGTGCAACGAGAAACCACGACCGAAATGATGGACTATCTCCTCGAACTGACTCGTGAGCGTCGCGCCGACCACAAAGATGGTGACGTAGTCCAATACCTCCTAGATCAGAGAATGGAGGGTCAGGAGCTCACTGACGATGAGATAGCTAGAACTCTATTTTTGTTGCTGATAGCGGGAGTCGACACCACTTGGTCTGCGATCAGTTCTTCATTGCTGCATCTTGCAACACACCCTGAGGATCGACGTCGCATTGCACATAACAAGGAACTCATTCCTACCGCCGTAGAAGAATTTTTGAGAGCGTATTCGCCTGTATTTATCGCCCGAGTAGCTGAGGAGAACACTGAGGTCTCAGGTTGCCCCGTTAATGCCGGCGAGTGGACTGTGTTGGCGTTTCCATCAGCAAATCGAGATCCCGAATTTTTTGATCGCCCTGATGAAGTCCTGATCGATAGAGAAGAGAACCGTCATTCGGCGTTCGGTCTCGGGGCACATCGGTGCCTCGGTTCGAATCTAGCCAGATTGGAAATGCAAATCGCCTTAGAAATGTGGATGGAGCAATTCCCAGACTTCGAATTGGTTGATCCCACAGCCGTCAACTACAGCGCTGGTCACGTGAGGGGTCCCCGCACAATTCCCATCAAAATCTTGGGTTGAGTCGGCCGCGGCGTCATCGCCGCAAACCAGACACCCTATTCAGTCGTTTGGGCGGCGGTACTGAGAAGCGATACCCCGTACAGCCCAACTACAACGACGGTTGCGACTCCCATAATCACGATCGTCAAACGAAGACCAATGATTTCCGCTGCCGCTCCCAACGGTGCTGCCGCTATTCCGAATCCAGCCCACGCAAGTTGCATCAAAGACTGCACCCGTCCATGATAAGAAGGCTCCGATATCACCATGGAACGACTACTTGTCAGAACCATGAAGCCGTTGGTGGCGAAACCGAGGACCACAATTATCAGCAGTGCTGCTAGATAATTTGGCGCTAGTCCGAACGCAACTACCCCAAACCCAAATGAGATGCCGCAGCAGACCAACAACATTTGAGCGTTAGGCCCATCGGCGCGTGAAGCTACTAACGCTGTGATCAAAACGGCGCCTGCTGCCGACGCTGTAGTCAGAAATCCGACGTGGCTTTCTGACAGGCCCATCTGTCCTTCCACTAAGGCCGGCAAGAAAGCCACGTAATTAAACCCAACCATAATGGCGATAGTCGTCGTCAAGATAAGCCGCCCTAGTTCGGGCTTACTTCGCACATAGCGGAGTCCATCTCGAATCTCGTCGATCGGATTCTGTCGAGACGGATTTGACGGTTCCAGTCGCGGTAAACGGGCCGTCAATAGCGTCGAGACAACCGAAAAGACCGCGGCAACTAGATACGCCCCACCTATGCCAATAGTCGCTACTCCGGCAAGAACTCCCGCTGCCGCGGGAGCGAACAACCGAGTCAAACTCATCGACATGGACGTCAAACTGATGGCGTTACCTAGCTGTTCGCGTCCGACTAATTCGGCGGACGTCGACACTCTCGCCGGTCCGATGAGTCCAAACATCGCTCCTTGAACAAGACTTGCCACCATCAGCATCCAAAACCGGGCGTTTCCAGACGCAGCTGCCAAACCCATGCCTGCAGCTGCTATTGCAATCACGCCTTGCCCAAAGACTAAGAGCGAGCGTTTCGGCCAACGATCAGCTAACACTCCGCCGATCGGCGTAAAAATCAAAAGCCCCATCCCAAACGCTAGGTATACGACACCTAAACCACTTTCCCGTTCTGTCAGGTCCCAAGCCAGTAAGCCCCGAAGAAGGAACTGCATCTGCACTCCGAGATAGGAATACACGCCACTCCACCAAAACAGTCGAAAGGTTGGCACCCGCAGAGACGAAAAGGTAGCGGAACCATTTTCCTCTGGTTTCGGGAGAGTCACATGTGCAAGGTAGCGCTCTGAGTTGGCCGTCGCTGCCTGTCACGATCTACGATTCGGTATTGAGATTCGGAGTACCATTCCGAACGGCCCCCATTAGGAGTAGACCTATGAGAGAAGCAGTCATCGTTGACGCGGTAAGAACCCCAGGTGGAAAACGGAATGGCAAGCTGCAGGACTGGCACGCAGTCGACCTAGCAGCTCACGTGTTGAAATCCCTCGAACAACGAACAGGTATAGATCCGTCAATTGTTGACGACGTAATCATGGGATGCGTCATGCAAGTAGGCGAACAGTCATTGAACATCGGTCGAAATGCAGTCCTCGCAGCCGGGTGGCCAGAATCGGTGCCCGCGACAACAGTTGACAGACAATGCGGCTCAAGTCAGCAAGCCTTACATTTTGCGGCACAAGGCGTAATAGCAGGCGCTTACGACGTCGCCGTCGCAGCAGGTGTCGAGGTAATGACGCGAACCCCAATGGGAGCAAGCGTCGTAAAGGGTATGGGTTTCCCTTTCAGCGAAACGATGCAAAACCGTTACGAAGAAACCGGCTTGCCTCCTCAAGGCATCGGAGCTGAAATGATCGCCGACGAATACGGCTTTACTCGTGAAGACCTCGACGCTTTCGGCGCCGAAAGTCAGCGGCGCGCAGCTGTCGCTACAGCGGAAGGACGCTTCGACAACGAAATTGTCCCGGTGCCCATCGAAGTAGACGGCAACACCGAAATGATGACCGCAGACGAGGGAATCCGGCACGACACCACTGCTGATTCGCTTTCGAAGTTAAATCCCGCATTTCGCGAAGATGGAAAGGTGACGGCCGGTAACTCCAGCCAGATCAGCGATGGAGCATCTGCTGTTCTGGTAATGAGCGCTGAGAAAGCCGCTGAACTCGGTCTTCGCCCACGAGCGAAATTCCACAGCTTCGCTCTTGCCGGTGCCGACCCGGTAACCATGTTGAAGGGGCCAATTCCCGCAACGGAAAAAGTTATGTCACGTTCAGGTCTGACGCTGGATGACATCGATCTCTTCGAAGTCAACGAAGCCTTCGCCTCTGTCGTCCTAGCCTGGCAAAAGGAGCACGGCACGGATCTCAATAGAACCAATGTCAACGGTGGTGCTATCGCTCTAGGCCATCCTCTCGGATGTTCTGGCACCAAATTGATGGCGACTCTGCTCAACGAATTAGAGCGCACAGGAGGCAAGTACGGCCTCCAAACCATGTGTGAAGGTGGCGGCATGGCGAACGCGATGATTATCGAAAGACTGGGTGCCTAATGCCGCGAATGAACCTTCAGGCAAGCTCCTCCATCGTCACCGGCGGGGCGTCAGGTATCGGCGAAGCAGCTGCCCGCCAACTAGCAGAAGCCGGCTCTCGTGTGGTCATTGCCGATCTCCAAGAAGACAAGGGTCAAGCAGTCGCTTCAGAATTAGGTGGCTTGTTCGTGAAGTGCGACGTTTCAAACGTTGAGGATGCTCAGGCAGCTGTCACTGCGGCTTCGGAAATGGGTCCCCTACGCGCTCTTGTGAACTCCGCTGGATTAGGGAGAGCCGCTAGAACTATCGACCGAAATAACGTGCCGGCCGATCTTGGCCAATTTGAATTCGTAATAAAGATCAATCTCTTAGGTACGTACAACATGTTGGCCCAATCAGCCGCAGCCATGGCACAAACCGAACCTGTTGATGAGGACGGTTCAAGAGGTGCGATAGTGAATATGGCCTCGGCTGCCGCGTTCGATGGGCAAATCGGTCAGGCTGCCTACTCCGCCTCCAAAGGCGGCGTCGTGGGCATGACCCTGCCAATAGCCCGTGACCTATCGGCAACCGGCATTCGGGTCAACACCATTGCCCCAGGTTTGATCGACACCCCCATCTACGGCGAGGGAGAACAATCAGACCAGTTCAAGGCACACTTAGGTGAAAGCGTGCTTTTCCCCAAACGCCTCGGCTACGGAGAGGAACTGGCGTTCATGGTCATGGAATGCATCACTAATCCATACATGAACGGAGAAACCATCCGTTGTGACGGCGGCATCAGAATGCCGCCCCGTTAAAAAGAGCTAGCTAATCAATTGATCGGATAAATTTCGATACTTCTGCATTGAAGTCTGTCGGTTTTTCTTGGTTGGCCAAATGCCCCGCAGCTTCTACATGCACAAGAGTTGAGTTCGGAATGCCTTCTGCTAGCTGGGCCGACAACTTGGGTGGCGTAACGCGATCTTCCTCTCCGCATATGACAAGAGTGGGCGTTTCGATCGATGGCAAGAAATTCCGATGGTCGGCTTCTGCCATCGAATTACACGCCCACTGGTAGGAGGGCATTCGGATAGAGTCCGCGAACAGGCGTTGGACGTTCTCCACGACCTCCGAAGGTGTTGCTTCTGCAACCAAAAGAGGTGAGCGCTGCTCAGCAAATTCAGCAGCTCCTAATTCAGTCAGAGTTGCGGCTCTGCTGCGCATAGCTTCAGCTTGTTTTGAACTGGTACCGGACCCCACGCTCGAATCAGCCAGTATGAGCGCCTTGACTAAATCCGGGTTGCGAAGAGCTAGACGAGTTGCGGTAACACCACCCCATGAAACCCCAAGCACTATTGACCGCTCATATCCCAACGACCGAATCAAATCTGCTGCCGCATCAGCCCATCCGTCTATACCTGGTTCATCTACGGGATCGGGTGAGTATCTATATCCAGGGGCATCCCAAGCCACCATTCGATAGTCCAACTGGTCTGCGATCTCTCGTTGAGGCAAAAAGGCGTCGGCACATGAGCCAATCCCATGCATGCAAAAAATTAGATCGTCACTTTCGTGGCCGTGGGACCAATAAAACGGTACGTCTCGCATTGTTAACACCCTAATAACGCTTCTGAGATGCGGAGCTTCAAATAGTGGCTTGAGCGACTGGGACTCCAGGAACATCGACTCTTGTTCGATAAATACAGCCTCCCAACGGACTCTGACCTCCAGTAACTACATACAAATCCCTACGATCTGATCCGCCGAAGCACAGGCTAGTGACCATCGGATCGGGGATGGCAACATAGATATCTTCGCTCCCGTCAGGTGTGTAGCGTTGAACCTTCCCCCCGTTTGGCTGCGCTACCCACACGCCTCCTTCGGCATCTACTGCAAGACCATCAGTCGCGTTAGCGCGGTCCTCAACAAAAACCCTTTTGCCAGTAACAGAGTCACCATCTACGTCTGAAACCCAAACCCTTCCCGGCACACTGTCCGCGTGATACAGCAAGGAACCGTCGGGGGAGAATCCAATTCCATTAGTGAGTAATACTCCGTCATACATTTCCGTCGCCTCACCTTCAGGACCCAGCCGCCATAATTCGCCACCTGGGTTCTCAGCACCTTCTTCGAACGGATCAATTTTTAACGACCCGACATACACACGGCCTAACGAGTCGGTGTGAAGGTCATTGAAACCCGGGAACCCGGGATCGAACAGGACACGTATTTCACCATTGTTCACATGTTGAATATTTCGCCCGCCGACGATCAATCCGCCATCGCGGTGAAAAACCATTCCCCCCACCCCTCGACGCTTCGGAATCACTGTTTCGATCTCTCCACTGGGTAATCGCCTATAGACACCGCCATTTGGTACGTCAGAAAAATAAAGTCGATCATCTTCATCAACTCGGGGCGCTTCGATGAGTCCCCACCCCTCAGTTAATAACTCAAGTTCATTCACTGGACAACAAATCCTTCATAGTCGTTTTCGGCCACTTGATTACAGCGTCGCACGTATCCAGGAAAACCGAGAAGCGGCATAAATACACGGGTCTTGCCAGGCACATTTGCCCCCAAGTACCAAGAATTACACCCCGGGAAGAGCGTCCTATCGGCCTTGGCGTTGACGTGGTCGACCCAATCCTCTTCGGCTTCGGGCACTGCTTCAATAGTTGAAGCTCCTCTCTCATCAAGCCAACCAATGCAGTCGGTAATCCACTCAACATGTTGTTCGATCGAAACAATCATGTTGGTAAGCACAGATGGGCTACCTGGCCCCGATATGGCGAACATATTCGGGAAACCTGGGACAGTGAGACCGAGATAGGTGCGCGGCCCAGCCGACCACTTTTCTTGAATCGTCAACCCGTCTCTTCCAGTAATCCCTACACGCAATATCGACCCTGTCATCGCGTCGAAACCGGTAGCGAAAATCAGAACGTCGAACTCGAACTCGTCCTCTTGAGTGGCTAACCCCGCACCGGTTATTTGGCGAATCGGGTCCTGGCTAACGTCAACCAGTCGAACATTGGACCGGTTGAAAGTTTCGAAGTAGTCCGTATCGATAACCAAACGTTTACAACCAATGATGTGCTCCGGAGTTAGCTTCGCTGCGACTTGGGAGTCTTGAACGATCTCAGAAATCTTTTCTCGTACGAAATCTTGCGCGTAAACATTTGCTGATTCGTCGACAAGGACATCGTTGAATGAGGACATGAAAAGAGTGCCTCCGTGTTCCCATGCGTTCTCGAACCTTCGCAATCTTTCCTCTTCGGGAACATCGTGGATCGAGTCATTGAATTTAGGTATCTCTGAGCCAAGAGCTTGTGGCATAGCAAAGTTCGCCGCTCGAAATTCTTTATACCGACTCTTCACATCAGCCTGACGAGCCGGGTCCAACGGCTCGTTTCGCGCGGGGATCGTGTATTGCGGGGTGCGCTGAAAAACGATCAGCTCTTTGCATTGCTCGGCAATGACAGGGATAGCTTGCACCCCCGAAGAACCGGTCCCAACTATGGCTACTCTTTTATCCTTTAAGTCAACGCCTTCCTTCGGCCATTGGCCTGTGTGAACAGTCACTCCCTCAAAGTCTTCTAGTCCCGCTATATCAGGCAGTGTCGTTGACGATAAACAGCCGGTTGCCATCACGAAAAACCGGCTACTAGTGGTCGTGTTGTCGCTTGTCCGGATGTGCCACAAGTCGGTGGTCTCATCAAAATCTGCTGCTTCAACTCGAGTTTCAAAACGTATGTCGGATCGCAACTCAAACCGCTCCGCTACGTGTTTGGCGTAGGCAAGAATTTCTGGCTGACTGGAATAACGTTCAGTCCACTCCCAGTCCTGCTCGAGGTCTTTGTCGAAGCTATAGCTGTACTCCATGCTCTCGACGTCACATCGAGCCCCTGGATACCTATTCCAGTACCACGTACCTCCCACGTCGGTTCCCGCTTCGAAGACTCGAACCGAATATCCGCATGTCCGAAGCCTGTGCAACATGTACATGCCGGCAAACCCTGCACCTACCACCACTACATCAACGTCATGAGACTCAAGGACCTCTGATAGCCCATCGGAATTCGTGGATGACGAACGACTCATAAGAACAGCCTATTCACAGCAACGCTCTAGGACCTGATTGCAAGTGGTTGCCCAACTCTTCGAAACAGATCAATCAGCATCCTCAGGGTCAAACCCCAAATCACCCTTTCCCCCTCAACGGTGATTCCGGGCCAAGAATCCGAACCTAGTGGCGGATAAAAATATTCGATGTAACGACTCGGCTCAACAAGCTCGCTAACGGGAACCCAAATAACTCCTGCTACCTCATGATTCGGATCGCTCGTCGGACGCTGTCCCGAAATCCAGAAAACGTATGGGGTCACGGTAAGTCGCTGACGTGTTCCGCGGGGACCCCCCTCTAAATCCGACAGCCGGCCCAACAAAAGCGAATCTACAAGGTCTATCCCGAGTTCTTCGCTCGTCTCTCTAACCGCAGTGGCAAGACTGTCATGATCATTTTCAGATGCCCTTCCACCGGGGAAGGCCATCTGACCTGACCAAGGATCATCCTTCTTGGCCGAGCGTTCTATAAACAACAACTCTGCACCCAACTCGCCTTTGCGAGCTACCGCTGCCACAGCAGCTGCAGGACCTTGAGCCTGTGGAGCTACCCCAGGTAGCAACACCTCGGTCAAGCGATCAGGAGAGAATATGTCTTCCACGGTGAACGACTTTACGCAGGCATCTAGGGTCAAAGCATGAGCCAAGCCGTTGGATTGTCTGAAGATGAATTCTTGAACCTGCTCGACCAAGTTCAAGATTTCCGTGATCGCGTCATTAGGCCTCAGGTTGTCGATTGGGAAAGAAATCGGATCTTCCCTGCAGAGGTCATCGCTTCAGCCCATCAACTGGGCCTCCTGGGAATGGAAATAGACCCAGAGTTAGGCGGCCTCGGAATGAGTTTCGGCCAAAAGTTACGCGTTTTGGACGTCCTCTCAGAAGTTTCAATGCCCTATGCCTTCAGTTTGGTTAACTCCCATAACGTCGCAGCAAGACTGGCTCGCCACGGAACCGAAGAACAACGCGGTCGCTTTCTGTCCGATTTGCTCACAGGAAACAAACTTGGCTCCAGCGCCCTCACCGAACCCAATGCAGGAAGTGACTTCTCAGCTATTTCAACCCAAGCAATTTCCGATGCCAAAGGCTGGCGGTTAAACGGCGAGAAGGCTTGGATCACTAATGCCGCTAGTTCCACAGTGATAGTTGCCTATGTCCAAACAGACCCCGGGTCTCGAGCTCGAGGTATCGCCTCGTTCCTCATCGACGGAACCCAACCCGGCTTTGAACGAGTCGCTCCTTATGACCTAATCGGCAGTCACGCGATCGGGACTGGCGGATTTCAGCTCGACAACTACTTAGCTTCACATGCCGATCTGTTAGCACCAGCGGGTGAAGGCTTTTCTGCTGCGCTAGCCACTATCAACGAAGCGAGAACATACGTCGCCTCAATGTGTTGCGCAATGATCGAAGCTTCCTTACGTTCAGCGGTCGGGTATGCATCGGAGCGGGAAAGTTTCGGAAAACCGATCATCAAACACCAAGGGCTCTCATGGCAATTGGCGAACGTGGCTAACCAACTTGAAGCCGCTCGTGCCCTAACTGACAAAGCTGTTGCTGCAATAGAACATGGCGATAGCGACTCTGCGGTTCTACCCGCAGCACATGCAAAGAAATTTGCGACTGAGATCGCTGAATCGTCGCTTGCAGCCTGCGCCCAAGCCATGGGCGCTAACGGCTTGAGAGAAGAGCATCTCATTGGACACAGATTGACCGCTGCCCGGATTGCCAACTATGTAGATGGTTCAACAGAGATCATGACAGACCGAATCGCCAAGTCCTTGTCAACCACCTACAGATCGGTCGAATCGACCCAATAAGAAAGATAGATTCTCAGGATTCACTCAAGGGAACACTATGTCAGATGCAAACAACGCCCCGAAGGGCGCTGCCCAACTCACAGTTCAGGCAAACGCTGTCGCTTCAGAAATCATGTCCTTCGACGACGAAGCCGACTTCGAGAGAGCTCAGCGCGGGTTGATTGCAACCCTCCCTGGAGGCACAGTTACAGTCGACGACCATGTGGTTTGGGATTGTGCCCGTTACGACTTTCTACGTGAGAACCATGAAGCACCCGACACGGTTCATCCCGGACTTTGGCGCCAAGGTCGTCTGAACGCTATACACGGCCTTTTCGAAGTAATGGATGGTGTCTGGCAGGTTCGCGGATACGACATTTCGAACCTGACACTCATAGCCGGTAACTCCGGTTGGATCCTGGTTGACGTTTTAACAACCGCCGCAACAGCCGAGGCATGCCTGAAGCTCGCTAACGAACACCTCGGCGAAAGACCAGTTAAGGCAGTCATTTACACCCATTCCCATGCAGATCATTTCGGCGGGATTCTGGGTGTCACAACTCCTGAAGAAGTCGAGAACGGAAACGTTCGAATAATCGCACCCGAGGGCTTTCTCGAAGAAGTTGTCAACGAGAACGTAATTGCTGGCGCCGCTATGGCACGCCGGGCTATGTACCAATTCGGTCTATTCCTGCCTCCAGGACCTAGAGGTCACATCGATAACGGCCTAGGTAAAGCCCTCCCTTTCAGTCCATCAGGGCTCATCGCGCCAACAGAAATCATCGACCGCACCGGCATCGAACTGGAAATAGATGGAGTGCGAGTCATCTTTCAAAACACTCCTGATGCCGAAGCCCCAGCCGAAATGAACTTTTGGTTCCCTGATTTTCGAATGTTATGCATGGCTGAAAACTGCACTCACAACATGCACAACCTCTACCCCATCAGGGGAGCACAAACCCGCGACGCTCTTGCCTGGTCCAAATACATAAACGAAGCACTAGACCTCTGGGGAGACAATTCTGACGTCTTGATTGCTACTCACCATTGGCCTCGATTCGGAACCGAGGATTTGAAGGAATTTTTGGTCAAGCAACGCGACGTTTATCGTTGGATGCACGATCAGACGATGCGATTGGCCAACCGCGGTTGGACACCTAATGAGATAGCAGAAGAGCTAGAACTTCCTGACTGTTTTTCGTCAGACTCTCATGTGCAGGGTTATTACGGAACAGTCAGCCACAACGTCAAATCCGTCTACAACAAATACTTGGGCTGGTACGACGCTAACCCAGCACATTTAAATCCTTACCCTCCCAAAAAGACCAGTGAGAAGTATGTCGAGTTCATGGGTGGCGCTGAACAAGTGCTGCGCCAAGCGAGAAAAAGTTTCGAAGCTGGTGATTACCGTTGGGTGGCACAGGTGGTGAATCACCTGGTCTTCGCCGATCCGTCACACCAGGAAGCAAGAGAGCTTCAAGCTGATGCTTTCGAACAATTGGGGTATCAATCCGAATCCGGAACATGGCGCAACGCCTACCTTTACGGCGCACACGAGCTTCGTAACGGATCTCCCAACATCACTGTTGGTCGAGGGCGACAACTTGCCCATGCTATGACCGCTGAACAACTATTTGATTCGATAGGTGTCCGGCTGAGCACCTCAGCAATCCGCGACTTGGACGCAAAAATCAACTGGACCTTTTCTGACCTAAAAGAAAACCACGTTCTCGGCGTGACAAATTGCGCAATACACCATCTGCCTGATCGTCACGCAAGCGACGCCATAGCTACGGTAACGCTCACGCGCCACGTCCTGGCCGACGCGTTAGGGGGCGTCGCCTCATTTTCGGATGCATTGGAACAAGGAAACGTCATGATCGACGGAAATCCGGCCCCGGTGCTAGAGCTATTTGATCTTTTGACGGAGTTTCGTCTTTTCCCAATCATTGAACCTCACGGCGATCAGGGGCAGTAACTACGAGAGCCACACAAACCAGCACTACTCCCCCTGACATCCCCTGTAACCATGTGATGGGTTCATCGTGTATCCACCATGCGAGTCCTACGGCAACCAGATGCATAGTCAGGATGTAAAGAGACGATCGGGCAGCTTCTAGATGACCATGCAGCCAGGTCATTAAGACATGTCCAAAGACACCAGTAACGAACGCAACTACCGAAATCCACAACCAATCAATTCCTCCAAACTGAGCCCAATCAGATCGGTCGGCCAAAAATAAAATCGGAACGATTGTCGATAGGAAAGACCAGATATTGATGCCAGCCATCCATTCGATTGGATCTACTTCATCGTCAACTCTGGCTAGTCGTGTCAAAACGAAATAAAGCGTGAACGTCGCTAATGCAAGCGCCGCGAACCCCACCCCTAGCCACGAGGACCCCACCTGCGAGCCCGCACCAAGAATTACGCCCACAGCTCCGACAACCCCCAGCAAGGTGAACGCAAGTTGCCGACCAGACGGATATTCCCGGAAGAGCGGTCCAGCGAGAACTAGGAGAAGCGCCGGCTGCATCGCTACAACTGTCGACAGAACCGAAACCGTTGCTTCTTGAAGAGCCGAGAAAACAAATATCAGATTGATACCGAAAGACAGACCGGGTAACGCTGTCGCAAGAAGAACCTTGCGTGACAAAACCCGCCCTCTCACCGCCAACACAACAAGGAGCAGCGGTGATGAGATACCGAAACGGATGAAAGTTCCAATGAGCGGTGGAGCCGTCACCAGTTTTGTAATGGGTGGTCCTAATCCCCACACAACAACGACAACCGCCATCACGACCAAAGGAAGTGAGCGTTCGGACCCAGTTTGTCTTATCGCCGGATGGCCATCACTAATTTCACTGACCGAAAAAACGGTCGGCCGCCGAGTAGCTGCTGAGGTCAACTCCAAGCCACTCCAAAAGCATCATCAAAAGCAAGAGTTTCGGGAGTCTGCCTGGTAATTGTGCCATGGCCCGTGCCAACTGGATAGCCCAGAGGAACCATCGCCAAAGTGGCCCAACCGTTCGGAATTTCTAGAGCTTCCTTAACCTCATCTTCAGCCAAACAATGCAGAGTCGTCAGCACACAACCCAGACCTTCGGTCCGAGCAGCCAACATTGCGTTCTGAACGGCCGTGTATACCGAACCGCCACCTACCATCGAAATTCGATCCAACTTTGCGTCGGTAATAGCCATCATTTTTGGGTCAGCCACGAACATCAAGATCGACGGTGCTTCTTCTAGGTGATCTGCCAAATAATCACCCGCCACTCGATTTCTACGAGCTTTTTCGGCTTCGCCCTCCGGCAACTGTTCAATCCTCGCGTCATAACCCTTCGCATACCGATACCAAGCAGGTCGATAGATATCAGCGAGTGCCTTTTTCCGTTCTGAACTGGTCACCACTATCACGCGCCATGGTTGCATGTTGCCACCTGTGGGGGCCCACGCCGCTGCTTGAAGCACCCGATTCATTACATCATCAGGGATGGGATCCGGGCGAAGCCGACGCACGGCCCGCAGTGTGCTCATCATCTCGTAGATATCGTTCATGTCCTGATCCTTACAGCCAATTCGTCCACTCATCGACAACCATGCGATCACTTCTGAGACTATTAACAGGTTTCGATTCGTCGCGTTTACCTATTGCCATTCCACAAAACAGCATCTCTTGTTCCGGCGCACCACAGAACTCTTGTACATCTGACCAATGGTTAGCCCAAGCTTCCTGCGCGCACGTATCCAAGCCAGCTTCCACAGCCAACAACATAAACGTCTGCAAGAACATTCCTAAATCAGACCATTGTGCCGAACCCATATTTCTTTCAATGAAACAAAAGAACGCTGCAGGTGCACCAAAAAAATCAAAGTTTCTCGCTAGGTGAGCTAGTCGCGCCGGTTTGTCCTCACGAGGAATCCCAAGCTTTTCGTACATCGCCTCACCTAGTTCATATCGATTAGTTCGATACGGTTCTTGAAGGCTGGGCGGGTACACCGGGTACTCAGAATCTCCTGGACTACGGCTCGATATAAATGATCGAAACCGTTCCATGGAGTCCCCATTAAGCACGTAGACCTTCCAGGGTTGAACATTTCCGCCAGAAGGAGCGCGAGAGGCAACCTCTAACAGGTCTTTGATTTGCTCGTCGGCCACGGGGTCAGGAAGAAAGGATCTAATTGATGCTCTCCGCTGAGTTGCTTCGGTGACATTCACGTTGTTAGCTCCTGGGATTGAAGGACCCCACGAGTGTGCCCTAAAGCACAGCTCGCTGCTCAGGAACTTCGCAAAGTCTCGGTCGCCCCATCGACGGAAAGCACTTGTCCCGAAACATGGCGACCGGCTGGGGAGGCCATATAAACCACTGCACCAGCAATATCTGCCGCATCCATAAAGCGACCCATCGAAACCTGGCTTTCATACCCACCCCGGAGCACCGATTCATCAACGCCCGTAGCGACTGCCTCTCGTGCTATCACCTGGTCCATTCGAGGGCCTCCAACAGAACCTGGGCAAATCACATTGACTCGAATGTTGTCCTCACCTAATTCCATGGCCCAGCTCCGCCCAAGGCCAACCATCGCCCATTTAGATGCAACATACGGCGAGCGATACGGGTAAGGGAAAATTCCTGCAGTTGAAGCTACGTTGACTATCAAGCCACCGCCTGATGCTCTCAACAACGGCACCGCTTGGCTAGTAACTCGAAAAGTCCCTCCAACATTAACCCGCAAGACCTGATCAAAATCGTCAACGGGAATTTCATCTACTAGCCCTGCCGGGCCCGCAATCCCCACATTGTTCACCAACACGTCCAAACCACCCAGCTGTTGTTCTATGTCCATGAACATTTCCTGGACGGCGGCTTCCTCTACTACGTCGACGACGAAGTCAGGATTCGTTGAGGAGTCCGCGTCGCAGACCAGAACACGGGCTCCTGCTGACTGTAGGGCTGCAGCTATTGACTGACCTATCCCTGATCCACCACCCGTGACTAGAGCTCGAGTGCCGTCTTTAACTCTTCCTGCTTCAAGAATCAGTTGGTCATTCACCACCGCGCACCCTAATTCGTGTCAACACGATTAGACGACCATTCCTCCCGCGCCTAGACAGAAGAGCAACAATCCTTACTCTTCTGGGGGAACCAATGTCAGATACGCCGAACTTTTCGACAGACCTAACTGGTCAGACAGCCTTTATTACTGGCACTACGTCCGGCTTGGGATACAGGTTCGCGCAGGTTTTAGCTGCATCCGGCGCCAGTGTCGCAATCGCGGGGCGTCGAGTTGAGCGACTCGAAGCACTTGCCGAAGAGCTGCGAAGCACCGGTGCAGAAGTCTTGCCTGTTCCACTTGACGTCACGGATACAGATGCGCTGTTCGCTGCAGTGGATCACGTGGAAAAAGAACTTGGACCTACTCAAATTCTCGTCAACAATGCTGGCAAACCTGACGCTCAACTCGCGTTGAACATGGACCCGGCGTTCGTCGATGAAATGGTAGCGACGAACTTGACTTCTCTATTTCACCTAGCAAGTGAAGTCACTCGACGCCTCAAAGAGGCAGAGCTTCCAGGCCGAATCGTCAATATCGCCTCTGGCGCCGCTTTCAGCGCTGGCGTAGGAACCTCTTGGTACGCGATTACAAAAAGTGCTGTTGTCCGGATGACAGAAATGTTGGCCTTGGAATTTGCAAGATACGACGTCAACGTCAACTGCATCGCCCCCGGCGCCTTTGAAAGCGAAATGATGGACGGCATGCTCGAAAGAATGGGCGACATAACCGCCGGGTTTCCGCGAAAGAGGTTGGGTAAACCCTCCCAACTAGACGGCACGCTGCTCTATTTAGTGTCCCCTTCATCTGATTTCGTCACAGGAGCAACGATTCGAGTTCATGACGCCCAAGGCGCTCGTTAACCGTCAGACGCCTGAACCCAGCTAGTCTGCCCAACAGTGAGCACCGATATCGAAACAGCTATTGAACAATGGCAGACCCGAGGCTGGACCGTCGTCCACGATTTAGTACCTGTCGAAGAAATAGATGCTGCTGTAGAAGAACTCTGGGGGCATTTCCCTCATCCGTCTGACTATCACTCGGGTAACCCTGAAGCCCTTGCACACTTTGAAAATGAGAGTACAGACGCGCGGTATCAACCTTCACGCCAAGGAACATCACACGGACTCAACCAGGGCGACACCGCCGGGGCAGAATTTCGCTTACGTCAATTTTTGGGACATGTGCTCTTCCCTTACGACTCTCACCTCCTCAATCGGCTCCAGATCCATCCGCGGGTAGTTGATTTCGCTCAACGCGCAATGGGCTCGGAGGATATCCGTCTGTATCAAGCGCGAATATGGGGCAAATACACTGGGGTTACCGACTACGAGCAGCCTTTCCATCAAGATCGCAACCACACGATCGTTCCCGACCGCGTCGAACCGGGCTGGTGGAACATGCTCGGCTTTTTGTATCTTTCCGATGTCGAAGACGGAGTGGGACCAACTGAGGTGCTCAACCTCGGTGATTCTCCGCCAGGCTCCGCACCTCAATCTGCTGCGGGTCGTCGAGGCTCTTACCTTGCCTACCGGACCGATGTGTGGCACCGAGGAGTGAACTTAACTCGAGAGGGAGGGTCAAGGTTTCTGATGAACATCGCATTTAAGCATGCTCATCATGAGTGGATCGGGTTTGACAGTTTTCAACAAAATGCGAACCGTGGGCCTTGGTCCAAGTTTGCAGCAAGTTGTACCCCTGACGAACTCGCTCTTTTTGGTGCACCAAAGCCCGGACATCCATTCTGGACGACTGAACTTGTTGACGCACTAGAAGACCGGTACCACGGGATCGACGCGACGCCTTGGCGAGAGGCTTTGGAGCGGTGAACCTGGATAAGGCAATCGACAATTGCATCACCAAAGCAATCGAGAAGAAGATCGTTCCCGGGGCCATAGCAGCTGTAGTCAACCAAGATGGGCTGATGAGCGTTCGTTCTCACGGAGTCAGATCAGAAACGAACCAAGACCCAATGACCGATGACACGGTCTTTCAAATCGCTTCGATGACAAAACCAATAACCGGGGCCGCATGTATGCAGGCTGTAGAGCGCGGTTTACTTACGCTCGACCAGCCCGCTGCGGAAATAATCCCGTGGCTCGGAGAAGTTCAGGTCCTCGAGGGTTTCAGCCAAACCAAACCACTTTTGCGCCCCCCAAGTCACCCAGTAACTCTGCGTAACCTGCTCACCCATACCTCTGGCTTCACATATGAGGTTTGGAATTCAGAGATGGCAGCTTGGAAGGACTGCACCGGAAACCCCGGGACCGGTAGTGGCAAACTTGATTCTTTGCGCCAACCACTCTCGTTCGATCCTGGAACTCGTTGGGAATACGGGATCGGGATCGACTGGGCGGGTCAGCTACTTGAAGCAGTGAGCGACGTATCACTCGCAGAGTGGATGCAGGCAGAGATCTTCGATCCGTTAGCGATGACCAACACCGCATATGACTGTCGCCCAGATATGCAAGACCGCCGAGCTGCCACCCATGTGCTTAACGGGGACACCTGGAACGCACTAATTTCAAGCGAAAAGACACGAAAAACAGAGTTCGACAGTGGTGGTGGTGGGCTCTTCTCCACAGTGACCGACTATGCAAAATTTATGCAGATGCTCTTACGTGGCGGAGAATTAGCAGGTCAACGCCTGTTATCCCCACAGACCGTTTCGTTGATGTCCAGCAACAGCATGGGCGGCTTACGGGTATCACCCGTCGTATCTCAAAATCAAAAGGTGAGTGCCGACTTTGAGTTCATGTCCGGAACCCCCAAGTCTTGGGGCCTGACATTTCAAATAAACGAAGAGGATGTTAATGGAGGCCGCCAAGCAGGCTCGTTAAGTTGGGCAGGGCTGTGCAACACCCACTTCTGGGTCGACCCCAAAACAGGTCTTGGGGCACTCCTGATGACTCAAACCCTCCCTTTCATGATTCCTCAAGTTGGGAATCTCCTAGAACAATTGGAACGGGCTATCTACGAAACCGTGACTTCTTAAAGTGACTGATTCAGTTCGTCGTCAAGGTGAGCGCGAATTCATCGCGTTCACTGCTCTTTTAACCAGCGCTATCGCTCTATCGATTGACATGCTGCTCCCTGCCTTTGCCGATTTACGGTCAGCCTTTGGTATGGAGCCCACTTCAAACCTTCCAGGCCTAACTATCACTTGCATTTTCGTAGGCATGGCTATCGGAATGCCCATTTACGGTCCGTTGGCAGATACTTACGGACGTATCCCTGTAATAAGAGGCGGCATCGCCCTGTTTGCCTTAGGAGCGCTCGGGTCCACCTTGGCACCGAACCTAGGCTTTCTCCTAGCCTCCAGAGTGCTTTGGGGAATTGGCTGTGCAGCTCCCCGCACCATCAGCCAAGCCATGATCCGAGACAAATTCGAGGGTGACGATATGGCTCGCGTGATGGCCATCGTCCAAACCATCTTTTTTGCCGGACCAGTCTTAGCGCCGGTGCTTGGAGACCTACTCGTCCGGAGGGGAGGATCTTGGCGACTAACGATGCTTTTCGGCTTAGTTATCGCCGTTGTTATCTGGATTTGGTCCTTCAGAATTCCGGAGTCACTAGATAGTGCCAACCAACGTGACCTCAGTTTTTCTGGCACGAAACAGGGGCTCAGAGTCGTATTCGAGAACCGAACAACGATTGGCTACGCGCTAACCCTCCTGTTCTCAGGTGGAGCGTTCTATAGCTTCCTAAGTAGTTCCGAACTAATCATTAGCGAGATCTTCAAAAAACCAACCTGGTTCGTTCCTTACTTCAGCATCACTATGGGCGTAATGGCTGCCGTCGCCCTGACGGGGTCTCGCGTCGTGGGGAGAATAGGAGCGAGACGTCTCGGACATGGTGCACTGGCTTTCCAGATGGGAGTCAGTTTACTCATGTTGACCTTGGCCCTTTCGACGGACGGTATACCCCCGGTAGGCCTTTGGATGGCGCTAATGACAGCCCAAATAGCGGCCATGGTTGTGATGATGCCAACTATGACCACTATGGCCCTTGAACCCATGGGAGCCCTTGCTGGGACCGCAGCCTCAACAATCGGGTTCATAACGCTAGCTATCGGAGCGCTACTAGGAGCGATCATCGATCGCCAAATAACCTCAACCGTCACGCCACTAGCCATCGGCTACGCCTTATACACAGCGCTCGCCGTAATAGTGATCCTTACGATGGTTCGGAAGGACACATCCGAACGTCTCAATCCAGGCTGAGTTATCCCACGCGAATAGGCACAGAGCGCGGACCTCGAACCTGAGTTCCGCCCCACTGAACCTCAGACTCTTCAGCCAATGAGAACTCTGGGAAGCGCTTTAACCATTCTTCCATTGCCACCACAAGTTCCATCCGGGCCAGATTCGAGCCGAGGCACCGGTGAATACCGATACCGAAGGCAAAGTGACGATTTTCTTGTCGGTCGATGACCACCTCATCTGGGTCGTCAAACATATCCGGATCACGATTACTAGCCCCAAATGGCAAAAACACTTTCTCTCCAGCCATAACAGGACAACCGGCAATTTCTGTGTCTTCATCAGCAACGCGTGCCATGGTTACCGGTGAATAGGCCCGCAAAAACTCTTCCACCGCGGTAGGAATCAATTCCGGCTCTTCAACCAATCGTCGTCGATCATTTTCATGCGTTGCCAGGTGAAGGAGATTTGACGCTATCGAACTCCACGTCGTGTCGATACCAGCGACCAGCAACAGAAAACATGTCCCCAAAATATGTTTGTCGGTGAGCGGGTCGCCATTGGGAAGCGTCTCTGCTTGGAGTTTGCTTATCAAGTCATCACGAGGGTTTGCGCGACGGTCCGCAATTGTCTTATCGAAGTACTCAAGAATTTCCTTGGTTGCTGTGCTTAAACGCTCCCATTCTGTTTCTGGGTGGCTTTGCAAAATATCTGTCGCCCACCTCGTGAACATCTCGCAATCTTCTTCTGGCAGGCCGATCATCGCTCCAATAACTCGAACTGGTATGTACCTGGCATATTGCTCAGCAGCGTCAACAATGTCTGAGGGGTCGATTGCATCAAGTAGTTCAGTAGCGATACTCCGAGTGATTTCCCTCATTTCTTCCACCGCTTTAGGTGCGAAGTAAGGCAACAACATTTGGCGGGCGTCTGTATGAAACGGTGGGTCAGAAGTAATCGGAGGGGCGACAAGTAAGCTCACACCTTCAGGGGTGCGCGCTACACCGATGTCTCGAGACGAAAACGTTTCAGTGTCGTAAGCGACCGATGAAATATTCTCATAGTCAGTGGGAAGCCAGCCGCCTCCATTAAGCGATGTATGGGCTACCGGGCACTCGGAACGCAGCCGCTTCCAGACCTCGGGAGCTTCTTGTACATATTCA
The DNA here is from genome assembly GCA_030743005.1 of Acidimicrobiales bacterium. Taxonomy (GTDB): domain Bacteria; phylum Actinomycetota; class Acidimicrobiia; order Acidimicrobiales; family Poriferisodalaceae; genus MedAcidi-G3. The sequence goes on along the minus strand of JASLTG010000001.1, from coordinate 117,582 downwards.
GGACCGAATACATCTATGTCTCGTTCATGGTCAGAAACATTGCTCATTCCATAAGCGTAGATCCAGAGGGGGTAGTCGTGCACGTAGGCTCTGTTTATGAGCACGAATTACTTACACGACAACCTCGGCCCGGGGCTATTAGAGGAAGTAGCTGCTGATGTATTTAGCTATGTACAACCTGATGGAACCTGGTTTATTAACAACACGGGATTCATAGTGGGCGAGAGTGGAGTGGTCAGTATTGATACCACTTCAACGGAACGCAGAAACCGTGCCTACATTGACGCCATCGCGTCAGTAACTTCTAATCCGGTGACTCTGTTGGTTAATACCCATCACCATGCAGATCACACCCACGGCAACTACCTGTTTCCAGATGCAACGATCATCAGCCACACTTCTTGCCGAGACGTCATGATGGCCACCGGTATTCCTGACTACCGAGCAGCCTTTCCGTCAGTTGAGTGGGGAGCTCTACAATTCCGTGCTCCTGACATTACCTTTGAGGGCACCACTCAAATCCATCTTGATGACTTAACAGTCGACTTATTTGATTTGGGTTACGTAGCCCACACCGATGGAGATGTCTTGGCCTGGGTACCGGACCGAGGCGTTCTTTTTACCGGAGACCTGATCTTTCATGGCGGTACCCCGTTCGCCTTGTTCGGGTCAGTGCAGGGAACACTCGATGCTCTCGGGGTCATAGGGAATACGGGCGCGGAGGTGGTTGTCCCTGGCCACGGGCCGGCGTTTTCTGGGGCCAAAATCCGGGAGGTCTTAACCAGTCAGAGGGCGTACCTCGAATTCGTGCAGGAGACAGCCGCCGAAGGAATCCGCTGCGGACGTACCCCCGTTGAGCAGGCTTTAGTGACTGAGTTGGGCGAATTTGAAAGTCTCACTGACAGTGAACGGCTGGCCGGGAACCTTCATGTCGCTTATCGAGAGAATTCTGAAGCTGCCTACGAGTGGGTTGGCTTCGATGGTGCGATCGCTGACATGATCGTGTTTAACGGGGGGAAACTCCCTCATTGTGTCGCATAGCAGAAGTTCTAACCACTGAAAGGTAAAGCCAGTCCAGGGCGTGGCCATTCAGTCCGTATTAGCTGACCGGTTCCCGAGAGGGTGATGAAAGCTGTCTGCATATCTGAGCCTCCAAAACAAATGTTCGTGCACAGCGGGTCATCAACAGCAAAAAATTCGAGTTCTTCTCCCTCGGGAGTGAAAGTGCTGATTCCACCAGTCTGAATGGTTGCCACACTCACATTTCCATCTGCATCCATAGCCAGGGAATCAAAAAGTTTTCTCCCTGCAGGGCGAGCCAGGAAACGACCGTGAGGCGACCCTGCCAGTTCTCCAGGGCCTGAAAGTTCCCAATAGAGAATGGAACCTTGATGGGTCTCCGCCACATAGACCCTGTCTTCTTCGGGTGATAGACCAACACCATTAGGTCCATCGAGGGGAAAGGAGACTTCTTCGACTAAGGACCCATCTGGTCGGGCATAGTAAAGACCACCGCGATCTCTCGTCCGAGATCGAGTTTTGCCGTGATCGGTGAACCAAAATCCTCCGCTGGAATCGAACATAAGGTCATTTGGACCTTTTAGCGGCTCGCCATCTACCTCCGCATAGAGAACTTCGACTTGTCCTGTGTTTATGTCGATGCGTTCGATACGGCCTGATGAGTAGTCATCAGGAACCAAACCCGGAATGGTGAGCCCGCGGGCCTCTCCCCATGTAAACCCACCGTTGTTACACACGTACAAAGCGCCGTCGGGACCCAATGCGGCACCATTTGGTCCACCTCCAGGTTGCGCCACGACTTCGACCGATCCGTTGTCGGGGTCAACGCGGGAAATCGTGCCGCGCTTTATTTCTACCAACACGATGGATCCGTCAGCCATACATATTGGGCCCTCTGGGAACTCTAATCCGGTGGCTACAACGTCGTAGTTACTCATACAACGACACTAGCTCTGAGAATTAAGTCGGTGTCAGGTCAACGGTCAGCGAGCAGCGCGTCCAATTCTTCTTGAGTCATCAACACGTCACGCGCTTTTGAACCTATAGATGGCCCCACAACTCCGCGTTGCTCTAAAAGATCCATGAGTCGGCCGGCTCGTGCAAACCCGACTTTGAGTTTGCGTTGCAACATTGAGGTTGAACCCAGTTGAGTGTCCACGATTATCGTCATCGCCTGCATCATCAATTCATCATCGTCTTCATCTCCAGAGGAGCCTCCTGGGATTACTACAGGGCCACGAACGTTCGACCCTTCAACTCCTTCGATGTAATTGGTGTTGGGCGCCTGTCTTCGCCAGTGAGCAACTACTTGATGTATTTCTGCTTCACTGACCCAGCAGCCTTGAACTCGTTGAGCCACGCTGCTGTTGGAATTTAGGACCAACATGTCTCCCTTCCCGATCAGGCGTTCAGCTCCTGGTTGATCAAGAATGACGCGACTGTCAGCGAGGCTTGACACGGCGAAGGCTATACGTGAAGGAATATTCGCTTTGATGACTCCGGTGATGACGTTGACAGACGGACGCTGTGTGGCAATGACCAGATGGATTCCTACGGCTCGAGCCATCTGAGCCAATCGCGTGATGGAATCTTCTACATCTCGTGCAGCGACCATCATTAGGTCGTTTAACTCGTCAACGACGACTACGACGAAAGGCATGCGTTCGAATTCGCGCTCTTCGTTCAGATCAGAAGCAAGTCGTCCCTCGTCATACGCTGCGTTGTATCCGGTGATGTCACGAAACCCGATTTCAGAAAGAACGTCATAACGGCGTTCCATCTCCTTTACCGCCCACGACAAAGCGTTGGCTGCTTTTTTCGGGTTCGTCACCACTTGAGTCAGCAAGTGAGGAAGGCGGTCATACTGACCGAGTTCGACACGCTTAGGGTCGATGAGGATCATCCGAACCTCATCAGGAGTCGTCCGCATAAGCAATGAGGTGATGACTGAGTTGATACAAGATGATTTTCCAGCCCCAGTTGCCCCTGCGATTAGAACGTGTGGTGTTGAAGCAAGGTTAGACATCACAACATTTCCTGAGATGTCTTGGCCGAGTGCCACTTCCAACGGGTGGGTCGCGTCTGCCGCCACCTGGGTAGAAAGAATGTCTCCCAAAGCGACAAGATGACGATCGGCGTTAGGAACCTCTACGCCGATCGCCGAGCGGCCCGGGATAGGGGCCAGGATTCGAACATCGGCTGATGCCATCGCGTAGGCAATATCTTTGTGCAAGCTGGTGACTCGAGAGACTTTGACACCTTTACCAAGCGACAATTCATACCGAGTAACTGTCGGCCCTACCTCCATGCCTGTGACTCTGGTTTCTACGCCATGACTAGCAAGCGCAGCTTCGAGGTTCCGGGCCCCGTTTTGGAGGAGACGCTCATCAACATCTTGGGAGCCAGATCTTTCTAGGCTTTCGAGCCCTGGCAGTTCCCAATCTCCTCTAGGCCTGGTTGTTAAATCAATTTCCATCTGTTCAGGTGGGGATTCGCCAACGTCGGAAAGATCTTCTACGGGCAAACGCAGCCCAGGTTCCTCTTCAACTGATTCGTCAGATTGCACCGCTTGCTCTGTTTCTTCAACTACTTCGGCCTCGTCGTAGGTCGGAGGAACCTCAGCTTCGAGGGCAGGAATTCCGCTTCCTGGGGCGGAGATCGTCGGCAATGCACGTCTATCTCGACGCGAACTTTCCGGTGCCTCTCGATCAGAACCAAGGCTTTGGAGGCTGGTCAACCCTCGACGAATCTGCCTGCCCCCGAGGCGGGCAGCCCAAGCCGTTGCTCCTAATACCTGTCGAAGGCCCGTGTCGGTAACGATTAGAACACCAAACATGGCAGCTAACAGGAGCACCACCCACGCTGCTGGCTCATCCACAGCTCCGCGAAGCGGCTCCCCCACTATGGCTCCCAGGATTCCTCCTGAGGAACGCAAATCTTCAAGCGTTGTCCTAATCCCTGCTGCATCACCTAATAAGTGAGCCATGCCTGAGAAGGCAAGACTTGTAAGTGCTCCTCCAAACGCAATCCTCCAGGTCCTTTCACTGTGTTTGTCTCGCAATATCGCATAGGCGCACAAGACCAGGGCGAAGGGAACGACATAGCGGAAAATTCCCACCAAGACACTCATGACACTTTCAAGTAAGCGTCCGACAATGCCCGCTTTGTCACCGAAAAGTGCCAGCAAAGAAATTAGAGCTACTACGAACAGTAATAGTCCAGTGACGTCAGTCCCCCGACCACGCAAGCCGGCTTCGCTCATTCTTCGGAATATCGATGATTTCGCTGACTTCATTAATTAGGACTTTTCTGGTTGACCGCTCGACGCGCTGGGCAAAGCGTGGAATTTTTTTGGTGGGTTGAGCGCATAAATCCCACACTGGCGAGAGTACCGAAACACCGAAGAAATTCTGGTTCAGTCAGCCAGAATCACGGTCGCTGAAATCGGTGGCCGTCTACGAGTTCGGTTTCCTACGAACCGACCAGTGGTCCGACGGATGGCTCGCTCGATGCTCTCCACGTCCTTGTGTTGGTCAAGCGCAGAAGCAACAGCTGCAACTACTTCTACTTCTAGTTCGGCGAGAACTTGAACGCTTCGCTCCGTATCAATCCAACCCAGAGTGGTTATCTCTGGATGAGCCACTAGGCCATCTTCTAAATTCAATACGACAGTTACATGAACAAAACCGCTCTCACCCAACTTCCGTCGATCCTCTAATAGCTCAGATGACAAATCATCTAAGAGGCCATCGACATAACGGTATGGGGCCGGAATTTGTCCACTGATCCGAAGACCTTGGTCATCGAGGGTGAGCTGATCTCCGTCACTTGCAACGATGCTTCGGTCTTGGGCATGTCCAGCTTCGATTGCCACATCGGCGTTCCGACGCAGCATCCTATGTTCACCTTCAATCGGCACGTACCACTCAGGCAGAACGAGTTCGTAAAGCTGATGCAACTCTTCTCTTTGTGCATGTCCGGTGGTGTGAACATGTTCATATCCGTCGTGAACTACCTCGCAGCCGATTCGGGTCAGCCGATTGATGATGCGATAAACCGGACGCTCGTTTCCCGGAATCGGGTGGCTGGAGAGCAGCACCACGTCGTCGTTTGACAGAGAGAAATCGGGATGGCTTCCTCTCGCCAATAGAGAGAGCGCAGCATTGGGTTCTCCTTGAGACCCAGTGCAAATGACACAGACACCCTCTGGGTCGTAGTCGTTGAGTCTGTCAATCGAATCAACCGAACGATCAGGTAAGTCCAAAACACCTAATTCTTGTGCTATTCGGACATTATTCACCATCGATCGACCAAGCGGGAAAATGGTCCTTCCTTCCCGTATCGCCGCATCACAGATTTGCTGCACTCGATGAAGGTGACTGGCAAAGCAACTCACTATCAGCCTTCGTCCCTTCCACTGAGGAAACAACCGTTTGAAGGTTTCGCCGATCGTTGACTCTGAGGGACTCCATCCAGGTTTATCCGCATTGGTCGAATCGGCCATCAACAATCGGATGCCGGGACCTTGTCGGATTTCTTCCAAACGCTCCAACGCAGTTAACCGTCCATCAACTGGGGCTGAATCAAGCTTGAAATCTCCTGTATGAACAATCACTCCTTGCTCGGTATGTAAGACGATGCAAAGACTTTGAGGAATCGAATGCGTTATCGGCAGTACTTCAACATCAAACGGACCTACGTTCAGCCGGTCTCCATCAGCAACTACATGAAACGAAGTTCGATTTTCGAGGTTCGCTTCCTTCACTTTGTGTCGAGCTAGTCCCATGGTTAATTCAGAGCCATATAGAGGAATTGCAACGTCTCTTAGTAAATGTGTTACGCCCCCGAGGTGGTCCTCATGGCCATGAGTCACGATCAGCCCGACAATGTCTTCACTGCGTTCTTTCAACCACGTGTTATCTGGAAGAACCACATCGATGCCAGGCATAGTGGCATCAGGAAACATAACTCCGAAGTCAATCAGGAGTAGCTTTCCATCGACCTCAACACACGTAGAGTTGCGACCTACTTCCCCAAGGCCACCAAGAAACGTGATCCCTACATCGGTTCCCGGCAAATTAAGCCTTCAACCGCGAGTACACCTCTCGGGCTTTGTCTTCTAAGCCTTCCGGTGTTGGTCCCATTGGCAGCCGCGGCTCACCCACATCGAACCCGAGCGTTCGCATCATGGCTTTCGTTGGCACCGGATTCGGCGCTTCGTCTCCGGTTTCATAGTCAAAACTTTCCAAGAGGCGCTTGTTGATTCGTTGAGCTTCGTCGACATTCCCGGAGTTCCATGCATCCATCATTGCTACCTGTTCAGGAGCCGACCAATGAGCAGCAACACTGATGACACCGACCGCGCCCACTGCTAAAAGTGGCAAAGTCAATGCATCATCACCGCTGTACACCTCAAAATCTTGTGGTGCGTCACGAATAACTTTCGCTGTCTCTCCGGGATTTCCCGCCGCATCCTTTACAGCAACGACGTTTGGAATCTCGTGCGCCATACGCAAGAGGGTTGAGGTGTCTATCTTCCTTCCGGTTCTGACGGGAATATCGTAAAGAACAACTGGGAGCTTGGTCGCTGACGCAACGGCCTCAAAGTGTGCGAAGAGCCCTTCTTGCGAGGGGCGGTTGTAATAGGGAGTGACCGCAAGGATGCCATCACATCCCAGCTCTTCAGCTTTGCGGGTCTGTTGAATTGAGTGCTCCGTGTCATTGGTTGTCGTTCCTGCAATCACAGGCACCGACACTGTTTCAGCTATGACACGCCAAAGCTCCCAGTCTTCTTCATCCGTTACAGTGGGGCCCTCACCGGTCGTGCCAGTGATCACTAACCCTTCACTTCCTTGTTCCACGAGCCACTTGGCAAGGGTGACCGATGCATCAATATTCAGAGCGCCGTCGTCGGAGAACGGGGTCACCATCGCCGGAATGACACGGCCAAATCGTGCAGTCATAAGGCCGAGGGTAGTCCGTTATTGGCCCGACTCACTCGCTCTATCAATTCCCAGAGTCGCGAGTAAGTCCTCATGAAGCTCAAACCACACTGTGTGGTAGCTCGGCATAATCGGCTTCGTCAACCATTCCAACTCGCCAGACAACACTTTCTGCATGGCCACAGCGAACCGTGACAAATAGTTATCAAACCTCGTAAGGGCCTGTTCTAATGTCCCGAGAATTTCACCGACTTCTCTGTCTAGCTCAACCAATCTGTCAAAAATTTGTTGATCGTAGGCTGCATCGCTGTGATCGTTGAGTTTTTGCTCTCCCGAACCATCATCTATCACCTGCCAGTCAGTGCATAGCTGCAGCATGGCTGGATTCAAAGCAAGGAATCGTTGATAGCCACTTTGGACAGCGTTTCGAACTCCCACTTCTTCAAGTTCGTGTGCGAGAGATTCTTCACCTTCTTCGCGTCCTGTTGGAGTGAGCACATATTTGCTTACACCTTCGACTTGACGCATCACACATTTGTTTTCTTCGACCATCTTGGCCAGAGCTGCCTCAGTCACATCATGTGCAAGTCCATGTACCGATGAGATCGTCTCAACTTCACCGAAGCCCTTCAGCCGAAGAGCAAGCGGCACTAATAGTTCTGGGTCTGAGCTGTACGACATATCTAACTTTAGGATTCGGCTCAGCTCGCCTGTTCATTTTCTAGCTCTCGCGTAATAGCGAAAGCGTCAACTTCTTCAGACGTGTCAACCCAATCTTCGTATTGGATTACACCGATCTCCCCAAATTTCTCGCGAAGCCACCCGTCACCAGCATCTAGCAGACCAAGTTTTTTGCAGTTCGGAACAATCTTGGTGAATAACATCTGCTGAAACTCTTGCCTAAGAGGATCTTGATACGCCAAGGGAATGACTTTCTTGACATCGGCTCCGAGACGTTCCCAGACTTCCTGTTGCAAGAATCTGTCACGCATTCGCACCGCCGACTCGAACGCAAATTCTTGACGATCACGAAGCTCAGCCTGAGTCATGTCTTGATAGACCTCTCTGAGGGAGAGAACCCCGAAGGCCACGTGGCGAGCCTCGTCGCTCATCACATAACGCAGCAACTGCTTCAGAAGAGGCTCCTCGCTCTGCTGATACATGAATCCGAAGGCTGCCAACGCTAGGCCTTCAACCATGATCTGCATTCCCAAATAAGTCATGTCCCAGCGGGAGTCCTCAATAATGTCGTCTAGGAGCATGCGTAAATGAACATTGATGGGATAGGTATCGGACAACTTCGTATCCAAGTATTTTGCGAAGACTTCAACATGTCGAGCTTCATCTACCACCTGGGTCGATGCGTAATATTTCGCATCCATCCATGGCACTGTCTCAACAATTTTGGCGGTGCAGACTAGAGCACCTTGTTCCCCGTGCATGAATTGGCTCAGCGCCCAGTTCTGTGACTCCATGTTGAACTTGACCCATTCGTCACGACCCCACGACCCAACTCCGGTTCCTGTGAGGTCCATGACCTCACCAGCTCCACCATTGGTCTCGTATTCCTGAACGGCTAGAGCCTCTTGGTCGACATCTGTATCCCAAGGTAAGTCAGTTTCCCCATTCCACTGTCCTGCCTTTGCTTTCTCGTACAGCTTGGCAAGCTGGGGACGAGCACCTTTCTCGTAATCCCATGAGTAGATGCACTCAGCGTTGTCCTGAACGGCGTGGATGACTTCATTCGGGTCGGTATTGGTCATTGCCAGGACCGCCTCAAAGTCGTTCGGGTCGGTACGACCGATGATTTCTTCCACCGTGGACATAAGAAGCTCCTACCTTCAGCGATTCACGCAGGTTACCCGTCAGTAACTTGTGATGAGATTCTAACAGACCGAGATCTCCGAACAAGTACGTCGAAAAACCTTCCTGGCAAAAGGCCGGACAACATTGCGGCAATTCGTGCATCTCTTCCGACTAGCCGGCGGCGCGGCGGACAACGGCGAACTGCGCATTTCTCAATCACAGTCGCGACACGGTCTGGGTGAATACCTCGACGTTTAGTTTCAGACGTGTTAGTTATCGCCCGTTCGAGAAAACTTCCATATTCGTGTCGCCCTTCAGTAGGAAGCCCTTGATAAATGTTGTGAGAGGCCCGCTCGACCTTCTCCCACAGCGGTGTTTGAACCGCACCCGGTTCTATCAATGTGATTCGCGGCCCATCGGGACCTAATTCCTGTCGCAACGAAGATATGAGTCCCACAAGCGCGTGTTTGCTCGCGGCATAAGGGCTGAGTAGCGGCAACCCGACCCGCGAATTAATCGACCCTACGACAATTATGCGTGACCGATGAGAAGTTCGTAGCAGAGGCAACGCATATCGGATAGACGACGCGACACCAACCACATTGACGTCTAGTTGTTGTCTCCAATCAGCCTGAGAGACATATTCCAATGGTCCCCCAACCACAATTCCCGCATTGACGATCAATAAGTCCAGGCCCATAGATCCCCGCCTAGCAGCAACTTCATCGAAAGCCATCTTGAGTGATGACTCATCAGTCACTTCAATCCGCAACGATGAGACACCATCATGTCGTTCGAGCTTGGATGCGTCCGCCCCAGAACGTGTACCTCCCCAGACGTGCCAACCGTTGTCGGCAAGTCGCTTCACAGCTGCATATCCGATTCCTGTGCTTGCCCCGGTAACCACCGCAGCCTGTTTTGTCACCGGATCAAATTTCGGTGCTTATTCGACGACTAAATCGGCGAAGGCGTCACGAAGTGTTCGTTTCGAGAACTTCCCCGTAGAGGTTTTAGGCACTTCGTCAATGATCTGGGTGGCGCTAGGCAGCCACCACTTCGCCATTCGTGGTGTCAGGTATTCAACTAGCTCCTCATGTGTCAGTGATTCTCCATCTTTGAGAACCACACATGCCATGGGTCGCTCCATCCATTTTTCCGAAGTAACGGCGATGACTGCCGCCTCAGAAACTTTGGGGTGGCTCATAATCTCGTTCTCGACTTCTACAGAACTAACCCACTCTCCCCCAGATTTAATGAGGTCTTTTGTGCGATCGACGAGACGTATGTAGCCGCGTTCATCACAGGTCGCCACGTCTCCTGTTCGCAACCAGCCATCCTCCGTAAAAGAATCTGCGGCGTCAGGCCTTTTGTAATACTCAGCAGTTACGAAAGAACCTCGAACCTGTAGTTCCCCACTTGCTTCTCCGTCCCATGGCAGTTCCTCAATCGAATCAGGTTCGCAGATTCGAAATTCAACAGTTGGGACGATGGTCCCAATCGAAGCCCGCAGGTCAGCTTTGGTTTCTTCATCTAAATTTGTTTCACCCGACTTCACGTGAGCGATAGCTGCCAACGGACTCGTCTCGGTCATACCCCAAGCCTGAAGTATTGGTAATCCGATCTTCTCTTTGTAGCCCTCAGACAACGATTTCGGTACGGCTGAACCGCCACAAGGGATTGCTCTCAAACTAGAAACGTCTCGACCATCTAACTCTTCTAAAACTCCCATCCATATGGTTGGCACTCCAGCCGCGATGGTCACCTTTTCAGATTCCATCAATTCAGCTATTGGTTCAGGCTGCAATCTGGGGCCTGGGTTCACAAGAGTGGCGCCTGCTGCGACCGCTGCGTGTTGCAAACCCCACGAGTTCACGTGAAACATCGGAACAACAGGCAGGATCACATCAGACTCACAAACCCCTAACCCATCCGCCGTCATGGTCGTAATGGTGTGCATATAAGTAGAACGGTGGCTGTACACCACTCCTTTGGGATTACCTGTCGTGCCGCTCGTGTAACACATCGAAGCTGCCTGTGTTTCATCCTTCACTTCAAAATTCACCGGTGAAGCAGAAGAAAGTAGTTCCTCATAATTCAGCACCCTCGGGTCATCAGGAACTTCACCCTCACCATCGTCCATGACTATTAGATGCCTAACGGTTTCCAGTTGGTCGACCAAGGGCCATAGAAGAGCCATGAGCGAACGATCAACAAAAATGACTTCATCTTCAGCATGGTTGGCTATGTAAACAATCTGATCCGCGAAAAGTCTGATGTTCAACGTGTGTAGGACCCGGTTGGTGCAAGGCACCGCAAAATAAAGTTCAAGATGCCGAGCTGTGTTCCAAGCAAACGTCCCTACCCTCCCGTATTCACTCACTCCAAGATCAGCAAGCGCTCCACCAAGGTGGCGGGTGCGATCCGCCCATTGGCCGTAATTGCTTCGCTCAATCCCTGTCGCTGTAGCAGTGACCAGTTCCTTATGAGGAAACAGGCTTTCCGCTCGTCGAAAGAAAAAATCAAGGGTGAGAGGGGTATCCATCATTGTCGACTGCATAAGTCAAATCTAGGAGATGACTTCGCTTACGGCCACATCCGCGTAGGGTGAAACTTAGAAATGACTGAACCCGAACTTCCCAGAACTCAACTAGATGCCACGGATCGGCGCCGAGCGAAGCAGCTGGCCGCGTTTCCCCTCGCTCTCGCGTTAGCGGCATACATCGGACAGATATTGACGAGTTCCTTGATCACGTCTCAACCCTTGGTGTTGATCTCCTTGAACGCGACGGATCCGATGTTGCTCCTGGCAGCCAACCAGTCCAGTGCTATGGCGTTCCTAATCGTTGGTTCTATCCGGTTATTCGCCCCAGATTTATTTCTCCACCAACTCGGATGGGAGTTCGGTCCCGCAACAAAGACTTACCTAAGTAATGAACTGGGACCCCAAAGCACTCTTCTACGCACAATTGCGGCACTGGAGCGTTGGTTTCCTCGCGTCGGCTGGATGCTGCTTTTCCTTGTTCCTGGCTACCCAATGTGTTTGTTGGCAGGCATCGCGAGAATGCGACGCGTTCCTTTTGTCATCGTCAATTTGGCTGGGACTTTCTCTCGACTATTGCTTATCTATTGGGTGAGTTCAGTTTTCGAAGGGCCCGTCGGAACGATTGTTAGATTTATAAGTCGATTCTCGCTGCCCTTTACCTTCGCAATGGTTCTTCTCGTGATGCTTCAAAGTAGACGGAAAATGAACAAAGCGGCCGAGTCTTAGACCCCTTCAGACATTGTCGATACCGCTCCATGTGGGCATGCTGGGTTGCGCGCCAACAGAAGTCACTGCGACAGCCCCAGCACGGACTGCAATTAAAGCAGCAGCTACAGGGTCTTCTGTATCAACGAAAGCTACCGAAAAGGCGCCCACAAACGCATCGCCAGCACCTGTGGGATCAACTACTTCTACGTCAGGAGCTTCAATTTTCGTTACGTCCGCACCCACTCTTACCTCACACCCATCGGCTCCTAGAGTGGTGATCAGTACTGGCAACGATGCATCTCCCAACTGTTCCCCTTCATGACGGTTCACTATGACTACGTCAGCGAGAGGGAGAACACCAGCAGCAACTTCGTTGAACGGCGCTGGGTTAAAGATGACTTTGGTAGATGACGTGGCTGCGAGCAAAGCAGCGGTTCTTGCAGCTTCTACACCCACTTCGCCTTGTAAAAGCAACACATCGGCGTTCGAAATCTCAGGTCCCGCTAGCTCTACTCTCTCAGAATCAAGTTCGGCGTTAGCCCCCGCGATGACAACTATTGACACGTCTTCCGGGTCGATGGTGATGAGTGCCGTGCCAGTTTCTGTGCTTCCTCTATAAACATGGTTTCGGTCTACGCCAGCTGCATCTAATTCTGCGATGAGGTAGTCGCCTCTGCTGTCGGAACCGACACATCCGATCATCGTCACTTCAGCTTCCAATCGAGACGCCGCGACCGCTTGGTTGGCCCCCTTTCCTCCAGCGTTTTCTTCACATCTACTTCCATGAAGGGTTTCGTCACCTTGAGGACGTCTCGGAACCCACACGGTGATGTCGTAATTGAGACTCCCGACAACGACTACTCGAGCAGCCAAGGTTCAGATTCCTAAATAAGAATCGAGCCCGATGGTAACGCCTGGGTGTTCGTCAATAACTCTGCAGGCCAGCGTTATGCCACCCATGAAAGATGACCGATCCAAACTGTCATGACGCAGAGTCAGAGTTTCCCCATCTGTGCCTAACAGAACCTCTTGGTGAGCGACCAGGCCACGTAACCGAACTGAATGAACAGATATTCCTCCCGCTCCGACTCCCCCCCTTGAGCCTGGAAGGGTTTCATGTTCAGTCGGATCAAGTCCCCACTCGCCCGAAGCTTCAGCCATACGTTCCAGCGTTCTCATTGCGGTACCTGAAGGGGCGTCAATTTTCTTGTCGTGATGAAGTTCAATAATTTCCGCAGTAGGGAAAAACGGTGCAGCCATTTCTGCGAACCTCATTAACAGGACAGCTCCAATAGCGAAATTCGGCGCAATAAGGCAGTTACTGGAAGTGAACAAGGTCCGAAAATGAGAAAAATCTTCCTCTCCTAAACCGCTGGTTCCAACTACAGCATGCACCCCATTTGCGGCGCACCACTCGACATTGGCTCTCGCCGCGTCCGCCACAGTGAAATCAACTAAGACGTCTATATCTGAGGAACTCACATCATTTAGAGAAGCCACCACTGTGGTTGAACCAGTCGAGTCCTTTTGCCCCGGAGAAGATGGGTCGATCGCTGCAACAAGATCCAGTTCTTGGTCATCAACGACTGCTTCGCAAACTGCCGATCCCATTCGGCCTGCTGACCCTATAACTGCTACACGCATAGATACGGTCCCTTCTCAAGGACCCAAAACAGTGTGAGCCCTGCCTCCATTGTGGAGGACAGGGCTCACAGTTGAACTATCTATTTTGAAATATGCCGTATTTCAGGCAATCAAATGAGTTATCGACGGCTGCGTCGACGTCGACGACCTCGGCCATCATCTTTGGGCTCGGGACCCATATCTCCGTAGAGATCTTTCGCTGTCTCAGAGAAGTGTTCCTCAAACGAGACATACTCCCGGGCACTGGATGAACCATTTTCATCAGTCGAAGATGTTTCTGCCGTTGTCTCTTCCGTCGCTGATGACTCCGGTTTACTCTCAGCATCATCGGCTGATTCGCTAGTCGTTTCTGAGGGAGCTTCCTCCGACTGAGCAGCGGGTTCTCCAACCATCGACAATGAAAGTTTTCCGTTCGGGTCAATGTCATCGACAAGCACCTTTACCGAGTCTCCGACGTTTAACACTTCTTCGACCTTATCGAGCCTTCGGTCACCGCCCAGCTTGCTGATATGAAGCAAACCATCCGTGCCTGGCAAGATATTGACAAAGGCTCCAAATTTCGTGATGTTGACAACGCGGCCGTCGTACTCCGCTCCAACATCAGCGGTTGGTGGGTTCACGATCAAACGAATTTGCCGTTCAGCCTCCACTACCTTGTCACGATCAGGCGAACCGATACTTACGACACCAACAGTTCCATCATCATCGACAGAGATATCTGCACCTGTCTCTTCTTGGATGGTGTTGATGACCTTTCCCCTAGGGCCGATAACTTCACCGATCTTGTCGATTGGTATGTCGAAGCTGACGATTTTCGGGGCATTACCCCCGACGTCGGATCGTGGTTCTGAAATTGCTTCATTCATAACCGCGAGTATTTGCATCCGGGCTTCTCGCGCTTGCGAGAGGGCTTCAGCAAGTACTTCTGCAGGAATGCCGTCAATCTTGGTATCGAGTTGAAGAGCTGTTATCGCATCTTCGGTACCAGCGATTTTGAAGTCCATATCTCCAAAAGCATCTTCAGCTCCCAAGATGTCAGTGAGAGTCACATATTTACCTTCGGCGTAAACCAAGCCCATGGCAATTCCAGAAACGTGGCTTCGGATCGGCACTCCGGCATCCATCAATGAAAGCGAGGATGCGCAGACCGAACCCATTGAGGTCGAGCCATTTGATGACAGGACATCTGAGACCAATCTCAGAGTGTAAGGAAACTTGTCCTTCGATGGAATCACTGACAACAAGGCTCTTTCGGCTAGTGCCCCGTGCCCAATCTCTCTGCGCTTGGGGCCACGCATAAATCCAGCTTCACCAGTCGAAAATGGTGGGAAGTTGTAGTGGTGCATGTACCTCTTACGGTCATTCGGGTTGAGTGTGTCGATGAGTTGTTCCATTCGACTCATACCCAACGTTGTGACATTTAATACCTGTGTTTCACCACGTTGGAACAAACCCGACCCGTGTGCCGTTTCGCCTACATAAGCGACCTCAGCTGACAGCGGACGTACCTCATTCGTAGCTCGACCATCAATACGAAAGCCGTCTTCTGCGATACGTCTACGTACGATTTCTTTCGAAACCGACCGCACTGCGGCACCAATTTGTTTTGCTGCATCAGCAGTTTCTGAGAACTCTTCTTCAAGTTGAGTTCGTATTTCAGCAGTGACTTCACCCTGGCGAGCTTCGCGTTCTGCTTTGTCGCCAATTGCCATTGCTTCAGTCAGTTGAGGAGTCGCTACAGAACGAACCCTCTCTATGATTTCATCGCTGTAGTCAACACTCTTAATCCATTGGAGTTCTTCAATGTCTCCAACCTGATTTCGTAATGCTTTTTGAAGTTCGATGACATCATCAATCCACTGCTTTGAAGCTTCGAGACCCTCAGCAAGGACTTCCTCTGTGACTTTCGGAGCTCCATCGTCGTAATACTCGAAAGCTCGCTCAGTTCCTCCAGCTTCGACCATCATGATGGCGATATCGCCATTTTCAAGTTGGCGGCCTGCGACGACCATTTCGAACGTCGACTCTTCGCCTTCTTGATATGTCGGGAATGGGATCCACGAACCTTCGGTGCTGTAGGCGATACGAACAGCAGCTATAGGACACTCGAACGGTATTCCACTTACCCAAAGCGCCGCTGATGCACCGTTAAGTGCAATTACGTCGTATTGGTTTTCGCCGTCTACACCAAGAATGGTTCCAACGACATGTGTCTCGTGCCGGTATTCAGCAGGAAAGTTAGGACGTAACGGTCGGTCGATCAGTCGACAGGCGAGAATTGCATCATCTGAAGCACGTCCCTCCCGACGAAAGAAAGAGCCGGGAATTCGCCCCGCTGCATACATTCGTTCTTCAATATCTACTGTCAGTGGAAAGAAGTCGGCACCATCACGAGGTTTACTCGATGCTGTCGCAGTCACTAAAACCTGCGTAGAACCTATTCTTGCTGTAACAGCTCCATTCGAAAGCCCAGCTAATTTGCCGGTTTCGAATGAAAGGGTTTTGTCGGTACCTGAAATCGGGCCCGATACGGAAATGGCATCAGCCATAGTTTTCTTCTACTCCTTCGGCGAGACCTTCTCGCCATAATTTGCATTCAGTTGGTAGACGTCGGCCACTCCGGTTTAAGTGAGGGAGCGACGACAACCAATTGCTGCTGAATTGGATTATTTGTGAGCTTCGATCGATAGTGACGTCAGTAGCCCGGAGGCCAGCTTTATCACTCAGCGACGTAAACCGAGTTTGGCAATTAGCTCTCGGTACCGCTCAACGTCATTGTTGTCGAGATAGTTCAATAGTCGGCGACGGCGTCCTACAAGTTTCAGTAGTCCTCGTCTGCTGTGGTGGTCCTTTTGGTGGTTCTTCAAATGTTCAGTGAGATCGTCTATCCGGTCAGTGAGAAGCGCTACTTGTACTTCTGGCGAACCCGTGTCGGTGTCGTGTTGTTGATGCGCCTTCATGGTGTCGGATTTTTCGGCCATATGTTTATTTCCTCGGGTACAACTTCGGGCCGCTTCGTGGTAAGTCTGGCGGCTGGCCGGCGCGAAGGTTACGCGCCATTTGGCATTCTAACAGCCAAGTTCTCACTTCATACAGGCCTGACGTGTTGGGGGTTCCGCTCACTCAGATAGGCACTTAGCGGCATCTGCCACATCTTTGACGAGTTGCTCTTTTAGTGCCTCAATGCCATCAAATTTTCTTTCACTCCGTAATCGACGAACAAACCGCACCTTCGCCGTCTCTCCGTATAAGTCGCCTCTAAACCCAATTAAATGAGCTTCAATCAGCGACCGGTCTGCATCCTCGTAAAACGTTGGCCTTGCCCCAATGTTGACTGCCGCTGGATATTGCGCGCCATCGTCACGGATGTACCAGGCTGCATATACCCCATCGGAAGGAACCTGCAAATCACTGGTTGTCGGTATGTTCGCGGTAGGGAACCCAATGGTGCGTCCTCTTCTGTCGCCGGGAGTTACAACACCCCTAACTTCAAACGGTCGTCCCAAAAGCCTGTGGGCTTTCTCCACGTCCCCATCAGACAGCGCTGTTCGTATCGAAGTAGAAGAAATCACTTCTCCTTCCCCAGTCAGTTGTTTCACCAGGGGAAGTCCGATTACTTGGTAGCCGAATTCTTCACCGACTGCGCCGAGAGTTTGGACACTACCCCGACGCCCTTGTCCAAAATGAAAGTCCGCCCCAACGACAACTGCTCGAGCCTGAAGACAATCGACAAGCACTTGGCGAGCAAATATTTCAGCGGGAACCTCAGCCTGTTCGGGGGTGAATTCAACGACGAGGGTGTAGTCGACTCCGGTTTCTGCCAAAAGTTCCAACTTGTGATCTAAGTCGCACAGGAGCAGCGGAGCTGATTCGGGCCGCACGACTGTGGCCGGGTGTCGGTCAAATGTGACTACCGCTGTAGCACATCCACGTTCTGCTGCTAGCCGATGCATTTCCGAAATGATGGTTCGATGACCTCGGTGAACACCATCGTATTCTCCGACGGTTACTACGCTGCCCTGCTCCAAAGTCGGTGACCAAGCTAGGTCGCGAATGATCTCCACAAGGTCAAGTTACCGGCAAGCTCGCCTTAGTACGACCCACAATCATCAATAGATCTTCGGCTGCATTGGCCCACACTTAGTTAGGTAAAACAACGCCTACGACTACTCGGTCATCAATTTTCTCGTGCACCGCTATCAGATTTTCGGATGAGTCAGTTAATGCCCACGGACCAGCACCTGCCATTCGTTCCTGACGTAATCTGCCACCGTTTTGCACTACCGCTACCTCTTGGTCGGTCAGCACCATCCGGTCCAAACCCCGAACTAACTCGAGAACCGGTTGCAACGGCGCTTCAAGAATTGCATCGCTTTCTTGAATTCCGAAGACCCCACTTTGAATTCTGCGGAGGTTACGGATGTGAGCCCCACCTTGAAGTGCTGTTCCAAGATCGGCACCCAAGGTTCTTATGTATGTGCCAGCAGAGCAGTCGATGACAGCCCTCCAGATCAGCGGATCAGCCGTAGCTTGGATGTCAAACTTTCGTATGGTCACAGAGCGAGCTTCACGTTCTACCTCCTTGCCTTCGCGAGCAAGCTCATGCAGCCTTCGACCTCCAACGCGGCGAGCTGACACCATCGGCGGGATTTGTTCAATTTCTCCTGTAAGCACTCTCGCAGCTTCAGTGACTTGGGTGGCCTCAACCAACATTTGATGTTCCGCTACTACTTGACCTGACGAGTCAAGAGTGTCGGTTTCGATCCCCAGAACTATCTCAACTTCATACGTCTTGAACGAAGACATTGCGAAGCGCAGCAACCTGGTCGCATTCCCTACCCCAACGACGAGTAGACCGGTGGCGTCAGGGTCCAAAGTGCCTGCATGACCAATGCGTCGTTCTCCAAACCGCTTACGTAACTGAGCGACGACGTCGTGGGACGTCATTCCAGCCGGCTTATCAATGAGGACCATTCCATGAACGGTTGGCGGTCTACGTCCCATCAATCAGTTTCAGTTTGCCTATCTGAAGCATCTATTTGGAGTTCCTCCAGAATAGATTCGATCCGTCCAGCTTCTTGAATTGATCTATCTGGCTGAAAGTGAATGGCGGGCGTTCGACGCATTCTGGATTGATTTGCTAACGCTTGTTGGATTCTTTGTCTATGGGTTTCAAGTACTTCGATTACATCTTCGAGGTCATCATCTTCAGAAACATGGAACCAAACTGTCGCGTGCGCGAGTTCACGATCGACGTCGACTCCAGTTACAGACAGTAAGAAGAGCCGCTCATCGTCTATGCGCTCTAATTCACTAGCTACTATCTCTCGAACTAGTCCCGAAACCCGATCAGTTCGGTCATAGTTCTGTCCGGTTCTGCCCTGGCGACCCCGTTTTTTACTCATCGGTGAGCCTCTCGAGTCGATCTACTATCCGTCGGCTAGGCGATCGGGATCTCCCGCTCATCGTATGTTTCGATGACATCGCCTTCTTTGAGATCAGTGAAGTCTGACAGCCCTATTCCGCATTCCATCCCAGCTGTCACTTGTTTCGCTGGATCTTGGAAGTGACGGAGGGAGGCGACTTCACCTTTCCAGATGATGACCCCTTCTCGCAAGAATCTGACCTTGGCTCCATCGCTAATCGTTCCATTTTCAACGAAGCAGCCCGCTATTGGCCCGACACCTGAGATGCGGAAGACCTGCCGGACCTGAGCCTCGCCCGTGACAATCTCCTCAAATTCAGGTTCGAGCATTCCCAACATGGCGTTCTCGATATCTTCGAGCAACTGGTAAATGATTTCGTAAAGCCTAATTTCGACATTTTCTGCCTCTGCGGCTTCTCTAGCTTTGCGGTCGGGGCGAACGTTGAATCCCAAGATCGTTGCATTAGACGCAACTGCTAACTGGATGTCATTTTCGTTGACGCCACCTACGCCCCTACTCACAAATGCGAGTTTGACATCGTCGCGCTCAAGTTTACGCAAGCTCTCTGTGACTGCTTCCAGGGAGCCGTGAACATCCGCTTTCAAGACCAAATTCAATGTAGTTGCTTCACCAGCTTGGATTTGCTTGAAAATATCCTCAAGCTTGGCTCCTCCACCTCCAGAAGATGATGCTGTAGCCATGTTTGCTTGGCGCTGCCAATGTTCACGAGTATCAGCAACGCGACTCGCGGTCTTTTCGTCGGGCGCAACCGTGAACATGTCCCCGGACCTAGGAACTTCCGAGAGTCCTAAGACCTCGACCGGAGACGAGGGACCAGCTTCAGCTACAGCATTACCCTGATCGTCCACCATTGCTCGAACTCGACCCCACGCCGCGCCAGCAACCATGGGATCGCCGACCGAAAGAGTGCCTTGTTGCACAAGGACAGTAGCTACTGGTCCTCTTCCTTTATCTAGATTGGCTTCAAGAACAGTCCCTATGGCCCTACCGTCTGGGGTCGCTTGGAGTTCTTCAAGTTCGGCTACTAGAACAATCTGATCTAAGAGATCGTCAATACCTTCCTCCGTCATCGCTGACACGGGGACCGTGATGACCTCTCCTCCATATGACTCTGGGATTAGATCTCTTTCCGCTAATTGTGCCAACACCCGATTGGCGTCAGCGCCTTCACGGTCCATCTTGTTGATAGCTACGACAATCGGGACCTCAGCCGCTCGCGCATGGTCCATAGCTTCCAAAGTTTGCGGCATAACTCCATCGTCAGCCGCTACAACCAAAATTACGATATCTGTAGCTTGAGCTCCTCGAGCGCGCATACTCGTAAAGGCAGCGTGGCCTGGTGTGTCGATGAAGGTGAGCGCTTGGCCGTTCCTATCGACCTGGTATGCGCCGATGTGTTGAGTGATGCCCCCTGCTTCGCCGTCAACAACATTTGACGATCGAATACGATCCAACAACAAGGTCTTGCCGTGGTCAACGTGGCCCATGACGGTAACCACTGGCGGACGCGGAGCCGTCCCTGGGGCGTCAAGGTCAATATCTAGAGCCTTAAGAATCTCTTCTTCCTGTTCAGCGCCCGGGTCAACGAGCCGAATTTCTGCCCCTAATTCCGCGGCAAATAGCTCGACCATGTCGTCGGTGAGAGATTGAGTTGCCGTGACCATTTCTCCCTGTTGCAGCAGGAATCTCACAATGTCCGCAGCTGAGCGGTTTAATTTGCCAGCTACTTCTTGCGCTGTTGAACCTCGCTCAACAACGATCTCACCCTCAGGTATTGGGGCGTCGACTGGCGTATATGTTGCCAACTCTTGTGGCTGCAGCTCTTCTTGCTGACGTCTACGGCGCTTTTGTTTGCGGCCGCGTCTTTGCTGCTGAGGTCCGCCTCTCGGTCCCCCTGGACGACCTCCTGGACGACCTCCTGGACCATCGGGACCGACCGGTGGGCCTCCTGGACCTCCCGGACCACTGGAGCGACGTGGGCCACCCGAGCCGCTTGAACGGTCCGGTCCGCGCGGGCTGTCCGTCGAACGGCCCCCGGGCCGCGGGCTACTAGGAGCACCAACGTTGTCCGCTCGGCGCGCTCGTGGAGGTCCTGGTGGTGGGGGTATAGCTCTGCCAGAACCCGATTTCGGCGGAGCTCCTGGAGGCGGTGGAATGGGCTTTCCACTTCCAGAACGTGGGGGTGCTGGCATAGCGGGTGGTGGTGCCGCTGGCGCAGATCCTATGTCTCGATTGGTTTGTTCAGTCCGACCAACAGGCGCTTCCTCAGTTTTCGGTGCTGAACGAGCAGAGGGTTCTTCCGCCGTTCGACGGGCAGGTTCTTGACCACTGGAGGTGACCAAAGGGCGAGCCGGTGGTGACGTGGGCGCAGTCGGAGCAGTGTCTGTGTTCTGGGTGTCAGTCACCTCGGGTGAAGGAGCCTCTACTTCGGTGGGAGCTTGCGCGGCTGGTGCCTTCTTCGCTGGCGCTTTCTTCTTCGCCGGTGCCTTCTTCGCCGGTGCCTTCTTCGCCGGTGCCTTCTTCGCTGGCGCTTTCTTCTTCGCCGGTGCCTTCTTCGCTGGCGCTTTCTTCTTCGCCGGTGCCTTCTTCGCTGGCGCCTGCTCATCCTCTTCTGGCTCAGGCGGCTGTTCTTCCCGTACTAGTCCGTCTCGCTCAGCTTTGCGTCGAACCCGGTCAGCTTGAGCAATTTGCACACTCGAGGAATGGCTTTTTACACCGATACCGAGCGCGTCGCAGAGCGCGAGGGTCTCATCGTTGGTCAGACCTAGCTCTCTTGCGAGTTCATATACCCGGGGATTCTTGGGCAAACGCGTTCCTTACTTGTCGTTTAGGCCGATAAGCGGCAGTGATAGTTCCTTATGTCATCCATCTTCGCAGACAACGACGAGGTTCCGGTAAATAACGGTGCTGTAGACCAAACAGCCACGCTACCGGGTATCTCGCCCGCTAGTGGTCAGTTGCTCGGCTGTTCTTCGTCTTGTTCAACGCTTTCTTGGTCTTGGGTTGTCTCTAAGGAGAGTTCTTCCTCTCCAGTTTCTTCACCGGGCAGGTCCTCATCGACGTTTTCTTCAACGGCGGGTGTCTCGTCGAGCGTTGGTTCGCTCGCACCTTCTTCAGTAGCTATCTCTTCGTCAAGATTGTCTTCGGAAACAGCTTCCTCGGCGGCGGTTGCCCAGTCATCAGCAGACATGGCTTCGCTTCCATCAGCTGGAACCCATGTCTGTTCACCTGTCTCGGCATCCGTGACCCACTCCCCTTCAGCCCAATCACCTTCTGCATAGGCATTTTCTTCATCGAGAATCTGGGTTTCGCTCTTGATGTCTATTCGCCAGCCAGTTAAACGTGCTGCTAGTCGCGCGTTTTGGCCTTCGCGCCCGATGGCTAACGAGAGCTGATGGTCGGGCACTACGACTTCAGCCACACCTTCAAGTTCATGGAAGCGAACCTCTCGCACCTTGGCTGGCGACAAAGCTTTAGCAACAAAGTCGTGCTGGTCTTCCGAAAAGGGCACGATGTCGATTTTTTCGCCCCTTAGTTCGTTTACAACCTGTCGCACGCGGGCCCCCCGTGCCCCAACACAAGCGCCGACGGGGTCAATGTTGGTGTCATTTGACCAAACAGCAATTTTAGTCCTGTGTCCTGGCTCTCTAGCGCAGGCCCTCATTTCAACTATTCCGTCACTAATCTCCGGTACTTCAAGTTTGAAAAGTTCACGGATCAACCCGGGATGGGTTCGTGACACTACGATCTGGGGGCCTTTGGCTGTCTTTCGGACCTCCACGATGTAAGCCTTTAGACGACTATTCGGTTCCGGCCTCTCGTAAGGGACTTGTTCCGACTGAGGAAGCAAAGCCTCGACTCGACCTAGATCTAGCAGCGTGTAACGCGAGTCTGTCTGCTGGATGATTCCGGTCACTATGTCACCTTCACGGCCCGCATATTCGTCATATTTCATGTCACGTTCGACTTCACGAATCCGTTGGGTCAAGACTTGACGCGCTGTTTGCGCGGCAATTCTTCCGAAGTTTTCAGGGGTGTCATCCCACTCTTGAACAACATTCCCTTCTTCATCAATTTCTTGAGCAATAACAGAAATGTTGAACGTCTCGTCTATGACAACGTAAGCGTCGTCAGCCGCTTCAGGCATTCTTTTGTAGGCCGATTCAAGTCCGTTCGCGACAGCCTCTAGGAGCAACTCGGTTGTCATTCCCTTTTCTGCGGCGAGAGCCTGGAGGGCTTCCATCATGTCCGGGGTAGTCATCGTCGACTTCCTCCCTTGTGGTTTTTATTAGATCCGTTTTTCGCCGCAGCTGTGCCCGGCTTCGGGGTAGGTCCCCATTCAAAGACTGTCCGCGCCTTTTCTACTTCGGTCACGTGAAGTTCGATTGCGCCCAGATCTGAAGTGTCAATGGTTAGCAAGCCGTCCGACACCGAGAGCAAGGTGCCGACGATTCGACGCCTGCCATCGGGCCCTGGGTTGGTTCGGACATTCACAATCTCACCTATCGCACCTGTGAAATGGTCTTCCTGTCTAAGGCGACGTTCAACGCCAGGTGTTGACACCTCCAAGGTGTATCGGCCCGGTATTGGGTCATGCTCATCCAAAACCGTGGAGACATCTCGACTGAGCTGCGATAGGTCATCAACGCCCAATCCGTCACCACCATCTACGAGAACGGCCAAAGTGCCGCCGCTTTGGTGGATGTCATACAAGCTGTGGCCAGAAGCTTCTACCACCGGCTGGACCAGCGAAAAAATTGGTTCAAGGTGATTTTGAGAGTCTGAGTTCATCACCCCTCCATTTCGCCATATTTGGGAGTTAGAGATTCTTCTGGGCCAATAAAAAGGACGTGGGCAACGCCCACGTCCAGCAAAAAAAGCTGACCTGTTGCAGCAATGTTATCAGTCTGTGACCACTAACCAACTTAGGCTCGATCGGCGGTGTGACTGTCCTATCGTTTCCGAATCATTTCAACTATCGCCTCTGCGTCGTTAACATCTTCACCTTGCAGTTCCAACAAAGCTGCCCTATCCGCTTCCGCTTCCGCCTCCGCTGATTTGTCTGCTGCAGCTAACGCTCCATCAATTCCCTCCGAAACGACTTTCTGCGCC
The DNA here is from genome assembly GCA_030743005.1 of Acidimicrobiales bacterium. Taxonomy (GTDB): domain Bacteria; phylum Actinomycetota; class Acidimicrobiia; order Acidimicrobiales; family Poriferisodalaceae; genus MedAcidi-G3. The sequence goes on along the minus strand of JASLTG010000001.1, from coordinate 93,361 downwards.
CATTCAATCAACGCGTCAACCATGTGGTCCTCAGGTACCACTTTGACCACTTGACCTCGCACAAAAAGATGTCCTCTCTTCCGGCCAGCAGCAATACCTAAGTCCGCCCCTTTCGCTTCGCCTGGCCCATTGACTACACAGCCCATGACAGCGACCTGTATTGGTAAGTCAAGTTCAGTAAGGGCTTCTTGGGCCATCTCGGCTATCGAGATCACATCTACTTCGGCTCTACCGCAAGAAGGACACGCAATCAGGTCTAACGAACTTCGCTCTCGCAAGCCGAGAGCCTCCAGCAACTGACGACCTGCTCTCGCTTCTTCAATAGGGTCCGCAGTAAGGCTGTAACGGATCGTATCTCCTATGCCTTCATTAAGTAGGGTCGCTATCCCCGCAGTAGCCTTCAAGATTCCCGCTGGTGGCGGCCCTGCTTCTGTCACTCCAAGATGCAACGGAAAGTCGACAGTGTCGGCTAGCAACCGGTAAGCCTCCACCATTAGCCGGACATCACTTGCCTTAACCGAAATCTTCACCTCATCAAATCCAACCTCCTCGAAGTAGCCCAACTCACGTTTAGCTGATTCGACTAACGCCACTGCGGTCATGCCATATTTGTCTTCGATGTCGGGGTCGAGCGATCCCGCATTGACCCCGATTCGAATGGGGACGTCGCGGTCCCGCGCCTCAGACGCAATGGTCTTTATATGGTCCTCCTTGCGGATGTTGCCAGGATTGAGACGTAAACACGCAACACCAGCATCTAACGCTGCCAACGCCAACCGATGTTGAAAGTGGATATCAGCGATGACCGGCACCGGGGAACGCGGAACGATGCGAGCCAGAGCCTCAGCAGCTTCCATTTCGTTACATGTACACCGAACAATTTCTGCACCAGAACTCGCCAGAGCATAAATCTGTTCGAGAGTCGCCTCAGCATCTGCTGTCTTGGTGGTCGTCATCGACTGGACGCTGATTGGAGCTCCCGCCCCTACTTGCACCCCTCCAACGTTCACACTGCGAGTCATTCGACGTTCAAACATCACCAACAGTCTGTCACCTGGATCGTTAGTTCCCTGCTACAGCACTGTCTCAAAATCCGAGAGGATTCGCTATATCTAGATAAATCGCTCCCAAACCAAAGAAAGCGAGGAAGGCTACAACCGCATAGGTAATCGGCAGTAATCGAGTTGTATCAATTATGTGCCTGCGGCCCGTCGTGCCTTCTCGAATGCGTTCATAAGTTGCGATCGCTATGTGGCCACCGTCCAGAGGCAGGAACGGGAGCAAGTTAAAGACCCCTATGAAAATATTGAACGCCACGAACAACTGCATCCGTTCAGAACCACTCAAACGCTCACTCGCACCTATCTGAACTGCCCCAACAAGCGAGACAGGACGGGTCTCAAGGTTGTCGTTAGCACTGGGGTCGTTCGGAGGTGAGAATATGCGGTCCGCTACCTCACCTAGGTTCGCAATGATCGTCCATATGCCACGTACCGATTGACCAAGCATGGTCACGAATTCGGTGCCTGTCTTACGGACAGCTCCGAGCGGACCGTACTTAAGTAGCTTCGTCGCTTTTTGTCCTCTAATACCCAGTAGTCCGCGACCATCTTCGTCAGCGCCCAACGTGGTCGCCATAGACAAGTATGTCTCCCCGCGCAAAACCTCTAACTGGACCGTTTGGTTCGGTCGACCTCGCACGATTTCGACTAAGTCGCCCCATGCTGCAGTTGGTTGACCTTCGAGAGAGAGGATTCGATCACCTGACTGAATTCCGGCCCGTGCTGCCGCACTCTGTTCACCGCCACTGTCTTGTTCAAGAACACTTGCTACTTCCCAGGAACCTTCCTCAACCACTGGTTCGCCCATAAAACAAAACAGAGTGAGTAAGCCGACAAGAGCCATCAAGAAGTGCATGCAGGACCCAGCTGATGCAACTAGCAGTCGTTTCGGGTAACTCTGCTGTCTATAAGTTCTTACTTCATCTTTGGCATCCACTTCATCAAGGTTTGTCATTCCAACCAATTTGACGTAAGCGCCCGCGAGTATCGGCTTGACACCAAACTCTGTTTCGCCCTTTCGAAAGCTGAATAGTCTCGGACCAAAGCCGATGAAGAATTCCGTGGCCTTCATACCGGTAATGCGTGCAGTGATGAAGTGGCCCAACTCGTGAGCGAACACTACGAACGCAATTACCAATGTGACTACCAACATCGGCCTAGATACCCAACCCAGCAGCACCAGAGAACCGACCACGACTACAAGGCCCAATGTCACCCGAACCTGAGAATTGCTCTGAACACCCGAAGAGTCACTCATTAGCGACTCTTCCTCGCAAGCCGAGCCACGACACATTCCCGGCCACGCTGGTCAGCTCGCACTACCGCCTCAACAGAGTCTGCGCCCGCTCCATCGTGCTGTTCCATGGCACTCTCAATCGAGGCAGCAATTTCTGGCCATGAAATGTGGCCATTCAAAAACGCGTCCACGGCGGCTTCGTTCGCTCCATTCATCCACGCCGGAGCTGTGCCGCCGGTTTCGCCCGCCGAGTAGGCCAAGTCAAGACAAGAGAATGTCTTCCTATCTGGAGGTTCGAAATGAAGCGATTGGTTCTTTCCCCAGTCAATAGATCCAAAGGAGGTAGAGACCCTTTCGGGATATGCAAGAGCGTAAGCAATCGGCAATCTCATATCTGGTTCCGATAGCTGAGCAATAGTTGTGCCATCAGTGAAGGTCGCCATCGAATGAACTATTGACTGCGGATGAACCACGACCTCAATCTTTTCGTAATCGACTCCAAAAAGTTCGTGAGCCTCTATGACCTCGAGACCCTTGTTCATCAAGGTTGAAGAATCGACCGTGATCTTCGGACCCATGGCCCAGGTCGGATGCGTCAGGGCCTCTTCAACGCTTACTTGCTCTAGTTCTGTTGAACTCCATCCTCTAAACGGTCCGCCGCTAGCAGTGAGCACTAATTGATGGAGATGGCGGGCTTGACCTTCGGGGTCACTAGATCGAAGGCACTGGTGAAGAGCGCAGTGCTCACTGTCCACAGGAATCAACTCGGCGCCGGGAGTGGAGCGAAGCGGCTGAACTAGAGGTCCGGCTGCTATCAGACTCTCTTTATTGGCAAGAGCCAGCCGCCGACCTGAACCCAGCGCTGCAAGGGTCACTCCCAGACCTGCAAAGCCCACAATGCCATTAACAACTACATCGGCACGCGTCGCTAACTCTTCGTAGGCCGACGCTCCTACCAATACTTCGGTACCCGTCGGTACTTCCGCCTTCAATTGATCGAGCAACTCGGGTCGGCCAATGGCCACCACATCAGGCCTGAACTCCTTCGCTTGGGCAACAAGTAGCTCAGCAGAAGACCATGCAGCTAGCGCGCTAATCCGAAAACGATCAGGTTCAGCTCTAACTACTTCGAGAGTTTGAGAACCAATGGATCCGGTAGCCCCTAAAACCGCGACTGTCGTCACTCAGGTACCTCTCAGTTGAGCACAAGGTCGGCAACAAAGTATGCAGTGGGCAAAACAAACAACAACGCGTCAAATCGGTCGAATGCCCCACCATGCCCTGGAAGCAAAGTGCCCATGTCTTTTACTCCCATATCTCGTTTAATCATCGACTGCGCTAGGTCTCCAACCGGAGCTACCAACGCAACTGCCAAACCGAGCCAGAGACAATCCATCATTGAAACAGACCATGGATGGATCCCTGGGAATCTATTGAGGACCAGGGTCGTTATGACCACGGAAAGCATCATCCCCCCCAACAAACCTTCATAGGTCTTGTTCGGGCTGACACGGGGAGCAATCTTTGATTGACCCGTAGTACTGCCTATGACATAGCCACCGACGTCGTAAGCAATGGTGCCTATGACAGCTCCAATCAGAATCGCGTCACCATTCGGTCGAGCAAGAATTAGAGCTGCGAATGACCCCAAACCACCCACCCAGGCAAATCCCAACAAGGTCACTGCAAAGTTCGCTGTTACGTGTTGCGACTCGACATCAAATAAGAACCAACACATGCCAGTTACCAGGAGCAAAGCGAAGACCACAGGGTATGCCTCAAATCCACGGTGATATGCCCCGACGGACAGTCCGATGACTGCGGCAAGACCGAGAAGTGTCGCTGGCCTGTAGCCCAAATTTTGCGCTGAGGTGAAGAACTCAAGAGCTGCAAGTCCCAACGCCGCTAGGACCATTATGAGTATGGCCCAGGGGCCGACTTTCAGTAACCCAAAAAATGCTGCTGCCAAAGCCAGCCCTACACCAATCGCTGCGGGAAGGTTGCGTCCAGTGGACCCCGAGGATCCACCCGAATCTTCTCCCTTAACAGACCCGTGTGTCACTGTTCGGTCATCTTCATTCACTTTGGGTGACTCCTCATAGTCGCGGCGACCTTCTCGCCAATGGGGTGCAGGTCCGCCAAATTCACTCCACTCGGCATCCTCCTGCCCATCATTTTCTTCCCCGCCAAGGTTTAGGTCAGTCCGTGACGAACTTTGCATGATCCGTTGGCTTGGTGGTGTGTCAAAAAGTTCAATCACCCGTGGAGCCAACCGCTCAGGTTCTTCTATAGATTCGCTTTCAGTGTCGGGCAAAGGGTTACTGTCGGTCTTGAGTGAAGGACTTTTTTCGGAGTCAACGATTTCAGTCTCAGATAGCGGGTCGTCTTCATCTAAAACCAATTCGGCCGTGGGTTCGTCTTCGAAAACAGTTCCAGCACTGGGGTGTTGATTGCCTTCATCAAGCAGTTCTTCCACAGGTCGTTCATTTTCATCCGATTCAGGTTCATTAACAGTTGCCTCTTCGGTGTCATCGTGTATCGCGGGGTCACCGCTTGGCTCCAACGCTTCTTCTGCAACCTCTTCAATCGGTCCAGTATCGAATACTGGTGCATCACCTTCACCAATTATCGGAGAATCATCGAAGATTGCTTCATCAAAGCCATCGTCGAAAAGAGAGTCATTGAATAACTCATCGGTCGGTACTTGAGTTTGAGAGAAGTCACCATCATCGGAAGCTTGCATAGAGACACCCTCTTCCTGAGTGACTGGATCCGGCTCAATCACTTCTGCAGAGTCGACAGTTGACGGTCCATCTTGTGTCCGGGGCGAAACTGTTGGAATAGTGTCAGATCTGACAGCGTCCATCAGTCCAGTGTCTGAAGTGTCGACGAGATGGGGGTCGTCCGGCAGTTGAGGGAACAGACGCGAACCTCCCGAGCGTGAGCTGTCAACTTCGGGGGGATCCGGCCGTTCGCCTCCCTCTGGCCGCTCACCAGAGCCTGGTTCCGACCAGTGCGGCATCGGTGACTCATCGAAATCAAAGGAAAGTAATGGTCCGGTGTCGTTTTCATCTTCGATTTGGTCACGACGCCCGGGTTCAATCTCGCCATCATCGCTATCAGGCATATCTCCACCCAACCTTCGCTTCAGACTTCGAGTAACTCCTGCTCCTTAGCAGTGAGCGCACGGTCGACTTCGTCAACCGATTTTTGGGTATACCGGTCAAGGTCCTTGCTGAACCTCTCTTTATCATCCGAAGAAATTTCTTTGTCTTTTTCGAGTGCATCTAAATCCTGCCGAGCGGAACGCCGAAGGTTACGGATCGCAACGCGACCATCCTCAGCCATCTGTTTGACCACTCGTACCAGATCTTGTCGACGTTCTTCGGTCAAAGGAGGAAAAACCAAGCGAACAACCTCTCCGTCACTATTGGGGTTAATACCCAAATCCGACTCCATGAGTGCCTTAGAGATACCTTCGATTGAACCTCGATCAAATGGCTGCACTACAAGGACCCGCGCCTCGGGAACTGAGAAACTTGCCAGTTGCTGAAGAGGAACTGCAGCCCCGTAATAGTCAACTTTCAACTTTTCTACGAGCGCTGGAGTTGCACGCCCGGTCCGAACTGTCGCATATTCGTTTTGTGCGTGTTCGACGGCACGCTCCATACGTTCTCGTGCGTCACCACAAACTTCTTCTGCGAACTCGCTCACCTGACTAGCGTACCGATCGCAGCACCACCGAGTATGGACTCGAAGTTTCCACGGGTCATCAAGTCGAAAACGACTATCGGCATCACGTTGTCCTTACATACAGCGATCGCTGCGCTATCCATCACAGCTAACTCTTGTGAAAGCACATCAAGGAAAGAAACTTCGTCAAGAAGCTCAGCGTCGGGATCCCTATTGGGGTCCGACGTGTAAACCCCATCAACCCCTGAATGGGTTCCCTTTAACACCGCATCTGCATCTATTTCAGCAGCCCGCAACGCCGCTGCCGTATCTGTTGTGAAGAACGGGTTACCTGTTCCAGCAGCGAAAATAACAACGCGCCCTTTTTCCAGATGTCGTACCGCTCGACGGCGGATGTAAGGCTCAGCAACTTGCGCCATACCAATCGCCGTCATCACCCGCGTCGGCACCTCTGCTCTATCGAGCGCATCCTGAAGAGCTATGGCATTGATGACCGTTGCCAACATACCCATGTGGTCAGATTGAGCTCTATCCATGCCTCCATCTGAACCCGACATGCCTCGCCATATATTTCCACCACCTACAACAATGGCGATATCAACCTCATGGACTTCACGAACTGCAGCAATCTCTGAGGCCAGATTCTGGAGCACTTCGCCACTTATGTTTTCACCCACGGGATCAGCTAACGCTTCACCTGACAGTTTGAGAACGACCCGTTTCCAAGGACATTCACCCTCCCAGCGACGAGCCTGATCTGTCACGTCAGCTACCTATCTCCACCTGAACAAATCGACTGACCGTGGAATCCGCAAGCAGTTCTGAAATCGCTACTTTTTCGTCCTTCACAAACTTTTGCTCCAAGAGAGCTGCGTCTCGGAAGAAGCCATCCATACGGCCATCGACAATCTTGGGTATCGCCTGTTCTGGCTTGCCCTCGTTGCGCGAGATGGTTTCAAGTGTTTCACGTTCCGCCGCCACCACTTCCGCTGGAACATCATCTCTGGTGAGATATTTGGGTCGGCTACTTGCGATATGTAAAGCAACATCATGTGCCGTCTTGGGGTCTCCGTTGCTGACTTCAACCAATACGGCATTAACGCCTCGCCCATTTTGTTGGTGAACGTATGCGTCAAGCACTGAACCGGGACTTGCCTCATATCTAATTACTTGACCCAAATCAATGTTCTCTTTAAGAGTGATCTTCATATTTTCAAGGTCAATGGCACTCTCAGAAACAGCATCTTCTCCGTGAGCTAAGACCGATACGAGAATATTCTCAGCCAGTTCGCCAAATTGATCAGATTTAGCTACAAAGTCTGTCTCACACTTCAACTCCACGATCGCGGCGATATCGCCTGCAACCCGTGCTACAACAATTCCTTCACTATTTTCTCTATCGGAGCGGCTGGCACTCTTCGCCATCCCTTTTTCTCTGAGCCACTGGGCTGCAGCTTCGGGATCTCCATCATTTTCAACCAGCGCTTTCTTGGCATCCATCATGCCAGCACCCGTGGATTGACGAAGAGCTTGAACGTCCTTGGCGGTGAAATCTGCCATTGGATCTGGTGCACCTCTTTTATCGGTATTAGCGGACTAGTTTTCCTCGTTCGTTTCCGACGAGTCTTCGATTGTTGCTTCTTCAGCAACTTTCACTTCTGATTCAGACGTCACCTCTGCTGGAGGGTCGACGACCGGGGTTGCTTGGGCTGCCGGTTCTGCGGCAATTCGAGCCTCTCGCGCTGCAGCCTCGGCGAGTGCCTTTTGCGCAGCTTCGGCTTGTTCAACCGAGACCCGCGCTTCTTGTTCAGGACTACGTTCCCCTGAAGCACTAGCGACTACACCTTTGCTCTCGGCGATGTAGCGACCTTCACGAACCGCGTCCGCTATCACTCGAGTCAACAACTCTGTGCTTCGGATCGCGTCATCATTTCCAGGGATTACATAGTCAATTAGATCAGGGTCGCTGTTGGAGTCTGCGACGGCGACGACTGGAAGTTTCAGGCGGTTGGCCTCCGCAACAGCTATATGTTCCTTGGGAGTGTCAAGCACGAACACTGCTTGGGGCAGCTTGTCCATGTTGCGCAATCCATCAAGATTCCGTTGAAGCTTGGTGAGTTCCCGACTCAGAAGCAAAGCCTCTTTTTTTGGCATGTTGTCGAAGTCACCGGCTGCCTGCATCCGTTCGTATTCAAGCATTTTGTCAACCCGGCCTCGAATGGTCCTGAAGTTAGTGAGCATGCCTCCGAGCCATCTTTGATTCACATACGGCATACCTGAGACTTTTGCGTATGTTTCAATCGGGTCTTGAGCCTGTTTTTTTGTGCCAACAAAAAGAACAGTTCCACCCTTCGCTACGGTGTCACGCACATAGGTATAAGCACTGTCCAACAAACCGATCGTCTGTTCAAGATCAATGATGTAAATGCCGTTACGTTCGCCCCACAGGTAGCGATCCATCTTGGGGTTCCATCGTCGAGTCTGATGGCCGAAGTGAACGCCTGCCTTGAGCAGATCTGACATGGTTACGACTGCAGCCATGATTTCTCCCCCCACGGTTAGATTGCTGCACCGAGATCGACACCGTGTTAAGACGGCGACCGTGAGGTCGTCTCAGCTGTGAGTGATAGTGGGCCCAAGTCGAGCCCGACGGTGCAGTCTAGCGACGCAGCTAGTAAAGCGGTCGTCAGGAGGACACCGATTGATTTGATCACTATCCGCGAGGGTGATGTTTTTTGTGCGTTTCTCGAAGCTGTTCTTTGCTCACGTGAGTATAAATCTGAGTCGTCGTTAAGTCGGCGTGGCCGAGTAGCTCTTGAACCGCTCTCAGATCGCCACCTCCGTCAAGGAGGTGGGTCGCATAGGTGTGACGAAACGCATGAGGTGACCTCTCTGTCAGACCCTTTGCCTTCAACAAGCGATGCAAGATGCGCCTGACGTCACTCCGCCCAATTCTGTTTCCCCTCTGGTTGACGAACAATGCTCTTGAGCTTCTCTCATGAGACGTATGGTCAACATCAAAGGTTTTACTTCCGTGAGGAATCCATAATTCAAGCAGGTCACAAGTAATCGCGTTAATAGGAACCAAGCGGTTCTTAGAGCCCTTGCCGATGACTTCCATAGTCAACCTCTCAAGGTTCAAACTGTCTTCGTTGAGACCACAAAGTTCTGCCACTCTTAACCCAGAGCCGTACAGGAGTTCAACAATCAAGCGATCACGAAGATCAAAAGCATTCTGCGGCGTCCCTTCATCGAATAGTTGATCAATTTCTGACCGCTGCAACGGTCGAGGAAGCCTCTGAGCTCCTTTGGGAGTCCTGACTTTAACTGTCGGGTCCTTAGCGACCAGTTTGTTCTTCAACGACCACTGGTAATACCGACGCAAAGCGGAAATACGCCGAGCCATTGTTTTCTGAGCGCGTCCGCTCTTTTGCATGCCGGCAATCCAACTGTCTACTTCATTACGACTAATAGCTTTGGGGGTCCGGTAGCCACTTTCCTCACTCCATCGAATGAAATCGTTTAAGTCTTGTCTGTAGGCCTTAATGGTCGCTGGCGAGGCAGCTGTTAAAAAACGAAGAAACTCGTCAACATTCCAGACGTCTCGACTCACACAATGAACGGTACCGACAGAGACGACATTCAGCCGACCATCTACACCACAGATAAACGCAATGCGGCACACTGTTCGGGCGACGAAACGGAATCCAAGACGAACTTACGTAGCAATTGACCTATTGCTGGCTCTGATAGGTGCATACTGCGGCTGTGGGTTATAACCCTTACCGAAAGCACACCGCAACGCAGTTCGATTATCTCCTCGTGGTAAGCGCAGGTCTTATCGCTGTTGGTTTCGTTATTTGGGGTCTTTTCGGGTAGGAGCCATGGTGTTTGATCTGGAGTCCGAAGACGGCTACGAGGTGCGTCGAGTTCAGCCATACCAGGCGACCAAGACTTACCTTTGCCCAGGTTGCAACAGGGATCTTCCGCCAGGACTAGGACACATGGTCGCGATTCCTCTGGATGCACCTGACCTCAGACGCCATTGGCACTTCGGCTGCTGGCGCGCCCGTCATAGACGAACACCGCGGGGCTAGCCCTTATAGAGACAATCTGTCCTTAGTTAGTAACGCTTTTCTTTTACGCGAGCTGCTTTACCGATGCGGTCACGCAAGTAATACAGCTTCGAACGGCGGACGTCGCCTACAGCGACACGTTCTATCTTGGCAACTGTCGGAGCATGCAGGGGAAAGGTTCGTTCAACTCCAACGCCAAAACTCAGTTTACGAACAGTGAAAGATTCTCTGATTCCTGAACCGCGTCGAGCTATGACGTATCCCTCAAAAAGCTGCGTTCTTTCGCGGTTACCTTCAACCACCCGCACGTGAACCTTTACCGTGTCGCCCGGGCCGAACTCCGGATGGTCGGTTCTTAGCTGGGTTTGATCTACAAGATCGGTGCTGTGCATGGCGCACTTGCTCCTGGTGTGGGGTTCCAATTGAGGAACGATGGTGGGGCGGTGCCGCAATCTGCCTTCAGTAAAGATTGCAGATATCGCAACAAGAACGAATCATCATGCTAGCGGTCTGTTACTCCGAAACGAAGCGGTCATGGATGCTTATATCGAACTCGGCTAATAGGGAAAGCTCATCTCGCGATACTCCGCGACGTTCGAGAAGGTCAGGTCGCAACTCTGCCGTGCGGGCTATAGCCATAGCGAGCCGCCATCTTTCAACACGACCGTGATCACCACTGACAAGGATTTCAGGCACTTTGAGAGCACGGAACTCAGCGGGTCGCGTCCATTGCGGATATTCAAGCAAATCATCGCCAAAACTCTCTTCGGTGGTTGAGGAGTCATTTCCAAGAATTCCCGGTACGAGGCGGGCAACAGTCTCAATCACCACCATCGCCGCAAATTCTCCCCCTGCCAGCACGAAGTCACCGATTGAGAGTTCCTCATCAACAAGGTTGTCTCTAATTCGTTCATCCACTCCTTCGTATCGTCCGCATAGGAGCGAAAACCCGTCCATGCCAGCCAATTCCAAGGCCTTTTTCTGGTCAAAACGTGCGCCCCCTGGATCAAGCAAGATCAGCGGTTTGTGAGGATCGACTGCTTCCACTGCTCCGAAAACGGGTTCCGGCTTCAGAACCATCCCTGCTCCTCCCCCAAACGGTTTGTCGTCAACCGTTTTATGGGCATCTGTCGCCGTCATTCTTAGATCGTGAACACGAAGGTCGAGCAGTCCGGTTTGTTGGCCTCTACCCAAAACACTAAGCGTCGCCATTTCGTCAACTGCTTCCGGGAAAATCGTAAAAACATCTATGCGCATCTCATTAACCCAAATCAAACAAACCGTCTGGTACATCGACGGTGACTACGTTCCCTGCGAACTCGGTAACAAATGTAAGCGGTATTAAATGACCGGTATCTAACTCAAGAAGATCAGAGGCTGGGTTGGCTACCACCGCGGCTACCGTTCCACGATCAGTCCCGTCGAGTTCGCGAACGGTCGAGCCAATCAGTTCGTGGACCCACAAGACATCAGAGTCATCTATGGGAGACGCCATCAGAACTAGCCCACGCAAGGTCTCAGCCTGGGTCCGAGTCTCAATGCCACCAAACTGCACCAACCAACGATCTTGGTGCGGACGGGACGCTCCAACAACCAGCTCCCCTGCCGGGCTGACCAACGTACTTCCTGGGTTGAGCCGTTCGACTCTATTAGTAATAAGTCGGACGACGACCTCACCGCTCGTTCCATGAGCCCGACCGATAGTTCCGATTTCGAGTAGTTCCTCAGCATGTGACATTGCTTGGCTCGTTACCTAGCCGAATCCGATTTCAGTCGCTGAAGTCGACCTCAACATCAACGCCGTCTTTGACCGCTGCTGCCCTAACCAACGTACGAATTGAGTTAGCTACACGGCCACGTTTTCCTATTACCCGGCCAATGTCTTCCGAGCTCACTTTGGCCATAAGACTGATCTTCGTATCACTCTCTTCAATCTCAAGCTCAACCTGGTCGGGGTGTTCGACGAGCTGTGCAATGAGGTAGAGAAGTACCTCTTCGGCAGTAGTTCCTTCTTGTTCCGTCATGACTGCTCCTCATCGTCGGTGGATTCGTCATCTTCGACAACCGCCACCTCATCGTCGGTGGATTCGTCATCTTCGACAACCGCCACCTCATCGTCTTGTGAAGTTTCCTCGACCTCTAGGTCTTCACCTTTAGCTTCATCGGAATCATTCGACTCGGACACCGGTGCACTGGGTTCCGATTTCTTCACGGAAGATTTCGTCTTAGGGGTCGGCGGAACCGGTGGTACGAACTGTTCACCTTTGTAGTCGGCCCACGCGCCTGAAATCTTTAGAAGTTTTTCAACGGTTTCGCTGGGTTGCGCTCCGTTTTGAAGCCAATGAACGGCACGTTCATTGTCGATTTTGACAACCGAGGGCTCCAGACGGGGCTGATAGGTGCCAATAATTTCAATGAAACGCCCGTTTCGCGGCGATCTGCTGTCAGCTGCAACAACTCGATAGGTTGGTTGCTTTTTCTTGCCCATGCGCATTAGGCGCAGTCGTACGGCCATAGTTATTTAGGTCTCTCCGGGGTCATCTTGTCGAACTAGTTCACCACTCGGCGTCGCCGGCCCGAGGGTCGGTGGAGCGGTAAGGGAAGGCATTGCTTTAAGCCAGTAGGAAAGCCTACCGGTCTCGGGGCCCAACGAACACGCTCACCATCAAGGTCATCTCATTGACCTGGGAGCGTGAGGTCAAGATCAGCTACGTTGAGCTTTGGCACATTGGGATCGTCCTTAGGTTGAACTCGACTATTTCCCGCTTTCTTAGAGCCCTTTTTCCCCTTCTTTGCTTTCTTTGCTTTCGATTTACGTGAATTGGTCTTAGACCCCAGGCCGGCCATACCTTTCATTGTCTTACGCATCTCTTTGAACTGTTTGAGCAAGTTACTGACTTGAGCCGGCGTCGTACCGCTCCCGTCCGCTATCCGTGTGCGGCGAGAACCGTCAACAACATCAGGGTTGCTGCGCTCATTTGGGGTCATCGAAAGAACGATCGCTTCCAACCGGTCAATCTCCCGTTCATCAATGCTTGCGTCCTTCATTTCCTTCGGTACCCCGGGCATCATCGACATGATGCTTGAGAGGTCGCCCATTTGCCGTACTTGGCGGAGCTGATCAACGAAATCATCAAGTGTAAATGTTCCTTCAAGGAGCCTCTGGGCTGCTTCTTCGGCCGCTTCTTGTTCGAAGACTTCCTCGGCCTTTTCGATGAGCGTCAGAACGTCACCCATTCCAAGGATGCGTTCAGCCATCCTGCCGGGGTGAAACTGGTCAAAATCTTCAAGCTTCTCGCCGGTCGAGGCAAAAGCTATGGGTCGGCCCACCACTTCCTTAACCGAAAGGGCTGCACCGCCTCGGGCATCACCGTCAAGTTTGGTAAGGATGATCCCATCTAACTCGAGAGTCGCGTGGAACGCTTCAGCCGTGTTAACCGCATCCTGACCTGTCATCGCGTCGACCACTAGAAAAGTGTGATCAGGTTCTACCGCATCCGAAATCTGCGCTATTTCGTCCATTAACGCACTGTCAATAGTTAAACGACCTGCAGTGTCGACAATGAGAACGTCTCGCCCGGTTAGATGTGCTTCTTCCAAGCCCTTTCGCGCCGCATCTATGGCGTTGGTCGCGGAACTGGAAACAGGAATGTCTATCTGTTGGCCCAGCGTCTCCAACTGTTCAACAGCAGCCGGACGTTGCAGGTCAGCTCCGACAAGCAGGGGGTTTCTTCCCTGGGATTTAAACCAGCGAGCCAATTTCGCCGACGATGTGGTTTTTCCAGAACCTTGCAAGCCAGCCATGAGGACAACAGTCGGGGGGTTCTGTGAATAAGAGAGCTGAAAGGATTCTCCACCCAAGATTGTCGTGAGTTCCTCGTTTACGATCTTCACAACCTGTTGTCCGGGAGTCAAGCTCTGCGTGACTTCACTATCGAGGCATCGGGTTTGGGTTCGCTCCACGAAACGTTTTACGACATTGAAGTGAACGTCGGCTTCTAATAGGGCCAGGCGAATTTCACGCATGGCTTCAGCCACATCGCTCTCATTTAGGCGGCCCTTTCCTTTTAGGCGGCCAAGAATTCCATCGAAACGATCTGTAAGTGATTCGAACATAGGCTTGGTCAGGCTATCTGCCCTAGTTTGTTGCCCTTGTTGAGGTTTCTAATCATCGCCAAATAGTGCTTCTACAAATGACTCTGGGTCGAAGTCGACTAAGTCAAGGTCACCTTCTCCTAACCCGACCAGCTTCACTGGCAAGTCCAGTTCCCTTTCAACCGCAAAGACAATTCCGCCCTTTGCAGAGCCATCAAGCTTGGTCAGGACAACTCCGGTTACACCTACGGCCTCAGTGAACTCTTTGGCTTGGCTGAGTCCGTTCTGGCCTGTTGTGGCATCTATCACCAATAGGACTTCGGAAACTTGGCCCGGCTCACGATCAGCCACTCGCCGAACTTTCGCAAGCTCCTCCATCAGATTAACTTTGTTGTGAAGACGTCCCGCCGTGTCTGCAAGGACAACGTCAACTTCGCGAGCTAGAGCAGCTTCAGCCGCGTCGTAAATCACTGAACTCGGATCAGCGCCCTCGCTTCCGCGAACGAAATCAGCTCCGCAATTGTTAGCCCATTTTTCAAGTTGTTCAGCGGCAGCGGCTCGAAATGTGTCACCTGCCGCGAGTAACACATTCAGGCCATCATCAGTCAGTCTGCGCGCGACTTTGCCAATCGACGTCGTTTTCCCTACACCGTTAACCCCAACAAACAGCCATACAGGCACTGTCCCTTTCGACGCAGTTAAAGACAATTCTCTATCTCGGGAAAGGTCGTTTTTCATCTGCGCCTTCAACGCCTCGAGTAAATCGGTTCCTTTCTCTAGCTTCTCCGCTTCAGCCCTATCTTGAAGCCTGTTGACCAAGTCCAACGTGGTGTCCACTCCAACATCAGCCAGTATCAGTACTTCTTCGAGCTCTTCCCACATCGAAGAATTAACTGGTCCTCCACGAATACCGCTTAGCCGAGCTGAAATCATTCCCCGTGCTTTAGATAATCGTTCGCGCATCGAACCGGAAGGAACCCCCTCCTCGTGGACTGAAGTCTCTCTCATTTCGTGAACGTCATCGCGGTCGTCGAAGTGTTCGAAAGCTCGATCTTCTTCTAATTCGGTTCCTATCGAAGGGGTTCGCCGGCTCCGCTGGCTATTTGTCCAAGTTCGGTGAACCCAAGGCAAAAGGGCCAGTGACAGCATCACCGCAACAAAAACAATTATGAGTAAGGACGTATTCACCGTGACTGAAAGCTACAAAACAATTCGAGACTTCGTCGGCATCGAAGTTAGGAAGCAACCTTTTCGCTTAATACTCGAGAGGAACCGCCCGGAGCCATCGATACGCCATAGAGAACATCAGCCGCCTCCATTGTTCGTTTCTGATGAGTGACGATCAATAGTTGAGCCTCCTGCCGGAATTCAGATACGAGATCAAGGAACCTGTGCAGGTTGATGTCGTCAAGGGCTGCTTCAACTTCATCCATTACATAGAACGGGGAAGGGCGACTGCGGAAGATGGCGAAAAGGAATGCCAGAGCTGTCAAAGAGCGCTCGCCCCCAGATAGCAAAGAGAGTTTTCGCACGTTCTTTCCAGATGGCTTTGCTTCCAACTCAATACCAGTTTCGAGCATCTGATCAGGGTGCGTCAGACTTAATTTCCCTTCACCACCCGGGAAAAGGGTGGAAAAGATCTGCTTAAAATTGTCTGCTACGTCTCTGAATGCAGCCTCAAAGACGTCAACTATTTCAGCGTCGACAGCGGTAATGACTTTATTTAATTCTCTTCGACCACTCCGAACGTCTTCCAATTGTTCTGCAACAAAGTCGTGCCGCTCTTTAAGCGCTTCATATTCCTGCAACGCCAGCGGGTTTATAGGACCCATTCGACGCAGATCACTCTCGAGTTCTCGAACACGCGCTGCCGGAGTGACAGATTCGCCCAGCGTCGGCTCCGGCGCATCCAAAGCCTCGTCCGCGTCAGCATTCAAATCATTGCGAAGCATTTCTCGCAAGTTGTCGACCTTAAATCTGCGCTCAGTTTCTAATATCTCATTGGACGCTGAAGTCTCTTGTATTTCGGTCAATCTTTTCTCAAGAGATGACCTCTCTCCGCGGAGCCCTTCTAAACGATCGGCGACAAGCCTCACTTCTGCTGACAATTCGGTGCGTCTATCGCGTAACGATCCGACCTCTTTTTCTAAGGCTCCAAGTCGCTGTTCAAGCAGGCCACGTAAAGCTGTGAGAGCCATCAAGGATTCTTCGACTCGTCCGAGCTGGTCCTTTTTTTCGGTCGCTTCCTGATCATTCGCTGAAAGTAAACTGCTGATCTCATTTCTACGGTCTTCAACTCGTTTGCGTTGTTGTTCGAGCGCCTTTTCGTTCGTTTCAAGCTCTGCGCGGGCTTGAGCAGCTGCTCGGATCCGGCCTTCCAAATCCCGTCTTTGCGTGTGGGCATCAGTAACTGCCGACCTCTCTAAAGTCTCGGCTGCTTCCAGTTCGAGTAGGCGCCCTTCCAGTTCAGTCACCCTGGGTTGATCTCGTTCTAATGCTTGGCTTAGCTCAGCTATCCGCGTCTCAAGGATTTTTCGCTCCGAATCCAAATCTCGGCGCTGACGTTGGACCGTGTCAATTCCATCAGCTGATCGCGTCAATAGATCATCGTTGCCTTCGAGCTGAGATAGTGCTTCAGAGAACCGAACTTGGGTATCTCGTTGTCTGGATTCCGCCACTTCCCGTTCTACCTCTGCAGCTTCTCTCCTAGCAGTGGCCAACTGAACTTCGTCTCGTGCGTCTTCTAGGGCAGCGATAGTAGAAGCGTTGTCTCCAGACCTGACACTCCATCCATTGGGTCCGCAACAATGCCCGCTTGCCGTCACAACTGTTAGTCCAGGATGCTGTTCAGCAAAGTCCATTGCTTCCGACCATCCGCCTGCAACGCATACGGCAGTGGCTAGTAGGGAATCGAGAAGCGGTTCAAGCTTGGGTGTTTTCCCAGTGACGCGTTCGCGAAGAAGGTCCCCAGATTCCGGTCTTTCCGCAACCGCATAAGGGCTTTTTATTGCCAGGACTGAGCCGCTTGCTTCAGACGCGCCCAGCCGTTCTAACGCAATTCTGGCCGTCCTTACATCTTCGACAACCACAGACGCAAGAACTGACCCGAGCGCTGCTTCGACTGCTGTTTCCCAGCCCACTTCAACATCAACTAATTCACCCAAGACACCTACAACACCCTCAATTTCTTGAAGTTGCTGGAATCCCGAACTTTCGCGGGCAGCTGCTATAGCTAATTCAAGGGCTTCAACTCTTGCAGACCAGGTCTGTTCATCTTTCGTTGCTGATTGTTGTTCATCGACTACAGCGCCCAAAATCTCTGCAGCAGAGTCCGCTTCATTTTGGGTCTGATCTACGTCTTGGACCATGGCTGCTTCGACACTCGAAGCTGAGGCCAGACTTAGCTGCAATTGATCAAGATGTTGTTCTGCCTCAGAGATTTCAGCGGTCAGTTGTTCTACCCGCTTGGTGAGGCGATCGTATTCCGCTGTGAGCCGCTCAAGCCCTCGTGTTAGCGGACCCAATTCACCTTTTACTTCGGCCGCTCTTTTGGCTGCATCGAGTCCAACAAGCGGAGCATCAATTTCCAACGAGTCTGCCTCATCGGCCAACTGTGTCTCAGTCTCGCAAAGCTCGACAAGTTGTCCCTTAATAATCTCCTCACGGGTCGTTATGTCAGCGAGCTCATCTGACAATCGCGATGATTCCGCTTCAAGCGTCAGAGCTACGTCAGCAGCAACAAGCGACCCTCGGTCTCGTTCCGTCGTTCGGGAACGTTCATCGACTAGGGCAATCAATCCCCGACATCTCTCTCTGAGAGACTCGACTCTGGGTAGCAAGTCCATACCCTGATCACCAGCTGCTGCCAGTTGTGCTTCCGAAGCTGTTATCTCGATATCGAGTCCCTCTAGTTCTCCACGCACCCTCACTTGTTCAGCCTTAGTTTCCAAGGTCTGTTCTTTTGCTGCCTCTTGGGCCGTTTCAAGAGTTCGAATTTCCTTGCCTGTCAGATAGAGCCGGATTGACCTGAGTTCCTCGGCTACCGATCCGTGGCGTTTTGCCGCGTCTGCTTGTTTTTCGAGCGGACGTAACTGGCGACGTACTTCTTTTTGGAGGTCTTGGAGGCGCGTCATGTTGGCTTCAGTCGCCGCTAACCGACGCTCTGCTCGTTCTTTTCGCCGCCGATATTTGAGAATTCCTGCTGCTTCTTCAACTATCGCGCGTCGATCTTCTGGCCTTGAATTTAGAACCTGGTCTATCTGACCCTGAGCCACAATGACGTGTTGTTGTCTACCCACTCCGGCATCGCTTAAAAGTTCTTGAATATCAAGCAGACGACAGGGAACTCCATTAAGTGAATACTCAGAATCTCCTGAGCGATACAAGGTCCTTGCAACAACCACCTCTGTGAACTCGATTGGCAAAGAGCCCGAGGAGTTATCAATCACAAGACTGACCTCAGCGCGCCCAAGCGCGGGACGATCAGGGGTGCCGGCAAAGACGACATCTTCCATTTTTCCTGATCGCACCGTGCTCGGCCCCTGAGCACCTAGAACCCACGCCACAGCGTCGACAACGTTGGATTTGCCGCTGCCGTTAGGACCAACAACGACCGTCACCCCTGGCTCGAATTCCAACACTGTTGGGTCAGCAAAGGACTTGAAGCCCTTCATGGTGAGCGACTTTAGAAACACTAGTAATGACCTACCCGGAGAACGACGCAGCGCCACTGACACCAGCGGCACTCCGACATCATGCCCTCTAGCTGACCCTCATTGGTTGACCCTTAGCCAGGTATTTGATTTACCCGAAAGTTTTGCCTTCTAAACCTGATAATCGCAGTAATAGTGGGTAGATCCACCAACCCTCGCTGTAAGGACATTCCCACGGCCATTCTTACTTCGTTCCCCACCTCGACCGTATACCTCTAGATACTCGTCATATCCTCCAGGTTGACCGAAAACATCGCAGCTTCCGTCAAGACCAACTCCACGATGTTTCACGGCATTGTGGATCGTCTCAACAATGGCTCTATATAGCCTGCGTATTTCTTGGGTAATTAGCTGATCCGCGATTCTGTCGTGGCGAAGTAACGCTGCGTGAAGAATTTCGTCGCTGTAGATCGGCCCTAACCCAACGATGAACGTTCGGTCCATCAAAAGCGGTCGTAATTTGGTGTCGTGTTTCAACAGCCGACTTCCGAAGTCAGTCCACGAAATTGGCTCATCAACCGGATCGAACCCAAGCTCTATAACTTCAGGAAAAACTTGGCTCATCACTTCATCGTCAACCAAGGTCACGGTTGCGCTTTTGTCATTATCGATGAGCCGTAGCTGACCTTTCTGGGTAAAGCCGATAATTAACTGAGTATCTGGCTCTCGAACATCTTTATTGGCGGCTCTTTGTAATGATCCTCCGCCACCAAGGTCGATAACCAACGATTGGCCATTCCCTACTCCCAAGCAAAGCAGCATGCCCCTACGTTTCACAGACGAAATCTTTCGCCCGGATAACGCTTTAGTCAGACCTGTTTTGTTGGCCTGACCCGGGATCAGCCGTTTAGGTCCGATCACGTCTATTTCTTTGATTTTCAAACCACCCACTTCCCGATCTAGGTCACGGCGAGCGGTTTCAAGTTCAGGCAGTTCCAACATGGTTAGATTTTCCTTGGTTGGTTGATTTGTTGACCTCTTTGGCTAATTGGAGTTCGATCCAAGCCTCGTCGGCAGCGGCTTGTTCAGCTTGTTTCTTTGAAGTTCCTTGACCTCTGCCATGCACTGAACCTGCGAACGAAACCTCGGCGTAGAACCGTTTATCGTGGTCAGGTCCACTCTCCTCTAGGGCATAGGACGGAGAGTCACCGTAAATACGAACCACAAACTCCTGTAATCGTGTTTTCGCGTCTCCAATACCTGGGTCGATAGATACTTGCTCTATTCGTTCACTCAACGCCTCGACGATGAATTTTTCAGTCGGATCAAGTCCTCCATCGAGATACATAGCCCCCAGGAGAGCTTCAAATGCGTCGCACAAGAGCGAAGCTTTCTCTCGACCCCCGGATCGGTCTTCACCTACCCCCAATAGCAAGGCGTTTCCTAGTTCGTAGTTCCCAGCTGCTTCGGCGAGACTTGCTGCGTTCACGACAGCAGATCTTGCCTGGGCGAGCTCACCCTCACTCCATTCTGGGTGCGCTCGATACAAGTGATTTGTTATGCAATGTCCCAGTACTGCATCACCCAAAAGTTCGAGCCGTTCATTTGACGGTGAATCATCGCGTTCGGCACACCAACTTCGATGAGACATAGCCAGCAAAAGCAAGTTGCTGTCACTGAAGGAATATCCAATTCGGTCAGCTAACGCCAGGAGTCGGTCTTGGGACCTCAAAGTGTCAACCAATTCGGGCCATGACGTAATCAATTGCGTCGCGCACAGTTTTTAGGTCCTCGAGGTCCTCATCTTCGATTCGAAAGCCCACGGTGCGTTCAGAAAGCTCTTCCTCAAGACCCTCTACGAGTTCAATGAGGGCAAGCGAGTCCGCTTCAAGGTCGTCCACGAAAGAAGATGATTCTGCGATTCGACTGGGGTCTATCTCAAGGATGTCTGATAGCTGGTCGCGAATGATGGCGAAGACACCATCTCGGTCAGGTGGGCTCTGTTCAACATGTGTTTCAGCGGGCACCGGAGACTCCTACGCGACTGGTTTACGTTGAACTCACCATAGCAGATGGCACAAATTGACCACTTTAAGTAGTTTTAATTACTTAAATAACCCTCTGTGTGGTTTTCGTTCCTCTTTAGAGGCTGATAGCCGCGGTCAATTCTCCAACTAAATCGCGCTCAACCATGTCCTGTGCGACCTTGCATGCGTTCAATATGGCAGTCGGGCCTGCTGAACCATGACTGATTATCGCTACACCGTTAACCCCAAGCAGCATGGCTCCTCCAACGGCGTCAGGATTAAGTTCCGCCGCGATTGGTGCGAGGTGACCCAACGCCTGAGCCCCTACTTCTGCAGCATCATCAGCGCTGAGGGCTGAAACGATCTGATTCACAAGGAACTGGAGCGTTCCTTCCAAGGTTTTCAGAATGACGTTTCCAGTAAATCCATCGGCAACGAGTACATCCACGTCGCCATCTAGAACGTCACGTCCTTCAACATTTCCAATGAAATTGATGGTCGAATCATCAGCCAGCAGGTGGTGTGCTTCTTTAACCAACTGGTTACCTTTTTCAGGCTCTTCACCGATGGAAACCAAACCAATACGAGGTGAAGCGACTTCGTATCGTACCTGCGTAAATGCTGACCCCATTCGAGCAAACTGGTGCAACCAGTCGGCTTGACAGTCAGCCATGGCACCAGAATCAAGCAAAATCTTCGGTGCCCGTCCCGGAACAGGGAGCGTGGTCGCGATCGCAGGACGATTCACCCCCTTAATTCGTTTCATTCGCAATAAGGCAGCTGCTGCGACAGCGCCGGTGTTTCCTGCGCTCACCATGGCTGAAGCGTGTCCGTCTCGAACGCATTCTGCGGCGCGCACTATGGACGAATCCTTTTTCGTTCTTACTGCTCGGCCTGGTTCATCATCCATCTCGATTACTTCGAGAGCTGGATGCAGCGCAATACCGTCATAGTTCTGGATCTTTGCGGGATCTCCAACTAGTTCAACTGGAATACCACTACTAAGTGCCTCACGTACACCATCGACAATGACGGAAGGCGCGTTATCTCCGCCCATTGCGTCAACGACGATGGGCTTCACGACGATTTCGCTTTTCCGCTAGTCAACTTCGACAGCTTGGCGACCCGCATACCAGCCGCAATTACCGCAGACCCGATGCGGCAATTTTGCCTCAGAACATCGCGGACAGGAACTACGCGAGGACGGGCGAAGCTTCCATGCGGCAGCACGACGACTGCGCGTTTTTGACTTGGAGGTCTTTTTCTTCGGGACAGCCATCGTCAACCTCAGGAAATTGGCTCAGCGTGATTCACTAAGCAAGCGAATATAACTCCGATTTGGTGCCAATGACCGCGGTCAATAAGCGGCACTACGCCTCGGTGTGAAGTGCGTCAGAAGTAGCGACACAGACAAAAGAGGTTACCCGAAGAGGAATCGACCTCCTACCGCGACCTCGCCTATCACCGTTGAGCTTTATAAAGGCAATTTCTTTATTCGTCTTCGAAAGTAAGGTCGTCCAGTGCCGCCCATCGCGGATCCTTGGATTCCTTGCGGTCTTGATCTTCATCGGAGTTGTTATCTGAAGTTTGGTACGCAGGTGCCGCCGCCAAACATTCTTCAGGTGCGGCACAGCGGATCACTCCAACAGGAAGTTCAAGTAATACGGCATCTCGAATCATTGGCTCTAAATCGATGAACTCTTCGCCGAGTTTGTAGGACTCTCCCTCCCGAGGGTGTTCCTCAAATAACTCTTCGACTTCGGCTACCGCGCAACCATCAACTTGGCGCAGACAACGCGAGCACTCAGCATTCCAATTGACCGACACTTTGCCATTGACGGCAACTCCTCCTCGTATTGGATCAATGAGGAGATCGACCAGAACGACTTCATCGGGAGGAAGGGAGATGTCGCCAACCTGCAACGGGCTATCTAGGTCTTGCAACAGAGAGGCTCGAACTTCGACCTTCCATTTTCGGATGGGATCGAGACGTTGAAGCCTCTCCAGCGGGAAACGGAGCTCGGGATGTGGACTCGCGTCTCTCAACTCTCATCCTGGTCAAAAACTTCAGGGCCTGAAGTACGTTCCCGCTCTGGTTCTTCGGGTTCCGCCGCTGTGATCGTTGGCTGTAACCGTGTCCTGGCGTTCGTCACCGCTCCTTGAACCTTCTCTAGGGCATCAGCAAACTGCTCGAGACGTTGGTCGCAATAGTCGTCGACTTCATGTTGCCTTCTTCGAGCTTGAGACTCCGCTTGTTCCACCATTTGTCGGGCTTTGCGTTCAGCTGATCGAACGACTTCGGTTCTCTGCACCATCTGAGCTACCCGAGTTCGAGCCTCCTCAATAACTAACCCCGCGTCGACCCTCGCCTTCGAGAGAAGGTCCTCGCGCTCTTTCAGCAGCCACCTTGCTTCTCGGACTTCTTCGGGCAACTCTAATATTGCGGCTTCTAACAACTCGATAATCTCATCTCGACTGACCATGACAGATGTTGATAGGGGCATCGGTCTGGCGGCATTGATGACATCGATAACCCGCCGCACCAGAGCTTCGACACCCGGACCGCTTAACGGCGCGGCATCAGTCACTTGGGCATCTTCTCTCTGAGTCGCTGCGCAATGGATTCGGGTACAAGATGGGAGCAGTCGGTTCCAAAGGCAGTGATATCACGTATGTACTTCGACGCTATGAACGCGTTTTCACTTGTTGATGGCAAAAATAATGTTTCGACACCACTTACGGATTTGTTCATCTGGGCCATCTGGAGCTCGGACTCGAAGTCTGCTGATCCTCTTAGCCCTTTGATGATGAAGTCAACTTCTAAGCGACGAGCCAAATCGACTACCAACTCACCGAACTGGACAACTTCGACGTTGCCCAAATGCTCACATGCATCTGTGAGCATTTCTACCCGTTCTTGATCGGTGAAGAATGGTGAGGACTTCTGAGGATTCCTCATTGCCGCAACTATTACGTGGTCAAACAGGCGACTTGCAGTCGCACAGATCTCCATGTGGCCGTTGTGGACAGGATCAAACGAGCCTGGGTACAGAACCTTGACCACGAGTGTCTCCTCGCCTAACGCTTCGGGCTACTTGAAACGGTACCGACCCTGAAGGGAATCCTCCACTGTCAATAGTCCAAATCTGCACAAATCAGGACATTTTTGTTTCACTAGGTCTCAAAATGGTCACGACAGCCTTCCCATAGGTTTTGCTCCGCACCACTTCCCAGTCAGGGAAAATGCTAAGCGGCGTGTCGCTCTCAGCAACTATCAAAGCTTTTCCTGCCACCTCCAGCAGCTCATTCCAAGCCTCAAAGCCATAGGGCGGGTCTGCTAACACTAAATCGACCTCAAGAGATCGGAGTCGTTGAACCGAATCTCCATGGATCACCTGACCTTCCAATCCGAGACTCTCCAAGTTCTCACTGATAGTTCGACAGGCTGTCAGGTCATTGTCGACGAAGGTTGCCTCAAGCGCCCCACGCGATAAGGCTTCCAGGCCCAGCGCTCCGGAACCAGCGAACAAATCAATCACACGGGAGCCAGCAGGTAATCCCAAGCTAAACAACATGTTGAAGATTGCTTCGCGCGCTCGTTCGGACGTAGGGCGGGCTTTATCGTTTTGAGGCGCCAATATTCGTCGCCCACTCAATTCGCCTCCGACAATGCGCATGGGATGACAATAACGGCACACTGTTGGTATGCAGGTTCCCGAATCAATTATCTGCGTTGATTGTGGCGGCTTGTGTCGTCGAATTAGCTACGAAGAACCCGACGAAGGGTTTCAACCCGGTGATGTAGTTGCTTACCGATGCCGAGACTGTCTTGACCGTTGGGACATAGTGGTCGAAGACGAGTAGAGCAGATGCCGCTTACCCTCTCAGTAGGTTCTCCGCGTCATCATCACGACGCTCCACAAACCACCGGATCTCATCTTCAAACAAGAGGTGGTGTTCAAGCGAGCCTCTCTCATCTACTAGCTCTGCTGCCAAGTCACGAGCGCGTTCGACCCACACCCGATCTCTCGCCAGTGAGGCCAGTTTAAGGTCGTTTCTACCCGATTGCCTTTGCTCGAATATGGTCCCTTCGCCTCGAAGTTCGAGATCACGCTCAGCCAGAGCGAACCCATCATTCGACTCTTCGAGGGCGGTTAGACGTTCTGTAGCGTCTTCTGAGATCTCATCGGTGGCAACCAAGAAACAGGTTGACTGATGGCTGCCTCTACCCACTCGCCCTCGAAGCTGGTGAAGCTGCGCTATCCCAAACCGGTCGGCTGACAAAATGATCATGGTCGTAGCATTTGGAATATCGACGCCGACTTCGATGACAGTTGTAGCAACCAAAACATCGAGCTGGCCTTCTCGAAACGCCGCCATCGTTTGATGTTTTTCGACAGCATCTAGACGGCCATGCAAGAGTCCGACCCTCAGATCTGAGAGCACTCCAGTGATCAATTCTTGTCGGGTGCTCTCAGCTGAACTCGCATCCAACTTGTCGCTCTCTTCGATCAACGGACATACGACGTAGGCTTGACGGCCTTGTGTAACCTCGGAATGAACGTGGTCCCATACTTGTTCAACGTCTTGAGATACCCAGGACGTCACGATTGGGGATCTGCCTGGTGGCAGTTCATTTAGGGTGGATACGTCTAGGTCTCCATAAACAGTCATCGCTGCCGTGCGAGGTATGGGGGTAGCGGTCATAACCAATAAGTGAGGCCATTTACCATCATCACGGCCCCGTTCTCTGAGAACAGCCCTCTGTTCGACACCAAACCGGTGTTGTTCATCGACGACGACAACACTCAGCGAGGAAAAGTTAATTCCCTCTTGGATTAGAGCGTGCGTACCAATGACTAAATCAACCGATCCATCTTCCATTCCTTTGACGACGCGCCGACGGTCACTCCCGGTCACTCCGTTCGTCAACAACTTTATTGACAGTGGCCTTATGCCGGTCAGAGTTGTTGGGTCCGCTACTTCTAGACCTTTAGCAAGCTCATAGAGGTTTATGTAGTGCTGTTCCGCTAGCACCTCTGTCGGGGCCATAAGAGCACCTTGGTGTCCTTCTGCAACCGCTACCAGTAAGGCGTGCATGGCTACCAAAGTCTTGCCGGCCCCAACGTCTCCTTGGAGCAGCCGGTGCATGGGCTGATCAGAATTTAAGTCCGAGCTTATTTCCGCCATCGTCCTTTGCTGTGCAGCAGTGAGGGCAAACGGCAAACCGTCGACGAATTTGGTCACCAAAGGATCATCAACTTTGTGTTTCACACCCAAAGCACGATCAAGACGTCGCATCTTGCGCATACGCAGAACTAGCTGAACTCTCAATAGTTCGTCGAGGACCAAACGGTCTCTCCCATTCAAAACATCTGACATTGAAGCTGGTTGGTGAATCGCCTCGAACGCTTGCATCCGGTCGAGTAAGCCCAATTCCTGCAAATACTTTGGGGGGAGCGGGTCCACAATGCTTCTGCTTTGGCAACGACGCAAGGCCTCGGTAGACCAACGTCCTATATCCCACGTAGTAAGACCCGCTTTACCTGATTGGGGATATATCGCCACAATTCTCCCCGTGCGGTCTCCAACCAAGTCGACCAAGGGGTTGGTCATTTGGAGATGACCGCGATACAGATCGACCTTGCCGAACAACGCAACCGTTAGCCCCTGATCAAGTTGCTTTGAGCGCCATGCCTGATTGAAGAAAACTAGTTTCAAACTCCCGGTCTCATCAGAAAGGGATGCCTCGACAATCGATTTCCTATTTCGGGTCCTCCGCGACGTGACGCTTTCAATATCTCCCACAACCATGACTTGTTGGCCGGGACACACATCAACAAGCTTGGCTTCATGACTTCGATCGATGTAGCGGCGTGGATAATGAGTCAACAAATCGAAAACCGAGTGAATCTGAACTTCTTCCAACGAGGCTCGTCGTTGCTCACCAACTCCTTGCAACTGGTCGACGCTTATAGCGTCGAGTTCACGAAGAGAGATCGGTTCCGTCATTCGACCCCGAAGAAGAACGGGTAGTGACTTTGTCCGCCATTGTGAATCTCAGTTTCAACGGTTGGCCTGTTCTCTGTCACCCACTCCGTAATTGCCCGAGTGTCAGCATCGCTTGCACCTTCACCAACAATCAGCGACAAGATTTCGCTCTCTTCACCAATGAGCTGGTTTAACAGATTCGTAGCTGCTTCCACCAGAGTGGTACCCATTGCGCACACACCATTCCGGTCGAGGCCTATCCAATCACCCTCTCCGACCTCCCCGACTGGTGTGCTACTTGATCGGACTGCTTGAGTCACCTCACCTACGTCAACTCCGGAAGCGATCTCTAACATCGTCTCGGCGTTTTCGGTCGCGGTTGTCTGGGGGTCATAACCCAAGAGTGAAGCGAAACCTTCAGGCACTGACGTGGTTGGAACTACTACAACAGTTTTCGCTGTTTCGTCGTCGACGGTTCGAGCAACAGCCACAATGTTTGAGTTATTTGGCAGGATCACTATTTGCTCTGCTGGGGCACGCTCTACCGCCTCCAAGAGTTCTGAGGTGGAAGGATTCATGCTTTGCCCACCCAACACAAGTTCTTGAACTCCCAGACTGTGAAAAATTCGTCCAATTCCAGGGGCCGGGGAAACAGCAACTACGGCACAAGGAACCTCTGGCGACACCGCTAGGTCATCTGCTTTCCCACTCGCAGCGGCTTCGCGAACCCACCGTTCTTCCATTACTTCCTCAGCTAGGTCGGTCACCCTGATGCGCTGCGGTCGACCGACTTCGATGCCGGCCTCTATGGCCGGGCCGATGGCATCCGTGTGGATATGGCAATTCCAAAGTCCGTCACCACCAACAACGACGATTGAGTCACCAAGGCCCGCCCACACGTTCTTGAATCCCTCAATGGCTTCATCTGGGGCATTCAGCAGGTACATAACTTCATACCGAAGTTCAGAGATTCCCTCCTGTTGATTCACACCAACCGTTGCATGCGCTATCTCTGTTGAGTTCTCTGCTGCTGGAAGGTCACGACCATCTAATACATGCAAAATTGCGTGCAGCAAGAGAAGAAAACCTGCTCCTCCTGCGTCTACCACCCCTGCTTCGCGCAGCACACTCAGCTGCTCCGGAGTTCGTTCTAGGGCAGCCTCACCTTCTGCTAGGGCATCTTCTACCACCTGCAAGATGGCACTAGTTTCTGCCGCATCTCGAGCTGCTCGAGCAACCTCACGCACCACAGTCAAGATGGTCCCCTCAACTGGTTTCATAACAGCACCATCAGCGGCAACACTTGCTTCGGTTAACGCACTGGCTAAAACGTCTCCGTCTATTTCGTCTGCTTGGGCAAAACAATTGCTCATCCCTCGCAACACCTGCGACAAGATCACACCCGAATTGCCGCGTGCCCCCATCAGAGAACCATGAGATAAGGCAGCACATACAGCTTCTCGATCATCGAAATCGACTGCTTCCATCTCCTCTAGGACTGACCCCACAGTCAGGAACATATTGGTGCCTGTGTCCCCATCAGGAACTGGGTATACGTTGAGTCGATTTACGAACTCTTTATGAGCTTCTAAAGCATCGTGAAATGCTGATACGACTTCCACGATCTGTTTTGTGGCCAAGAAAGAGACTGTTTCCACAGAAGCCGATGCTACCTGTGACAGGCACTACCACTAGGTGACCAAACCTAAAGCCGATGTTCCCCCCAACCCGATCATTCACTTGCTAAGTTGTGCCCGCTTCACTAACCGACATAGGGTCGCCATAGAAGCTTGTGCCAAATAACGAACTTCGAGTTCAGGAGTAATACCGGAGGCCAGCAGTGCAAGGTGTCGTAAAGTCATATGACCCTCAGTCCAAGACGGGCGTACTCGTCGACGATGTTGACCGCACTGAGTACGACTTGGCCTTAGATGCACTCGAAGACTCAATCTTTCGAATGGTACGACAGGGGCAAAGGGTCATCTTCGACCTGAACGAACAAGGACTAGCTACTCAGCTTCGACTGGGTAGTGAAGTTGACCTTGGTACACCCGATTGGATCACTGCCGCGGGGGGCGACGCGTGACCAGGAACTGGGGATCCACCCCAGTTGACGTCTGATACCCAACGGAGGTCAGAATGCCTGGAACGACCACCAACCAAAATCTTCTCGACTGGGTTGATAAGTGGGCCGAAGTGCTCGCTCCCGACTCGGTCTATTGGTGCGATGGCAGCCAAGAAGAATATGATCGATTTGCCGATTCGATGGTCGAAC
This sequence comes from Acidimicrobiales bacterium, assembly GCA_030743005.1. Taxonomy (GTDB): domain Bacteria; phylum Actinomycetota; class Acidimicrobiia; order Acidimicrobiales; family Poriferisodalaceae; genus MedAcidi-G3. The sequence continues at coordinate 64,254 of JASLTG010000001.1, read as the reverse complement.
AAGGGACACTGATCCCGCTAAACGACGAAAAGCGACCGAACAGTTTCTTAGCTCGCTCCGACCCCGGTGACGTCGCTCGGGTTGAGGACAGAACATTCATCTGTACCGATGATCCGGAAGATGCCGGAGCTAACAACAATTGGCGAGAACCAGAGTTAATGCGCGGTGAGATGTTGGATTTGTTTCAAGGGTCGATGCGCGGACGAACCATGTTTGTCGTCCCGTTTTCTATGGGCCCGCTTGGTTCTCCAATCGCACACATCGGTGTTCAACTCACTGATTCGCCCTATGTCGCAGCTTCAATGCGGATTATGACGCGCATGGGACAGGGCGCATTGGACGCTTTGGGCGACGACGCTTGGGTGCCTTGCATCCACTCTCTTGGCGCTCCTTTGCTTGCAGGCGAACAGGACGTGCCATGGCCCTGCGATGCAGAAAATAAATACATCGTGCATTTCCCTTCCACGAGAGAAATTTGGTCCTACGGTTCGGGCTACGGAGGGAACGCCCTTCTAGGCAAGAAGTGCTTTGCTCTTCGCATAGCGTCAACGATGGCGCGGGACGAGGGCTGGCTTGCCGAGCACATGTTGATTGTCGGAGTCACTCCACCCGGCGGCGAAACCAAATATGTCGCGGCAGCTTTTCCTTCAGCTTGTGGCAAGACCAACATGGCAATGATGATTCCGTCACTTCCAGGATGGAAAGTCGAAACAATTGGAGATGACATCGCCTGGATGAAATTTGGGTCAGATGGCCAGCTGTACGCCATCAACCCCGAAGCTGGTTTCTTCGGAGTGGCGCCAGGGACCGGTGAGGAGACCAACCCCAATGCTTTGGCGACCCTGTCCGGTAACTGTGTGTTTACCAATGTCGCGGAAACCGATGATGGTGATATCTGGTGGGAAGGCCTCAGTGACGAAGCTCCGGCCCGTTTGGTTGACTGGAAGGGTCAAACTTGGACACCAGAATCTGAACATCCCGCTGCTCACCCCAATGCCCGTTTTACAGTGCCGGCATCTCAATGCCCTTCAATCGCACCTTCCTGGGAAGACCCAGCAGGGGTACCAATTTCAGCAATACTTTTCGGCGGCAGACGAGCAACCACAGTTCCCTTAGTGTCAGAGGCACTTAGTTGGGAACACGGAGTATTTCTCGGATCAGTCATGTCTTCTGAGAAGACCGCTGCTGCTGCAGGAACCGTCGGTCAAGTTCGTCGAGACCCATTCGCGATGCTTCCATTCTGCGGCTACAACTTTGGTGATTACTTCCAACACTGGCTAGACATCGGAAATCAGCCAGGCGCCAATCTTCCAAAGCTTTTTTACGTGAACTGGTTCCGGAAAGACGAAGAAGGTCGATTCATTTGGCCTGGTTTTGGCGAGAACGCAAGGGTTCTGAAGTGGGTGTTGGAACGGATCGCAGGGTCAGCCGATGCAATTGAGACTCCAATCGGAATGGTGCCTAGAACCGAAGATCTAGATGTCTCGGGCTTAGGGCTCGGGTCCGAAGCGCTCGAAACTTTGCTGGCCGTCGACCAAGATGAGTGGCGAAACGAATTGTCACTCATCGAAGAACACTACGAAGCGATCGGTGACAGACTTCCCAGCGAGATGAGAGTTCAACTCCAACGATTAGCTGAGCGTCTGGCTAGCTGACACTGCATGGTGAGTTAACGAGAGCTTTCTTATAACAGCAGCAAGGCTCGAATACCCAGGCCCATTATGAATAGCCCTCCCCAGCCGTATAGGGCATGCAAATGTCGGCTCATCTGGCTTCTGTAGCTGTAAAGAACTGCCACGGTGACTGCAGAGAGAACTCCGTAGAACACATGGAATGACTCAGCGTTTCCTTCGCCAGCATTGAGGTAGCTAGCTGCGAGGGTTACTTGAACAAAAACCCAGATTTGGACAACGGCTGTCAGTCGCCACAGCAACTTACTTTTGAGTTTCGGAAACCGGATTGCCGCCAACGACCACGTACCAGTTGCTCCATTCCCTATCACGAGCACCCAGCATGCAAGCAGGTGAAGCTTGCCGAGCATCAACGTCTCAATTCGTTTGGTCCGCGAGTAGGTGCAGAAACATCGTCAAGTTCTGCGCGTCGCTATGGCCATCAATGAGCTTCAACTCAGCCGGATTTTTAGCCGAATCATCCGTCATGGAAACGACATCGAGAGCTCTGAGGAGCCCCACAGGCGCGCCTTGATCGACCAAAGTCGCAACGTCTCGGCCTATATGGCGACCTCGAAGTCCGCGTTCTTGGATAAGCGAACGGATGATTATGCGAAGAATTGCACACGCAGAAGCGGGTGATAGTTCAATTATCGCTTGCGCTTCGGCATAGAGAGGAACAAGGTTGCTAGGCAGACCCGATGGCGCTGCCCCAGGTTCGAGTTCACGTTCTGATGTCAGGCGACCGCTCCTACATCACGTAGTTTGACAATGTCGTCAGGATCGTAACCTGCTGATCGTAGGACTTCATCAGTATGTTGTCCTGGATGAGCCGGTGGTCCTTGAATCGTCTCCTGTGTCCTGCTGAACCGGGGAGAGGGATTTGGCTGAGTGACGCCCGCCACCTCTGTGAATACCTCCCGGTGTCGGTTATGTGGATGGTCTGGCGCTTCAGCCAATGTCAATACGGGGGCGAAACAGACATCTGTGGCGTCCATTATTTCGCACCATTCGTCTCTCGTCTTCGTCATGAACACTGCGGTTATACGTTCCTTCAAGTCGGGCCATGAGGTTCTCACCATTTGCGAGGCAAAGTCTTCCTCCTGGTCGAGTCCTGTTAGACGTAATAGCTCAGAATAGAACTGAGGCTCAATGGAGCCAATCGATATGTATCGACCATCGGCACATTCATATACATCGTAGAAGTGGCTACCGGTATCAAGCAGATTCGTTCCGCGTTCATCGTTCCAGATACCTAGAGCTCTCATTGAATGGAACATGGCCATAAGGCTGGCTGCTCCGTCGATCATGGCAGCATCAACCACCTGGCCTTGTCCTGATCGCTGGGCCTCCACTACTGCACATACCACCCCAAATGCCAGCAGCATGCCTCCTCCTCCAAAGTCACCGACGAGGTTGAGTGGCGGCACCGGTGCTTCTCCTTGGCGACCGATCGGCTCGAGGGCCCCTGCCAGCGCTATGTAGTTGATGTCATGTCCGGCAGCCATCGCATAGGGGCCTTCTTGGCCCCACCCTGTCATGCGTCCAAAGACAAGTCTGGGATTACGGGCGAGACACTCTTCGGGGCCGAGCCCAAGACGTTCCATGACCCCTGGCCGGAAACCCTCGATAAGGGCATCGGCGGTCTCGATAAGCCGTAAAACAACCTCTACTCCCTCAGGATTCTTAAGATCAACCCCAATTGACGACCGCCCTCGTGCGAGGACGTCAATCGGCGGATTATCCGAATCGATACCTGAGACGTTCCCCGCACGGTCGATTCTGATCACCTCGGCGCCCATGTCGCTGAGCATCATCCCGCAAAACGGTCCCGGACCAATGCCTTGAAGTTCTATTACGCGGATTCCTTGAAGCGGACCCATACCAATCTCCCTACGTATTTCACAAACAACCTAGTGCTTGGCTACAGCATGTCCCAGATAACCGGCACTCTCACCACAGTTGGTCAAGGTTGCGTTGTTCGGAGGTTCTGTCATATTCCAGAGCGTCGAAATCATCGGTAGCTGTCGCCTCTAACATTTGACCTGCAGATGGCACGTCACCTGGACGTATCTGGTTATCGGCGTCCCATAGACCAGAACGGACTAAGGCTTTCGAACATTGGAAATACGCTCGATCAACTTTTACTTCAACCACCGTTTTGGGCGATTTTCCGTCAATGGTGAAAGTCTCAAGCAAGTCTGATGAAACCGAAATAGAAGCTCGACCATTGATACGCATTGTTTCCCCTATTCCGGGGACTAGAAACAAAAGAGCTATTCGGTTATCGCTAAGGATGTTCCGCAACGTGTCCAACCGGTTATTTCCTCTTCTGTCCGCGAAGTGAATGGTGTTTCCATCAACAACGCGAACGACACTGCCATTCTCACCCCGTGGCGAACAATCAAGGCCATCGGATCCAACAGTCGCCACCGCCATAAACGGTGCCGCCTCAATGAAGGCCCGATATTCCGGGTTGAGATGCGTTATTTCCTTGCTGATCGACCGCGGTGTAGCTGCACCATAGAGCGAGTCAAGCTGAGCTATGTCTGTGATTACGTTTTCTGAAGTCAATTTGCCCGTTCCACCAATCTCTGGAAGTCAGCTAAATAATGACCCCACAACGGTTCAGGAATGTCGTGGCCCATTTGATCATGAATCACTAATTCTGCGTCGGGAATTAGAGCTGCAGTTGCTTCTCCTCCGTCTAGCCGAACCAGTGGGTCAAGTCGGCCGTGGACGACCATCGATGGAGTCGTGACCATAGGAAGTTGTTCTGCTCGCGAACCAGATGCCAGGATCGCCAAAAGTTGCCACGTCTTCCCCTGAGGGTGGTAGCAGCGGTCGTAGGCGGCCTCTTCAAGGGAGCGAGCCCAACTTTCTTCATACAGTGACCCGCTATGAAGTCGCCGACCTGCAATGGCGCTATTCACGACATCTTCCCGATCATTGCCGACCGACACTAGTTGGGCAGCTGACTCAGGAGTTGATCGACCAACACCAGGTTCTCCAGTCGTCGACATGACCGTAGTCATCGAACGAAGCCGGTCAGCGTGATCAATCGCCAACGTTTGAGCGATCATCCCACCCATCGACATTCCCCACACATGTGCTCGCTCGACATCCAGTGCATCAAGAACAGTGACGCAATCCGCCGCCATATCAGACAGGTCATAGGCGGCGTTGAAGCCCTTGACTGAGCGATCTTTGGACCAGCTATCTATCAACGCTTCCATGTTGGGCGGGTCGCCTGAAGTTTTTGATGACATTCCGACGTCACGGTTGTCCATTCGAATCACATAGAAACCGGCGTCACAAAACTTCGTAACCCAGTCGGGTAAAAAATTTATTAGCTGGCTCCCCAAGCCGTTAATAAACAAGACAGCAGGATCGGTGCTGTCCCCAGAAACCACATAATGGAGTTCGTTTTGCCCATTTCGGGCCATTCCTGCTTTTTCCTGTGCCATCAGAGTCCTTTCTCTTCGAACGCTTCAAGTTGTCGGTCTAATCGTTGGACTGCGTCCACTGTTCGTGATCCCCACCAAAAAAGATCTTGACCATCAACCAGAAGAGTCGGTGCTATTGCCTCCAACATATCTAGGTGCCGTTTGCCGAATGGATATGGCTCGCTAGGCGCAAGGACGATGTCGGGTTCAGCTGTCACAAGAGCTTCGTCGTCAAGTGTTGGGTATAGATCCTCATTTTCAGAAAACACCACATCAACACCTAGGTGATTCAACAAAGAAACTCCGTAAGTACCCGCTGTCACAGTCATCCAAGGTCGCCGCCAAATGGGGACAAACGCTCTCAGACCTCGACTTTTTCGGGGAGCATCGAGGGAATAAGACCATTGAGCCCCAACTATTGATGCCAGCCGTCCGAGTTCGGTACCAACGTCGGAGACAGATGTCACGTGCAAAGACTCGACCTTGAGGTTATGACTCACTAGCTCCTGATAGTCCTCCAGTCGATTCTCTTCCCGGTCAAAGACAACCAGGTCAGGAGCCAGAGCCTCAATACCGACTAGGTCAGGATCCTTTGTCCCACCCACGTCTTCGATGCCTGGCTGTTCACAAAACCGCGTACAGGCAATGGGCTCAATCCCCCATGTAAGCAACGTTTCAGTCACACTGGGAACCAAGCTCACCACGCGGATCGACGAGATCATGATCTGAGAGTAGACCCAACGGCGCCACGGTCCTACCTAGGCAGTAGCGTCACTGAGGTGACCGAGGCGAATACTGCTGACGAATTTGGTTCTGTCTCGTTAAATTCGCGTACACCACGACCTGATCTTGAGCCATTAAACGCCGAACAGCGAGTGGCGGTGGAATCGAATGACAGCCCTCTGCGGATTCTCGCAGGACCGGGTGCTGGCAAGACTCGCGTACTTACTAACCGAATTGCTCGCCGAGTATTCGAAGGCAGTGCCGATGCCCGTCGCGTTCTTGCTTTGACTTTCACCCGACGAGCCGCACATGAACTTCGCAGTCGTCTCATCAAGATGGGAATCCGAGATTTGGGAGCGGTGGGCACATTCCACTCCACAGCATTAGCCCAAATTCGGCAGCACCGCGCAGATCATGGAAGGCGAGCACCAACTGTGCTCGCCGGTCGTCGTCCTGTCCTCACTCAGTTAATCGGAGACTTTCCCAAACTTCATCTACAAACCGCCGCTATAGAAATTGATTGGCTGAACTCTCAAAATTTGACGCCTGATGAATACCGCAATGGTCCCGGGAGATCACGGATCGGGGAGAATCAAGCAAACGAGGTAGCTCATCTGCAGAGCGCGTTCGCCTCCTATAAAAGCAAACGAGGGTTGCTGGACTTCGACGACATTTTGGTTGAGTGCACCAATCTGTTGAAAACCGACAAAGCCTTCCGAGATGCGCAACATTGGGTGTTCCGGCATTTCTTTGTCGATGAATTTCAGGACCTCAACCGAGTCCAGTTTGATCTATTAACAAGTTGGATCGGAGATCGAACAGATCTATGCATCGTCGGCGACCCTGACCAGGCGATTTATGGCTGGAACGGAGCAGATTCATCTCTCCTTTATGACTTTTGTGACCATTTTCCATCCGCCACAACAATCTCGTTAGTTAACAACCATCGAAGTCAGCCTCAAATAATTCGCGCCGCTGACGCTGTTCTCGAACGGAGTTCACGAATTACGGACGAACAAGCGACACTCGGTGAACCTCCGACCACCAACAGCTTCCCCACAGAAGAGGAAGAGGCAGTTGGCATCGCTCGCTATCTGCGGGACATTCGATTACCCGAAACCCGCTGGTCAAGTCACGCCGTTCTCGCCCGCACAAACGAACAACTGGAACTGATAGCCGAGGTTTTTAGTCGTCTTCGGCTGCCTTACAGGTTTCGAAGTCAGGGAGGCATATTCAAGCTCCCTGAAGTCAAAGACCTGGTGGACCAACTCTGCGCCGCTGACTCCGACTTCTCAGCCTTAGCCACTGACCTACTCGACGAATTCGATCATGGCCCACAAAAGCGGATTTCCGAATTAGCACTTCAATACGCTAAAGAGAATTTCCACGCCTCAGGAACCGGATTTCGTAACTGGATTCGAACCCTCAGACCCGGAGACTTGGACTACCAGGGCGACGGAGTTGACCTAGCAACTTTTCACTCAGCTAAAGGATTGGAGTGGCCCAGCGTTGTAATTGCTGGACTTGAGCAGGGACTCGTCCCCATTCGTTCCGGCGACTTGGAAGAACGCCGATTGCTCTACGTCGCGGTATCGCGTGCACAGCACAAACTCCACTTAACCTGGGCACAAACAAGACAGAAGGGCGGAATGGCAGTAAATCGCGAGCCTTCTCCTTGGCTCGCTCTCATTAAAGCCTCCACTCGACATCCTGTTGCACCGTCTGGTGATCTCACCGCCCAATATCTTGCGGAAGCTCGGAACCATTTGGGTCCGGACATCCACGGTGATGTCGAAATTCGCGCTCAGCGACTACGAGAGTGGATAAACCAAACGGCTCGTGCTCGTCGTGTCGAACCTTCAGCCTTATTGCCCAACCATCTGATTCTCGCGGTCGCTGAAAAATCTCCAGTAAACCTGTCTGAGCTAGCTGATGTAACAGGGCTCGGGGAAACACGTCTGAGTCGCGTCGGTCCAGAAATACTGAAGATCATCGCCACCGACTGAAAAGTAAGCCATACAGCTGACGCTGATCCGTGTTTTCCAACTACGTGTCTATGTCAACGAAAACAGGGGCGTGATCTGAGGGCTTCTTGCCCTTTCTCGCTGTCCTATCCACTAGGCAAAAGGTGGCCCTGTCAACGATTGATCGACTTGCCATCAACAAATCAATTCGCAATCCCATTTTTTTGTGGAAGGCGCCGTCTCGATAATCCCACCAAGAAAATAGCCCTTCATCTTCATAAAACTCCCGAAAGACGTCAACCAGCCCCCAATCCTGCAATGCTGCGATCGCATCTCTCTCTTTGGGCGTCACATGAGTACGAGGAGCCTGATTGTCAGGGTCCCACACGTCTCGGTCGTCGGGACAAATGTTGTAATCACCGCCCACCAAGACGGGGTCACTTGGGTCACACGTCGCCTTCAGGTGATTCGTTAGACGAGACATCCACGACAACTTGTAGTGGTAATGGTCGTGGTCAACTTCTCGACCGTTTGGTACGTAGACAGAAGAAACTCTTACACCTTCACAAGTCGCCGAGATGATTCGCGCCTCAGGGTCTTCTTCACCTCCATCAGCAAAACCTACAAAGGAGTCCTCTATCCCCACTTTGGACAAAATCGCCACGCCATTCCATCTACCTTCACCCGCGTGGACGCTCTCGTATCCTCGTTGCGAATAGTGGGAATGAGGAAACTGATCTTGAGCCATTTTTGTTTCCTGCAAAAGAAGCACGTCGGGAGATGCATAGTCGAGCCACTCATCCACCCGTTCAATTCGGGCATTCAAACTATTCACATTCCATGTAGCGATGCGCACATCTCGAATCTAGCTCCAGCTAGCCTCCTCGCTCGTGAAGAAAGATTCATTAATTACTGCTGTCCTATTTGATTTCGGCGGAGTCATAACGACCAGCCCTTTCGAAGCGTTCGCCCAATATGAGATAGAACTTGGCTTACCACCCGATTCAATTCGACAAATCAACTCGACTAACCCCGATGACAACGCATGGGCCAAGATGGAGCGAAGCGAGGTGACGCTTCCCGAGTTCTGTCAACTCTTCGAAGCTGAAGCAAGGTCCATCGGCCTGGAACTATCTGGTGAGCGCGTCTTGGGGTGTCTTAGCGGCGACATAAGACCCCAGATGGTTCACGCTCTTGAAATTCTTAAGGGGAGCGTTCCTATCGGCTGTATTACGAACAACATGAAATCGGGTCATGGGTCAGGGATGTCAAGAACTCCCGATCAGGCCGCATCCATAGCAGAAATAATGAGCATGTTCGAAGTGGTAGTTGAGTCGGCAAAGGTCGGCATCAGAAAGCCTGACCCTCGAATTTACGAAATGGCCTGTAGCCAATTGAAGATCGACCCAAGAAACTGTGCCTATCTTGATGATCTTGGTATTAACTGCAAGCCTGCCGCCAACTTAGGGATGACAGCCATCAAAGTCACCGATCCTGACAAAGCGCTTGACGACCTTGAACAGGCAGTTGGCTTTTCACTGCGGTGACCCGATTTGGCTTAGATTTCAGAACGTTTATGATCCATCGTCTTATCTCACAGAAGAACAAATAAATGACATCTGAGTTCATCTTCACAATGCGAAACCTAGGGCGGTTTTATCCTCCCGATCGGGAAGTGCTTAAAGACGTAACACTCGCGTTTTATCCAGGAGCCAAAATTGGGGTGCTCGGACATAACGGCGCTGGTAAATCCTCAGTATTGAGGATCATGGCCGGCATTGACGACGGGTTTACAGGCGAAGCACGACTTTCGCCAGGTTTCTCCGTCGGTCTTCTTGACCAAGAACCACAGCTGGACGAAAGCAAGAATGTCTACGACAACGTTATGGAAGGCGTCGCCGAGACTCAATCCCTTATTGACCGTTACAACGAAGTTCTCGCAATGTGGGGAGACCCTGACGCCGACCTTGATCAAGTCGGGTCATTGCAGGCCGAACTAGAAGACCAAATTCAATCATCGAACGCATGGGACTTGGAACGTCAGGTTGAGATAGCAATGGACGCTCTGCGAGTTCCTTCGAGCGAGACGGCTGTTTCTACACTTTCCGGGGGTGAGCGGCGAAGGGTGGCTTTATGTCGACTGCTGCTCGCTCGACCCGACCTCCTGCTCTTGGATGAACCTACGAATCACCTAGATGCAGAGTCGGTCGCTTGGCTGGAGCGTTTTCTGAAGGATTACGAGGGCACCGTGGTTTCAGTAACGCACGATCGTTATTTCCTAGACAACGTTGCGGGTTGGATTCTCGAACTCGATCACGGCAATGCCTATCCTTACGAAGGCAACTACAGCGGCTGGCTGGAGCAGAAACAGGCCAGGCTCGCTTCAGAGGAGCGTCAATCCAACGCTCGACAACGAACCTTGGCGCAAGAACTTGAATGGGTGCGACTTTCCCCTCGCGCTCGGCAAGCGAAGAGCAAGGCACGACTGTCTGCCTACGACGAGCTCCTAGCTGAACATGAGGCCGGCGAGCATCGGGACGAGAAACTCGAACTGAGCATTCCAATGAATCGCAGACTCGGTGATCAAGTAATTGAACTGACGAACGTCAACAAGGGCTTCGGTGAACGACTCCTAATTGAAGATCTCTCCTTCATCTTGCCGCCAGCTGGAATCGTGGGAGTAGTCGGTGCAAACGGTGCAGGTAAAACAACTCTCTTCCGTATGATCACCGGCGAGGAACAGGCTGACACGGGTGACATCACTATCGGAACCACAGTGGATTTGGCCTATGTCGATCAATCTCGAGACGAGTTGCGATCTGAGTTAACGGTCTATGAGGAAATAACAGATGGCCTAGACATCGTCCAGGTCGGAAATCGAGAGGTTAATGGCCGAAGCTACGTTGCATCTTTCAATTTCAAAGGTCCAGATCAGCAAACGAAAGTCGGCGATTTGTCAGGAGGCGAAAGAAACAGGGTCCAGTTAGCGAAGGTGCTCAAGACGGGGGGCAACGTATTGCTTCTCGATGAACCAACCAACGATTTAGATGTGGACACGCTTCGGGCCCTTGAGGCGGGATTAGAAGCCTTCCCTGGATGTGCCGTTGTAATCAGTCACGACCGCTGGTTCCTTGACCGTGTCGCCACACACGTATTGGCGTTCGAAGGAGACAGCCAAGTTCGTTGGTTTGAGGGCAACTTCTCCGAGTATGAGGAATTTCGCGTACGTGAATTCGGTGATGAAGTAGGACCGAAGCCAATCAAGTACAAGCCTTTAGCTCGATAATCGCGCGATCCGCGCGAAATCGAACCTGTATCGCCCTTATCTCGCAACTAGTTAAACGCGCGATTCGCGCGAATTTAAGCCGTATACGCGCGGTCCGCGCGAGAAATTCGCGCGATTCGCGCGAATATCCACCTCTTTCGCGCGATCAGTGACTAAGTTGCCATTCGCACTCATAGTGACCTGTCAACAGGAGATAAACCGTGGCCACCAAATCAGCGACAAAGACAAAGAAGAAGTGGCAAAGCAGAGCGGTCACAAGAACAGTCGACGCTGGAAATTCGGCCTATTGCGCCGTATGTGACGAACTAATCAAGTTTCGGGCTCGAATTCGGGCCGACCAAATTATTTGCAATGTCTACGTGGCTAACCAATGGGACCGCGTAGAGCATTTCCACCCCGAGTGCTACAAAAAAGCGAAAGCCCCATACGGGAAACCAGCTGATTGATTTCGCAAACGGTTTCAGATCACAAGATCTGACTCAAGAAGAGTTTGGTTCGGTCTTCGGTCGGATTGGTGAAGAAGTGTTCGGGAGTTCCCACTTCCACTATTTCTCCACCCTCCATGAACATGATCCGATCAGCCACCTCGCGGGCAAATCCCATTTCGTGAGTAACGACCATCATCGTGATACCCGACCGGGCGAGTTCCTTCATCACATCAAGAACTTCCTTGATCATTTCAGGATCTAGTGCAGACGTAGGTTCGTCGAACAGCATCACGCGCGGCTCCATGGCAAGAGATCTCGCTATCGCAACTCGCTGCTGCTGTCCACCTGACAGCTGACCTGGGAACTTCTCCGCTTGTTCAGGGATCCCTACCCGATCGAGGAGTGCCCGCGCCATAGCCTCAGCCTCAGCCCGCGGCTTCTTCCTCACCCAAATAGGAGCGAGAGTGATGTTGTCTAGAACTGTTAAATGCGGGAAAAGGTTGAACTGCTGAAAAACCATGCCCACTTCAGATCGAATCTTTTCGATGTTGCGAAGGTCGTTAGTGAGTTCAATCCCGTCAACAACAATATCTCCGGCTTGATGGACCTCTAGGCGATTGATACATCGGATCCAGGTGCTCTTACCTGAGCCAGAAGGTCCACAAACAACAGCCACCTCACCTTCTTTGATTGTCGCTGTCACACCTTTCAGTGCCTGAAAATCGCCGTAGAACTTGTCTACGCCTACGCAAACGATCATGTCGTCGCGGTCGGCCAATCTGTCATTAGCTGCTGTTGTTGCATCATCGATGCTCATGAATCTCTACTCCCGGTCTGAGGGGTATGGGGACATATCGTCATCGTTCTCCAAGCCCTACTCGCCGCTCTAAACGCTGACTGTATTTGGAAATGGTGAAATTGAAGAAGAAATAGATCATCGCGACAAGAAGAATGCCTTCTCGCTTTACACCCATGAACTCACTTTGAGCTGGGATCACTGAATTCGCCACCCGTAGGAAGTCGAAGAGGCCAATGATCGCCAGAAGCGATGTCTCCTTGAAGGTCGAGATAACTTGACCCACAAGTTGAGGAATTGAAACCGTTAAGGCTTGCGGCAGGACGATGAAGCCCGTCCGTTGAGCAGACGTCAGGCCAATCGCGTCTGCCGCCTCGTATTGGCCCTTGGTGATCGATTGCAGGCCACCTCTGACATTCTCCGCTAGATAAGCAGCTGAGAACAGTGTGTAGCCCGTTAAGACGGCAGCCAATTCTGCTAACTCCATCCCGTCGGGAAGAAACAGGGGAACCATCACTGAGAAGAAGATCAGGACACTAATCAGAGGGACACCTCGTATCACCTCAATGTAGCTAGTCGACAACATCCGAAAGATCGGAAATTTCGATGTGCGACCCAAAGCAAGCAGAACTCCCAACGGGAACGAGAGAAGAACAACTATTAGCGCGACGAACAGCGTCAATCCTAAGCCGCCCAGGAATTCTGTCGACTGGAGCTCGACTGTTGACGGAGTGTTAATCATGGTCGCGAGGTAATGGACTAAGGCTGTAACACCGATCCAGCCAAGAACTAGTTGGCGGCGTTTCGCTAATTCTCCTATGAAGTTCGGCGCCAACAGCGCTGCTAAGGCCAGCAGCAGGAAACTAATTCGAGCCTTTTGAAGCATCGGGTACCAGCCAAAAAATGCCGCTACCCAATTAAAGACCGCGAAACCCAAAAGCAGAGTCGCTGTGATCCGTCCTGCTTCTCCGATGCCCGTCCGAGTCAGCCCCCAAAGAAGTGCTCCGCCCAATAAGCCAAACGCTAAGCCCATGGGAAGGTCCGTTGATATGACATGACCGTAATCAAGGGCCGGGTCCCTGAGTACCACCCAGAAGAGTGTTAATGGACTTATGAGCCACAGCAAATTGCTCGAGCCCTTTATGAGTCCGAGATACCGGCTGCGTTGGAAAGATCTACCAACGAGGAAGAAACCGCACAGAAGGATCCACATGACGGTCCAAGGCAGCTTTGTCGAGAATGCAACCGTCCTACCCGATTCGGCGACGTAGGACTTTGTCGCTGAGATAAACGCGTAATGGCCATATGGGGCTATCCAAAGACTCAACACGGCCAGGCCGAGACCCACGCAAACTACTGAAGTGACTGGCACCTCAACACGCCGACGGACAGGACCGCTAAATCTGCTCCACAGCCCAGCCCCCACAGCCAACAAAAGAACTGCTGCAATCCACCAACTGGACCGATCCACCATGGCATCCATAAAGGATTCGCGTTGTGGTGAACCTTCGACCGTGCGAACGACCTTCCCGTCAGTACCGATGATCACGCTGGGTTCACGTGCAATCACGCAAACCGCTAGGAACGCTCCTGTGCCCATCAGCCATGTAGAAATTCGCTTCACTGACACGCCGCCCCAATTTGCCCATATACCGGCGCTAAGACCCGCAAGGCCGACAATAAATCCAAGCGCGACCCACACTCGTATGTACTGAGATTCAGGGTAAGACAGTGTCATTAGGGCTCGAAGGTTGGTGCGCACTGCGTCCCATTGACGGTTTTCGCTAAAGACGAAGTTCAAGACACCACGCAATGCGACCAAGGCCGCTAGCGCACCAAGCAGTGTGAGGATTCCGTTCGCCCAATTGGAAAAGAGATTTTTTCTCAGCCATTGACCCATCGGCAAGCTCGGGACTTCATGAGGGGAAGCAGTTTCCTCTTCCATTCCTTCTTGAAATTCCCGATCTGCTGATACTTGGCCCGAGTCCGACATATCAGCGCTCCACGATTCTCATGCGGACGTTAAAGAAATTGACGATCACTGATATAGACAACGAACACGAGAGGTAGAAGAACATCCAGATAGATACGACCGGAAGGGTTTTTCCGGTTTGGTTGTAGACCGTCTGTCCGACCTGAACAATGTCGCTATACCCGACTGCGATCGCGAGCGAAGTGTTCTTGGTCAAGTTCAAGTACTGATTCCCTAAAGGTGGAAGCATGATTCTCGCTGCCTGCGGAATGATTACTCGTCGCAATGCAGTTGCACGGCGAAGGCCGAGTGCACCTGCAGCTTCGGTCTGCCCCTTAGGGACTGCCAGTATTCCTCCTCGAACTATTTCTGCAATAAAGGCGGAGGTATAGAACACGACTCCGAAAAAGACCGCAGCAAATCCAATAGAAAAGTTCAGGCCCGACGGACCGTAGTTAGGGAATTTTCCGACTTGAACTATGTCCGGCAGAGCAACATCGACCGGTCGACCACTTCGACCATCCCCAAACTTATTTCCCAGGACTTCAAAGAGGTCGCTCGCAGAGTTGATCATCCAGCTAGCGAGCCCTGGCCAAAGAACTAAGAAGAAGACGGCACCCAACACCCCGCCGATCCCTGCGAAGATCATCCGGAAATAATCGTCGTCAGTGAGCTTCGCTAACCCAGCCGGAGTCCGTCGACTGTTAAGAAATCCGCGAATCCAATAGGCACTCAAGCCAATGGAGAGAACTGCTATCAGCAGCTGGAGAACCCCTTCAGGCACGGTAGAAACTGCGGAAGACAAAGCATCGAAGATGTTGCCAACGAAACCGAAGATCGGATGAATAAACCAGCCCAAAGTCCCAAAAACAACGACCAAGCCAAAGGCACTCAATATTGGGTATGTCTCTTCACCTGATAGATCCTGCTCCGCTATGCGTCGCTTTCGAAGAAAATTGGCAGCGAAGAGACCGATGATGATGACAATCATCCACTGATAGAAGCCGTCTGCAATATGGACTCTCGGCATCGAAAGTCCTTTGTTGGACAAATGGAACCATCCGTTCACCGGACCAACATCAAGAGACACTCGGTCCAAGCTGGCGAAGACTGCTCCGTAAAAGAGAATCTGCACCAACAACGGAACGTTGCGAAGGGTTTCAACGAAGACAGTTCCTAATTTTCGAAGTAGCCAGTTGTTCGACAGTCGTGAGAGACCAACCAGTACGCCGATAGCGGTTGCTACGAAGATCCCCGCAATTGCCATCCGTAACGTATTGACCATTCCAACCCATAGCGCTCTGCCACCGGTGTCAGGGTCGGTATCGATCCCTGAAGAAAGGTCAATTCCGGGATTAACGGACAAGAAGTCGTAGTCCGTCGGAACATTGGAGGCCTTGAGGTTGTCACCAGCTTGGTTGGCGAGAAACCAGAGAGCACCGAGGGTGAGTAGCAGAGCGACTATTTGCACGACCCACTTGACCACCGTGACATCTCTGTACAGCGGGGGGCGTTCGTGATGAATTGACGGCGGGGCAGTACTTGCCACTAGATGATTCCCTCCCAGATATACGCGACAGCTCTAGGTCATCAATCGTTCAGCCTAGAGGCAGTGAAAGGGCTGGAGGTCGATTTGACCTCCAGCCCTTCCAAAATTCTTTGGTGGTTTCTAAACCACCTACAGAATCAATTTGTTACATCAACGTGCTGGTGGAGCGTAAACAAGACCACCGGCGGTCCAGGCAGCGTTAGCTGACCCTTCACGGCTCAGACCCACTGGGTTGAGGCTACGGCTATAGATCTCGTCGTAGTTTCCGACCTGCTTGATGACCTGGTAGAAGGCATCGGCCGGAAGACCCATACCACTCTGCAGCTCACCCTCGCCTCCAAGAAGACGAATGGTTTCGGTGTCGCCACCGGTAAGCATCGAATCGACGTTGCTTGAGTTCACACCCTTTTCGTCGGCGATGATGGTCGCGTATACGGCCCAGTTGACTGCGTCGCTAAACGCAGAGTCATTCTGTCCGTATGTCGGGCCAAGCGGCTCTTTCGAAATCGGTGTCGCTGGGAAGATCACCCAGTTCTCACCGTCTGGTTGCTGCTTTGCCTTTCGGCCTACAAGGCCTGAACCATCAGTAGTGATGATGTCACATGCGCCTGAAATGAAGTTATTGACGACAGTATCGAAGTCTTCAAAGGTTTGAAGTTCGATGCTTACGCCTGCTTCAGATGCAGCGTCTGCGATGTTCTTTTCGGTTGTTGTACCTGCACTGGTGCAAATAACTGAACCGCCGACATCCGATACCTGTGAAGAACCGGAGAAGCCGTCGCTTTCGCGACCCATGAGCTGTTGACCGTCATAGTAAGTCGTTGGGCCGAAGTCCATGCCGACTTCAGAGTCACGACTCTGAGTCCAGGTTGTGTTTCGCATCAGAAGATCGACGTCACCGGTCTGAACTGCTGTGAAGCGCTCAGCGGCTGTCAATGAAACGAAATTCACCTTGTTTGCATCACCAAGGATGGCTGCTGCAACAACGCGGCAGTAGTCGGCATCGAAACCGGCCATGCTGCCATCAGCTTGGAGTTCTGAGAACGCCACAGCTGAACCTGAAACACCACAGTTAACGGTGCCACGGCTCTTGATCGTGTCCAGAAGGCTTTCGCCACTGGCTGCGAGCGTTACTTCAGTTTCTTCAGCATCCGATGACGAGCTGCTTGCGCTGCTGTCGTCGGAGGAATCGCTTCCGCCACAAGCCGAAGCGGCCAGTGCAATAGCGAATAGTGTGGCAAGCAGTCGCCACATAATGTTTTTCCGCATCTGTTTGAGTCCCTCTCTGTTGCGGTTACCGGCCCCGCGACCGGATTTCTACTCGGTTAAGAGTGCGTGCACGGTATACGGTCAACAAAGCAAACAAACACCTTGTGATCTTTTCGTCACAATCTCTTTACAGGGCAGAAACCCTATCTGCTAAACGATCGTTTAACCAAGCTTGACTCAACTTTGTCTAATAGGAGCCGAAGAACCCATGGCCAACCCCCAAGATCACGCGATTAGCGCTCGCATCGCGACTGACGCCGGGAAGCTCCTTTTAGACATCCGCGAACGACTATTTGCTCAAGGGGCAGATAGCTGGACGGTTAAAGACACAGGGGACCTCGAGGCCCACCGATTTATCATGAAAGCACTTCAAGAGCACTTCCCGAACGACGGAATCTTGTCAGAGGAAGGCCGCGATGACCTGTCCCGTTTAGACAAGGAACGAGTTTGGATTGTCGACCCTCTCGATGGAACTCGCGAGTTTGGCGAGCCGGGTCGCTCCGACTGGGCAGTGCATGTGGCTCTAACTGAAAATGGAATTCCTACAGCCGGAGCAGTTGCCTTACCTGCCATAGACAAGACCCTGGCAACTGAACCTGCGTCTCAGCTTCCCCCAGCACATGACGGCCGCCCCAGGTTGGTTGTGAGTCGTTCCAGGGCTCCAGCGGCTGCGATGATCGTCGCTGAAGCTCTCGACGCGGAGCTACTAGCTCTAGGCTCCGCCGGAGCTAAGGCTATGGCCGTGGTCCTCGGGCATGCTGATATCTACGCTCACAGCGGCGGGCAGTACGAGTGGGATAATTGCGCGCCCGCCGTGGTGGCAATGGCCGCAGGTCTACATGCAAGCCGTTGTGATGGCTCACCGCTTGACTACAACTACGAAGATCCTTGGCTACCCGATTTGTTGATCTGTCGGCCAGAATTCAAAGATGAAGCGCTCGCCGCACTTAGACGAGCGATTGAGGGTTGATGTCAGAAATGGAATTGAAAACCACACGTTTCGAAGTAGACGGCCCAGTAGCAACACTCACCCTCTCTCGGCCTGAACGTCGCAATGCCTGGACAGGCAGAATGCATACCGAATTCCGCCACCTCTTGCAACGGGCTGACTCTGACTCAGAAATTAGAACAGTGATCATCACCGGAGCGAACGACGATTTTTGTGTTGGGGCTGATAGCCAGGCGTTAGAAGGCCATCTTGAAAAAGGCGGCTATGACTCCGGAACCAGCACTGACATTTCCAATCCCGGATACGGAGTAGCTTCCGAATTTGACCAAAACTTTGCGTTTATGTTCGGCTTGAACGTAACCACGATTGCTGCAGTTAACGGAGCGGCAGCTGGCGTAGGACTAGTTCTTGCTTGCTACTGCGATCTTCGGTTCGCTTCGAAATACGCCAAACTGACCACTGCTCACGGACCATTAGGTTTACCTGCCGAATTCGGACTTTCGTGGCTGTTACCTAGATTGATCGGCTTGACTCGAGCTAACGACCTTTTGCTTTCAAGCAGAGTTATTACGGCCGGCGAGACCGCCGGATGGGGGCTCTTCAACGAGATCCTCGAAACAGCGGAACTGCTCCCGCACGCCAAATCGTATGCATCTGAACTAGTTGAGCGTGTTTCTCCCTCGGCTCAGCAGATGACAAAGCTTCAGGTGTACCTGGATCAGCACAGAGACGTCGGTTCCGCTGTAGCCGAATCCGAGCGACTATTAGAAACAGCGATGTTGGACCCTGACTACCAAGAAGGTGTGCGAGCCCTCATTGAACGACGGGCACCTAGGTGGAATTAGAAGTGCGAGTCGAAACGAACTCCACCAGTGGCCAATTCCTAGCCGTCTAGGACAGTCACCACTCCGGTATCTCCATCTACCTGAATTCTTGCTCCGTCAGGAATGCGCTTTGTGGCGTCGGTCGCAGATACGACGCATGGGATGCCGAGCTCTCTACTCACGATAATGGCATGGCTCAAAGCTGCTCCAACATCCACGACCACACCAGCCGCTGGAACAAAAAGAGGGGTCCAGGAGGGATCTGTCAATGGTGCTATCAGCACATCTCCTGGCTCTAACGCTGTGGGGTCATGACTGTCGAGGATGACACGGGCCCGACCTTCGGAGATACCCGGACACCCAGGGAAACCTTGGATCGAATCACCAGACTGCAGCGGCTCAACCACTACAGCATCACGGTCAGGCCAAGATGAAAGGGGTTCGCTTTCTCCCACAATGACGAATGGTTCTTGTTTCCCTGTGGCTATGTCGAAGATTCCCTGCCGCTGTTCAATTATTTCCCGCCATCCGTCAGGGTTGTCTATTGCTTGGTGCTGCTCAGAAAAGCGGAGCATCGCAAAACTCGTTATCTCCGGATACACGCCTCGACCGACCATCCGTTGACCTAATTCTCGAGCTGCCATCCGCGCTTCTTGAATAAATTTCACGCAATTGGTCTTGGTTCGTTCACGACCAGGCATTAAGACCGATGCGCCGTGAGCTCCAGCCAAGAACTGCCCTTGTGCTTCCGGATCAGCTTCGAGCATCGCTCCGATTTCAGAGACAAGACGCTGACGGTCACCAGCAAGCTGAGCTTGGTGGTCCTGAGGTGCCGCGGATGCTGGCGAAACTCGCATCCGGTCAATTGCCGCTAATGCTAAGTCGGGGTTTGTTTCCCAAGTTGGGCACGAAAGTTCCCACTCATTAGGTCCCCTGGACCCATAAGACCTAAGAAATTCATCAAAGGCGACAACAAAGTTTTCTACATCCGATTCGGCGCTGTCTCGTAAACGAGCATCCAGATCTTCAATACCAGCCGCGAAAATTGCATTCACGCTTTCAGACGCGACGGCCTGTCGCCCAAGTTCCCACATGGCCATCGATGGTGCAGCAGATTCAACATCGCCAAGTCCTGCCAAGATCTTCATGGCGTCAGTCGGGCGACCAACCGCCTCACAAACTGCTGACACAATGCCTAGGGGGACAGTTGCCAGGAAAGTGATGAAAATATGTTGGGCGAAAAGCTCCCGAAACCCACCGTTGAAGAAGTTTTCAATCCAGTCAACAATTTCATGATCACCCATCGATGCGAAGTCAGGTCGAGCATCTCGAAGGGCATTAACTCGCTGCTCTTGCTCCAAGACGTCGGGCAGGTCTGGAGTTGTTAGAGCCCAACCAAATACTTCGCCTATGCGAGCTTCGGCTTCGGGACTCGGATCATCAGGGTGCTGTTCATATGCTGGGATACCCGGTTGCACTCCAAAAAAAGCTTCATCGATATCCTGCGCTGACAACCCCGGCGCACGCTCACCGAAAATACGCATGAGCGATGCGTTTAGATAGGTATACCCGCCGAAGACTCCCAAAAATACGGGGTTATCGGGGTCGAATTCGTTTTCTTCGAACGCACCGATTCTGATGTATGCGTCTCGAAAGCCCAGCTCGCTCATTTGAAGGCCATCATCATTTTGAAATGCGAAGTCAAAGGTTGCTAAAGCCACCGGGTCGGGGAACACCTCCCCTACATTCGCTCGAGTCCAAATCGGATAACGATCTGACGTCTTAGTACCAACGAAGTATTCCTCAGCCATTACTTTGTCCTCCCCATCGCGCGATCTGCCAGTTACGACCGATGGACCGGATGGCTGCCTCCCCCTCGTGGCAGCCATCCGGCCAGATCGCGAACCACAACTGTCCGGCACTATAGGCACCGCTACCCCTATTTGCGCAAACGTTCATTAAGGAATATCTCACCACTTCGGGTTTCTCCGACTAGGCACATCAGCTTGAGATACGTTCTATCCGTGGTTTCTGAGAAGAACGATGGTTTCGAATGGACACAAGAGTGGCCGCATCTGGTGATCTCCCCTCAGGCTGCCGCAGATCATGTCCAAGACGGCGATCTTGTTGGCACCAGTCTTCCAGAACCGACAGCTTTTCTTTATGCGCTAGCGGAACGTAACGACCTGAACGACGTAGCTGTTTTCGTTCCTGCTCCTAGAAAAGGCGGAGCTGCGGTAGGCACAAATCCAAACCTCGAATTACGCGCTCCTTTCTTGACTCAAATTCTGCGTGAAGCCGGCGCGCAAGCCGAACTTATTCCAGTAAGGCTGGAGGACTGGGGACAATTTGCGATCCGCAACCCGCCACGGGTCGCATGTGTCCAAGTTGGCACCCCATTACCTGATGGCACGATCCCTCCAGGGTCAGCGATAGCAGGAAATGACGCTCTGGTTCGTCGCGCGCGGCGAGACGGCGACCTCGTGTTCGGGTTGGTTAATCCTGTAGTTCCTTATATCCACGGGGATTCTTTCAGGGTCGAGGAATTTGATGCTTTGATCCATGTTCCGCTTAGGGGGTCAATGCCGATCTTCGACGAGCGAACACCCCCTTCTAATCTTGATCCTTTTATAGGAGCGTTAGACGAACTAATTCCTAACGGTGCGACGGTCCAATCAGGAGTCGGTGGCCTCACTGAAGTAGCACTTGCCCGCCTAACGCATAAAACCGATTTGGGTATTCATACCGAAGTGATGTGCCAAGGGCTGATGGATCTCATGAAGTCTGGAGCTGCTAACAATCGCCTCAAAACAGTCTTTCCAAATAAAACTGTCTTTACGATCGCGTTGCCAGAAACATTCGACTTTCTTAACGACAACCCGGATTGCCACATTGTTCCTGCCCACGTTGCCCTGAATCATCAGCAGATCTCAGCCAATCGCGACATGCGCTGTGTAAACGGTGCTCTAGAAATCGACCTTTGGGGTCAAGTCAACTCCGAGATGATCAATGGAGTTCAACATAGCGGCGTGGGCGGTGCACTAGATTTTCTGCGCGGATGCCAAATGTCTGAATCGGCGATGTCAATCCACTTGATGCCAGCTACCGCCAAAGGCGGGAGCGCTTCTCGAATTGTTCCTCAAATCAATGTCAACGCTGTAACCGCAACCCGTTACGACGTGGACGTTGTCGTCACCGAGTTCGGAATCGCTCGCTTACAAGATGCTTCTGTGAGCCAGAAAGCGGAACGACTCATCGCCATAGCCCATCCGGATCACCAAGAAGAACTAAAGGAAGCTGCTCACCGAATGGGAATCTGCTGAGCATCAACTACGCGAACGTTCCGTTCTAATAAAAGTCGGCTCCTCGGGGGTGCTCCTTTCGGGCGAATAGCTATATCCCGACTCGGCAAATTCGGTTATCGAACGCGGGCTATCCACCCTGTTCAGCACTAACCACGAAGCCATAGCCCCTCGTGCTTGCTTCGCGTAGAGGCTTATGATCTTAAACTTCCCGTTCTTTTCATCTAGGAAACGGGGACTAATGACTCGGGCGTCTAAAAGGGTTTCATCAACAGCGGAGTAATACTCCTTCGATGCAAGATTGATAAGAACCCGGGAACGATGTCCTTCAAGGTCTGATGCTAAGAGTTCACTGATCCGGTCACCCCAAAATTCGTACAGCCCTTGACCTCTCGAGGTGGCCAGGTTTGTTCCCATCTCAAGTCGGTAGGGCTGGATCAGATCCAAGGGTCTAAGCACTCCATGCAAACCGGACAGTATTCGGATCGTTTTTTGTGCTCTGGTGAAGTCTCGTTCTGTGTATCGGCCTACATCCATCCCTACATATACATCCCCTCGGAATGCCAGCATCGCTGGCCGAGAATTTTCGGTGGTGAAATTCTCTTCCCAGTCCTGAAAACGTTCGGCGTTGAGATCTGCCAAGGCAGGTGAAAGGTTCATAAGTTGACCTAGGGCTGAGGGTGACTTCTGCACTAGCTCATCAACTAATTCAACTGAGTCCTCGATCAGTGCAGGCACCGAGTGCTTATCGGTCAACAATTCCGAATCGAAGTCGAGCCTTTTCGCAGGTGATAAGACAATCAACACAATGGGTTCCTCCGCTCTGGAGTCTAGAGACTATGAAGCCGCAACTCAGGATCTATCTCAAGCCACGCCACTTTCCAATTGCTTACCATTCTCTCTCATCACGATCTGGCCGCTGCATCGGAATTTGTTCAGAACAACTTAGACCGGCCGTCCCGGCTAGCGTCCAGACCGTGATTAAAGATTCCGAGCTCGAAGCACTGCGAATGGTTACCAAGAGCGACAATGAAGCCATTTGGGATCGGTTTGAGCAAGCGCTCTAAGTGGAGAACCATGGCAACGACTATTCAGCACCACCAGGACCTCGGAGACTTCGACTATGGCGCTAGCGATCAAGTCACGCCACTGATCCGCAGAGTTATTTGCAAAAACCCAACACCATTCACTTTCAAGGGAACAGGCACATACCTGGTTGGCCGCGGAGAGGTGGCCGTGATCGACCCTGGGCCCCCTCTAGAGAGCCATTTGGACGATATCTTGAGTGCTCTTGGACCTGATGAAACAGTCACTCACGCGTTTATTACTCATACCCACAGTGATCATTCACCTCTCACGAAACAACTGAAAGAACGAACTGGCGCTATTTCCTACGGCTTTGGCCCACATGGAAGTGTGAAAGACGACGACCCCGAAGATCGCGTCGATTTCTCAGCATTCATCTCCGAAGAAGAACAGGAGCAATACCGCAAAGAGTTTGACGATCTTCCCGAAGAGCTCAAACGCGAAGGAGCTGACACAGAATTTTCACCCGACGTTTTTCTTAAGGACGGCGACATTGTGCATGGACCTAGTTGGACGATCAGGTCGATTCATACTCCAGGACACTGTTCCAATCATCTGTGCTTCGAGTTGGAAGAAGAGAAAAGTCTTTTCTCCGGTGATCACGTAATGGGGTGGGCCACGAGCGTGGTCGGACCACCAGATGGGTCGATGAAGGAATATATGGAGTCGCTAAAGAAACTACTTCCGTTTGACCATGAGCACTACTGGCCAACCCACGGACCGGCAATTCCTCAGCCTGTTGAATACGTCCAAAGCTTTATCCTTCACCGAGAAGAACGCGAAGAACAAATAGTGGGGTTCCTTCAAGACGGCCCGCAGAAAATCGCTGACTTCGTCCCGGAAATGTACGAGAAGTACGACAAACGGCTTTGGTATCCGGCTGCTGGGTCAGTGCATGCTCACTTGTTGCATATGGTTGAAACCGGAAGAGCTGAAGTGCTTGATGAGCATGGACAACCCAAGTTGACTGCTACCTACCGGCTCCTCTGAACTATTACGCAAACATCCGCGTACCTCGACGCAGTCCTGACTAACTTCAGCGTTTCATGCGCCTAGTTATTGCTAACTGCACAGTTGACTACTCTGGTCGCCTAGACGCACACCTTTCAGAGGCCGTTCGCCTGATCATGGTAAAGGCCGATGGTTGTATTTCGATTCATGCCGACGGTGGCGCCTACAAGCCGTTGAACTGGATGAATGCACCAAACAGCATTCATGAATCGACAGATGATGATGATGAATTGACATGGCTGGTCACTAATGACAAAAACGAGAAGTTAACGATCAAACTTCACGAAATTATTTCCGATTTCTCCCAAGATATGGGGATCGACCCAGGCCTACAGAAAGATGGAGTCGAAGCTCACCTCCAAGAGTTACTTGCCGCAAATGTCGACAAGATTTCTGACGGCATGGTGCTGGTTAGGAGGGAGTACCCAACCGACATTGGGCCCGTCGATCTTCTTTGCCGAGATGACAAAGGTGAGGCTGTCGCTATCGAAATCAAACGGAGAGGCGAAATTGATGGCGTTGAGCAGTTAAGTCGGTATCTCGATTATCTCAACCGCGATGGAAATCTCCGGCCGGTGTCTGGGATCTTTGCCGCGCAGGAAATCAAACCACAGGCTCGTGTTCTGGCCGAAGACCGCGGCATCAAATGCTTGTTGCTTGACTACGACGAGTTGAGGGGCATTGAAAGTGATGAACTCAAACTCTTCTAAGAACTAGAGAAATTGTCCAACCCAGTTCGTTGGTTCAACTGAATAAACAAAGACCGTTGTCAATGACAACCCGCTCCTCTGCGTTGTCCTTTTGAGCGATGGTGCGATAAATCGCTTGGCCCTCTTCCACCCACATCTGAACTGTTAAAGAGTCTCCTGGAAATACAGGGGAAGAGAATCTTGAGTCCATGCTCTTGAACCGACTCGGGTCACCACCACACAGCTCGTGAAGAAGCGCTCGACCAGTAAACCCGTAGGTACACAATCCATGCAAAATTGGTTTGGGAAAGCCACCAAGTTCAGTGGCGAACCAGGGATCACTATGTAACGGGTTGTAGTCACCTGAGAGTCGGTACGTCAGCGCCTGATCAGTTCTTGTCTGATAGGTGACTTCATGGTCCGGTGCATCTTCGGGGGCATGAACTTGCGGAGCCGTATTTCCTTCTTCGCCGCCGAAGCCTCCGGAGCCTCGAACAACTATAGAAAATCGTAGATCGAAAAGAGGTGCGTCTGTCTCCTTCAAGGACACCTTCGACTCGGTTTCAATGATTGCGTTTTTCCCTTCGCCTTTATCCCAGATACCACTCACGCTTTCCTCAATGACAACTGTGCCCTCAACGGGGATTGGCTGATGCAAGGTGACTCCTTGAGATCCATGAAGAACTCGACCCCAATCGATTTCGCCGACCTTTCCCAATGCACCGCCGGAACCACCAATCACAACCCCTTGGGTCGGGAATGTTTGTTGTTCAATTCCTTTGGAGTTGTTGGTAGTGAACTCAAGCTCGGAGCCAACAGGGTCCTCTGCTCCTGCTCCAATGCCCACGGCGTAGAGCAAGGAGTCGCGGTACCCCCAAGATCGCTCGACTGGCGCAGCTGTGGCACCCACTGCATTGGGGTCAATAGACATGATTTGTCCTTCCTGTAGCGTTCGATACTAGTGAACCGAGCTAAGTGGTTAACCCTCCGTCAAAGGGCTGGCCGTCCATTCCTGAATTGAGTTGTGCTTCAGATACGAGGCGTCTCGCTACATCAGCGACTTCTGTTGGGTCATCTACAGCTTCGGTCGTAGGTCCGCGATGCCAACCGTTGGCTACCGCCAACATTCTGCCCGAAGTCTCAAAAATTCGACCTGTCACGTCTGCGGCTTCGGCGCTTTGGAGCCATGTAACTATTGGAGCTATGTATCTAGGGTGCATCGCTGCTCTATCTTCCTCGGAAGCTTGACCCAGCCCTAGATCTTCTGTCATCCGAGTCAGAGCACCGGGAGCTATTGCGTTGACCCTCACTCCGTATCTTTGCAACTCGCGCGCCGCGATAATTGTGAATGCGGCGATACCCATTTTCGCTGCGCCATAGTTCGTCTGACCTGGGTTGCCATAGATCCCTGATACCGAAGTGGTATTTACTATCGATGCGTTTACTGTCTCGCCTGCTTTCGCCTTGTCACGCCAGTAGGCCGCAGCCCAACGAGCAGGAGCAAACGTGCCTTTGAGGTGCACCTGGATAACGGCATCCCACTCTGCCTCCGTCATGTTTACCAACATCCGGTCTCGTAAGATCCCGGCGTTGTTAACAATCCCAGTGAGGTCACCAAACGTTTCGACCGCTTGGTTGACCATCCGCTGAGCGCCTTCCCAGTCCGAGACATCATCTCCGTTAGCTACAGCCTCACCACCCATCGCTTCGATTTCTGCGACCACTTCGTCTGCTGGCCCTAAGTCCGATCCCGTTCCGTCGCGGGCACCGCCTAAATCATTGACAATGACCTTCGCTCCATGTTCGGCAAGCATCACGCAATGCTCCCTACCTATCCCGCGCGCACCGCCTGTAACGATTACAACGCGTCCTTCACACAGCTTGCTCATCTTTGACCCCTTCATCGACTTCTACAAAGAGCCGATCTACGTTACGAATATCTGGGTGATTCTGGCATTTCCTGAAGCCACTTGCTCAGGCTTCCTGCCTAGCACAACCAGCGGAAATAATCCGACGAGTTGACCCGCGCACACTAGCTGACCGGATGGCCCTACCATCCAGTTACGTGCGTGAGCTACTTCGTCTCCCACGCTGGGCTCTTATGCTCGGCCTGCCAACGCTCATCGCCGCCTTGGTTTTGAGTGTCTGGATCGTTGACGCCACCATTCATCGAGATCGAGTTGTGCGGAACGTAAAAATCGCGGGAGAAACGGTCGGCGGACTCAGCGATATCGCCCTTCGGGCCCGAGTCGATGCCATCGCTGATCGCTTAGCCGACACTCAGATTGTCATCCAGAGCGAGCTAGGCGACGCTAGTTGGGTTGCAAGCGACCTAGGTGTTTCTTTGGACGTAATCACCACATTCGAAGCAGTCATGAACACTAGGCGGGAGGGACTCCTCATCCGACCTATTGACTGGCTTTCGGCTCTCACCTCGAGCACCGCTGCCGAAATCGCAATCAATATCGACCTGCCAACACTCGAAAGGTCTCTGCACTCGAATTCACGACTTCGACGGGAACCGGTTGAACCGTCGATAAGCATCGGGACTGATGATCTAGAACTTGTGTCCGGAATAGCTGGCCAGCTAATCGACGTCAAAGACGCTGCCGCAGCAATAACCAAAGTCCTCCAGGAAGGGACCACACCTACTATCCAAGCCAACACAGTCGAGGTTCCTACAGAATTCACTGATGAAGCCATAAGTGAACTTGTCGCCGAAGCGAACCGGTCGGTACAAACCCCTTTAAGAGTTCGACTCAATGACTACGAAACCTTGATAGCTCCCCGAATCGTTGCGAGTTGGTTCGTCTTGGATCTCGAGGATTCCCAACCATCGCTGAATCTCGAAACGTCACTCATTCTTCAGTCTCTCGAAGAATTGCTAATGCCAGGAAACACCGGCGCGGGCCAAGCACAATTCGAAATTCGGGACGGCACCGTCAAGATCATTTCCTCAGACGGGGGCACAGCATGTTGTCAGCGTGATGCGGTGAACATAGTCAGGACCGCGCTGGAAACACACCAGGGAGAACAAGTTCATGTACTACCCAACAGGCCAGCTGCCCCACGCGAAGCCGTCAACCGACTGGAGGCCCTCGGGATAGTGGAGAAAATTTCGTCCTTCACCACCCAATATTCTTGCTGTGTTGGACGCGTCACTAATATCCAAAAATTCGCTGAGATAGTTAGCGGAACATGGATTAAACCAGGTGGCCGATTGTCACTCAACGAAACTGTTGGACGTCGCACCGAAGAGAAAGGTTTCGTTCCCGGAGGCTTCATTTCAAAAGGTCACCTTGTCGAAGACATTGGTGGAGGCGTTTCACAATTTGCTACGACCATCTTCAACGCCGCTGTTCGCGCCGGGCTCGATTTTGAGTATTACCAAGCACATTCGATCTATTTCGAGCGCTATCCATACGGTCTTGAAGCAACGATTTCCTACCCTCGGCCGGATTTAGTTATAACCAACCCAACTCCGTTCGGCGTCCTCATTTGGAACAGTTGGACCGATGAATCAGTAACGGTCGACATTTACTCGACTTCGAACGTCGAAGTGACACTTCAGAAACCGACCGAAGAACCTTTCGATCTGTGTACTCGAGTTAAAACTGAACGCATCCGAACTTGGCAGGATCGCCCCGCGGAGTCGGATTATTTCTTCGCAACGTACCGTCCGGAAGAAGGCCTCAACTGCGATGGAAGTCCCTCCGACCCCGACCAGACGACCACGACTATCGCTGAAGAACCAGAGGAACCTACCGAGGGCTCTGGCGATGCTCCGCAAGAGAATTCACCTACCACCACGACTTCAATAGCGAATCAAAACTGAATCCTCTGTGGACCACTACTAGGTAGCCTCTTGGAAGTGTCTCAGTGTGACGTCCTAATCGTAGGAGCCGGACCGGCCGGATGTGCTGCCGCGATCACAGCTCAGAGACTTGGTCTAAAAGTCGTTGTAATAGACAAAGCAGTATTTCCTAGAGACAAGTGCTGTGGTGACGGCCTAACGGCTCTGGCATTGCGCGAACTTGAACATCTTGGACTTAATCCAGCCATTAACAGTTGGACGACAGTTCGCGATGTATTCCTCCGTTCTCCGTCGGGTAGAGAAGTTCATTTGAAACTCCCAGACCATCAAGGCCAGTACGCGGCTGTAGTCAAACGCATCGAGTTAGATGCCGAGCTGGTTCGATTAGCCCTTAACACTGGGGTTGAGATTCATCAGGGTCTTGCTTTCAGTCAGATCAAGATCGCGTCGCAGGGCGCCCAAATCTCTCTCCAAGACGGGAAGATAATCGCCGCTAAACATGTAGTGGCTGCAGATGGTATGTGGTCGCCTGTAAGGAAAGCTTTAGGTTGCACTCCAGTTGGCTACCGAGGCGATTGGCACGCATTTAGGCAATATGTGAAAGCAGACGGTGTCAAGAGTAGAGACTTGTGGGTGTGGTTTGAGAAAGACTTGCTTCCCGGGTACGTGTGGTCTTTTCCTTTAGCCGACGGTCGAGTGAACCTTGGCTTTGGAGTGCCTCGGAAGGATGGTATGAATGGCAAGCAGCTGGCCGCAATTTGGCACGGACTCTTGGAGCGTCCTTCTGTACGACAAGTGCTGGGAAAAGTGGAACCCGAGGATTCCCGCAGTGCTTGGCCTATTCCTGCTCGACTTCCTAAGGCACAACTAGCAGAAGGACCAGTTTTGTTCGTCGGAGACGCGGCGACCGCTACTGACCCGCTGACCGGGGAAGGCATCGGACAAGCTTTGGAAAGCGGGCGTCTAGCTGCACAGGCAATAGCTACTGAAAATCCATCTGAGCCAGCAGCCGTGACTTACGAGAAAGCTGCTAGAGCAGCTTTCGAACTCGACCATCGACTTTCGAAGTCCCTTAGCAATGTCCTAGCAAAGCCAGCCTTAGCGGAACTAGCTCTCAGAGCAGTTGATTCCAGTGCTTGGAGCCGGCGAAATTTCGTGCGCTGGATGTTTGAGGATTACCCACGAGCCTCACTCATCAACCCCAAACGTTGGCGAAAGGGTCTTTTTGACACATCTGGTGCTTGGACAATCCAAAACTAAATGAACTTCTAGTTGCATAACAGCAAGGTGACAAGACAGTCTTTGGGGGTGTCCGAGTGGAACCCATCTAGTGAACATCTCAACTTCAGCCGCTCCGAATGGGCGGCTCTTCGAGATGCGACCCCATTAACCGTTACTGAAGATGAGTTATCCGAACTAGCCGGACGTGTCGAACCAATCACATTGACAGGAGTTCGAGATATTTACCTACCTTTATCTCGACTTCTGAACCTTCGGGTGGAAGCTCAGTCGAAACTCCAAACCACAACATCAGACTTTTTCGGCAGAGATGCCGCGGCAAGACCTTTCTTGATCGGAGTCGCCGGCAGTGTCTCAGCAGGAAAGAGCACCACCGCACGAATCCTTCAAGCGATGCTTGCGGCGTGGCCTCAACACCCAAGAGTCGATCTCATAACTACAGATGGCTTTCTTCAACCAAACTCCGAGTTAGAAGAAAAGGGTTTGTTGGGCAGAAAAGGGTTCCCTGAGTCCTACCGTCAAGGAGCGCTTTTAGAATTTCTCCGCCAGATAGCCGACGGAGCCCCACAAGTCTCCGCTCCTATCTATTCTCATATCACCTATGACATAACCGATGAAGTTCAGATAGTGGAGCAACCCGATATCTTGATTGTCGAAGGCTTGAACGTTCTTCAAACAGGTGCTCCATCAAACACTCCGTTTGTGTCTGACTATTTCGATTTCACGATTTACGTAGATGCAAACACCGAAGATCTCGAGTCTTGGTACGTGGAGCGTTTTCAACAACTTCGGTCAACAGCGTTCCGTGAGCAAAGCGCATACTTCAATCAGTTTGCCCACTTGCCAATAGATGCAGCGGAGGCTGTGGCCCGCACAATCTGGCGTTCTATCAACCTGGTCAACCTTCAAGAAAATATCTTGCCCACGCGAGCTCGCGCTGATTTGGTGCTCAAGAAGGACGCTCATCACGAAATCGAATCGGTACAACTTCGACGCATCTGACTTGAGTTAAGTACCTAAAGTGCCACGTCAAGTTCCTAGCTCCACTACTCTCGCCGGTCGTGCACTGCCTGTTCTGCTCAATAGTCGACGGTAGCTCTGCTTCGAACATCGTCTACGACGATGATCATTGCTTGGCCTTTATGGATATTCTCCCAATGACACCGGGACACTGCTTAGTAATCCCTAAACGTCACGTCCGAGATATTTTCGAATTAAGTGACGATGACGCTGCTCACGTCATGCAAGCTTGCCGATCTGTATCGAATATCGTCCGCGATCGATTGGAACCGCTGGGGGTCAATCTCGTCAACAACAACGGTGCTGCTGCCGACCAGTCACAATTTCACTTCCACATACACCTGATCCCCCGATATGGACGCGACCGGCTCCTCCATCCTTGGGAGAGGTCCTACGGAAACCCGGATCAGATTCGTTCAATCGCTGAGATTTTGCGGGGAGAGAGGGAAATCCCGCGACCTGAATAGGAAATAACCAACCTGTTGGGGCTAGTTTCAGAGGTATGACGCAAAGATATGGAGACTTTTCAGCCCTAACCATTTCGGGTCCCGACGAGGACGGCATCCTAGATATCTGCATTGACACTCCAGGGAAGCTCAACGCTGTTGATGAGGCCAAACATCTCGCACTTGCAGATGTCTGGAAGGCCGTGGATCGTGACCCTGAGACACGGGTGGTTGTCATCCACGGAGCAAACGGAACCTTCTCAGCAGGTGGCGATATGGGCATGATCGAAAAGATCATGGATGATTTTGACTACCGCGCAAATTCTCTTCGCGAAGCCCGAGACATCGTCTACAACATGATCAATTGTTCGAAAGTCATCATTTCCGCAATCGAGGGTGTCGCTGTAGGAGCGGGTCTCGCGGCAGCGTTCATGGCCGATATTTCTATCGTTGGAAAAAATGCTCGAATTCTAGATGGCCACACAAAGCTCGGGGTTGCCGCCGGCGATCACGCCGCCATCATCTGGCCGCTCCTTTGCGGAATGGCAAAAGCCAAATATTACTTGTTGACCTGTGACTCAATGACGGGGGAAGAGGCTGAGGCTATGGGTCTAGCCAGTATTTGTGTCGACGACGAAAAAGTGATCGAAGAGGCCTACGCCGTCGCCAGAAAACTAGCTACTGGTAGCCAAACAGCTATTCGATGGACCAAATACAGTCTGAATAATTGGCTTCGGTCCGCTGGACCGGCTTTTGATACATCTGTTGCCTTGGAGATGCTGGGTTTCACCGGCCCTGATGTTCGAGAAGGTCACGCCGCGATAATGGAAAAAAGAAAACCAAATTTCAGCTAACCGGATAATCAGTTACGGCTTTCCAAGAATCTGTTCAATTTTCGCCCAGGCAGCAACCGGCTGCTTGACTTCAATAACTTGCATGCCGCACGCCCGAGCCGCATCTACGTTGAGCCGATTATCATCAAGGAACAACACGTTTTCCGGCTCCATCTCCAATTCTTCGAGCAGGTGTGAGTAGATCCGCTCTTCGGGCTTGCGCATTCCCACAAAGGCCGAGTTAACAACTACGTCAAAGAGTTTTTCTACGTCCAAACCATCAGTCACAACCGGCCACGCCTCAGCGATGTTGTTGGTAAGAAGTCCAGTAACGAGACCTCGCTGTCGCAGCTGCAAGATTCGATTTACAACTTCGGGCACGACTGTGAGGTGGGAGAAAAGGAAATGTGGACTCGTGGGATCCCATATAGCTTCGGCTCCCGGCAAATCACTCCGGGACCAAGTGAGGTATGCATCAAGGCTCAACTCCCCTCTTTCAAGCTTGGCGAATTGCGAATTCGGGTCATCGTCTCGGTACTCAGCCCGTCTGGTTCGTAGTTTCTTTTGGTCGATGTCAACC
This sequence comes from Acidimicrobiales bacterium, assembly GCA_030743005.1. Taxonomy (GTDB): domain Bacteria; phylum Actinomycetota; class Acidimicrobiia; order Acidimicrobiales; family Poriferisodalaceae; genus MedAcidi-G3. Next base: position 31,358 of record JASLTG010000001.1, on the reverse strand, counting down.
TCTTTATACAGCTTCTCTATGACCGGCCCTGGAGGAACGGTTATAACCCCGCCCCAGTCGAAAACCACTGCTTCAACCTTGTGCCCAACTGATCTGCTGTTCACCTCCCTACCCACCTCCGACTGCTTCGAAACTTGCACAATAGGGTGGTTCGTTAATTAGAGAGATGCAATGTGACTCGATTTCGCAGACCAATCTCTATTGGGGTCATCGGATTCTTTGACAACTACCCGCTCTAACCAATCGGGAGTACTGGGAGGGTCTTCACCGACTAGGACTGCGACCGTTCGCGTTCTGCTAGGTGATGACTCGGGCCAAAGGGTCCCTCCATCAGTCACCACCAAGAGTAAGTCTGGACTTGGGCGTGTCTGTACTGCGGCTAAAATACCTTGATTGAGATCCGTTCCACCCCCACCTATCAGTTGTATGTCTGAAGCTTTGCGGACTTTTTGAGGGGAACCAGCCTCGGAGTCACAGGTGAAGACTCGGACCGATTCGAACCGGATTCCGCCCGTCGAAAGTAAGCCATCAATCTCGCTAAGTGCATCACCTAGAAGTTCCTCGTTCATCGAAGCACTCGTGTCCAACACAACCGATACTTCTGGTACACGGGCCCTCAAATTGGGAAGGATTACTTTCGATGCAAACGATTGCCTTCGATTAGGTCTCTGGTAGCTGTAATCCACCGCTCCTGTTATTTCGGCAATGCCCCGCCGGAGCTTGGCTCCTAGTTCTGCGCGCCAGTTAACTTGAGGTGTGAGCAGAGAATTGGCCCACCTCAACATCCCCGCTGGGGTAGAGCCATGGTTTCGATGGTGGGTCAGCGCATCTGACGCGACACGTTGTCTAATAAGGTCTTTTTCTTCCGCTGTAACTCCATCTTTTCCTTGTTTCGGTGGGGGCTCATCCCAGGGCCGCGGGTTTCCGTGCGCAGAACTTCCACAGTCACGTTGGGGTTCAGTCCGAGTTGTCCCCCTAAAGAAATACTCTTCGCCGAATAACGATTCAGGAAGTCCTAACTCATCAGGTGATGCGGATCCCTCTGGCAGGACATGACCATCTAAGAGGTCGTCGTTAAGTTCAGCGTCCATCGCGTCGACCCAATGGAAAAGGTCGGATTCGCGAAGTTCTATCTCTTGGGCTCTCAGAGCATGTCCTCGAAGTAAGTGGCCTACTTGGTGAATCATTTCCACCCCAAGTACCTCAACAGGCCAATCATGCGCTGAGTCATAATTTATGTAGACGCGGAAATATTCATCGCCGGCTATCTGATCTACTTTGTCATCCGCAACGAAACGTAGGGCAAACAAAGCGGACGCTAAGTAGGGGTAGTTATAAGCCGCCCAGAGTCGAGCCGCGGAAACCTGGTCCTTTGACTTCATTCGAGGAGTCCAGACGCTTGGAGAACGGGCAGAAATACCGCTGCTTCAGGTGGTGCGCTCACTCCATCGGGTCGAACTTGTGCCAGCACCCTCGCTGCAATAGCGCCTACGTCCGGGGATTGACCAGCTGCTCTTTCTAACACCCGCCATCCCGCCAGCCAACGGTCCGGTGTTGGGTTTGCCGCAACCGCGCTGGCTACTGCCGACACCGCGGCATAAAGACGATCACCGCGGTCCGGGAACACGACGGTTTCTGGATCCATCAAAGCTGCTTCCGGATCTGGGAGGTCAAGCTCTTGGAGCCATGTGAGAAATTCGAGGCCAACTCCATCCCCGACACACCCGATCACCAAATTCCTTCTGGTTTCTGAAGATGCGTTGACAGCAATCGCCGCAGCGAGGAGGCGCGAGAGCATTTCCCAAGTTCTCGGACTTGGCCATGCTCGCCCGGCAAGAGCACGTTCAACTGGCGGTTGGATCACCAATGACTGCCGCACGGAGAGGAAACCACCGACTTGCCCCGCGGTGATAGGGATTTGGTTGTGCCAATCACTAGGAAGCCGTGGAATATAGGGGGTAGGGAAACCTGCCACTAAGCCCGTTGCGACAGTTGTTGGATCTACACGCCAATCAAGATGACAAAATCGGTTTGCAAGCGGTGCCGATAAGTCCCAACCGTCAGCAGCCTGGTCGGGTGGGTTAGCGGCGGCGACTATGGCCAGATCATCTGGCAAAGTTAGGTCGCCCACTACTCGTTCAAGCACCACACGCAACAATGCTGCCTGGACAGCAGGTGGAGCTGTTGAAATTTCGTCAAGAAACAGCACGCCACTGCCGGCGTCTGATAGTCGTTTAGCCCACCGAGGCGGCGCGAACTCAACTCCGTTATCAGTTACTACCGGAAGCCCACTAAAATCACTGGGCTCTCGGATGCTCGCGATAACGACCTCATACGTAGCGTCAATCGATTGACACATACTTTCAACAGCTGAGCTCTTACCAGCTCCCGGTGGCCCCCATAACAAGACGGGGATTCGAGCGGCGACGGCCAGAGACAAAGCTTCAAGAACCGCATCATTCTGATTGGTCATGAAAGTAGTCTCCTTTAATTCCCACTAGCTGTCTCGCACCTTGGTGACACGAACCTTCCGTCGTGCAGATAATGTGCGCCTTGATGGACGAACATCTCACCGCACACGAGCAAGCAACCCCCATGTCGCCGAGCCCAACGGGACCTCTTCAGGGCATCCGGATTTTGGACTGCACTCAGGCAATTGCCGGTCCGTGGTCCACCATGATGCTGGGAGATCTTGGTGCCGATGTAATCAAGGTTGAGGCCCCTCGAGGGGACCTGCAGCGGCCGATGGCGCCCTATACCCGCGAAGACGAAGAACGTTCCTATGGCGGCTCATTTTCCACCTACAACCGAAATAAACGAGGCATTGTTCTCGATTTAACCGACGATAACGACAGGGCCAAGTTCCTCGACCTCGTCGAGAGTGCCGACGCCGTTGTCGAGAATATGCGGGCGGGAGTCATGGACAGTCTCGGCTTAGGTTGGGAAACCCTGAGAGAACGTAACCCGCGTCTTGTTTACGGAGCGATTAGGGGTTTCGGAGATCCCAGGACAGGAGAGAGCCCTCATGCTGAGTGGCCTGCCTATGACGTAATCGCTCAAGCTATGGGCGGTCTCGTAGCCCAGAACGGAAACGGACCTGATAATCGCATTCAAGTTGGACCGTTTATAGGTGACATATATCCGGGCACCATTGGTGCAATGGGCGTGCTGGCAGCACTATTTCATGCTCAAAGAACTGGTGAAGGACAGTTCGTTGACGTGGCGATGGTCGACTCCATAATGGCTCTCGCCGAAATGGGAGTGATGCGTTATTCATACCTTGGTAGGCCCGATACGCCTCCAAGCGGTAATCGGAACGACTTTGCCGTCCCTTTCGATGTATTCGAGACAAAGGATGGCTCCGTGGCAATAGCCGCTCCTACTGACAAGCATTGGCGGGAACTTGCTACGGCAATGGGTCACCCTGAATGGGGGTTAGATGAGGATAAGGCCACGATTCGTGCCCGGGTGTTGAATCGAGAACCTATTGATCAAGCGCTGACTGAATGGGCTCTCGAAAGGACAAACGAGGAAATTCTGGATCTGATAGGTGGCAAGGTTCCATGTGGACCCGTGAATCTCCCAGGAGATCTTTTCTCGGATCGGCACGTTCAATCAAGGGAGATGCTGGTGGCGGTCGACCAGCCAAGCGGACGACCGATCGTTCAAGTTGCTTCACCAATAAAGATGACCGGTACCCCAACTGGGATTTACCGTCGAGCCCCTCGGCTTGGTGAACATACTGCTGAAGTTCTTTCCGAAATAGAGAATCTTCGCGGCCGATTCAACAGTTGAAACGATCAAAATAAAAGCGAGATCTCAACTTTAAGACTGCCCATCTACACATAGATAAGTCGCGTCCACCAGGGCTTCGCCTCTCGCATCGAGCAGCACGGATTTACCCATCTGGTTCATGACATAGCCCATGGAAAGACCGATCTTCGGATCAGCAAACCCTATAGATCCGCCCGCACCGACATGGCCGAAAGCTCCTTCACGGATATTCACAGAGTCAGTGTCTCCGCCGAAGGATCTTCTGTTGTCCATCCTGAGCATGAAGCCCTCCGAAAATCGCGTCGGTAATAGCAGCATCGCGTCGCATTCACTCGCGACAGAGACACGTTTCATTCGTTCTGATTGTGGTGCACTAACAAAATCACCAACCGCGCACGACTTGTAGACCCGGGCAAGGCCTCGAGCGTTTGTGATTCCTCCGCCGCCACCCAATTCAGCAGACCAGACGTCAGGAGAATCTCCTTTGGCACCTCCACGATTCCTCCAAGCTCTCCCTTGCAGTCCGTCTGAATCAGCAATGAAAGCACGAGTGAAGGCAGAAAACTCCTCATTTGGATTTGGCCTAAAGGGCCTTAACGCAGAGACACGATGGTGTTCTGTTGGGGGTAACCCGATCCAAAAGTCCGACGCTGCAGGCTCAGCCACCTCTTCTCGAAAAAACGTGCCGAGGCTACGTCCGGACGCGCGTCGAACAAGTTCTCCAGCCACCCAACCGAAAGACATTAAGTGGTAGCCGTTGCGAGTACCCGGAGGCCACCATGGCTCTTCGGCGGCAACCCGGTCACACATGTAGTCCCAATCAAAAGCGGCGCCATCTGGTAAATCGTCGCGGAATGCCGCAACACCAGTTGTGTGATTCAGCATCATTCGTGTTGTTACATCTGCCTTCGCCCCGTGAGCGAACTCTGGCCATATCTCAGCTACTGGTGCGTCAAGGTCAAGTAATCCCCTATCTGCAAGCAGATGACAGGCAAGTGCAACTGCCCCTTTGGTGCAAGAATTGACGATAGCGATGGTGTCTTCTAGCCACGGATTGCCTTCGGTGTCTCTGTCACCAGCCCATAGGTCAACTACGGTTTCTCCTTCGTAGGTGACACAAACTGATGCTCCTAACTCCCCGAAACGCTCGAAGTTAGATTCAAACTGTTCCAGTAAAGGCTCCCAGCCGTCGCTGATGGTTCCATGAATTTCGAGACTCATGTGTGCCAGATTGTCATGCCAGACCCCATTGTGTCTCCCTATTCGCCATGTCCTCGGGTAGTTTCACCGTAATGGCGAAGCGCAAGAAGAGACGCCCAGCGATGCGTCGACCTATAAACACCTCAGATCCCGTTATGCCGGGCCACGTATCACCGATGCGTTCTGTGCCCGCTCAGATACCTCGTCCCGATTACGCCGAACAGGGAGTGCCGATCCGTAAAGCTCCAGCTGATCTTAGGAAGGACGCTGCAACTGTGGAACGGATGCGACTAGCAGGCTCTGCAGCGAGGCGTGTCCTACGGAGGGTCGCCACTCATATAGCCCCTGGCGTAACAACAGAGCATCTGGATCAAATCTGTCACGAGGCTTGTATTGACGAAGGGGGTTACCCCAGTCCTCTTAATTACAACGGCTACCCAAAATCGCTTTGCACGTCAATCAATGAAATTATTTGTCACGGAATTCCAGACAGTCGGCCACTCCAGGATGGCGACATTGTCAACTGTGATGTCACTATTTTCCTCGATGGTGTGCATGGAGACCACAGCGAGACCTTTGCTGTCGGTGACGTTGATGAGCAGTCACTGGAACTCATCCAAGTAACCAGGGAATGTCTCTATCTGGGTATAGCAGCTGTGCGTTCTGGTGGACGAGTGAGCGATATCGGCGGAGCGATTCAAGACCGTGCTGAATCAGCTGGGTTCGGCGTAGTTCGAGAATTCATAGGCCACGGGGTCGGTGAGGTCTTTCACCACCTACCAAATATCCCTCATTACTACGAACCTTCAGCTCAATTTGAGTTTCATCCCGAGATGACATTCACGATTGAGCCCATGATCACCATCGGTTCGCCTAATGCCAACCTTTGGGACGATGGATGGACCGCTGCTACCAAAGACTTGAGTAGGACAGCACAGTTCGAACACACCGTGCTGGTTAAAGAAGACGGTGTTGAGATACTGACTGTCGAGGAACACGAAAGCCAGCCCTTTACTCAAAATGGGAGTCCCAACGACTGGCCTCAAACTATTTCTGTCAGCCAGACGACCACGAATGATTAGAGCAGTTATGCAAGTTCGAATGGCATTGGGGGTTCTTGCAACACTTTTGTTGTTGACACTTGGGTGCGCGAATGAACCTAAGAGTCGCCCAATCCCTTCTACGACGCCGGTCTTAACAACACTTCGCCCTGAACTCACAACAACAACCACTGAGAAAGTCGTACAAAGAATGGCGTACGTGGTTCAGCCCGGTGACACTCTTGGCAAGATCGCCAAAGGTTTCGGGGTAACTGTGTCCGAACTTATGCGCGAAAACGGCAAGGAAGACACGATCTTAGGCATAGGGGAAACACTGTTCATTCCTCCCCCTTCCGATGAAAGCTCCGACTGAGGCTGATGGTGAGGTTGCGCTACTTTGCGTCACTGTCCCTATTAACAATTTGTGCTTTGGGGTGCACTTCGGCCAGAGCACCTGAACCCGTTGTCAACACGTCACCCTCAGCAGAAACGAAAGAGACAACACCAGAAATCAGCGAGTTCCGTAAGACATATTCGGTTGTTCGAGGAGACACGTTGATAGCTATCGCCGATCGATTCGGTATCAATCTGAACGACTTAGTACGCGAAAACAACATCGCCGACCCAACCATGATCTACGTGGGACAGGTGCTCCTAATTCCACCTCCCCCTAGTGAAGGGGACGGCCCGTTGCTGACTATTTCACCTCCAACAGACCCTTTGTTGCCGACTCTTGAACCGACCACCTCGCTGACGCAATAGCAATACTTCTAGGGGGTGCCTGGATTTGTCGGGGCTGACGTGTAACTGTAATTGCGCTCTACGGGGACGGCGTACGTGAACGAAACAAGTCCGATCAGTCTAAAAATCGACGAACTGGATAAACAAGTCGATCAGTGGTGGGAGCGTTGGCGAGGAGTGCCCTCAGTCGATCGCTTGTTCTACGCGGCATCCAACCTCGGAGATTTCAGTCTCATCTGGCACATTGTTGGGGGAATTCGTGCGCTCCCACCAGGAAGACGGCCAAGAGCTGCCGTTGGCTTCAGCGCTCTAATGGGAGCTGAGTCTCTGTTAATCAACCAAGGAGTCAAGAGATTTTTTCGGCGAAGTCGCCCTGGGTCCGCTTCCGAGAACCGTACGGCGCACCAACTACGTGAGCCGATCACCTCGAGTTTCCCGTCTGGGCACGCATCTGCGGCATTTTGCGCTTCGGCCGTTCTTTCACGTCGCTCAAAATTTGGGAAGCTTTGGCATTTGGTCGCGGGCGTTGTCGCGTGTTCGCGAATACACGTTCGGCTTCACCACGCCTCTGACGTGGCAGCGGGCGCGTCCATCGGCTTGCTCTTGGGAAAGGCCCTATCAAGCCTTGTGCCTAAGGACTAATCCGCTGCTAGTGGCTACCTAGGTTTTACGGATCTATGCCTGAGCGGAAACTTCCATTTCGGTCTCAACTTCGGAAAGATCGATGGTCACATCCGCTGCCGGTTGTTCAGCCCGACTCAAGGCTGTCCGAATGTCCAGAAGCACGTCAGTTACTTCGCTCGCTGAGACTAACTCTCGATGCATGAAACTACCCAAGGCACGGTCAACCACAGAAAGCGCTTCTTCGACGTTTTCCGGGACGACTATCTTCATGTCCTGAGGTTCAGTCACCAGATGCTCCAATCCGCTGGTTGGCATAACCAGGTCCTACTCTCACCCTAGCGCTGTCAACCGCTCTACAACGAACATATTTGCTACAAGAACGAACTTTCATCTGAGGAGTATGTTGAAGTAAATGAGCAGAGAATCACAAACTCCTTTAGGAGTTACCTACGGAAGTCTCGGTGTTTTAGGGCCTTCAGCAGTTCCTGAAATTGCGCAAGCAGCTGTTGCTGCTGGATACCAATCATTTTGGACAGTAGAAGCAACCGGCACCGATGCCGTCAGTCTTCTGGGAGCAGTTTCTCAAGCAGCGCCAAAGCTCGATCTGGCGACAGGAATCATGCCTATTCAGTTACGCAGTCCTTCTTTGACAGCAATGACAGCTGCAACACTTCAGTCACTCAACCCTCAACGAACTATTTGGATAGGGCTGGGCGTTTCAGCTCCCGGTGTACTTCGACAGCACGGAATCGAAGCGCCAGATCGCCCAATCGCGATGATGCGCGAATACGTGGCCTTAACGCGGGAATGTTTATCGGGCGAACCTGTCACCTTCGAAGGGGACTTCTGGCAGGTCAAGCGCTTTCGGCTAGCTATGCGAACCCCAGAGCAAACCCCGAAAATCGTCGTTGCCGCGCTCAATCCCCAAATGTTGAAATTGGCAGGCGAAATTGCTGACGCTGTCCTCTTGAACTACATCCCAGCCAGCCATGTCACAGACGCCGTCAAACACATCAGGTCAGGGGGCGACGCCCTCATTATGAGCAATATTCATGCCGCTGTCGGGGACTTCGAGGAGGCGGAACGTTCCGCTCGCAAAGACCTGTTCAATTATGCGATGGCAGATGGCTACGCCAACATGTTTCGCTCCGCGGGTTTCGAAGATGAAGTTCAAGAGCTGCGTTCACGTCAACAAGAACGAGACCGCGAAGGCGCTCTAGCAGCGATAAGTGAAGAAATGATCCAAGCGATCAATTTCATAGGAAACAAAGAAGAAGTAGCCGCGTTTGCTACTAGCTATCTAGACGCTGGCGTTCAATACCCGATTCTCATGCCGATGCCCTGGGGACAAGATCGCAAACTAGTAACACAGCTAACACTGGAGGCAATGGCTGCGATTAATGACTAGAAATCGCTAGCTAATCGCCGATGGCAATCCCAGTCGGGCAGCTCACACCAGTGCCACCGATACCGCAATAACCGTTGGGTACTTTGTGCAAGTACTGCTGGTGGTAGTGCTCTGCGTAGTAGAAGGGGCCTTCATCAAGAATTTCTGTAGTAATTGAGCCATACCCAGCTTCGCTGAGCGCTGACTGAAACTCGACCCGGCTTGATTCGGCGAGATTGCGCTGTTGCTCGTTAGACACATAGATGCCCGACCGGTACTGGGTACCCATGTCGTTTCCTTGGCGCATCCCCTGAGTTGGATCATGATTCTCCCAAAACAACTCAAGCATTTTTGCGTAACTAGTGACGCCAGGGTCATAGATCACCAAAGCAACTTCGTTATGTCCGGTAAGCCCACTACAGACCTCTTCATAGGTGGGGTTCTTAGTAAAGCCACCCACATAACCAACTGCTGTGGTCACCACACCGGATACGTTCCAAAAGATTCGCTCCGCGCCCCAAAAACAGCCCATCCCAAAAACGATGCGTTCGCTCGAAGCTGGGAACGGCGGCATCAAGGACTCACCCAGTACTTCGTGAGCAGACGGAACTGGCATAACCAGCTCCCGCCCGGGCAGCGCTGTTTCCATAGTTGGCAGCTCTAGCTTGTTACTCCACAACGACATAATGAGTACCTCGGGTTCAGATTAGACCAGCGCAGGCAAAGAAGCACCGCCCTCACCTAGCCTTACGGCATGTCTAGTTCTTTGATCCCACCAGAGTCGTTAGCTCGTGTCGGCGAAATTTTGGCTGGCCCTGTCACTGTACGAATTGATCGTCGAGAATCGCAGCGTTACGCGTACGCGGTTGGAGATCTAAATCCCATTTATTTCGATGACGAGTCCGCTAAAGCAGCTGGATACCGGACCCTGACCATTCCGCCGTTGTTCATTACTCATGCACTCGTGGCTCCTGAACCGGCATCGAAGCTTAGGACCGACGGCCTGTACGAAGATTCGACAAGTGTGGTCTTGAAAGTTGCTCGAATGATGTTCGGAGGCGAAGAATGGGACTTTCTAGAACCAGTCTGCGTCGGAGATGAGATCACGGGCACGACACGACTCTTAGATCTTGATCAGAAAGAGGGAAAGAAAGGTCCTTTCGTTCGATTGGTACGGGAAACTACTTTCACCAATCAAGATGAACAGGTAGTGGCACGATCCCGTCAGATAGGAATTGCGCGATGAGTAAATACCCCGACATGAGCACAATCAAAGTGGGCGATGAGTTACCTGTTATGCACAAACGCGCTGAAGAAGCCGAACTGTTCCTCTACAGCGCCGCTAGCTTCAATCCGCATCGCATTCATTACGATAGGGCGTACGCCAACTACGAAGGCCATCAGGACATTGTCGTGCATGGGCCTCTTCAAGGTTCTTGGCTCACCCAGTTCATTACCGATTGGGCTGGGCCTCATGCGCGTTTACTTTCAGTCGAGTGGCAGAACCGAGCAAGCGCCTTCGTCAGTGAAGAACTGAGCTTTTCCGGCTCTGTCATATCGGTTGACCAAGTGAATGGTTCAGTACAACTTGAGATTTATGAACGAAAAGAAGACGGTAGCGTTCTGATGCCGGCAAAGGCGACCGTAAAGTTGGAGCAGAGTTAAATGAAAATCGCCGTGGACTTCCCGTCGGTTGCTTACCGAGAAGGACCGCAGCAAGTGCTCGCTCTTGCCTCAGCGATCGAACAAATCGGTTACGACGAGATAGCAGCCTTTGACCATGTGGTCATGGGTTACCCATCTCAGGATCGTCGCACTATTTATCCCGCAGAGATGCCAATTCTTGAAGCGCTGATGCTTCTAGCGAACATAGCGGCGGTCACCTCGAAAGTGTCGCTTTCTACTGAGGTCCTAGTACTACCCCAACGTCAGCCTGTGTTAGTTGCGAAACAAATCAGCACCCTCGACACCCTGTCCCAGGGGCGGGTCCGGTTGGGCGTCGGTGTCGGCTGGCAAGACAGCGAGTATGACGCTCTTGAGGAAGATTTTTCGACTCGTGGAAAACGCATGGACGAAGCGATTGACCTACTGAGAAGTTATTGGCAAGGCGGCCGCATCGAATTTCGAGGCAACTACTACGACTCGCACGATATGGGCATGGAGCCAGTCTCTCCTCAAGGCGTCAAGATCCCTATATGGGTCGGAGGAGAAAGCCCTGCTGCCCTGAGGAGAACGGCCCAAAAGGCTGACGGATGGATGGCGTCAGGAGTTACCGATGAGCAAGCTCTTCTCTGCGTTACCGATATCCAACGCTTGGCTGAAGAATTCGGTCGCGATCCGGCGGAAATCGGCTTTCAACTCATGTTGCAACCGCCCCCTCGAAGCGATGCAGACAAACTGTTCTACGCAAATCTCGACGCTATAGCCGAGCGCGCAGCGGTTGTTAACGCGATGGGCTTCGATTGGACGTCAGTCAACGCAACCGCGGTATTCCAAGCTGGAGCTCGTTCAGTTGACGCGATGATCGAACAACTAGAGGCAATTCATGCCCGAATCAGAACCGAAGTTGATTAGACCCAATCTTTCTTTCATTCAGCTAAAGGCCGTCAACTAACTCGATGAGCTCACCCAGTTCCTCTATCTGCATATCCGCGAGCCGCAAAGCTGAGGACTGCTGTCCGATCGCCACGGTGATGGCACCTGCAGCCTGGCCCGCGAGAATGTCGTGCACTGAATCTCCGACCATCACATACACACCTCCGAGCGCATTGCATTCCTCAGCGGCCGCTAGAACCATTCCCGGACCTGGCTTCGACCCATGGCCCGAATCAAACCCTTTCACCGAAGTGAAAAAGTGACTCCACTTCAAAGCCTCAACATGATCAATCGCACACGATTCCGAATCATTTGTAGCGACTGCTAACTTCCAGCCCCGGTCGATCAACGCGTCCAACGCAGCTGTCGCTCCCTTGTTGGCAACAATGTTGCGCTGAGATGCTTCATTGATTGTTTGCTTAAAGGTAGCGACGTCAATCAAATCAGCAACCAGATTGTCAGTTGTCTCACTGGTCTCACTGATGAACGCTGAATGCGACAACACGCATCGTTCAGCTAGGTCGTATCCGAAAAGCTCCGCTGCACGTTCTTTAGCGTTCTGGTCTGCTACTAGATCGAAAGCAGACCCGATGGCTTCATTCCAGGTTGCGTGGAAGTCAAGCAAAGTGCCGTCTTTGTCGAATATGACGGCTTTGCCCTCAGACATCGGCGATCAAGACTTCGCATCCTGTACCGCTCAAAACTTGTGCAACTGCCTGTTGGTCGTCGATGGACAGTTGTCGGAAAGCGTCGCGTATCCAACTTAAGCATTTATTTTGGTATGCGAACGGCGCTTGTTTGTACTCGCGACCCTCAATCAGACACGACAACTCTGGGTCATCGGCAGCTATGGCCTGCTCATTCGCTATTAAGAACGGTGCGTAGGTACGCCCTATTTCAGTAAGCAAACTAAGGGATGATTCTGGCAGGTTGTTACGCGTGAACCACCCCTCGTTTTCGCTGATCTCCAGTGAAGACAAATCATCGACCTGGTAAGCCCAAATGACACTTCTAGGACTTCGGCGAGCTGCTATCAGTGAAGAGTCGGGTTCCCAGAAAAATAGCTGACTGAACTGACCGAATAGGCCAAAGTCACCTCGGCCCGGACGGTTACCTAAAAGAAATTGGTGCTCGGTTAAGTGAGTTTCTAGCGTCGTAAGAAGCCGAACAAAACTGTCCTCTATCACGTCACGGTTCTCATCTGTAGAGCCAACTAAAGCAGTCCTACTCATCTGTCGGCTAGTAATGAAATCCTTGATTTCACGATGCTGTTCGGGGTTCATTTGGTTGTCCGACATCAACGGCAGCATGTCGCCTGCCTTCGCTATGGCATCAACATAAAGGTGATGCCATCGGTAGTGGTACATCATCTTTGTCACCCATTCATCGCCATAATCTTCAATTAGGTGATCAAGAAACCCCACCACAGGGTCCGCTGGCAGCAGGCTTCTATCGGAATAATCCTCTTCCAACCGCAGGATTTGGGGAGATGAATCCACCATCACCTCGGAATAATCACCGTCTTCGTCGCGAAAGGCAAGCATCGGAATGATCGCTACCGGGGGTTTAGGAAACCCTTGGTCTTCTGCCGAGCCTCGAACAACCCACCTGTGTGAAATCCGGCGGTATCGAAGCACCGCGCGCATTTTGACGGAATACGGAGACCCATAAGCCCCGACCAAAGTCACATCCCAAGAATTCATCGGTTTCCCCTATCGGGCCAAGTTCTCCACCGAGGCCATTCTTTATTGCGCGTGTTGTTCTGCCGTCGAATCATTACACGTAACACTCAACAGCGATCATTCAATCAAAGCTACGTTTGTGACATGAGCGAACGAGAGCTAATTGTTAACAATCTTGATGTTTGTTGGAAGAGTGTTGTCGAATTCCTCAGCAAACTCGACGGCAGCCAATGGCAGACCCAATCGCTATGCCCCGAATGGACTATTAGGGGTGTCGCCGCGCACATGGTGTCAGTAGAACAGGCCTTGTCGAATTGGTTGCCATCCGGCTTAGATACCCCGCCACCTTTTGAAAAGGTTGGGGGCTACTTTGAAGCCGCTATGCAAATGCCGGACGCTGAGTTGGTTGAACATATGCAAAACACGTTTGACATTCGGCGACAAAATCTTTCCGAAACTACCGAAGACGACTTCGCTAACCCGAGCGTCACTCCTGTAGGCCCTGCCACTTACGGACGTTTCATGGCTGTCCGCGAATTTGACTTCTGGATGCATGAGCGGGATTGTCGAACTCCTTTAGGCATCGATACCGATAATGGTGGGCCAGCAGCAGAAATGGCTTTGAATGAAGTTCACCTCTCCATCGGCTATATCGCAGGTAAGAAGATTGGGCTTGCTGAAGGCCAATCAATTCACTTCGATATCACAGGTTCGATAGAACGGGACATTTATGTGCGCGTCGAAGAACGTGCCGTTGAGTGTGAACCTATTGATACGCCTACAACCACTCTTCACTGCGACTCAATGGCCTTTATGAACCAGGCCTGTGGACGCATTGACCCAGAAGTTGCTATCAGTGAAGGCGCTATTACTTGGTCAGGCGATGTCGAACTTGGTGCTCACGCAGCACGAAACCTTCGGTTCACCATGTAATTAGTGAAGTTAGTTAATCGGTAAAGCTTGAGATCAAGGTGGGATTCTTGAGGTCTGCTAGTTCTTGGTTGCGGTGATTCACTTCGGCTAGAAGCTCGGGGTGGCTTAAAACCCAAAACCTGCGCTCGTACATTGCATTCAAGACTTGAGACGCAACTTGTCCTGGGTCCATGCCATTCTCTAATGCTGCTGCTATCGCTGCATTTCGAGCACGCGCTTCTTCTGGTGCCTTCGCTGTTTGATCAATGGATTCGCCTCTTCTTCTACGAAGATGATCAGGCCGATTTCTTTGGGCCGTAGCAATATTTGTCCTGACCACTCCGGGACAGAGCACAGATACCCCAACATTCGCTTCAGGGTCGCGGTCCATCTCGTGGTGCAGTGTCTCCATGATTGCGACAACTCCGAACTTTGCTGCGTTGTATGGGGCAAGGCCAGGTACAGCCATCAGACCCGCTACTGAAGCGGTGCTCATCACATGGCTTTCTTCAGCTTCAATCAAGTGCGGCAAGAAATGATGCAATCCGTGAATCACACCCCATAAAGAAACGTCGATAACCCACTTCCAATCAACTAGTTGTTGATTCTTGACGAGTCCGCCTCCGCCTACTCCTGCATTGTTGCAAAGAATGTTGACGCCTCCGAATGTTTCGAGCGTCACAGCGCACAGCTCGGCGACAGAATTTTCATCTGTCACATCAGTCTTTACAGCAAGTACGGGTGCATCAAGGGCCTCGATTTCTGTTCTCGTTGCCATAAGAGCATCGTCTTCGACGTCTGCGAGCACGACCCGTGCTCCCTCGGCAGCAAAAGCGAGCGACAAAGCTTTCCCGATGCCCGATGCTGCACCTGTGACGACGGCTACGCGTCCTTTCATCGTCTCCATGACTTCCCCGTTTCTCTAGCTGTCAGAAACCTTTTGCACCGTCTGCAGTTACCTCAGTTGTTTAACTCTTCGAAGCGTTCAATAACATCGAGATACTCGGTAATCATGTCTTCGACTACGCGAGTCGCCGAAATTGATTCGTTCATAGATCCAACAATTTGGCCGACGAAATAGTTGGACAACTCAACTGCACCTTTATTCTCAGGATTCATTGCTGCCCTATCAACTTGACGGCTCGCATGAGCAACCAACATCGGTTGGAGAGGCATCGGCAACGTACCAGGCGAGGACTCTCCTTCCCATTCGTCAGTCCAGGCAGAACGAAGCTGACGAGCGGGCTTGCCCGTTCTAGAGCGTGACCTCAAGGTGTCTGAAGAAGTTGCGGCAAGGAATTTATCCTTGACTACCGGATGGGTCTCAGCTTCTAACGTCGTGAGCCAAACTGATCCACACCAAACCCCCTGTGCCCCCAGCGCTATCGAGGCAGCCACCTGCCGCCCACTTCCTATGCCACCCGCCGCCAGCACCGGAGTTGGTGCTACGGCATCAACTATTTCAGGAACAAGCACCATCGTCCCGATGTCGCCCGTATGACCACCGGCTTCGTGACCTTGAGCAATGATTATGTCGACGCCCGCCGCTACGTGACGCACCGCATGAGCTTTCTTACCTGCAAGCGCACCAACTAGTACTCCATTTGTGTGGGCCCGCTCGATCATGTCAGGGGGCGGCGGACCTAAAGCATTAACAATCAGCTTGATCGGATGCGAAAACGCGACGTCCATGAGAGGCACCGCTTGCGCGTAGGTCATCGGCGGTTCGGAGTCGACTGGTACCCCGCTACGTTCTGAGTCCTCCTTTGGCAACGGAGGAACGGCGTAACGTTCCATCATGTCTTCGACGAAATCACGGTGACCCTGCGGAATCATTTCGGTGAGGTCACCTAAAGATTTCCCACCTTCTGAAGAACCCTCATATTTAGCGGGAACGATGATGTCCACGCCGAAGGGTTTGTCCCCAACTTCGTCTCGGATCCATTGCAAGTCGACATCGAGTTGTTCGGGGGTGTGAGCGGCGGCGCCAAGCACACCAAAGCCGCCAGCTTTAGTGACGGCAGCAACCACATCTCGACAGTGGGTAAACGCGAGGATGGGCACATCCACGCCAAGCATTTCGCAGACAGGTGTCTTCATAAACTCGAAACTAGGCGGCCGCTGAGGCTCATGCCCGCTAGATGGTCCTATTCACCAAGAAATGAAGCATTTTCTCTATTTACCATCGCCAAATTTCACCAATTTGTGAGATAAATCCAAAGAGGCGTCGGTATCTAGCCTCAACGCTGCGAAAATGACGTCATGAGCATCACAGCGATTGGCCATAGCTACTTCGATCTCGAAACGGAAACCCAGCTTGACGTCTGGTATCCAGACGCAAACGTCGACCCGAAGAGATCGTCTATGGCCGAGAAACTTGGTCTTATCCAAGGCCGGATAGTCGAAACCACTATCGAGGACTTGAACGCTCCGGCCGTCGACCTTGCTGATGCTTATCTCAGACTGCACCTGCTCAGTCGTAGAGAGGTCCAACCCCACGGGGCCAACCTCGACGGCGTTTTTGGTTTGCTCACTAACTGCGCCTGGACCAATGCAGGACCAGTCCTGCCGGAGCGCGTCGGCGAACTTCAGAGTCGTGCAGCCGAAATAAACCTCAGCATTTCGGTGACTTCAGTAGATAAATTTCCACGAATGACGGACTATGTAATTCCCTCAGGGGTGCGCATTGCCGATGCCGACAGAGTGCGGCTTGGAGCGCATCTAGCCGAAGGAACAACCGTAATGCATGAAGGGTTCTGTAATTTCAACGCAGGAACCCTAGGACCCTCGATGGTCGAAGGAAGAATTAGCGCTGGCGTAGTCGTTGGCGCTAACAGCGATATCGGTGGCAGCGCTTCGATAATGGGAACTCTGTCGGGCGGCGGTAAAGAAACAATCGCCGTCGGTGAAAATTGCCTCCTTGGCGCAAATTCGGGGATCGGAATATCGCTAGGCGACAATTGCACAGTCGAAGCAGGCTGCTATGTGACCGCCGGAAGCCAGGTAACTCTTCCCGATGGATCAGTCGTGAAGGGTAAAGACTTGTCCGGCAGGTCAGGAATGCTACTTATCCGCAATAGCTTCTCAGGTGCTATCGAGATGCGGGTTCTCGATCCCGACAAGTGGGAAGGGATCAACAAGGCACTGCACGACAACTAGCTAAAGGCACGTGTACTGCCAGCACAACTACGCTTCGGTGCAATAGACGAGGAGGCAACGAATGGCCTATGTGACAGATCGGATAATTCACGACGCCGATGCTCACACAATGGAACCTCCAGAGTGGTTAGACGAATTCGGCTCTCGGAAGGTTCAGGAGTACACGCGAACAAAGTTTTTCGCCAACGAAGAGAGTCCAATTTTCAATGAGATAGATCACTGCCGCGATCTTCACCTAGATACCGATTTTCGGGCATCAGCTGAAAAAGAAATCATGCTTCGAAAGAACTACCGCGCTCACGGGGCGTGGAATCCCATGGACCGCAGCGAGGCTTTGGACCATATGGGCTTCGCTAGCCAGCTCGTTTTCCCAACTATGCCCAACACCCTTCTCGAAGTCATGGAACATGAAGCCCCAGCAAGTCTTACCTACGAGGTAGCTTCTGCCGCCAACCGCGCCCAAATTGCTTTCTGCGAAGGAGACCCACGCCTGTTGCCCGTGGCCTATATACCACTACAAGACTTGGAATTAGCTATCCCATGCGCCAGCGAAGCCATCGAAGCTGGGGCCGCTTCGCTACTCATTCCCAATCGTATGCCTAAAGACCATGCCCATAGCCACATAGCTTTTGACGGAATTTGGGCTCGCGCACAAGAGGCTGGCATGCCTGTCGTGATGCACGTTGCAACTCCGGACCTGGTGATGCCACCGCAGCATAGAAATAATGGCTTACCGCCCGAGCCAGACTTTCATGGAGGCAGCGAGAACTTCAGGTCTGTCTCCTACATGAGCATTTCATCACCACCCATCCAAGCTCTTTCCAGCCTGATCTTCGACGGGGTTTTCGACAGATTTCCTAATCTGAAAATGGGAGTGATAGAACTCGGGGCAGCATGGCTGCCCTCGTTCATGCGACAACTCGAAGCAGCTTTCGAGGCGTTCGCACGTCACGAAAACCGCCTACAAGCTCTAGCTCTGCGACCATCAGAATACGTTCATCGACAAATTCGAGTTACTCCATTTCCCACCGAACCAACTGGCTGGATAATTGAAAACACCGGAGACGAAATCTGCATGTTCAGTTCTGATTTCCCACATGTCGAAGGCGGACGCAATCCTCTACGGCGTTTCGACACAGAGGTGGAAGCCCTGTCAGTCGAAACTCAGGATAAGTTTTTCCGCCAGAACTTCGAAAATCTCATGGGTGCTGCCATGTCAGACCTTCTAGACACTCCTCGCTGATATGGGCATCCGACTCGAAAAAGCCTGGATGGACCTTAATAGCGAAACCATCGCTTCACTTCCGGCACAGCTAGGGGTTTACCACGTGGCAGATTCCCAAGGCACAGTGCTGTCTGTGGGCTATGCGGGAGCTAGACATCTCTTCGGAATACGTACAGCACTCGAAGAAGAGCTTCAGTTACATGGTGATGAAGCAACGAAATTTCGTTTCGAATTCACTGCCAACTACCGAAGTCGCTGGGATGAGCTTCTAATGCTCCACCTGTATGACCACGGACAACTTCCAACCCACCAACAGGCCGAACAAAGCCGAATTGGCCGACTATCCCCCAACTGAGAGATCAATATGGACTTCAGCCTTAACGAAGAGCAACAATTAATAGTCGAGACCACCCGGCGCTTTGTTCAAAGTGAGATCTTGCCCTTAGAGGACCACCTAGACCCCGACGCTGGATCATTGGACCCAACTGATCAAGACCGGCTCATTGCCATGACTAAATCCATGGGTTTCTATGGTTTAGACATCCCCGAAGAATACGGCGGTCCCGGACTTAACACCACCACTCGTGCCTTGATGGCAATCGAAATGTCCCAACATCGAGCCGGCCTATACAACCCCTGCTACGGAGTGTTTGGAGGCGCCGGCCTCGCACAACTTTACGAAGCTACTGACGATCAAAAAGAACGTTGGCTTTACCCAACTCTTCGCGGTGAGAAAAAAGGTTGTTTTGCTCTGACCGAACCATCGGGAGGTTCCGATCCAGCTCGTGCTATCCAAACCCGAGGAATCAAAGACGGAGGCGAATGGGTCCTAAGCGGATCAAAGCTTTACATTTCAGGTGCTGACAAAGCTGACTATGCGTTGATCTTCGCTCGCACTTCCGACGATCCGGGCCGTAACGGGGTAACGGCTTTCATCGTTGATACAGATACCCCTGGCTTTCATGTGCGGCGAGTGGTGCATACCTTGCGGGCAACTCATTACGCAACAGAGCTGCAATTCGATGAAATGCGGGTTCCGGAAGAAAATATTCTCGGTGAGGTCAACGGCGGTTTCGCAATAGCTAACGATCGACTTAGCCGACAACGGATCCCCTACGCCGCGGGGTGCATAGGGCCCGCGATCAGGGCGCAAGAAATGTCCATCGACTGGGCGAAAAACCGTGAGACCTTCGGTTCCCCCCTCGCTGAAAAACAGGCGATTCAATGGATGGTCGTAGACAACGAAATCGACATTCGCCACGCCCGTTATTGCGTTCTTGAAGCTGCCCAAAAAGCAGACAGCGGAGAACGGTTCAGAACTGAAGCTGCTATGGCGAAACTGGTGGCAACAGAAGCAAGTAGCAGAGTCATCGACCGTTGTATCCAAATTCACGGCGGGATTGGAGTCACAAAAGATCTGCCACTTGAACGGTGGTACCGCGAACTGAGGATCCGACGCGTGGGGGAAGGACCAAGCGAAGTACAACGACTGATCATGGCTCGCGACATCCTTGGTGGGAGCTTCAAATGAGCAACAACGATCGGGCTCTTCCTTTGGACGGCGTCACCGTGCTTGATCTAGGTCAGATCTATCAAGGGCCATACGCCGGCTTCCTACTTTCCATGGCTGGGGCTCGGGTAATCAAGATCGAACAGACGCGCGGCGAACCGTTGCGCGCGCGAGGTGATTCAATCTCATATGCAGCCCTTAATTCTTCAAAAGAAGCGATCACCTTGGACCTCAAATCCGACGATGGTCACGAAATGTTTTTGGGGCTCGCGAAAAAGGCAGACGTCGTACTCGTCAATTACGCGCCTGGCGTTCCTGAAAAACTTGGTATAGATGCTGAATCACTTTGGAAAATTAATCCGGCGCTTGTGTTCGCCCATGCTTCAGGCTTCGGATTAAGCGGTCCAGATGCAAGCCAAACGGCCATGGACATCACAGTGCAGGCACACATGGGTCCGATGAGCGTAACTGGGCATCCCGATCAACCCCCTGTCAAAGCAGGTGTCGCTTTCATTGATTTTCTGGGCGGCGCTCACCTCTATGGCGCAATCGTTACGGCGTTGCTCGATGTAGAGCGAACAGGCAAAGGACGTTTGGTAGAAACATCAATGGCAGAAGCCGCGTATCACACGCTCTGTTCAAACATGCTGTCGTGGCACCAAACAGGGACTGCCCCACGAACAGGCAACAAACATGCAGCCATGGGTGTCGCCCCCTACGACGTCTATCAATGCTCAGATGGGCACATCGCCCTGATCTCAGTCACAAATAAGCATTGGCGTGCAGTGCTCGAGGTCCTCGGCAGAACTGATCTTTTTGATGAACCGAAGTTTCGCCATAACACCGACCGGGCAGCAAACATGGACGAAGTTGATCACTTAGTTGAGCAGTGGACTAAGGACCGTCGACGCGATGAAGTGGCGTCACGATTGTCCGAAGCTGGTGTCCCTGTAGCTATTGTGCGAGGAGTCGACGAAGTCGTCAACGACTCACATCTGATTGAACGCCAGTTTCTTCAGTGGGTTGACCACGAAACTCTGGGAGAAATCCCGCTTCCACATAGTCCCCTCAGATTTCACGGCTCTCAGCTTCGGGATCTTGAAATCTTTCATCCTGTCGGCGGAGACAACGAAGCAATCTACGCCGAGTTCTTAGGTCTCAGCCCTCAAGAAATCGAAGACCGTCAGCAACGAGGCGTGATTTAAACCACATCGCTGCCTTCTCTTCCGTTTGCTTTGTCGATAAGCCAAGCGAACACCGGTTGCGGGTGTTTCAGCATTTCAGGATGCCACTGGACTCCAACAACGAGCCCGCTCGCATCTTCAATTCCCTCAACTGTTCCGTCAGGTGAATAAGCAGTGACCTTCAGTTCGTGCCCTGGTTGATCAACCGCTTGGTGGTGAAAAGAATTGACCATCGCCGTTGAACCATAAAGATCAAACAAGATACTGCCGGCTTCGCATCTAACCGCGTGGCGCGTTTGGGTTCGATCGGGAGCTGACTTCGAATGCCCATCACCTGTTGCCTCATCCAAATGGGGGACCAGAGTGCCGCCAAAGAAGACGTTGATCACTTGAAGACCACGACAGATACCAAGGACCGGTATTCCTGCAGTTACTGCGGCCTCGAGTAACGCGAACTCAAAAGCATCTCGCTCTGATGAAACCATGTAAGAACTTTCAGAAGGACCGTTCCATCGTTCGGGGTCAATATCCCCCCCACCGCTGAGCACCACCGCGTCGAGTCGCTCCACATACTCAGAAGGGTTGTCAATTGCTGGAAGTTCGACTGGTAAACCGCCTGCTTCTCGCACCCGGGATGCGTACTCTCCGAAGAACCAATCCACCGGACTGTCAGCTAGATGAGGAGCTCCCGGGGCCAAAACTGAGCCCGCAGAAGTTCGACCAGTAATACCGATAAGTGGTGCCACAGCCACGACGGTACGCAAAACTGTGACTATGTATCGAATTTTGCACCTGACTTCTCGTCTGGAAGCGACGAGCTATCTAATTCTCTTAGCCGCAACTGCCGTGAAGTACGGTGCGGGATATGACCATGGAGTGACCCTTGTCGGGCCAATACATGGGGTCCTCTACCTCATCTTCGTGGCAGTTATAGTCCGCTGGTTCACCGAGATGAACTGGAGCTTCAGAAAAGCTCTAGCTGCAATGGTGTTGGGGTCTTTACCTCTCGGAGGTTTCTTAGTCGACCGTTGGATCAGCGTCTCCGCTGATCAATTGAAGTAAATAAATCTACTCACCGATGAAATTGGGGGCTCGTTTCTCAACAAATGCCGCTATGCCCTCTTGGCCATCATGAGTGCCCATTGCTTCAGCAATCATCACTCCCTCTACTTCTCCAGCCTGTTCTAGCGTGCTATTAAAACCGGCATAGACAATTTGTTTCGCATGGCCAAGCGCCCACGATGGTCCATCAGCCAGAGACTGAGCTATCTCGGCTGTAGCGGCGTCAACTTCATCGTCAGGTACGACGCGATTCACTAGTCCCCAAGCTTCAGCCTCGTGCGCTGACAGAACCCTATTTGTCAGGGTTAGGTCAAGCATTCTTCGAACACCGATGTGGCGCGCAACGAAATAAGTTGAGGTCCCATCGGGCGTAACGCCTGCTTTGGTGTAAGCCATAGTGAATTGTGATGATTCTCCTGCCACAACAAGGTCGAAGGCGCTGACTATTGAGAGTCCCGCTCCACCCGCGGCCCCATTCACCCCCGCAACAAATGGTTTCGGCATCCGGTTCATTTTGTAAATGCCGCCATGGAAGTCAGTGAGCATCCCGCTAGCTAATTTCGGGAGACCAGCACCTGCTTCGTGGAATTCTTTCAAGTCTCCGCCTGCATGAAACACTTTGCCTTCAGCAGTTACGGACACAGCCTTAACCTGCTGATCCCATTCAATCTCCAGCATCACGTCGCGAAGATCGCGAGAGAACTGTGGATTAACTGTATTGGCGGCGCCCTGACGGGCAAAGCGGACATGCGCTACGCCGTCTCGCGTTTCGTATTCGATCGTCTCCAAGTTCATTTTCTTATCCTTTCAAAATCTCTATTTTCGAAATCATCGTGCTGCAGGAGCAAGATCACGAGCGGCCTGCACTGGATGAATATTTCCAAACGGCATTATCGAAACAGTTGAAGTTGTTACCCCCATCTCGTGATACCGATCAATATGCTCCCGGCATTCTTCAGGATGCCCGTGAACTATTAGCTCATCAACTACATGATCAGGAATCGCATCTAGTGCTGCTTTGCGGTCACCATCTGACCATGCGCTCCACATTCCATCGAGATCGTCGGAACGCCCTAGCCAACGATGAAAATCCGCATAAACAGGAACATTCAAGTATGCCGCTATCGCCCGCTTTGCTCCTGCTCGCACAGTCTCGGCGTCCGGGTTTGGGCAACAAAAAATACGCGCAACTATCTCTTTATCCGGGCCACCTTCTTCTACGTAAGGCTTGACGGTCGCGACGTCATTAGCTGAAAGCCAATTGATTATGGCCCCATCCCCCTCTCGGCCCGCGAGACGGAGCATGCCAGCCCGCAAGGCTGCGATCAGGATCGGGGGCTGTGTTGGCGGAATTCGCCGCAAGGTGAACCCCTTGACTTCGAATTCATCGAATTCTTGAGAAACTTTCTCACCAGTAAGTGCTGTTCGCAGAAACCTCACCATGTCGCGGGTTCTCTTATACGGCTCCTCGAAAGGAATTCCATTCCAGTGTTCAACAATGACGTTCGATGACGAACCTATTCCCATTACAAACCTTCCAGGGGCTGCCTCACACATTGATGCAATGTGTTGTGCCATTAACGCTGGTCCGCGAGTAAAAGCCGGGATGATCGCTACCCCCAAGCGAAGTTCGGGCGCCCACTGCGAAGCCAAGATGAGTGGTGTGAAGCCATCTGTCCCGTCTGCTTCCGAACTCCACAAATCTGTGTATCCCAAATCAGCAAACTCCTGGTACAAATCCCGCTGTTGGTTTAGCGGTGCATCGAATGGAACTGTTATGCCGTAGCGGTAACTCATATCTTCTGGATTCCTTACTTGAGTGGCACTCTGTTATCGACATTAGCCAGATCACTTCGTTGGTTACCTATCAACATCACACTTAACTCAACGATGCAGATTTCGCTGTCCCACCCTGCGACAAGAATGGAGCCATGACCAGACAGTTACGCCTCATCGAAATAGCGCCACAAACGTCATCAGGGCCCAGTCGAAAACTGAACTTTAAGACTCGTGATCTGGGAAGAAAAGGGATTGCGGAAGCAAGAGCAGCGCTAGCTAACGCCCGTCTGCTGCCTGAGGTTGACCTAGACGCCGCATAGGAACCACTTTGCGCCAGTTCATTGGTCTACTAGTTAGCGATGCTGATCTCGGCAATCTCTCGAAGCCTAGGTACGAGACGACTGTCATGACTAAGGTTGACGTATGTCTGAAATAGTGATCGTTGAAGCTGTCCGTTCGCCTGTTGGTCGACGAGGCGGTGAATTGAGCAACATCCATCCATCTGACCTTCTAAGCGAAGTGCAAACAGCCCTTATAGAGCGAAGCGGAGTTGACCCTTCCACTATTGGCCAAGTAGTGGGCGGATGCGTTAGTCAAGCAGGTGAACAAACTGCGAATATCGCTCGAACTGCTTGGCTTGGCGCCGGAATGCCCTTGACCGTTGCGGCAACGACCGTCGACGCGCAATGCGGCTCTAGTCAGCAAGCAATTTCGCTTGCATATGGGTTAGTTGCTTCAGGGGTTGTCGATAGTGCCGTTGGTTGTGGTGTTGAATCGATGACCCGGAATCCAATGGGTTCTTCCTATAAGAAGGGCCAACTGACCGCAACGCCGCGCTATAAGGATCACTACGAATACACCACCCAGTTCCAAGGTGCGGAGTTATTGGCCAAGAAGTGGAATATCACGCGCGACGAATGCGACGAGTTCGGCCTTCGGAGCCAAGAGAACGCTGCTAGGGCGTGGGATGAAGATCGGTTCGCCACTCAGATAGTCGAAGTGGACGTTCCAGTACTTGACGACGATGGAACCGCAACCGGAGAAAAGCAGCGGGTTTCAAGAGACGGTGGTATTCGACCAACGACTCTTGAAGCGTTATCTCAGTTGAGTCCAGTAATGGATGATGGCGTACATACGGCTGGTGCCTCCTCGCAAATAAGCGACGGAAGCGGCGCAGTCTTAATGATGACTGCTGAGAAGGCTGAGGAACAGGGCCTCAAGCCGCTAGGTCGCATCATCGACACTTGCCTGGTTGGAAGCGATCCTGTCTTGATGCTGACCGGACCTATAGAAGCTACTCATCACTTGCTAGAACGCAACAAGATGACAATGGGTGACATCGACGTTGTGGAGATAAACGAGGCCTTCGCTTCAGTGGTTCTAGCCTGGGCTCGCGAAATGAACCCTGATATGGATTCTGTCAACCCAAATGGCGGTGCGATCGCGTTAGGTCACCCACTTGGAGGCACTGGATCAATTCTGATGACAAAAGCACTTCATGAGTTACACCGCTCTGACAAAGAATTCGGGCTGGTGACCATGTGCTGTGGTGGTGGACTGGGAACCGGGACGATCATTCAACGCATGTGAGTCAAGCAATAGTGGTTTGTTAACCCAAGTTAAATAGTTGTTTGCTCTAAAAGTGGAGACTGCTCAACGTCGTTCGTTCGGGCTTGCCAAACCGGCAACAACTCAAGCCACATATTCATATCTCCGCTCATTTTGAGTCTGCCTTTCATGTATTCAGCAGCAGGGTCAGCTTGGTGGCAAAACAGCTGTGCAGCTAGCTCGTACGGCATCGTGAGTTCCAGGTCGCGACCACGACCAGAACCCAGATAAGCATTAGTAATGACCCCGTCGACGAACTCGACGGAAACCGCAACTTTGCCTTCTGGAGTTCCATCAATCTTGGCGACAACAAGTCCTGAAACGTCGCTGCATGCTGGATGTTTGACGGCAGCCCACTCAGCAATGAATTGTTCACTCAAGAACTGCATCACTCTTCCCCTCTACCTAGGTCCCGCAATCCCGCGAATAGGTCTTCTTCAAGTTCCTCGGTAGGCACTTTTGACCGGAGCATCATGTACTCCTCGAATGGATGGATGGCATCTTGAACTTCGTCGGGCAAGCCAAACCAAAAAGGAGATTCAGGGTCAACCTGTGTGGCATGAGCTAACAAAGCCTTTCTTCTCACAGCGTTGTCGACGGGAACCATCGCGCTAATCCGGTCATCTCTGTCTCTACCCGATAGCCACTTTTCGTCGTACGGCGATTCAAGTCCACGGTCAAGAAAGGCTTGGTGCGTGAGCAACAGCCTTTGCCTTGACCATATGGGGGCGTAGAGCTTTAGGGGGTCAAAGGGTTCCCCAGCTTCCGGATACCAGTCAGGATCGCCCGCTCGTTCAAAGGCTGGGATGCTAATGGCCGTGACTTGCAGGTGATCTGGATGAGGGTAACGATTCTGGATCTCTGGGTATGTCATCACGACTTGGGGTCGCACGCGACGAATGACTGCCACAAGCTTCCCCACTGCGGTGTCTAAGTCAGCGTTCGCGAAAGCTTCTGGATGACCATTAGCTTCACTATCTGGCATACCTGAATCTCTGTAACCAAGCATGACAACTTCGTCATAGCCGATAATTGCTGCTGCTGAGTTGAGTTCGGCGAGACGAACCGACGCCAATTCTTCTTTTATTTCTTGGCGCTCCATCGCTGGGTTAAGGATGTCTCCTTCTTCTCCGCCGGTGCAGCAAACCAATGTCGTTCGGATGCCTTGAGAGGAATACAGGTTGATAGTTCCAGGACCTTTCGACGACTCGTCGTCGGGGTGCGCGTGGATGGTAAGTATCGACAGCGACATCAGAGCCAAGCTAGCAATCCGTTCACTTCAGACGTGCGTATAAGGAGCTTGATTTAGTTAGCAGGTGTGAGATCTACCATTCCTGTTTCTTCATCGACGGCCATCGCGTAACCGCACAAGGCGGCTAATCGTTCTCTACCTTCTTCAGGGCCAGAAGCAAGCAGTTCATCGCCAGCTCTTAGAGTCACCGTCTTCCTTGGGTTGTAGATGTAGCGAGAGGCTCGACGCACCGCGAGAACGTGGTAACCCGGATCAACCGCTAATCCCAGCGATCCCAAAGTTGCATCATCAGCACTAGATCCTGGCGCAACAGGGACCTGAACGACGACGTCGTCGGTGTCACCCAGTGCAAGCGCTAGCACTGGATGCACATCTTCTTGATCAAGAACTAGCGAAACTATTTGCAACGCTTGATCCCCAATGTCTTCAGCTGCTTCAGCCAAGTGGAGTAAACCGCGAAGCTGAGATGGGTCGACGTCGTCGGCTGCCGCTCGAAGAACCCATGTCTGCAAAGAAACTTTCATCTCGTCTAGGCGTTCCTCTAAAGCACGTACTTCTCTAGCTAGTGACAGGTCTTGCAGCACTAAAGCCGAATAAGCCAAACCGATCGCGGTTTCTGAAATATTTTTCATTTCGACAAGCGTGTCTACAGCTCTGTCAAGGTCAGTCAGAAGATTGGAAGTGTCGGCTTCCGGGGGTATCCATGGCTGCGCTGCAGCTAGTTCTCGAAGTCGAACAATGCCGGCAGGTTCACCTCGCATAAATAGCGCGTCACCAGCCTCAACAACCTCATCGCCACCCACATCTGTAAGCCAACGTCTTCCTCGTTGTATCGCGACCACCCGCATTCCTACGACGATGGGTAATTCCATATCCGACAGAGGGCGATTTGACAGGTGGCTTCCCTCGGCCACCACAAGTCGATGAGAGACTTCGGCCGCCTCTGCTAGGTCAACCACCAAGGCGCGAGGAATGCCAATGTTTCGCAAAACAATCTTGCCAATGTCGACTGCTGCATTCGCTATCTGTTCAATTGAGGACACCACTTGAAGAACGGAACTCATACCATCAACCTCGCGCGGGTGACGAACCGCCAGCATCGCCAGAGATCGCATCTCATGCACAAGATCAGACATTTCTTCTTCAAGACCGAGAACAGCTTCAGCCATTCCCTCATCGTCGAAATACAGCGCCGCGTAGGCGAGGTCGACCATTAACTCCGAGGCGTCTTTCGACTCGGCCAGAAGAGTTTTTAGATTCCTTGGTTTGTCATCCATGACGTATCTCACAGGCTAGGCAATAAGAACAAGGTGTAGGAACAAAATTAAGTCGATGGGGCACAAGGCTTCTCTCTAATTGACGTTGCGAAACATTCACGACAAACCCATCCAGCCAATCGTAAGAACCAGTGCTGCAGCGCCTCCAAGGTCGACCGAGCTAGTTACAAGCGGTATTCCGTAGGTGTCTGGATCTACTCCAGCTCGAACAGCTAGAGCAGTTCCGTAATAGCCAATGGCGCCAGCAAGCAAGGTTGCGATCAATCCGCCAATAGTCGAAATCCAAACTAACGAAGCCATACCTGGCGACTCAAAACCGAACAAAGAGCTGGCTAGTTGCGCCAGGCAACCATTGAGGAAGAGCACTGGCAAAGCAAAGGCGAGACCGGCGATCAAGTCTCTACGAGCGGGTCGGCCGGGAATTGCTGTCGGCTCAATAACGCCTAGGTGAAACTTGGAAGAAAGCCGGCCCGAAAGAATGCCCCCAATTGCCCCGGCAGTCGCGAGGCATGCCGGGACTAAAATAAGCATCGCTCGATTGGCAGCAAAAGCTGTTAATTCGTGTTCGATCACCACTCCCGCTATCACCAACAATATTCCGGTAGCCAGCAAAATCGGCAGGGACTCAGCTAAGACCTGTCGTAGGAGCGTGAACACCGTGCGCCGGACCCACCAGAGGCTCAGAGCAGTCGCTAGGACTACCGCTATAGCAAGAACCGTCGTTAGTGCTTCTATTTCCAATAGCAGACTCGCGACAAGCAATGCCGGCAGTGTCACCACGTCACCCACTGCCGACACCAATGGGGCATTCACATCATCTAGGTCCCAACCACGTTGTGCTGATCTAGCTGCCAAAAAGAGAGTCACCGCCATGAGAACCACAAAGGAAAGTAAGGCACCAACTGCAGATAGAACTAATAGGTCAGCAACAGCTACCACCGAATCAAGTCCAAAAATCGGTGACAGAACCTTTGTAAGAACTGCTAGCGCGACCGCTGTTACGAGCGATAGAACTCCGGAGGCGAGCACATTTTGCATGACCAAAGTGTCAGGTCGACGAGACATTCGGAAGGTACCTGCATGAATGGATGTTGCTAACCGACTACCTAAGGCACCAAAGATGTTCCCCCGCATACCAATTGCTGCTGG
The DNA here is from genome assembly GCA_030743005.1 of Acidimicrobiales bacterium. GTDB lineage: Bacteria > Actinomycetota > Acidimicrobiia > Acidimicrobiales > Poriferisodalaceae > MedAcidi-G3. The sequence goes on along the minus strand of JASLTG010000001.1, from coordinate 2,198 downwards.
GACTAAGACAAGCAGTCCCGGATACCGCTCAAGAGTTCCTGTCATCGCGGCCAACAGTCCTCCAGCAACGACCGCTGTAAGGCTGCTAAATCCCAATGCAACCAAACTTTGGCGTATGCCAACGTTGTCCGGTCCAAGTAAGTCGCGTACTCGAGCGGTTCGCCGAACTTGAAAACGCCGCCCTTCCCTGTGTCCACGACCCGGGGATCGCTGGGAGATAGGGAGAAGACGCATAGCCCTAGGGTGGCACTTAGGTGACCCCCAGATGGGCCTCCTTTTCCTTTAGATGTTTAATTCATTAAATCGAAGTACCCGCTAGGCGTTTCATTGCTGCCGAAAGTTGGCCAGGACCCAGGTTTCCGCTCATTCGAAATGCAACTGTTCCATCTGCCTCTATGAATACGAAATAAGGCACTGACATAGCGCCGAAAGCATCCGCGATTGCTTGGGACGACGTATCAGCCACAACCGGATGTTTCCACCCCTGCTCACTCAACCATTTTTTTGGAGGATGATTCCCGCGTTCAGGAGCTTCGAACGTTGACACAGCAATCAAATCAACGTTTCCCGGCAACTTATTTGCCAATAACCATTCGGTAAGAGTGGCTACCTCACGCTGACAATGCGGACACCAGTGAGCGAAGAATGCGACGACCAGTGGGCGACCGACAGGAGTTACTTGAACCGTTTTCCCTGTCAGTAGGTCAAGTCCGAACGCTGAAGGGGCGAGTTGGCCAACCGCCGGATCAGATTCGTTTGATTCGAAGGGGTCTAGGGACATCCCGGAAACAACTGATTCAGTAATTGTTTCATCCACCTGTTCCACTGATGAATCGCTTTGACCACCACGGCAAGCCCCGGCTATCAGCATGGGTACAAGCAGGGCGGGAATCAACCAACGGATCACAACTTGGACGCTAACGCGCGAATCATCAAGAAACTAAGAGCGAACAAACTCCCATTGACCGATGGTGTCGTCTGGTCGCGGCAACACGACTCCAATTTGCCGAGAAAGAACCAACAGTTGACCGTCCGGTGACCAGATCTCACCTGTTTCATCTATGAACCCCTCACTACCGGACAACTGCCTGAAAACAGCGGCACAGTAACTCTCACTGCTCAGATCAATATTTCTTGGGTCAGTCCGGAATTGAACTGTTAGCTCCAAAGTAGGTGTGTGCACAGCAAGACCAGAATGCACCATGACTGCTGGAACCCAAGAATCAGACATCGCTGCCAAAAGGGCTTCATCATATGATTCAGGCTCAGATAGTCGGACCCACCCTCCGGCTTCGTAACCACCAGAAATGGTTGAAGTCTCAGGAACTCCCGGTACTCCCAAGCCCCAGCGTTGGTCCCAACATCTCCGTAGAGGGACATCTGGCAACTTGCTCGCCATAACCCAGGTCTCATCGATAGCGGGCAAGCTAGGGAATTTTCGTTGCTCCCACTCATGTGAAACTATCTCCATCTCAGCCGTGGCAACTAAGGCTGTTGCTATCTGACGGCCCTCTTGAGTCATGCGTACCGTCGCGAAGGCCGCAATTCTTCCTTCTCGTTCAACAGTTACTTCTATTTCAACCGCTCCTTCCTTCGGTGCAGCCAAGAAATGAGTCGTGATAGTTCGGACACAACGATCGTTTCCGAGGTAATACTGCGCTGCTCGAACCAGTAGGGCCACAATGATCCCACCATTAGGTCCGTTAACGACCCACCATGAACGATCAAAGTTGGCGACTAACCGTCCATCTACCTGTTCTTCCATCATCATTGCTTCAGAGAATCGCATCGACTTCCCCTTTCACAGACAGCTTCCGCTACGAGGCGGTAGTGGCCGCGCAGACTTTAGGCGGAGTTCGGTGTTCATTAGTTGACGCAAGTGGCACAATTTAACTGTGGAAATTAAGCAACTTGAATCGGTTAAAGGTTTCGTCATTTACGACTTGCCCGGCGCAGATACCTACGTGGGTCCCAGTCGACTAGGAGCCAAGCTTGCACCTGGTAACGCGGAAATGCTGGTCCGCCATCAGACCTACGTCTTCGCGCTGGCAGAGCAACGCAAAAGTGGAGCCACCATCGGCCTCAAAGTAGACCCGGAAGATACAGATGCTGCGGTAAACGCATTAGCCGGTGAGTTAGCGAGCGAGTTCGAATCTCAGCATCTCCTTACCAGCCCTGGCCTGAGGCTTAACCGGGAG
>JASLTG010000019.1 GCA_030743005.1 Acidimicrobiales bacterium | reverse complement strand
TGGAAAACGCGAAAAAGAGCGACGCTATTCTCGTGGGCGCCGTCGGCGCTCCGCAATACGACGGAATCTTTGTGGGAGCTGAACCTGCCATTCGCGATGGTCTCATGAGACTGAGACAGGAACTGGATTTGTTTGCCGGGGTTCGACCCGTTCGAAGTTATGACTTTCTGCGTGACTCCATCCCGTTTCGCTCAGAAGTAGTTCGGGGGTGCGACATTGTGGTGCTTCGAGAATTGACTGGAGGCACCTTCTTTGCGTCGCCCCGCGGGATTCAACGTGGGGCCGGGGGTCGAGAAGCTGTCGACACGACCCGATACAACGAGTTCGAGATTGAACGGCATCTCAGAGTCGGCTTTGAACTTTCCAGGCGACGATCTCACCGCGTGGTGTCGGTAGACAAGGCCAATGTGATGGAAACCGGTGTTCTTTGGCGCGAAATCAGTCACGAGGTAGCGGCCGACTTCCCAGACGTTGAATTCGAAACGATGTACGCAGACAATTGCGCATACCAGTTGGCTGTAGCTCCTCAGCAATTCGATGTCATCGTCACAGACAATCTTTTCGGCGACATTCTCTCCGATCAAGCGGCGTCGATTACAGGTTCGTTGGGGATGCTTCCATCAGCATCGTTGCCTCTGCTGGCACCTAAAGGTGAAGCGTCACGGCCGGGGATCTATGAACCAGTGCACGGGAGCGCGCCTGATTTGGTTGGAACTGGTAACGCGAATCCTGTGGCAATGCTCCTAAGCGTGGCCATGCTTTTTGAATACGCGGCTGGTCGATCTGATCTTGCCGAAGACATTGAGATAGCAGTCCAGGAGTCGCTGGCGGCTGGCGTGAGAACCCCTGACCTTGGGGGAATAGCAAATATGACCGAAGTCGTTGATGATGTTATTGATCGTTGGCGTAGACGAGAAAATTAAAGAGGAGAGTGCTAATGGCCGACACTCGTGGGCTTACTTGCGGTGAAGCCACCATGAGGCTCCTAGCGGAATATGGAGTCGACACGGTTTTTGGGATACCGGGTGTTCACACCCTGGAATTTTGCAGAGGTCTAGCTGACAGTTCGATACGTCACGTGCAAGCACGAAACGAACAAGGTGCTGGGTTTATGGCAGATGGCTATGCCCGCAGCAGCGGCAAGATCGGCGTTGCGCTCGTTATTTCAGGACCTGGTGTCACCAATGCCCTAACACCACTTGGTCAGTCGTGGGCTGATTCGGTTCCAGTGCTTTTGCTCTCTTCTGAGACTGCTTCCCATACCCACGGTCTGGGTCTCGGTGCTCTGCATGAAATTCCCGACCAGATTGCCGTGACTGAACCGCTTACGGCGTTGAGCGCACGAGCAACCAGCGCCGGTGAAGTACCTGGACTTTTAGAACGAGCCTTCGAGAGTTTCAGCAACGGCCGCCCGCGTCCGGTACATATTTCAATTCCGATTGACGTGCTTGGTGAAACAGTTCACCAAGATTGGTTTGCGACGAAGATCGATGCAGCGAAGACCGTGAATAACGATGAGATAACAGCTGCGAGGACGCTGCTTTCGAGAGCTAAACGCCCCATGATCATGGTGGGCGGAGGAGCAACGGACGCTTTGGATGAGATCCGACAGTTAAGTGACCAACTCAGCGCCCCTGTCTTGTGCAGCACTGCCGGAAAGGGAATTGTGGTCGACGACGCAGCACTGAGCCTCAACGCGTCAACTGTTAGAGCAGAAGCACGTGAATACCTCTCCACGGCTGACGTGGTCTTGGCGGTGGGAACTGAACTTGCCGAAACAGACAGTTTCGTGGATGAATTAGATTTGCCGGGTGCCTTAATCAGGGTGGATATTGATTCTCGGAAGCTTGATGATCAATATCCTGCCGAAGTTTCGATTCTCGGGGACGCGCACACTGTCATGACAGCACTAATGGCAGGCGAAAGATTTGAATCGGCACAGCCTCGAGGTGATGTTGAAAGACAAGTAGCCCAGATCCGGTCCCAAATCCGAGAGAATTTGACAGAGTCGGAGTCTCAGCACGCGGTCCTGTTGGGTGTGCTGCGAACGCTATTGCCAGATGATGCTTACGTCGCCGGGGACATTTGCCAACTTGTGTACACCGGTGCATTTGAGTTTGCGGCTCGACAACCTCGCACCTGGAGTTATCCAGCGGGTTACTGCACCCTTGGATGCGGTTTGCCGAATGCGATAGGAGCGAAGCTTGCTGACCCTCGTCGATCAGTGATTTGTTTATCCGGCGACGGCGGGTTCATGTTCACGCCCGGAGAATTGATCGTCGCCGCGGAGGAGCAACTCCCCATCCCCATCGTCATTTGGGATAACGGCGGTTTGAAGCAAATCCAGGACGATATGGACGCTCGAAACATCCGTCGGGTAGGTGTTGAGGGGAGAAATCCTGACTTCGTAGCCTTAGCTAAATCAATGCATTGTGACGGTGTCGTTGTCCAGGACCGTGAACACTTCGCAGTCGAAGTTGCCGCTGCGTTCAGAAAAGATCGACCGACATTACTGGTTGTTTGCGAAGGTGACTCGTGGCTAGAGGCATGAACCATAGTTAGATGTAGAGATTGCGGGCATGTCAGTGCCGAGATTGAGCATTTGATTTGCTGCGAGCAAAAGGAGAACGACTATGTCAACTGAGCCATGGATGACGTCAGAAGAACATCGAGAACTTTTCGAGTCCGTCAAGAATTGGGATCGGTGGGGATCCGACGATGAGGCCGGCGCTCTGAATCTCATAACACCAGAATTAAGAGCGGCTGCGGCAGCTGAAGTGATTCATGGCGAAGCGGTCAGTTGTGCCCGGGAACTTCCGGTTGAACCCAATGCAGAGAATCGGCATCCGGCGCTTCACATGATGGTCCGAGGTGGGGATGACTGCGTTTCTCCAAACATCAACATGGAATCAACTGGTGACTTTGTTGGTGTTGCATTTCACGGAATGGCAACCTCCCATATTGATGCCCTGTGTCATGTCTTCGTTAACAAGCAGATGTATAACGGATACGGCGCCGAGACGGTTAAAAGCACTGGCGCGACTCGGTGCAGCATCATGGTCGCCGCCGAAGGTGTCGTCGGGCGCGGAGTACTTCTAGACATTCCTCGTCTCCGGGGGGTCAAATGGCTTGAACCCGGTGACGCCATCACAGCTGAAGAACTTGAGGCCTGCGAAAAAGCCCAAAGTGTGTCTGTAGGACAAGGCGACATCTTGCTTGTTGGCACCGGACGAGACGAACGTCGAGCCGAAATGGGGCCATGGCACCCATTCCATGTCGGCATGGCAGGCCTGCACCCAGATTGCATTAGTTGGCTCAGCGAACGAGATGTTTCCGTTCTGGGATGTGACGGGGTAAGCGACGTGTTGCCAGGCAACCACCCAGACGACTGGGTTATGCCGATTCACCAGACAGTCATCGTTGCCATGGGGATACACCTCCTCGACAACCTTCGGTTAGATCGACTAGCTGCCGCGTGTGCAGAGCGTTCCAAGTGGAGCTTTCTGTTCACGGTTGCACCGCTCAGAGTTGAAGGTGGAACAGGTTCACCTGCTAATCCCATCGCCCTTTTATAAAAAGACCGGACTGTTATGCGGCTTGAACTCTGGGATGTGTCGCGACCCATACCAATGCCAAAAGAATCACTGCGCCGCCAACAACAGTGTTCCCCGCTGGAGTCTCGCTGACAATCAACCACACCCAAATTGGAGCCAGGATGATCTCGCTGAGCAATAACAGGCTCGTTCGGGCCGCCGGAACGTGACGTCCAGCAGCATTAAAGATCGGGAGACCTACACCCAAGAGAATTCCGCCACTAGCTAAAGCGAGAACCGCGTCGCGAACCGGTAGAGCAAACCCTCCCGTTGCAGCGCTAGCTATTACCCCGACCACAATGCCGATCACCCCGGTAAAGAAAACCTGGGCCCGAGGATCACGATGCTGCGAATCTCTTAGTAGCACCGTGTAAACACCGAGCATCAGAGGAATACAACACGCAGCCGAAATACCAACCACACTGCTGTCATCCCACGTTGTGCCCATCACCACCACCCCAACGACACCGATCGCCATAGCGACCCAGGTGTGGCCATCAACTTTCTCTCGCAATAACACCCACCCCAACAACGCGGCAGAAAACGGGGCCAAACTCTGTAGCAACAAGGTCGTTGCAGCGTCGATCCGAGCTATAGAAATTATGAATGACGTCGACATGCCAGCCATAAGTGCACCAGCAAGCAAATTCTTACTTAAGCCGGTAGTGAGCGCATCCTTGGGACGTCTCAGAGAACCCACAGATAACGCGATCGAAGCTGAAATAAGAATTCCAACAGACCGCCACAAAAGAAATAACCATTCTGAGCTCTCACCCGATGTCCAACGAAACAACAGCGGACTAAAGCTGAACAGGGTGCCCGCCAAAAAGACAAACACTGAGCCATTTTGTTGGTTGAAACGCACCTTCATTAGAAAAGACTGTAACGATCGACTGACTAAAGCAGCGAGAATGTAGATATGGCAGTAGGGAACAACGCAGCGGCGCAATGGCGCGCGATAGAAGATCTGCACGAACTCGTTGCCTCAACAGTTCGTCCTCCCGCAGAGGTACTGCCGGAAATGGTTGAATCATTTCAACGTGATGGTGTGGTGCTCCTCCGAAAAGCGTTTCCCGATTGGGTGGAACCCCTCCGAGCTGGCCTTGAACGAAACCTCGAAAACCCTGAAGCATTCGCTTTCCCATGCGACAGCATCGGTGATGACGAAAACGGAAGATTCTTCGATAGTTACTGCAATTGGCAATTAATTCCCGAATATCTTCGTTTCGTTCTGAGTTCACAAGCAGCTGCGATTGCGGCGCAACTCATGATGAGTAACACGGCTCAGCTATTCCACGACCACGCATTTTCTAAGGAACAAGGCACAGCTAAAGCCACACCATGGCACCACGATCTGCCCTACTACTGTGTTGACGGAACCCAGACCGTCTCGATATACGTGGCATTAGACAGCACTCCTGTGGAAACTGGTGTCAGATTTTTGAAAGGCTCGCACCGTAACGGTGATGTCTATCGGCCCCGAGATTTCGCGTCAGGTGCCGAATATGACAACGAAGACCGTTCGCTTGTTCCGGTTCCCGATGTCGATCCCGACGCCGCCGACATTTTCGTAGAAGTCGTAAACCCGGGTGACGCACTTTGTTTCGACTTTCGAACCCTTCATGGGACAACCGCAGCCGAAATAGAAAACAGGCGACGCGCCTTCTCGACACGATGGTTAGGCGACGATGTCCGCTACCTTGAACGTCAAGGTGAAACGTCACCACCACTCAACGATCTAGGGCTGCAATCAGGTGACATGATGCGCTCTGACCTATTCCCCGTACTCTGGCCGTCATCTTTTGATTGAGGAATCTCCGTGGTAGATCCAATCCAAACATCCGAACGCATGGAGTTGGTCGAACAAATCGCCGCGCTTGGATTGCGTTTCTCTGAACGAGCTGCCCGATATGACCAAGACGCCATATTCCCAACCGAGAATTGGAAAGAACTCGCTGATGAAGGCTTCCTTGGGCTTTGTGCCCCAACCGAATCCGGGGGTCTCGGCGGTGACTTTGTTGCTTATGCCCTTGTAAGCGAAGAGCTTGGCCGGCATTGCCCAACCACTGCACTCACTTTCAATATGCACACAGCAACAGCACTACTTGCTGGATGGATAGCAGACGAACTCGACATGGACGACGAACAACAAGCCCATCTCGATCGGGTCCGTCCACAACTTTGGGAGGGCATGTGCCGCCGCCATACCATCCATAGCCAACCGTTTTCTGAAGGACGAACCCCTGGAAGCGGCCAGCCGATTGGCACTAATGCAGTTCCCGTAGACGGCGGCTACAAAGTCACCGGGAAAAAGATTTTTGCGTCTCTCAGCGGAATAGCTGACATCCACAATGTGGTGGCTGTTGTGGAAGGGGACCCCCGAGTTCGACTATTGGGAGTTCCCGCGGACGCTGACGGTGTCGAAATCCACGGCGATTGGGACCCCCTCGGGATGAGAGGAACCGACTCTCGTGACCTCATACTTGTCGACGCGTTTGTCCCCGAAGACAACGAAGTTTTACCACCAGGGGTTTTCGACGCGATGGTTGAACGATTCCCCTACTTCTACATGACGTTGAGCTTCACCTACCTGGGGTTAATGCGAGCGATCTTGGACCTCACAGGCGAATACCTGAGAGGTGAACATGGGGTTGCCTCTCGCAGAGACAATCACGTCAAACAAGCGGGATGGGCCGAAATGCAGATGATCTACGACAAAGGCCAATCCTTGATGTATCGAGTGTTGAGCGAGACATCGGTCGACCCAACCAAATCTGCTTTACGACGCGCATGGAGCACCATGGTGGCTGTAATGGAAGGCGCCCCCGAAATGGCATCACTCGCCATACGAGTTTGCGGCGGAAGATCCATGCTTCGACCCAACAAACTGGAACAGCACTATCGTGACGCGCGGTGTGGAGCAACGATGCTGCCATGGAGCGTCGAAGTGTGCCTCGACCGTTTAGGTCGCTACGACCTCTACAACGACAACTAACAAGTCCCTCGCTGTAGAGGCCGCGGCTAGCGAGCATTAGAGTGACGCGGTGCGACGCATCCAACATTTCATCAACGGTCAACACAAAGAGGGAACAAGCGGGCGATCGAGCGACGTGTACGACCCCGCGACAGGGAAAGTTCAAGCCCAAGTTGACCTTGCATCAGTAGCTGAGGTTCACGAGGTCGTGGCATCTGCGAATGTAGCTGCGGTCGAATGGGCCGAAAGTTCTCTCACGCAACGAACCCAAATCATGTTTCGCTTCCGCGAGCTCTTGGCTGCTCGAACTGACGAACTTGCGAGAGTCATCAGCAGTGAACACGGGAAAGTCGTTTCGGACGCAGCGGGCGAAGTTGCTCGCGGACTAGAAAACGTTGAATTTGCCTGCGGTATAGCGCACCACCTCAAAGGTGAAATTAACGAGCAAGTATCAGCTGGGATCGAGGTGTACAGCCTTCGCCAACCCCTCGGTGTTGTGGCTGGCATCACCCCGTTCAATTTTCCTGCCATGGTCCCGGCTTGGATGTTCGCGACTGCGATTGCTTGTGGGAACGCTTTCATCTGTAAACCATCGGAAAGAGATCCCTCAGCGTCGATGCTCATCGCTGAATGGTTTATCGAAGCTGGTCTCCCACCCGGGGTCTTCTCAGTAGTAAACGGTGACAAAGAAGCCGTCGACGCCTTGATTGACCATGAAGACATCGCTGCGATCAGCTTCGTCGGCTCAACACCAATAGCTAGCTATGTGTATGAACGCGCCACTTCAGCTGGCAAAAGGGTTCAAGCATTGGGTGGAGCAAAGAATCACATGTTGGTGTTGCCCGACGCTGATATTGAGATGGCCGCTGACGCGGCAGTGAGTGCCGCCTACGGATCCGCGGGCGAACGGTGTATGGCTGTCAGCGCTCTGGTAGCTGTCGGATCAGCTGCCGATCAACTTGTAGAGGCAATCTCGAAAAGAATCCCAGACGTAAAAATTGGAGTGGGAACCGAACCCGACGCTGAAATGGGCCCATTGATCACAGCTGAGCATCGTGACCGAGTCGCTGGCTATGTCGAGCGAGCACAGCAGGCAGGCGCTGTCGCAGTTGTTGATGGAAGTACCGCTGATCTTCCCGCCAATGGATTCTTTTACGGACCAACTCTTCTCGACAAAGTGACGGCCGATATGGAGTGCTACCAAGACGAAATTTTTGGGCCCGTGCTCAGTGTTGTGCGAGTAGAAACCTTCCGAGAAGCAATGGACCTCATCAATTCGAACCCGTTTGGTAACGGCACTGCCATTTTCACTCGTGACGGGGGAGTAGCGCGTCAGTTCCAACACGAAGTGCAAGTAGGGATGGTGGGTATCAACGTGCCGATACCAGTTCCGGTTGCCTACCACTCCTTTGGGGGATGGAAAGCGTCTCTCTTCGGGGATACTCACATGTATGGACCAGAAGGTGTTCGCTTCTATACCCGAGCGAAAGCAGTTACTGCTCGTTGGCCTGATCCCGCGTCAAGTCAAATAGATCTCGGGTTCCCCCAAAACAGTTGATGGTCTAGCTAGGGCTTACGAAGAATGTGCACCACACACACTGCACCAATTCCGACCATATGAGCCATACCAACACGAGCATCGGATTGTTGACGAACACCTGCTTCGCCGCGTAACTGTCGGACCACTTCTGCGATTTGCCCCACTCCGGTCGGGCCAATGGGGTGTCCCATGGCTAGCAGCCCTCCCGAAGGACTAAACGCGCAGCTTCCGCCAATATCGAAATCACCCGATTCGATGCGTGATGCTGCTTCGCCGGGCTGACAAAGCCCCAACGCTTCGGCATACAACAACTCTTCGATGGCGAACGCATCATGCACCTCAAGCACGTCAAGGTCTGCTGGTCCGAGGCCCGCTTCTTCGAATGCGGCCCCACCAGTTTCAGCTGTCAAAGCTGCATCGATACCGACACCATCACCGTAAAGTCCTTCGGTTTTAGTTGCCGAGGCAACAACCTGCATTGCCCGAGAGCGATCAATTTGAAGCCGATTGATCCCATCCTCTGAAGCAATGATGACAGCTGCAGCGCCTTCTCCCACAGGGCAACATTGCAATCTGGTGAGCGACCCAGATATTGGCTCTGTAAGAATTTCGTCGAGGGTTCGAATTTTTTGACGTTGGGCAAAGGGGTTATGAGAACCGTTCCGGTGGTTCTTTACCGCAACCTTCGCGACTTGCTTGTCACTCACCTCATGCAAGTTCATGTATTCCGAAGCAAGCAAAGCGAAGTGAGTGAAGGGAACTACCGAACCACCCTCAAGGTTATTGATACCTGCATTACCAGGTGCTGCTCCAAGGCCCCCTCGGGGTTTGTCAACACCTAATGCGACCACAACATCGGACCGTCCAGACGCAACTTCTAGACATGCTTGGGCTACCGACGATGACCCTGAAGCTGACGCGTTTTCAACTTGTGTCATAGGGATGCCAGTCGCCCCGAGCCTGCTCAGCATTATCCGGCTCGCACCCATACCCAGTAACGCCGTTCCCGTGTAGGCGGCCTCAACATCTGCCCACTCGATGCCGGCATCAACTAAAGCCGCTCGAACCGCTGTTAAGCCAAGTGACACATATGTGGCATCGCTACGTCGCTGATACTGATGCAAACCAATCCCGACAACGAAAACTGGTCTGGCGGACAACAAGTTTGGTGCGTTCATTCGACAACCCGAAAACGTAAATCCACGACCACATTGCCTTCGTTGTCTGGTTCATCGTGGGCTAAGAACCCTTCAACGGTGCTACCGACTGCAACACCGACACCCTCCACTATGGCTTTCACGACGGGACCCCCAACCAGCCCGATGACACCGACGGTGAAGGGAGTAACAGGTGTAGAACGATGATGCCGATGCACGGTTGCTACCGCCTGCACTGAACCCCGCGCTTCTAGATCCCACTGCTCAAAGGTCGACGCTGGTGAACCACAATTTTCGCAACCGTAGGGGTCTGGGGGAAACGCGACCCGTTCACAGGTAATACACCTGTGTCCCACCATGGTTGGGGGATCAGTCATTTTCAATAGATGGGGATGTCGAGGTTCGGTAGTCATAGCGTCTTTAGGTAACTAAACGTAGTCATTAGAGCAACCGGACACCTGCGGTTACGGCTGCGGCAACAACCACAATTAGAAACATGGGGGCGCGTTTCCAGGCCAATAGCGACGCCGCTGCAATACCTGCAACGCGGGCATCAAGAACGAGTTCCCCTCGACTACTGAAAGTCTGTAAGGCGGTCACAGCGCACAGAATTGACAGGGGCACCATCGCCAACACCTGACGGCTTCGGTCACCCATCAGTTTCGGGTTGATAAGCGCCATGCCCAGTGCTCGTTGCCCGTAGACCCCGACAGCTAACACAACCACAACTCCCCAGGTCAGCATTAGCCCTTCCGATCTTCTCGGTTGCGTAGCGCCAACAACGCGGGAAGTGCGGCAACAAGGAACGGCAACCCACCCTGCAGTACTTCAACTAGCCCTAACGCGACAACCGCGCCTGAAACAGCAATTAGTCGAGCATTCTGCGTTATCAATTGAGGGCGAATAATGGCAATGAACAATGCTGGGAACATGGCATCCATTCCCAAAGCCTTCGGGTCCGACACCAGATCCCCGATGAGGGCACCAATCGAAGCTCCCAACCACCATGGCAGGACCAACCACAGAGACATCGCTACGTAAACTCTGCGAACGTCTTCATCCTTTTCTTCTCGGTTAGCCAAAGCGATATTTGGATCGAATGCTGAAAAAGCTGCCAATGCGCGTTTCCAGCGTTGGGGCCACAGCCGAGGTGCCAACGCAGCGGCAAGCACTCCGAACCTCGTGGAGGTCAACCAGCCGCCAGCAATACCTGCGGCGACACTTCCCCCAGCTGCTGTCACCGCCGCGTACGCCAACGTTGCTGTAGCTGAATTTACGATCAGAGTTGCAGCAACGATGACCCAAGTGGGAGTACCCGCAGTGCTGTGAACCAGCGACACCGTAATAGCAACGGTGAAGTACGTGAACGCGATAGCCCAGGCTTCTCCAGTTCGTAACGAAGTGCCATGAGGTATTTGGCGCACCAGCAAATGATGCCAGCCCAACGACACAATGTTGTCGCTAACTTGGTGAACATGTCCGATGTTTCAGATATCGCCCAATGGTGTTTGGATCGAGGGCACGAAAATATCACTGTGCGGAGTCGACGCCCCCACCTTCTTGATGCCCTGGTCAACGCCGGTCTCCAGATTACTGAAGGGCCCTCAGACTTGATCATGTGGCTGGACGACGAAATCGGAAGGTCATCCCCGTGGCAGCACGGTAACGCTTCATGCGAGGTCATCATCGAAGGTTCCCTGCCAGTTGAACGAGGCGTGCACGCACTTGCCGTAGAAACTGACAGAGCAGTAATCATCAGCACAGATGGAATCGACTATCGCCGGATTGAATTCACAGAAGGCGAGTCAATTACCACCAAGATTCAACCCGTTGCCACCGACATCCTCGACGAATCAGCACGCCAAGCAGGATTTGCGCTGGTCGAACGATGGGTTGATTGGTCAATGGAACCAGCGCTTGGAAATGAGCCGTGTCACTTGTCACTATTTCGTAACTTCTAAAAGGGAACTAAACCAGGTCGCCGGTCGTTGTATGGGAAATCGTTACTACATAGGAGCTTCCGTGCAGAGAATCATCGCCGTGTTCACATTTTCAGCACTGCTGTGTGCCTGCGGTGCAGATAATGCTGGAGGGGCTGCAGATCCAGACAGGACAGTTCCGCTCCCACCATCACAGATCCAGCTCACGGCCGCCCTCACACCCTTCGAGTCGTGCGAACCATTCCTCGACCACGTCAAGACCGACGCACTTGACATGGTTGGCCCATGGGGGATTGGAGGTGGCTACTTCCCTGAAACCATGGAAGCAGAAATGTTGCGTGGTTCGCCGCAAGCGATAGCTGACTCAGCAACATCAGTCCCCGAAGTCGAATACAGCACAACGAACATTCAAGAAGCGGGCGTCGACGAACCTGACATCGTCAAAACCGATGGTCGACGAGTCATCGCTCTTGTCGACAACACACTCCACGTCATCGATGCCACCGGCGAACAACTTCACCAATCAGGAGAATTCCAGTTCAAGAAATTTTGGGCGCAAGACATGTTTCTGTCAGGTGACCGAGTCGTCGTATTTGGCCAAATGCATGACACAACACCGCTTCTCCGCTCGATGCAGCCACGACCAGGGTGGTATAGCCCCATCACCACGCTGATCAGCGTTGATATCAGCGAACCAATCCCTCGGATCACTAGGCGCCTCCACATCGACGGGAGCTACATCAGTAGTCGACTCGTCAACAATGCTGCTCGAATAGTTATCCAAAGCAACCCGACAGGGCTCGAATGGGTTTATCCGAACGGATCAGGGTTAAGAGCCGAAAGACAAGCCAAGGAACAAAATCGTCAACTAATCAAAGAATCAACGATTGATAACTGGGTGCCATGGTTCGCGCTGGAAAACAGCGAAGGACAGCTACTTAAAGAGGGAACCCTGACTACATGCGAACGCATCTACCACCCCGCATCAAATAGCGGACTTCAGATGTTGAATATTGTGACGGTCGACCTTGGCGAAGAACTATTTGAACAGCAGATTGCCAGCACATCGGTTCTTGCCGACGGCCAAACGGTGTACTCATCAAAAAACAACCTGTACGTCGCTACAACCGAATGGTTCGATGAACGACAACTGCAAGCGGATCGAGAAACCAGTTCGGACCAACCACCGACAATAAAGACTCGAATTCACAAGTTCGACATCAGCGACCCAACCAACACGTTGTACCGGAGTTCTGGTCAGGTAACCGGAACAGTCCTCAACCAATACTCGATGTCGGAGCACAACGACCATCTGCGTGTAGCCACCACCAACCATGGATGGTGGTCACCACAACCAGAAGCCACCAGTGAAAGTTTCGTCACCGTTCTTAAAGAAACTGACGGCGGGCTCTCCGAAATAGGTCAAGTTGGCAACATCGGCAAAGGAGAAAGGATTTATGCGGTCCGGTTTCTGGGCGACATAGCAACGGTCGTAACCTTTCGCCAAACCGACCCGTTGTACACCATCGATTTGTCGCGGCCCGAGTCTCCGAAAGTGCTCGGAGAACTCAAAATCCTGGGGTACTCCGCGTATCTTCACCCAGTCACAGACAATCTTCTACTGGGAGTAGGACAAGACGCGTTGGACACCGGACAAAGGCTCGGGACTCAAGTCTCATTGTTTGACATCAGTGACCTGTCGAAACCGATACGGGTCGATCAATGGCAGCTACCAGGCGGAACTAGCGAAATCGAATACAACGCTCGAGCCTTTTTGCATTGGCCAAACGAGAATCTCTTCGTCCTGCCCGTCACAACTCACCAGATAGCAAGCCCAGACGGGGACGCGTTCTCGGGAGCAATAGCACTAGAACTCAACGGGCAAAAACTGGATGAACGTGGCCGCATCACACACTTGAAATCCGATCCCAAAGTGACATGTCAACGATGGTCCGAGGAACGCGAAAACGAAACAGAAGTTGAAAGACAACAATGTTGGGCTGACTTCGACTGGCGAGGAACGATTCAACGCTCGCTAGTCATAGACGACCAAATCCACAGCCTCTCGTCGCTGGGATTGCTGACCAGTGATCTCAAGACCTTAAAACCGCTGTCTTTCTTAGCCTTTTGAACCCATATGAGTGTCGTTTCGAAAACCAGCCACAGAACAAAACCCCTATGCGACCTCACTTAACTATCCATAACGTCCTCGAGTACGCAATAGTGGTGTCATGACCGAAGTCGTATGGGACGAGGCACCCAGTCTGCAAAGCCCCCTCCTAGTTGTCGCTTTCGAAGGTTGGTTTGATGCCGGCGAATGTGCGACCGGCGCAATCCAATGGATTGTTGATCAATACGACGCCAGAAGAGTTGCGCGGATAGACCCGGAAGAGTTCTTCGACTTTCAAGAAAATCGACCTCACGTTGAAATCGCTGACGACGGAGAACGACGAATCAAATGGCCATCGCTAGACGCTCACATAATCGAAAATGATTTCCCCCATGATCTAGTACTCCTATCTGGGCTTGAACCGCGGATGAGATGGCGAACATTCTGTGATTCCGTTGTCGAAATCGCTAGAGATACCAGATGCGAGATGGTTGTGACACTGGGAGCAATGGTCGCTGGAATCCCTCATTCGCGCCCATCAGAAGTTAAAGGGAGTGCAGCCAGCGCAGACCTAGCTCGAAGACTTGGCCTCGACCGGCCGAGCTATCAAGGCCCTACCGGCATAATCGGCACGTTGCACGACGCCCTAGACAGCGCCGACCTTCCAGTCATTTCGCTGCGGGTAGGCGTACCCCATTACGTTGCAGGACCGCCAAACCCAAAGGGGACCCGAGCCCTTCTCGCTGAGTTTGAAAAAGTTACTGGGGTCCCAACCGGCTACAGCGACCTGGATGCCAGCGTCCTGGAATGGGAACAACGGGTCAGTGACGCCGTTGAACAAGACTCTGAGATCATCGGATACGTGCGACAACTGGAAGAAGAAGCTGACCGCGCCGACGAAACAGACTTGCCATCAGGTGACGACCTCGCGGCCGAATTTCAAAAATTCTTGCGTGAAGAACGAGACGACTAGGTAGCGAATAGCGTTAAGTGACGGTGTTGGCTTGTTGGCGCAACACCTGGTCCGCTAACACCAAGCACACCATTGCTTCCACCATTGGGACCGCTCGAGGAAGAACGCACGGGTCATGTCTTCCTCGTGCTTCGAGAGTCACCGACTCGTTGTCTTGAGTCACAGTTTCTTGAGGCGAAGCAATCGTCGCGGTTGGTTTAAAGGCCACCCGCAGCACTAGATCCTCACCGTTGCTGATGCCACCTTGCACCCCACCACTGTTATTAGTTGACGTGGCTGGACGACCATCTGACCCTGGCACGAAAGGATCATTGTGTTCGCGGCCGGTCATCAAAGTTCCAGCAAACCCGCTACCTATCTCAAATCCTTTCGCAGCAGGAAGTGACATCAAAGCTTTAGCCAAGTCAGCGTCAAGCTTGTCAAAAACAGGTTCGCCAAGACCAGCAACCATATTTCTGGCTACACAAGTTACGACCCCACCTAATGAGTTGCCGTCCTTTCGTGCCGCCTCAATAGCGGCAGTCATCAACGCGGCTGCCCCCGGATCAGGGCATCTCGTAGGGTCTGCTTCAACTTCTTCGCGGCAAACATTTCCACCATCAACTTGGGCATCGATGTCATGGACTGAACTCACCCACCCAATAACTTCGATTCCCGCTACTTGCTGAATGACCTTGCGAGCTACCGCTCCGCCAGCGACACGGCCGATGGTTTCACGAGCTGATGCACGCCCACCCCCCTGCCAGTTTCTGATCCCGTACTTTGCTTCGGTCGTCCAGTCCGCATGGCTTGGTCGGTAGGTACTTTTCATGTCTTCATAAGCACCGGGACGGGCGTCCTCGTTTCGCACCAGCATCCCTATTGAGGAACCCAAGGTGCGGCCTTCAAACAAGCCGCTATAAATTTCTACTTCGTCGTCTTCGTTACGTTGAGTTACGAGACGACTCTGGCCTGGGCGTCGGCGATCAAGTTCCACTTGAACATCGCTCGTGTCGAGCTCAAGGCGGGGAGGGCACCCATCAATAACGACTCCGACGCCCCCGCCGTGGGATTCGCCGAAAGTAGTAATACGGAATTGTTCACCAAAGGTGTTACCGGCCATATCACTGAGAGTAGAGGTCGCGAGGCCCATCTCACGAAGAGATTCTTCAACTAGTGCTATTTAGGCAGCGAATACAGGCAATGATTGCAGGGATGGAACTCATTGACGCCATGTTGGTTGCAGGCGCCGGGGTCGTCGCGGGAATAGTTAATGCGATGGCAGGAGGTGGCTCTTTACTCACGGTCGCCCTTCTCAATGTTTTCGTAGGGCTGCCCGGATTGGTAGCCAACGGTACTAACCGGTTTGGCGTACTTGTTCAAAACGCTTCATCTGTGGCCAGTTACCGCAAAGAAGGCGTCCGGGGATTCCGACGAGCTGTTCCTGTGATCCTCCCGGTCACCATCGGGTCGCTGCTTGGGTCAATACTTGTTTCCAGTGTCACCGACGAAGCCTTTGAACGAATCTTTGGTGTTCTGATGATCCCGCTGCTCTTTATCAGTCTGCGACCACCTAGAACTTCCGGGACACAAATCAACTGGCACCCAGCCCTAACAGCGGCTGTCTTTTTCGGGATCGGACTATATGGAGGTGCGTTCCAAGCTGGGGTTGGCTTGCTCCTCGTTGTCGCCTTATCAAGATCTGGCCTGGATCTAGTGAACGCAAACGCAATCAAAGTGGTCGTGATCTTCATCCTTACGGCAATAGCGTTACCCGTCTTCATCGCACGAGGCCAGGTCGACTGGGGTTTCGCCGTGGTTCTAGCTGTTGGCTTCGCAATAGGTGGCTGGTTGGGTGCCCGACTAGCTGTCCGGGGAGGAGAAAAGATAATTCGACCAGTCCTCGTAGCGGCCGTTGTAGCCCTTGCTGGTCGAATGATCGGACTTTACTGACGACTACGACGTAGCCTCTCCCCGTGATCTTTGACCTAAACCTCGAACGTGTGCGAAATCGACCCGGTATCAAATGGGAACGCCACGGCAGCGACGTCTTGTCTGCATGGGTCGCAGACATGGATGTCGAAGTTCCGGACTTCATCAAAGAAGCCATAGTAGAGAGAATTAATGTAGGTGGGCTTGGCTATGGCTTCTATGACGAGCCGGTCCCGGTGCTGGAAGCATTCAAATCGCGAATGTCTAATGCGTTCGACTGGAATGTCGAAACGTCAGATGTGTTGCGAGTCCATGACGTCATACAAGGCCTTGAATGGGTTCTGGACACGTTGACCCCGCCAGGCTCAGGGATTGTCGTACAAACACCGGTGTATCCGCCTTTCTATTCCAGCGTCGAAGGCACAGGACGAAACTGGGTGGCGAATCCATTGATGGAAACTGAAGATGGGTGGGCGCTCGACTTCGACCATTTAGACCAGGTAGCTGCGCAGGACAATGTTTCGGCTTTACTGCTATGCCATCCTCACAATCCATGTGGTTATGTCATGACCCCAACAGACTTGGCTCAGATCATTGAGATAGCTGACCGCAATGATCTCCTAGTGATTTCTGACGAAATCCACTGTGATTTGGTGTATTCCCCCCATCAACACGTCCCGGCCGCATCAATAAGTGATCTCGCAGCGCAACGAACTGTCACGCTTACCGCAGCTACCAAAACCTTCAACATGGCAGGGTTGAGAATGGCTTTTGTCCACAGTTCGTCGCAGCAGTATTCGCCCCAACTGAAAGAAATCCGGCCCCGAATGATTGGCGGCATAAATGGATTAGGACAAGTCGCCACTGTCGCTGGTTGGGAACAAGGAGACGCCTGGATAGCCGAACTGGTTGAAGGACTCGACCACAATCGGCACCTAGTGTCCGAGCTATTGAGTGAACATCTTCCTCAGGTTCGATATCGGCCCCCACAAGCTACTTATCTTGCGTGGCTGGACTGTCGCGAGTTAGGGCTTGGTGACGATCCCGCAGAAGTTTTCTTGTCACGAGGCAAGGTTGCTCTCAATTCTGGTCTGGATTTTGGAGTTGAAGGGGCGGGTCACGTACGACTGAATTTTGCGACGTCACCAGAGATGCTCACCATGATTATCGAACGGATGGCTTCAGCGGTTTAATCATCCACAGGTCCTAAGTTCTCGGCGTCTCCTTTCCGGGCGTGTCGACGCAGCACTAACGGATAGCCGACCGCCCCGACTGCGAAAAAGAGAAACCACTGCACGGCGTAAGCCAAATGGGGCCCGAGGTGAGTGGGAGGTGGATCGAGTGGAATAGCACTGGTTGCCGAAGGGGTACTGGTTATCAATTCGACATAAACCGGGGCCAGCAAGAATGACACCTGTTGATCGACTCGGGCAACATCAGTGCGAGCCAGAGAGGTAAGTATCCCACTCGAAGGATCACGTGCTCCGATGGCCCCACGGTTCTGGCTCAGACGCACCCGTCCTGTGAGTGAAACTGTTTTCGATGGGGGTTCAAGCTGGCCCACATCACACGAACTTTGGTGAAGCCATCCAACAACCACAAGCACCGCTCGTGCATCGCTGATAGCCAAGGGAACCGCTAAATGACAACCTGCCATCTCCTGATGGCTTCTATTCCGTATCAACACAGCATCGTCTGGGGACCACGTCCCCTCCAACGCAACCATCCTAAATTCGATGTCATTAGCTGACTCGAACAGATCGGCCTCTGTCAGAACGGCCGCGTTGGATCGTTCAACAACGTTTTCGTTACGTTCACCTCGTGCCTGATGCCGTCCGAACTGCCAGAACCCTGCGCACATAAAAGCAATCAACAGCAGCAACGTGAGAAGGTGTGCCGCTATCCATTTAGGTTCACGAACGAAGCCGTACATCAGGTGCACGCTAGCTGGCAACGTAGACTCAGCCGCCGTGAACCGCCGTTCCATCCTTGTCGCCACTGTCGCCGTATGTTCCGCTTTCACAGTCGCGTGCGCAGAGCCCAAAGCAGAGAAAGCCATCTTTGTGGCCCGCGAAACCACGACAACTAGCGCCCAACAACTAGACGAACAGGTGGATGTTTCTGCGACAAGTGAGGTAACGCAAGCTGACCAAACCACCGATGTTGCCCCAACCACTGAGGGTGCAACCCATAGCGTGACGACTACAACAGCAAAGAGACAGCCGTGGACCCTCCTTGCAGGTGGCGACGTACTGCTTGACCTCACTGAACCTGACGGAATTGATCCATTCGCGAACGTTCAACCCGACCTTGCATCAGCAGATATAGCAATTGTGAATCTTGAAATGGCGATCACGGAACGTGGAGAGCCTTATAACAAGGAATTCGTTTTTCGAGCTCCAGGGTCGGCTGCACTAACCCTGGCCGGAGCTGGAATAGACGTGGTGTCGTTAGCTAACAATCACGTACTTGACTTCGGTCCAGTGGGTCTCGCAGACACCATTGCAGTTCTCGACGAAGTTGACATCTTGCGGCCCGGAGCGGGGTCAAATAATGCGGAGGCATACGCACCTCGAGTCCTGACATTGGACAACGGTATTCGCGTAGCCTTTGTTTCCGCGACTGCTGTCGTCCCAGGTGGTTTTGCTGCATCAGCTGATCGTCCCGGAGTCGCTGATGCAAAGTGGGCGATTCCACGGGTCTTGGCTGCAGTTCGGGCAGCAGCGGCAGGCAACGACGTAGTGGTCGTAAGTGTGCATTGGGGGATTGAACGCGAAACCTGCCCAAGTGACGATCAACGAGACTTAGCCAGGGATCTCATCGAAGCGGGAGCGAACCTAATCCTTGGGCATCATCCTCACGTTTTACAGCCGATAGAAACCTTTGATCGCACTGTCATTGCATACTCATTGGGTAATTTCGCTTGGCATCCGCGCTATGGGATAACTGGTGACAGCGGTGTTTTAGAAATCAGCTTTGATGGCCCCTATGTTGAGGGCTATCAGTTCCACCCTCATATCTTGGATTACCGCGGCGGGGCGACTCCTGTTTCAAGTGGCGAGCGATACGACCGCATAGTTGATGTCATTGAGGGAAGGTGCGAGGAACATGACCCAGAGCCCCCGACCACTACCGAAGTTGTAGACGACCAGGCCACAGATACGACAACATCAACCACAGCCGGCTGAATTCACAAAATCTCAACCGGGTCAATCAGATCTGAGGGATCGAACCCCAGAACTTGTCCCAAGAAAGAAAGCTCCGCATCTAAAGCACGAGCGATTGTCTCCGCTTTGCGGAAGCCATGACTTTCCCCTTCGAAAAGAACATAAGAGTGGGGAATCCCCGCATTCGTTAATGCCTCCACGAGCTGTTCTGCTTGAGATGGTGGGACAACGGGATCGTCTGACCCCTGGAGAACAATCATGGGCGTCGACAATCGATGTGTGTGATGGATAGGCGAACGTGCGTCGTATATGTCCTTTTCGGCAGGCCATTCTCCGACTAACGAGTCGAGATAACGAGCCTCAAATTTATGTGTGTCCCGGGCCAGAGAGGCAAGATCAGCCACCCCGTAGCGCGACACCCCAGCTGCGAAAAGCGTGCTCGTTGTCAATGCACAGAGCGTCGTGAAGCCTCCAGCAGAGCCACCCTTTATCGCCAGCCGGTCAGAGTCAACCAATGCGTTGTCAGCTAGATGTTTCGCGGCCGCTATGCAGTCCTCGGTATCAGCAACTCCCCACTGGCCCCGGAGTTTGTTTCTGTACGCCGTGCCGAAACCGGTGCTCCCTCGATAATTTACGTCGACAACTGCGATGCCGCGATTCGTCCAATACTGAATAGCGGGATCAAAAGAAGATCTCGCAGCCCCAGTAGGACCGCCATGGCTGAGAACCACAAGAGGCGGCGACTCCGAAGAGCAGCGATAGGCGGAATTATTAGGAGCAAAATGAAAGCCGTGAGTAGCTTCCCCCGATGGGTCCATGACCTCAATAGTTTCAGGAACCGAAATTTCTTCCTGCCCTATAGGTAGTGAGCGCGATGTACTTATTTGTTCGGTTGAACCGTCGGCATGCAACGCGCGGACAGCAGCGGTTGTTTCCCAACTAGCAGCAATTGTGACTGCTCTTCCGTCCGCCAAGATATCCAAACCGTTGAATTCGGTTAAACCGCTCTCAATTTTGATCCATTGAGAGTCCACAATTTGGCCCGCATGGCCGATGCCTTCATCAATCCAAGTGCACCAGAGGGCGTCACCAGCCCAGTCATAGGTTTTTTGGCCAAACACCCAGCCAGGAATGCCGAACTCAACATCTGCCTGAACAACTGGATGAGATGAATCATTGTGTACGTCAACCTCGTGGATATTCCACCAACCGGTTGCATCACTAATGACGTGAAGTTGACCGTCGGGTGAAAACCGTGGTTGTTGTAACGCGGGGCCATCGAGTACCACCCGATGTTGCGTCCACCCACTCGCTTTTCGTTGCGCCACATGTAGCCGCACGTGGTCCCAGGGCATTGAAGGATGATCCCAAGACAAGTATGCAAGCAATTGGCCGTCGGGAGAAATGGTTGGAGAAGAGTAGAAGTCCGCTCCCGAAACCACTTCAACCATGTCACCGCTCGTAGTGATTGTGGCCAAGAAATTTTGAGGATGAGTATGGCTGTTCTGGTGTTGTTCGATAACCCAAATTGTGTCGCCGCTGTCGGGAACAGTGACTCCATTTGAGTACCGCAGCCCCTTCGGGGAAGATGGCTCGACGGTTACCGGGCGGAAGTCATCGTTGAGTAGCCAAAGCCTTTGGTCTTCGAAACGAGAAACCAAGATTCCGTTATCGGTGGGAAGCCAGGCACCCCCGCCGTATTCGTGGACCAACGTGCGCACGTTGAGGTCATCTGGCCCGACTGTGATGGTGTTAACGCCATCGAATTTAACTATTGTCGTCCGACCTGACTCTTCGGGTCGGCCCTCTAACCACAACACCTCGTCATTGAAAACGCGAGGCTCAGAAAGACGAGTTGCCCCGCTTGCGAGTTCCTCAGAGGTGAGTGCCGATGGCCAACTGCCGTAGGGTTGATCCTGTTTCAACTTGACCTCAAAAATGCTTTGAAGATGGACTAATTAACGCTAGCCCTTGAGTATGATCCTGCACGGAAGAAATGAGGATTCGGGCAAACGAAGCCTTGCACACACTTGTCCGAAAATAGAATTGGCGCCCATCTTGATGAGCGTCTCGAGGCATGCGCTCCAGATTTCCCACCAATCTGAGAGCGTCCGTGAGCCGAGGGAGTACCCACCGACCCCCTCGGCTCACATTTTTTTTGAGCCTCAATCTTTGTCTAGGTCGGAAACAATTCGTTCGACTTCATGTCGCGTAGTTTCGAGACGTCCTCTACACCATTCGATTAACTCCGACGCGCGTTGCAGGTCAACCGTTAGCGAGTCAATATTTACGTCATCGCTGTCGAGTTTCTTCAAAATTGCATCTAATTCTTGGGTGGCTGTTTGAAAGCTGAGATCTTCATCGGTCATGTTTCCTCCTTATGGTCCCGAAGTTCTGACTCGGTAACTGTGCTTGTGATCAGAGAGGTAGATGTTTCGCTAACTATCGTGGTGCCGTCGGGTACAGCGTCTCGGATCACGTTTCCCAGTTTGTCCCGGGTGATGGAAAATCCTCGAGCAAGCACCCTGTTTGGATGGAGTGCTTGCAGTAAGTCAAAGATCCGGTTGCATCTTTCAACGTTGCGGTCGATCGCCATTGATGACAGATCCCGTAAGCGACCGCTAGCGGCGGTCAGCTGCCCCTCTTTCAGGTCGAGTGTTCTACGTGTCCGGTCGTTAATCGCGCGAGCAGAAGACGAGATCATTTCTGCGGCCCTGTCGTGACACCTATTGGCAAGCGTGACGATTCGGCGAGCAGAGTCATGGAGCTGTTGGTCAAACGCTGCCACGGTTTGAACTAGCGCCGCGGCACAAGCAGTTGGTGTTTTGAATGCGGTGTGGGCGACCTCGTCGACAACTGATCGGTCGATTTCATGACCTATGCCCGAAAAGACTGGGACGGGGGCTTGAGCTACAGCTCGGGCGACGCTTTCGAGATCGAATGCAAGTAGATCGGTTCGAGCGCCTCCGCCTCGTACAACTGCAATCACGTCGACGTCTGTGTCTACCAACTGTTGTATGGCTGTTACTAAGCCGATTTCCGCTTCGGTTCCCTGAACCGACGAATGTGCGAGTGAAATTTTGAACGGGTATCGACTCGAAGCGATCTCGTTGACGAAGTCGTTGTACGCGGCGCTTCCGTCTGAGGTGACTAATCCAATGTGGAGAGGAACGGCGGGAACCCGAAGTGAGGAGTTGGTTTCCAAAAGACCAGCCGTGGACAGTGACTGCAAGACCCGTTCCCTGTCGACAGATAATTGTCCGAGCGTGTGGTGTGGGTCGATTGCAGTCATTTGTATTTGCACTCGACCTTGAGGTGCATAGAAGGACAATTCACCTTTAATGCGGACTTTTATTCCTTCAGTTAGTGGGCCCGCATCAGCACGGTTCAGGACAGATTCCACTGCTTGTCGCCGTCCTTTCCACAAAGTGATTGACATCTTGTCGATCCGATTGCCATTCGTGTCAGGTTCGATCAAATCGAAATACACATGCCCTGAGGAGTGAAACTTGAGACCGCTAATTTCGCCTTCAAGCCAGATCTCCTCAGGAAATACAGCAGCGAAGGTGTCTCTGATGGCTTCACATAGGTCTCCGACAGACCAAGTGTGTGTCTCCATCACCGTTTTTCAGCTTTCAATTTGCGACGTCGAGTTCATCGCTGACCGCGCGAACAATCGGTTGCTTGGTTGAAGAAAAGAGCTAGACGAAGCTGAAGGTTTCGACATCACAAGATGACCTTAGGCGGGAAGAGCCATTGGGCTATTGATGGCGCTTGGATAAGAGCGTTCATGTTGATGTTGGAAGCTATGACGAGAGATAGGATCAGAAACGGAAGGTTGCCAGAGCGGACGAATGGGGCGGCCTCGAAAGCCGTTGTGGCCTCCGGGTCACCGTGGGTTCGAATCCCACACCTTCCGCCATTTCGAATTTGACAAAACAGTGGTGACTTAAGGCTTCATCGTCGCTGAGCGAAAAACTGCGAGAGAATGTCGCCGCATTCGGGAGCTAGAACACCGCTCGTTATTTTTGCTTGGTGGTTGAGTCGAGGGTCATCCAGCAAGTTGTACAGCGTTTCAGTAGCGCCCGCCTTTGGATCGTGAGCCCCGAAAATGACGTGGGCAACACGCGCGTTAAGGGCCGCTCCTGCGCACATAGGACACGGTTCTAGAGTCGTTACGAGAGTCGAATTTTCGAGATGCCAGGTCCCTAAATGAGAAGCCGCATCTCTTAGGGCCAAGATTTCGGCGTGAGCGGTTGGGTCGCCGGTCAACTGGCGTTCGTTGTGACGAGAAGCGATCACTACGCCATCAACTATGACTAGTGCACCTACGGGCACATCTTCATGTTGAATAGCGCTTTCAGCTTCTTGCAGAGCGAGACGCATGGCTTCATCGTCGTTCATGGCGGAGAGTGTGGGATTCGAACCCACGGAGGCCGGTTAGACCTCACACGCTTTCCAAGCGAGCCCATTCGTCCGCTCTGGCAACTCTCCTCGATCATCGTCCCACGAGGCGACCAGGTGATCTGCGGCACACAGCGGAATCCGCTGAGAGCTGCTGCCTTCCGGCCCTGACTCGATTCACGGGCCACTGTTGCACAGGACCCGGCCGCCACGTGGAACGATGATGCGCTCTTAGGCTACTTGCCCCTAAGCGCAGCGGCACGCAAGTAGCATCAGCGATTAATGGTGTATCAGTCTTTGTACCGACGTTTTCGGCCACAAACTTTTTCCGAAGTAATCGGCCAGGATCATTTGGTGGCAGCTCTTCGTAATGCGGTGATGGAAGAACGCGTTGGACATGCTTATTTGCTCAGTGGTCCGCGCGGGACAGGTAAGACATCAACAGCTCGTATTTTGGCGAAAGCTTTGAACTGTCTGGAACCACCAGGAGACGGAGAGCCGTGTGGAAGTTGTGAGAGCTGCGCAAACTTTGAGTCAGGGACTTCAATGGATCTGGTCGAATTAGATGCAGCGTCCAATAACAGCGTTGCCAACATTCGCGAAATCACGGCCAACGCTGCCCTAGGAAGTCCAGGGAAACGGAAGGTCTATTTGCTTGACGAAGTTCATATGCTCACTACGGCCGCGTCGAACGCACTCTTAAAAACCTTGGAAGAGCCTCCCGAGCACGTGATTTTTGTTCTAGCGACAACTGACCCGCAGAAAGTGTTACCGACGATCCGTAGCAGAACCCAACACGTCGAGCTAGCCCTCGTCTCTATGGAGGTTCTCAGCTTTCATGTAGAAGAAATCGCAAAACGCGCCGAGTTGGTGATTGATGCGACCATCGTTGATTACGTCGTTGAACGGGGCGCCGGTTCGGTTCGAGACACCCTTTCGGCGTTAGATCAAGTCGTTACAGCGGGTGGTGTCCCTGAACATCGAGGTTCAGCGGATGCGCTTGTCGATGCGATTGTCGGGCAGGATCTTACGGAGTCAATGGCCGCTATTGCCGAAACCGTTGCTGCTGGTGTTGACCCTAAAGATTTGGCGTATCGATCAACGCGAAAGCTGAGAGATATTTTTCTTGCCGGGGCAGGGATTAACTCGGGAGACTCGACACCTGAAGAGTTACCGGAACTTGCCGAAAAAGCTGGTCGGATAACCCGAGCAGTCAATGTCCGCGCATTAGAACTACTGGGTCAGGCACTGGTCGACATGCGACAGGCACCGGACCCGCGGCTTGTATTGGACTTAGCGATGGTCCGACTGTTTGCTGGGGCAGCGGAGCCGCAAGCACCTCAAAAACCTGAACGCTCCGTGAGTCCAACACAAGACACAAGCAGTGGACCAGCAGCTCAAGCAAGAGCGGCATTGGCGTCGGTGCAAAGCCCAGAAGAATCAGAAGTGCCGCCCGGCGATTCGGGTAACACCCCGGTCCCTCCGCCTCCACCGAGTAACGACACCAATGTGGCCGACTCTCCCGACCCGGTGTCGCCCGTAACTCAAACATCAGATAAACCCGTCAAGGATTTGTCGATGACACAAGTGGCTGAGATTTGGGAGCAACACGCGCTCCCCGCTTTAAGCGCTCGAGCTCGGGCACGATTCCAAGCAGCAAAGATCGTCGGTGTCTCGGCAGGACAGGTGCAGTTCGAGTTGCCCAACGAAACTCACCGAGAACGCTGTGAACAGATGAAAGACGATATTGAAGCAGTACTCCGAAAGACGCTCGAGACCCAGGTCCAAGTCAAACTCACCGCCGCGGAGGAGGGTAAGCCTCAAGTAGATGACAAACCCGACGTCGTAGTTGAGGAAGAAATTGTCGATCCCGCTGAATTCGAGGCGAGCGCTGACGCTGGTCCTTCAAGTGTTGACCGACTCTTGGACGCTTTCCCTGGTGCCGTAGCGTCAGACGATGAAGGTAATGGGCGACGGTGATTAGCCGATGAGTGAGACTTCACCCCAAGACCCGCTTCTCGCGCAAGCACAGGGCCTACAACAACAACTAGTGGAACAGAGAAAAGAAATATCGGCGACCGTGGTGGAAGGATCCGCTGGTGGTGGCGCAGTAACGGTGTCAATGCAAGCAGACGGAACTGTACTTGAGGTACACATTGATCCTGATGCCGCGGACAGCGATGAGATAACCATGCTTGAGGACTTAGTAGCAGCTGCCTTTCGCGATGGCTTGCGACGTTGCGGTAATGCACAGGCAGCTGCGATGGCGCGAGTCGGTTCCATTTCCCTGCCAGATGACGGAGGTTAGAGAGGCATGTATGACGGCCCAGTGCAAGATCTAATCGATGAATTCGGTCGACTACCGGGGATCGGCCCCAAATCGGCTCAGAGGATTGCTTTCTATTTACTTAAGTTGCCTAAGGGTGACGCTCAGCAGTTGGCGACAGCAATCATCGAAGTTAAGGAAAGAATCGGATTCTGCGAAAAATGCTGGAATATTTCGGAAGGTGAGCTTTGCTCGACGTGTGAAGACCCTCAACGCGAAACCGGTTCTCTTTGCGTAGTGGAAGAACCCAAGGATGTTGTGGCTCTTGAACGCGCTGGGTTTCGCGGCCGGTATCACGTATTGCAGGGCGCCTTGAACCCGATGGAAGGAATTGGTCCTGAGCAACTCCGCATTCGTGAATTGATGTCTCGGATCAGCGATGAAGGTGTGACTGAACTGATTTTGTGTACCAATCCCAACATTGAGGGAGAAGCAACAGCCATGTACCTGGCTCGCCAGTTGCAACCGCTGGGTATCAAGGTGACGAGAATTGCTAGCGGTTTGCCCGTTGGTGGTGATTTGGAATATGCCGACGAGTTGACGTTGGGTCGCGCGTTAGAAGGTCGGCGGGAACTACAAACCTAAATTCGCTTCGATGGTGGGAGGGCGGATGCCGGAGTAGGGAGCTATCCGATTAACGTGTTGCGGGCACGTCATTGTCGAACCCCATAGCTTCCAACTCCGACATCCGTAAGAGCGGGACTCTTTGCATTTACGTTACAAACATTTCGGAAGTATTACAAGACGCTTTTGAAGCGGCAGGTTTATGCGACCTCGATCAACAAGGCGTCGCCTTGGCCGCCACCACCACAAAGAGCAGCAGCGCCGTATCCTCCACCGCGTCTGTGTAACTCTGACATCAACGTGAGCGCAAGGCGACTTCCTGACATACCGATTGGATGACCAAGAGCTACGGCACCACCGTTGACGTTGACTATGTCGTCAGTTACCCCGAGATCCTCAGTAGCAGCTAGGCCTACCGCGGCGAATGCCTCGTTCAGCTCGAAAAGAGAGATATCGGAGATATCTAGGTCGGTCTTAGAGAGTGCTTGGCGTATTGCTCTCGATGGTTGGGTGAGAAGTGAGGTGCCTGGCCCTGAGACCATCCCGTAGCTAACAACTCGCGCCGAAATCTCGAGACCGAGCTCTTCGGCTTTCCCTGGCGACATCATCACAAGGGCGCACCCACCATCGGATATTTGGGAAGCATTACCTGCAGTTACGGCACCGTCAGCAGCGAACGCGGCCCGTAACTTGGCGAGACTTTCTGCTGTCGTTCCGGGACGCACACCCTCATCGGTGTCCACGATCAATGCCTCACCACTTCTCTGGGGGACTGAAACCGGAGAGATTTCTGCCTCAAAGCGACCATCCTTCTGAGCAGCAGCAGCTCGTTCGTGTGATTGAGCAGAGAACTCGTCCATAGCGGTCCGACTTACCGCGGCAGCGGCAGCGTCTCTTTCGGTTCCGTCTCCCATATGGCCATCATCGAAAGCACACCACAAGCCGTCATGGATCATCGCGTCACGTAGCTCGCCGTGACCCATTTGTAAACCGTTCCGACCGTCAGCGAGCAGATAAGGAGCATTGGTCATCGATTCCATTCCTCCGGCCACAACCACCTCTGCATCGCCCGAAGAAATCATTTGATCTGCTAGGTAAACCGCATTCAGCCCAGATAGGCAAACCTTGTTGATCGTTATAGCTGGAACATCCATCGGTATACCCGCGCCCACCGCAGCCTGCCTGGCAGTTATCTGACCTTGGCCGGCCTGAAGAACCTGGCCCATCACCACGTGATCGACTTGATCGCCTGTTATCCCTGAACGCTCTAGAGCAGCGGAAATCGCATGAGATCCCAATTCGGCGCCCGTGAAATTAGCCAATCCCCCATTGAAACGACCAATAGGTGTGCGAGCTCCTGAAACGATTACTGAGCCGGGCATGGGTTACCTCTTCTCTAGAGTTTTCGACTTCTGGTTTTCTAAGTGTAGATTTCGTGCACTGTCGGTGCTTGAGTCAATCAAACGTCTCGGCCGCCGGCGAGCCATCCCCTTCAATACAGGAGAGTGACTTGTCACCCATGCAGCACATCCTTGAGGCCATTCAAGCCGATGCGTCTAGCGATGAAATGGCGGCCCTCGAAATTCCTGACAGTTATAGAGCCGCCTACGTAACGCGTGACGAACAGAACATGTTCGAAGGCCGAGAATCGTCGGAAAAAGATCCAAGGGAATCTATACACATCGATGAAGTAGCAACCCCCGAGCTTGCACCCGATGAGGTGTATGTAGCTGTTATGGCCAGTTCAATCAACTTCAATACCGTGTGGACCTCAATTTTTGAGCCCCTTCCGACTTTTGGGTTTCTAGATCGCCTCGGCCGTGAAAGCACTTGGGGAGCCCGGCACGCTCTTGACCATCATGTGATTGGGTCCGACGCTTCGGGTGTAGTCCTAAGAGTCGGTTCAGCGGTGCGCAACTGGAAACCAGGAGATCGCGTTGCAGTTCATTGCAACTATGTAGATGACCAAGACCCGGCGGCGCATGAAGATTCCATGCTTGCCTCGAATCAGCGGATATGGGGCTTTGAAAGCAATTTTGGTGGATTAGCTGACTTGTCAATCGTCAAAGCAAATCAACTTATGCCGAAGCCGACGCATCTCACATGGGAAGAATCCGCTGTCAACGCTTTGTGTGCATCCACTTCGTACCGGATGCTGGTTGGAGATAACGCAGCCAGAATGAAGCAAGGTGACAACGTGTTGATCTGGGGTGCATCAGGTGGACTTGGTGGATACGCATGCCAGCTTGTGCTCAATGGCGGGGGTACTCCCGTCGGTGTTGTCAGTTCTTCAGACAAAGTTGAATTGCTGCACGAACTAGGTGTTGAGCATGTGATCGACCGAAACGAAGAGGATTACCAATTCTGGTCTGACGAGCACACACAAGACGAAGGGGAGTGGCGTCGCTTAGGAAAGAAAGTTCGTGGCTTTATCGGCGACGACCCCGACATCGTGTTTGAGCATCCCGGCCGTTCGACGATGGGTGCTTCGGTATTTGTTACTAAACGTGGAGGCAAGATAGTTACGTGTGCGGCGACCACCGGCTACATGATCGAATATGACAACCGTCACCTCTGGATGCGTCTCAAGCAGATCGTGTCGAGTCACTTCGCGAATTATTCGGAGGCTTGGGAAATGAACCGACTGCTCGATCAGGGGCGAATCCAACCGATTCTTTCAAAGACGTTCGCGTTGACCGAAACAGGAGAGGCTGCATTCCAGGTTCATCACAACCAACACGAAGGAAAGTTGGGGGTTTTGTGTCTAGCCCCAGAAGCGGGGATGGGGATCACTGATCCTGAGAAGCGTGAATTGATTGGAGAAGACAAAATAACGTTGTTCCAACGACACGCTCAATCCCTTGAGCAGACATCAGGGAGCTGATGATGATTCTTACTGAAATCGACCATGTAGCGATTGCCGTCCATGATTTAGAGGCGGCTATCGCCTATTACGAAGAAGCTTTCGGTGCAGAGGTCCATCACCGGGAAATTGTGGAAAGTGACGGCGTCGAAGAAGCATTAGTGAAGGTCGCCGATAGTTACATCCAACTAACCACAGCCACTCGCTCAGACTCTCCGATCGCAAAGTATCTCGAGAAGAGAGGGGAAGGACTCCACCACATTGGTTACAGAGTTGATGATTGTCAGGCCGCTCTAGAAGCGATGGTTGCTGCCGGCGCGACCCCCATCGATCAAAGTCCTCGCCCAGGCTCTCGAGGTACGACCGTGGCCTTTATGCACCCCAAAGGCAGCTTTGGAACATTGATTGAACTGGTCCAGGAATAGAACTGATTCCGGGTTCGGGCTGTATGACTGATCATCTCGGCGAAGAAGTTGGGGTTGGTCCGCACCAACAACCTTGGCCCGAAGGAGATCAATACGACCCAGAACTGTTGCGCGATGGTGATCGACGCAACGTGTTAGACAAATACCGGTACTGGCGCCGAGAAGCGATCGTCGCTGACCTTGATTTGCGTCGCCATCCGTTCCATGTCGCGATCGAAAATTGGCAGCATGATTTAAACATTGGAACGGTTGTCCGAAATGCGAACGCGTTTTTAGCTGAGACTGTCCACATTGTTGGAGAAAGAAAGTGGAACAGGC
The DNA here is from genome assembly GCA_030743005.1 of Acidimicrobiales bacterium. Lineage (GTDB taxonomy): Bacteria > Actinomycetota > Acidimicrobiia > Acidimicrobiales > Poriferisodalaceae > MedAcidi-G3. The sequence continues at coordinate 27,317 of JASLTG010000019.1, read as the reverse complement.
GAGGTGCAATGGTTACTGACCGTTATCAGCACCTAGAACATCACCCCACCGTCGAAGAGTTTGTTACCGCGATGGTTGCTAATGAACTCATTGTGGTCGGCATCGACAACCTTCCCGGAGCTCAACCAATCGAGACAACTCCTTTGCCTCGTAACTGCGTGTTGGTGTTCGGACAAGAAGGCCCAGGCCTCTCTCCTCTTGTACGTGAAATGGCTGAATTGGTGCTTTCGATTACTCAGTTCGGCTCAACGCGGTCGATCAACGCAGGAGTCGCATCAGGGATAGCGATGCATGCGTGGATTCGTCAACACGCATCCATCTAGCGAAAGTTCAGATTCGTCCTCAGAAGACCCCAAAACAGCACTAGGGTCAGGACCGGTCATCGTCTCGGGAGGGGATGAGACCTCAACAATGAAGGATGTGAATATGGCTCCGATGTGGCGACGTCTCCTCGCCCTACTGATGGTCCTCGGACTAGTTACTGCAGCAGCATGCAGCAGTGACAGTGGCGGGAAAGTTTCTGGTGGTTACTCGATTGGATTAGTCACCGACACCGGCAAGGTTGATGACAAAAGCTTCAACCAGTCAGCATGGGAAGGTGCCAAAACGGGCGCCGCGAATATCCCTGCTTCTGCCACCGCTACCTACATTGAGACTGAAGAATCCAAAGATTACGCAAACAACATCCAACTTTTTGTGGATGATGGAGCAAAAATCATTGTGACCGTCGGTTTCGGTTTAGGTGAAGCAACTATTGAGGCTGCTCTAGCTAATCCCGACGTGATGTTTATTGGTGTTGACCAATGGCAGAACGACGCGCTTCCAAACCTTGCAGGTTTGATGTTCCCTGAGGCCAACGCTGGCTTTATGGCTGGAGCATTGGCTGGCATGTTGACTGAAACAAATATTGTCGGCGCGGTTCTCGGTACCGACCTAGTTCCACCAGTCGTCTTCTTTAAGGAGGGCTGGGAGAACGGTGCTCGCTATACCAACCCGAATGTAGAAACCATCTCTACCTATCACCCAGGCGGCTTGGATGTTGCCTTCGGTGACCCAGAATGGGGAGCAACAACCGCTCGCCAGGCTCTGGACCAGGGTGCCGACATTATCTTCGGCGCAGGTGGTGCAACCGGTAACGGAGCCTTGATTGAGGTAGCCGGCGAAGCCGGGGCCCTCTGCGTAGGTGTGGACCAAGATCAATGGTTCACAGTGCCCGAGGCGCATCCTTGCCTAGTGACTAGCGCGATGAAGCTCATCGATATTGGAGTGGCTGAACTAATTGCTCAGGCCTACGCCGGGACCATGGAGGGTGGCAACTACTGGGGTGAAGTAGGGCTTGCTCCGTTCCATGATTTCGATGGCACCGTGACTGGCGAGATGAAAGACACGCTCGCTGAGGTCATGGCAGGATTGGCCGACGGATCCATAAATCCTATGCCTTAAGAGAAATATCGACTTGAATGGGGGCATCGCTCAAATTGAGTGGTGCCCCCGAGTCGCGTCATGAGCCGTTCCATACTCCGAACTGTCGCCATCCCGCTTGTAGCGGTAGTCCTTGGGCTATTAATTGGGGCAGTTCTGATCCTTTCCCAAAACGCTTCCCCTTCGACCGCATACACGGCCTTGGTGGTTGGAGGACTAGGCGATGCTGACGCCGTTCTGCGCACCCTACAAAAAGCAACACCGCTGATCTTTGGGGGCTTGGCCGTAGCATTCGCGTTCAAAGCCGGGATGTTCAATATTGGTGGGCAAGGCCAACTGCTCATTGGTGCGGTTTTCGCGGCCGGAGTGGGTTTTGGAATTGACGGTCTACCGATGGTGGTTCATCTGCCGCTAGCACTTCTGGCAGGTGCAGTCGCTGGCGCAATATGGGGAGGTCTCGCAGGCACACTAAAGGCGACAACTGGTGCCCATGAAGTAATCGTCACCATCATGCTCAACTTTGTTGCAGGAAATCTCACTGATTGGTTATCTGCGAACCCGTGGAAAGATAATTCTGGAAACAACATTGTGGCCCGAACGCCTCTTGTTGAGGATTCAGCGACCATCCCAACGCTGGGCGCCGTACCAGTCGGTTTCCTATTAGCAGTGGCGGCTGCAGCAACCTGCTGGTTGGTACTTGAAAGAACTACTTACGGTTTCGAAGTTCGAAGTGTCGGGCATAACAGAAATGCAGCCCAATATTCCGGCATCAGAGTTGGTTGGATAATGGCCTCCACGATGGCGGTAGCCGGGATGCTTGCAGCACTCGGTGGTGCAGTCGAAAGTCTCGGAGTTGACGGTCGCTTCGAGGCTGGCGTAAATGTGGGTCTCGGGTTCGAAGGAATCACGATTGCTCTTTTAGCTCGCGCTAATCCGCTCGGTGTGATACCTGCAGCGCTTCTAGTTGGGTTAATGGAAGCAGGCGCGTCTCGTATGCAATTTAAAGCCGGTGTCGCCCCGGAACTCATTGACGTCATTCAAGCCCTGATCCTGTTTTTCGTCGCAGCGCCCATCATCATCAGGTGGTTGTTACGTATGCGTCACGACACCTCAGAACAGCTCCAACTTGGAGCGGGATGGGGGAAGTCATGAAACCTCAGCAAAGACAACTGCTCTATGCGGGTCTTGCTGTCATGCTCGTTATCATTTGGCTCTTTTACTCAGCAAATGGTCCTCAAACCACAGCTGTGCTGGCTGGAACTGTGCGCGCCGCGACGCTCCTCGCCCTTGGGGCTATGTGCGGAATGATTGGTGAACGCTCAGGAGTCGTAAATATTGGAATCGAAGGCCAGTTTCTCCTGTCAGCCTTTGCTGCGTTCACGATTGCATCAATGACAGGCTCTTTGTTTATGGGCACCCTCGCTGGTATTGGGATGGGTCTCATGATGGGCTGGATGCTCGCTGCGATGGCAGTAGGCCTCAAGGTCGACCAAATCATTGCTGGCACCGTCTTGAACATCGCAGCGTTGGGTCTGACTTCGTTTTTCTATGACCGAAGTCGCTCCTTAGGAATGGGTAAATACACCAACATTGATCTCGGTCCCCTTGCTGATATCCCACTTGTAGGAACTGTGTTTTTCAGTCGGCCCCCTCTCACCTACTTGACGATGGCGCTGCTCTTCGTAGTCCATATCGCCCTATTCCGATCGGTCTGGGGGATGCGAACCCGAGCTATAGGAGAGCACCCCGGTGCCGCGGACACAGTAGGAATCGACGTCTTGAGATTGCGGTACCTCAACGTCACTCTTGCGGGCGGGCTGGCTGGCCTTGGAGGTTCCTACCTAGCTCTAGAGGCTGTCGGCACATTCAGTCGAGCAATGTCTGGGGGCCGAGGTTTCCTGGCTTTAGCCGTAATGATTTTTGGAAGACGCACTCCGTTTGGTGCCTACGCTGCCGCGTTATTTTTCGGATTTACGACCGCTCTTCAAAATCAATTTCAGTTGAACAACACCTTCGACATCCCACCGCAATTTGTTGGGATGCTTCCATTTGTCGTGACGATCATTGTCGTAGCTCTCAGCGGACTTGTCGGGTCCATGCGTGACCCCGCGGCGCTTGGCCAGAACTACGAAAAAGGGTGAGCATGTCGGAAACTCTTCTCGCTGCGCAGAATGTTACGAAACAGTTTCCAGGTGTTTTGGCCAACGATGACGTTTCCATACGTCTCCGACCCGGTCGAATCCTCGCGCTCCTAGGTGAAAACGGTGCCGGCAAAAGTACTCTCGTGAACATTCTCTTCGGGATGTACAGGCCTGACAGTGGTCAGGTGGTGATCAAAGATGAAACGGTAGACCTTCATGGTCCGGATGACGCCATCTCTCGGGGCATTGGGATGGTGCATCAACATTTCCAGTTAGTGCCACCGATGCGTGTCGTGGAGAACATTGTGTTAGGAGACGAACCAACAAAGCGTGGTTTGGTCGACCTTGACGAAGCACGTAACAGAGTCGTCGAACTTTCAAGACGATACGGACTGGAAATTGACCCAGATGCCCTAGTCGAAGATTTACCCGTCGGCATGCAACAACGCGTCGAAATACTCAAAGCGCTGTATCGCAACGCCGATGTGTTGATCTTGGATGAACCAACCGGCGTTCTGACTCCGCAAGAAGCAGACCATCTATTAGGTGTTTTGAGGGAGCTAACCGAAACTGGTCTTGGCATCGTCTTCATTACCCATAAATTGCGCGAGGTTCTTGCAATTGCTGACGACATCGTCGTCTTGCGCAACGGGCGAGTGGTTGGCGAAACAACCCCATCACAAACCAGCGAGAGCGGCTTGGCAGAGATGATGGTCGGGCGCAGCGTCATGCTTCAAGTAGAAAAGTCCATTTCCGACCCAGGTGATGTGGTTCTCAAGATCGACGAGCTAGAAGTAAACGATGACCGAGGTCAGATCGCCCTTGACGGGCTGAGTTTCGAAGTTCGAGCCGGCGAGATATTGGGCGTCGCCGGTGTGGAAGGTAACGGGCAACGAGAGTTGGTCGAAGCAATCACAGGGCTGCGCAACCCCTCAGTTGGGGTCATGCAAATTGATGGTGAAGAATTGACCAGCGGTTCGCCGAGACAAATCACCAAAAAAGGCGTGGCACACATCCCAGAAGACCGCGAAAAGCATGGCGTCGTAGCCGTGTATACAGTCGCTGAGAACTCAGTACTCAACCGCTATCACCGCAGGCCTTTTTCTATTCGAGGGATTTTGCGGAGAGACGTCATTCTGGGTCATGCCCAAGATGTCGTAGATGAATTTGACGTGCGGACACCCAGTGTCTCAGTCCCAGCCTCAAGTCTTAGTGGCGGAAACAAGCAGAAACTTATAGTCGGCAGAGAATTCAGCGACGAGATCAAATTGTTGGTCGCGGCCCAACCCACCCGCGGCATCGATATCGGCGCTATTGAGTTCATTCATCGCCGCATTCTGGAACAACGAGACAAAGGCACCGCAGTACTGCTTGTATCGGCAGAACTCGACGAAATCCTTGGACTTTCAGATCGCATCGCCGTTTTGTATGACGGAAAAATAATGGATGTCATAGATGCACGAGATGCCGACCGAGAGAAAATCGGACTCCTCATGGCAGGTATCACCGATTAGGACAACCACGCTTCAGATCACTCGGTCACTACCACCATCGATTGGGATTTGAGCTCCTGTTATTTTACGAAATGAATGGCTACACATAGCCGCCACGAGTTCTCCAACGTCACCGCTGGTTATTTCCTGCCCAAGAAGATTTCTGCGTTTGTATTCATCAGCGGTGAGCCCATAATTTGCAGCTCTTTGTTCAACAAGTTCTTGCGACCATAAGCCAGTGTCAAATATCCCATCAGGATGAATCGTATTAACAACGATTCCATCTTCAGCCCATTCCAGTGCAGCTACGCGACCTAATTGCGTAACCGCTGCTTTCGAGGCGCTATAGGCAGCTGCACCTTTGCCTGGTGCAGGGACGTTCTTAGACCCAACCAGCAGCACCCGGCCGCCACCTGGCGCTAACGCAAGAAACGGATGGGTTGCCTGAAGCAAATTAGTAACCCCGTTCAAGTTCACAGACAGAGTCGTCTCCCAGTCACTTTGAACAATGTCAGCTATCTCATTGGAAGCGCCAAAAATTCCTGCAGCAGCGACCACTATGTCGATACCCCCGAAACGTTCGACTCCCGTGGTCACGGCGGTGGCTAAAGATTCGGGATCCGTGACGTCAGCAGTTAACTCGAGAAACGATGGAGTCACAGGAGTTTCCGATGTGTTCAGGTCTATCCCGATAACGGCTGCACCCTGGCTAAGAAGCGCTTCGGTGCATGCCCGTCCAATTCCAGATGCAGAACCTGTCACTACTGCAACTTCACCAGACATAGCCGGGGGTTGCCCTGATTTCGCCAGCTTCGCTTGTTCGAGCTCCCAATACTCAACTTCGAACAGATCTGTTTCGGGGAGCGCCACAAACCCTCCCAGTCCTTCTGAGGCTTCAATCACATCGATCGTATGCAAGTAAATATCGGAAGCTATTTCGCAATCACTAATCCTTGCCCCAGCGGTTAGGAGACCTAACTTTGAATCGAGAACTACTCGCGGAGCGGGATCAAGCTCTTGGACGTCAGGGAAACGATCCTGGTTCCGTTCGAAGTAGCTGTGATAGTTGGCAACAAACTCGTCAATGTTGCGGCCGATTAGCGGAAATTGCTTTGTTCTAATGATGTGATCCGGTGTTGCGGGTCCGCGACAGGCGACATCGGCGATGTCAGAACGTGCAGCGAAAGTGTTTGCCCGCTGATTCGGAGTTCGAGCTAGCAGCATGGGACGACCCGCAGCATTCGACAAATGTCCTCGGAGCTTTGCCTGATCTAATGCAGAACCCGTCGCATTTACTGGCGTTGCCATAGCGGCTGAACTTGTTATGTCGACTCCTGCGGTTGCTATCAGGTAGTCCTCGGCCTCGGTGATTACTTCAATCATGTTGTTGTAGGCCTGCTCGGTTGTGTCGCCGAAGGTGAATACACCGTGATTCATCAACACCATTGCGACCGTGTCAGAGTTCGCTTGTTTTTCGAACTCGAGCGCGCATGCCTTGGCTAAGTCGAAACCTGGCATTACGTAAGGCACTATGACGACGGATTTTCCCCACAGTTCTCGGACACGTTGTTCCCCATCGCTGGTGTTAGTCAAAGCCAATGCAGCGTCAGCATGAGTGTGTTGCACCGCTGTGAATGGCAGAGATGCATGCAAGATCGCTTCGACTGATGGGTTAGGAGCCGAAGCATCAAGAAGATTAAGCCTTAACTGATTGACCATTTCGGTATCAGTGAGTGCCGGTAATTCAGCTAAACGTTTGACTGCTTCAAGGCGGAGTGGAGCAAACCCTTGAGGTTCGATTGTGGCGAGATCCCAACCGCTGCCTTTGACATACAGAACATCGACTGGGTCGCCATGTATGTCACTTTGCTCGGCCTTCACAGAAGTGTTCCCGCCGCCATGGAGTACGAGAGACGCTTCAGCGCCGAGAAGTCTTGAGCCGTAGACACATTCACCCAATGGGCCTGAAAACGTTGCAGCTTCGTTGGTGTTCCACAAATTTTTCATCAGGATCTCCCGACTCGTGAAAGTGCTTCAGCTATTGAATCTTTAAAAGGGGCTCGGAGCACCCCTGCTTCGGTGATGATTGCAGTGATCAGATGATTCGGTGTCACATCAAAGGCAGGGTTGGAAGCAGCCACCCCTTCTGGGGTGAGTCTGCTGCCCCGGATCTCATGAACCTCTATTGCATCGCGTTGTTCTATCTCTATGTGGTTTCCGGTTGCTAGAGAAATGTCGATAGTCGAGGTTGGGGCTGCGACGTAGAAGGGGATTTCAGCTTCGCGAGCTGCGAGAGCGTGCCCGACAGTGCCGATCTTGTTCGCAGCGTCGCCGTTAGCTGCGATGCGATCTGCGCCGACGATGTAGGCGTCTACCTGACCAGATAGAACAGTTGAGGCCATTGCGCCATCGGGTACCACGGTGACATCTATCCCGGCGTCGTTCAATTCCCATGCTGTCAGTCGAGCGCCCTGAAACAAAGGTCGAGTTTCAGATGCAAGGACACGAAGAGGTTCACCAGCTTCTGCCTTGGCGTACATAGGTGCCAAAGCTGTACCCGTTCCAGCTGTTGCCAAGCGGCCGGCGTTGCAGTGAGTTCCTATGACATTGGCATCGCGCAACAGTTCATGTCCGAGTCGACCAATCTCGTTGCACGCAGCTTCGTCTTCAGCAGCGACTGCCTGCGCTTCGCGGATCAGAGCTGCTCTAAGCGCCGGCAAGTCGTCTGCGTTGTTCGTCGCCTGATCAATGACCCTGTCGACTGCCCAGCGAAGATTGACCGCAGTTGGTCTCGCATCACCAATGAGGGTTCGGCATTCCTCAAGCCTGCCATGTGCTTCTGAGAGAGAACGGGGCTGAATCTCGTCTAGGGCCACGACCAGCGCCAAGGACCCGAAGGCGCCCAAGGCGGGAGCGCCGCGGATAGCTAGCCGTTGAATTGCGTCTACTGCCTGTGCAGCGTTCCGTATTTCGACAATCTTGACTTCTGCGGGCAGGAGCGTCTGATCGATAATTCGAATATGGTCATCAGCCCATTCAATTGGCGGTGTAGGACGCTTCATGAGTCAGTTCCATACAGACGATCGCCGGCATCACCAAGTCCCGGCAAAATATATCCAGAATCATTTAAGCCCTCGTCAAGAGCAGCCGTAACTATTTGAACACTTGGGTGATGTGTATCCACGTGCTGGACACCTTCAGGAGCAGCAACCACACACATCAATGTGATACTTGCCGGGGCCTCGGCTGCCACTCGGTCGAGAGCCGCTACTGCACTGTGTCCGGTTGCCAACATCGGATCGACGAGTAACACATGACGACCAGACAGGGTGGGAAGCTTCACAAGATATTCAACCGCCTCCAAAGTGTCATGATCTCGGGCAAGGCCGATGAACCCCACATCAGCATCGGAAAGAATTGCTAAGACTCCGTCAAGTAAGCCATTACCAGCCCGAAGGACTGAGATGATCACCGGCGTGCCACCGTCGAGTTGTTGGCCCTGTGTTTGTGCGAGTGGCGTATTGACGACTACTTCTGTAGTCGGTAAATCTTCGGTCGCATACGGAACCATCAGTTGACCGATCTGACGCAATAAACGACGAAACTCTTCATTTTCGGTTTCAATGGACCGCAAACGGTCAGTCCAGGCCGTGACTACAGGATGCTCTACAACGCTAAACACGACCACAGAGTAGAAGCCGGCACGATCAGATGCCGCATGACTGACAAGCTGTACTCATCAAGGAGGCATAGGTGATTGTTGTAGGCGATGAGGTAAGAACCGCTATCGCGGCACAACAACCAGTCGTAGCTCTAGAATCCACGATCTTTTCAACCTTAGGATTGCCCTCTCCAGCCAATGCCGAAGCACTCCAGCTGTGTTTGTCGGCCGTTCGTAAGACGGGAGCAATTCCAGCGTTGACAGCTGTGCTGGATGGCGTGATATGGGCCGGCGTGCCCCAAGAACTTTATGAACGCGTGCTTGGCTGTTCAGTCAAAGTGGCCGCTCGAGATCTTGCTATAGCGACTTCGCAAAAATTTTCCTCAGGGGCGACGACTGTTTCAGCCAGCGTTGCTATTGCTGACCAAGTCGGGATCGAAGTGTTTGCGACAGGCGGGATTGGCGGTGTTCATCGCGAAAGTGAGATCACTGCCGATATCTCAGCGGACCTCAACGCGCTTGCTCAGCACCCGGTCATGGTGGTGAGCGCTGGTGCCAAAGCCTTCCTAGATCTACCTCGCACCCTCGAATATTTGGAGACTCAGTCTGTCCCTGTTGTCGGATGGCAGACCAATGAGTTTCCAGCGTTCTATACCCGAACGTCAGGCCTACTAATCTCGCATCGAGTTGACGACGCTACAGGAGCGGCTCAGCTTCACCTCGACCGTCGAGCACTCGGACAGGGCGGCACACTTCTTGTTGTCCCAATCCCATCAGAGGCTGAACTCGATTCTTCTGAGATTGATCGAGCGATTGAGAAAAGTCTGGCCGAAGTGCAAGAACGTCGTCTTACAGGCCCACAAGTCACACCTCACGTTTTAGCCGCAGTAGAGAAGGCGACAGCGGGCGAAAGTGTTGCAGCCAACCTTGCGTTGGCAGAGCACAACGCAAGTATTGCCGGGCAAGTAGCTGTTGAGATAGCTGCTCGATGAGCGTCTACGAACTGCTGATCGTGGCTATGGCAGTTGTCCTGGGATCGCTCGTGAAAGGAACGACTGGTCTCGGGCTGCCTCTGACAGCCGTGCCAGTCATCGCATTTTTCGTTGGAGTGCAAGACGCTGTCGTAATCATGGCTGCCCCTACAGCGGTAAGTAACGCGATGCTGGTGAGGGAGCACCGACGAGAACTTCGGTCCGCTGAGGGTCTCATAATGTTTGCTGGCTTGGGGTCTATCGGCGCTTTCGCCGGAGCCTGGCTGTTACCTCGAATCAATGACCGGCTGCTACTTCTCCTATTGGCTTTGGTCCTGGCGTCCTTTTTGGTTTGGAAATTTTCTGCCGCAGAACCGAGGTGGTCACCTAATGTTCAAAAATGGGGAAAGGCGCCCGTAGCCTTCACCTGCGGAGTCGCTCAAGGTGCGACAGGCATCTCTGGCCCACTCGTGGCTGCTTGGTTTCAAGGGCTCGGTGTTTCCCGCGAGCGCTTCGTAGTGTCCAACACTGCGATCTTTCTTTTGGCAGGCATCACTCAGCTAGTCACGTTGACTGCCACTAATCAGTGGTCGAATCAACGTGTTGTCGGCGCTGTATTGGCTGCTGTAGTCGTGGCTGTAGCCCTTCCTTTTGGAATAAGAATCGGCCGAAAAATCGATGCCGCCCGTTTCGACATGGCGGTGAGCACAATCATTACTGCGTGCACGATCAGTTTGTTGATTCGGGTGTTCTAGATCACCGGTAACGTCATCATGGTGAATCGTCTTGTAGCCCTATGTATGCCTGGAGGACAGCAGTTCATTGACGCTGTCCAACGTGTGTGGGACGAAGGCGACGCCGTGCTACCGGTAGATCAGAGGCTGCCCCCAAAGGCTCAACTTGACTTGATTGAGCAAATGGGAGCCTCAGTTGTAGTTGACCCGTCAGGGGCCTCCTCGTTAGATGGATGGCCGGTCGAATCAGACGACGCATTGGTCGTGGTGACTAGCGGCAGTACGGGCCAACCCAAGGGTGTTGTCCTCGAACATGAGGCTTTAATTGCTAACGCTGAAGCCACCAATGCCTTTCTGAGAGTTGATCCCGTTGTCGATAAATGGCTCGCGTGTTTGCCTTTGAGTCACGTAGGTGGATTTTCAGTCATAGTTCGAGCGCTTCACTGTGGGGCTTCACTTGAAGTTCACGATGGTTTTGAAGCCGATCGAGTTATGTCGGCTGCCCGTGGCGGAGTGACTCTAGTTTCACTGGTACCCACGGCGATGCAGCGAGTAGAGACAGATTTATTCCGGAAGGTTCTGGTCGGCGGTTCTTCTGTTCCCGCCAACCGCCCCGACAATGTCATAGCAACCTATGGGATGACTGAAACCGGCAGCGGAGTTGTCTATAACGGGCATCCACTTGAAAATGTTGAATTACGCACAGTGGACGGCGAAGTTCAGATCCGTTGCCCGATGCTGTTTAGGTGCTACAGAAATGGAGACAATCCGATTACCAGAGATGGGTGGTATCCAACTGGTGATGCGGGGGAATTAGACAGTGAAGGTGTCCTGACGGTGAATGGGCGTATGGGTGACATGATCATCACGGGCGGAGAAAACGTCTGGCCAGTCACGGTTGAACGGATCTTGAGTAAGGCTCCAGGCGTGCGTGAGTGCGCAGTAGTTGGAAGGCCCGACCCTGAATGGGGTCAGTCTGTTGTTGCGTTAATAGTGCCCGGTAGTGACCGGCCTTCTATAGATGAGCTCCGCGAGTTGGTTAAGGGTTCTCTGCCCGCATATTGCGCACCACGGTCCATCGAGTTTGTTGAACAACTTCCGAAAACCGCCTTGGGGAAGCTTCAGCGACATCTGCTTTAAATCAACTACCGGCAGGTATTGCCTTAGAGGCGGTGAAGGTGACCGTTTACAGGTTGGACATCTTCCGGTAAGTCCTCCACAAAAAGGGGAGCGGTACCCAAGCCGTGAATCTGTTCAGGTGCCAACTCCAAAGCTAAGTCCCTACCCGTTCTCAACGCTATTGGGCCATCCAAAAATGATGATATGACAATGTCGATGTCGTTGTTTGCCGCGAGAGATGCAATGGCTCGGGTAGCTGGGGGCCCTCCCAGGATTGAGGGTTTTAAGACGAAGGTTTGAGCCGCTCCTAGTTCGATAAGACGATCAATCTGGTGCCGGTCAGTTAGATGTTCGTCAGCGCCCACCCTGATTCCCGTTTCTTCCTTTATCTTTTCCCAATCCGATGGATCAGAAGTTGGTTCTTCCACGAGTGCGATACGACTGGCTTCTACGCACGTCAGGACGGTAAGGGCTTGCTGTTTTGTCCATCCCCCATTCGCGTCTAAGCGAAGTAGAACTTGTGGATCAATGAGACTTGCCGCAAGTTCAATTCTTTCGATGTCGGATGCGGTGTCAGCCGCAGCGACCTTTAATTTAACGGCGCGGTAGCCGTCGTTGATTGCATCAGAAATTTGCCTTTCCACTGACGAAATCTCAACAGCTCCGATTAACGCTTGAACTGCCACGGCTCCGGGGGGTAAGAGGGTTTTTGACTTTGATTGCTCTAGATAATCAAGAGCGGTGGCGGCTCCGCTGCGCGCAACTGGCGGGTCAGGCAGAGACTCCGGATTTTTTGACCACTCGGTGAGAGCGATTTGCGTTTCCTCAAACGTTTCTGCTCCGAAACTAGGCAGTGGAGCGGCTTCTCCGTACCCGAAAAACCCATCCTGTTTTGCTGTTATTTCGATGATGTGTCGATCTGTTGTTCTGCCGTGCGCTGTCACCATAGGACTGCGAAGTTGCAAGGTTCTGTTGTTTAAGGTTATGAGCACGAGAAGTGTTCCATGATTGCTTCAGCGGTCGCGTTGGGTTGTTCAAGGTGAGCCGCGTGACCTGAGTTTTTTATTATTTGGATAGACGCATCTGGAATTCGTGGCACAAATTGTTGGGCGATCTCTAAGAACTTTTGGTCCTTTTCGCCAACGAGGAACAATGTGGGAGGGCTCAGATGCTCAAGTACGTCGTGTAGCGGCCTCATAGAGCCAGTACCGCTAGCCCTAAGACTGTTGGCCAAACCGAGCGGATGATTTGAAATACGTTGACTGATTGAGTCTTGCCACTGTTTCGAAGTCAGACTTTGACGAAGGCTGTCCCACATAGGTTGAGTGACCCAGGTGTTGACGAAATCTCTAATACCACGTTGTGAAATCGATGCCCCAAGCTCATAGTCATGTTCTAAACGCAGTGCTCGGTCCGTTTGGTTGCTGATCCCAGGGCTCGTGCCGATGAGCGCCAACGATTTCACCATTTCTGGGTGAGACAAGGCGAAAGTAAGCGCTACCCGACCGCCCATCGAATAGCCGACTATTGATGCTGGCGAAGCGTCAAGTTGACTGAGCAGCGATGACAATTGTGATGAGATGCTTTCGAGATAATAGGGAGCTAAAGAGGCAGGAGATTCGCTTCGGCCGTGACCAACGAGATCCGGGATGATCCGGCGACCACGCAATAACCCCGTAAGTGACGACATAGCTGACGCGCACCCAGTGAATCCGTGGATAATCAGAACGGGGTCACCATCGCCCATTACTTCGACTTCTATAGCGACGTTGTCGCAGCGAAGTTTCATAATGCTGATACTGCGTCAGTGACTGCTTCCGTGAGCCGTCGATGCTGACCCAGATCAAGATGTGGATCCACAGGAATTCTGATTACCCGTAAGCGTTTCGGGTGCCTCAGCAGCTCCGCGAGCTTTGAGGCCTCGGTGACCTCGAAGTAATCGATCTTGAGTGCTTCGGTAATTTCCCGGATGGGGAGGTGTTGAGGAGTGGTAAAGAACTCCTCGAATAGGGTTGCGTCGGTTACCTGTGAGATAGGTAAGTGGCTGAAAATTCCTCCGCCCTGATCGTCCACAACGACGATGGTTAATGAGAGGTCATCATTTAAGGTTGCCAATAGACCGCTGATGTCATGCTGAAATGCCAGGTCCCCAATTAATAGCGTTGTGTGACGGCCGGTGGCGGCTGCACCAGCAGCACTGGAGATGACGCCGTCTATCCCACTTGCCCCTCTATTGCCCATGACCCAAAGTGATTCCGAACGAGCTTCGAGGAAGCTATCGACATCGCGAACGGGCATTGAATTAGATAGATAGAGCACATGATCGGTAGGGAGTTGTCGACCTAACTCGCGGGCGACAGCTGGCTGTAACAGAGGTTCGCTATCGAGAACTTTGTTGATGACCGTCGCCGCTTGTTGATCGGCAATTTCCCAACTATGAGCCCAATTGTGTTCGGGTGTGGGCGACTTAATGGATTCAGCTATTTCCATGAGCCCCTCATGGCCAGTGGTAACAACGTCCGACACAGTGAAGCTCGGTTCTGCCCAGCTGCTCGACGGGTCGAACATGACCAATGGTGACTTGTGGTGCTCTAACCAAAGTCTCAGAGGTTTAGATGTTGGGGGACCACCTATCCGAACGACGACTTCTGGTACGACAGTCTCAGCCCATGAACTGCGCAGTAAGTGATCATGATGATTGATGACAGTTACGCCCTGAGATTTTGTGCGAAGTTGAGACAGTGGCTCAGCCAGTAGCGGATAACCGGTCTTTCGACAGAAACTGTGGACTGCCTCTTTCCAATATGACCCTTGGACCATGGGGCCAGCGATCACAACTCCTCGCGGGGCTCGTTCAAAAGTTTCAGCAAACGCTTTAACGCTGGAAGGATTGAGAGTCGCTATTGGGTGGTCAAGATTGATTGGGTTCGATGCTGGTGAGGCTGAGCGTCCCAACTTTGGTTCTAAGGGCTCTCTAAATGGCCAATCGAGATGAACAGGACCTGGGCGTAAACCGGTCGACGAATGCACAGCTCGAGCCGCCGTTCGCTGGAACCAGTCCGAACTTGGTTCTGTGACGACAGGAACTTCAGCGAACCACCGAACGTTGCTGCCATAGATGTTTGTTTGGTCGATCGTCTGACCTGCACCCCAGCCGCGTAACTCTGGTGGACGATTCGCAGTCAAGATGATCAGAGGGGTCTCCGACCAATTGGCTTCCGAGACTGCGGGCAGGTAGTTCGCGGCAGCAGTACCAGATGTGCAGAGTAGAACTACGGGGCTGCCTGAAGACTTGGCCAGTCCCAAAGCGAAGAAAGCGGCCGAACGCTCGTCAAGTCGAACCCAAGTTTTGATGCCATGAGTTTCCGCGAAGGTGAGCGTCAGAGGTGTCGACCTAGATCCCGGAGAGATGACTGCATGGCCTACACCTTGACTGACAAGTTCGTTCACGAACGTTGCACACGCGTCATATACCGGATCTTCAGACATGGAGCTACGGAGTGAGGTCGAGAGCTCCAAGAAGAGCCTCAAATTTGGTAGCTGTCTCTGCTAGTTCACGTTCGGGTTCAGCGCCGTCGACTATGCCGCCCCCAGCGAACAACGTGAGAGACTCGTCTGTTAAGAGAGCAGACCGTAAAGCAACTCGGAATTCGCCCCCACCCTCTGGAGTCATCCACCCAACGGGAGCCGCGTACCAGCCACGGTCCATCAATTCGTTCTCATCGATCCAATCCTGAGCTCGTTGTCTGGGCAGGCCCGCGACTGCAGGGGTTGGATGTAGCGCCTTGACTAGGTCGAGAATGTCGATGTTTCCTGGCAAATCCCCTGAAATGGGTGTGTGGAGATGCTGTATGCGTCGAAGCTTCATCACTCCCGTAGGTGCTGGCGCGTCCAAGTGAACGCCCGCCGTAGTCAATGAGTTTGTGATGTCGTCAATAACTATTTGATGTTCAGTGCGTTCCTTAGGGTTCGCTAGGAGTTCGGCCCGCAACCGAGCGTCAGCTCCAGGGTGCTCATGGCGGGGTCGCGAACCTGCCAAAGCGGCCGTTTCGAGACGATCTCCGTCAACGTTTACAAGCGTTTCGGGGCTAGCGCCGAGGAAGACTTGACTGCCGTGCGCTATTGCGAAGGTGGCGCAAGACGGGTGTCTCAGCCGCAGGCGTTCAAGTAATGCCGCAGAATTAAGGTTTGCGGGAAGGCTAAGGGACCGAGCTGTCACTACCTTGGCCATGTTGCCCGCATCAATTTCTCTCAACGCGTTGGAGACAAGGCCCAAATAGTCCTTGTCGTTTTGGTGGTCGACTTCTTTAACCCATCCGAGATTTCGATCTAATTCGGGAGTCAGAGATGGGATCGTTGCTCCATCGACATGTGTCATCCAGGTAGAGCCATTGGACCGAACCACAAAAATTTCAGGGAGCACTAACTCGCCGCCTCCGAATACCGCCCAGTCCGGGTGGCGCTCGATTTCACGGTCACTGAATGCGAACCCGCCAACTAGAACCCCTCCGGAGAAATCGGGGCCATTTTCACCGACCAGATCAATCTTCAACGTGTCTAAAGCTGCGCGTACCGATTGGAATCTCGATGCTCGTTCTTCGGTCCTGAAATGTTGAGCATTACCTAAAGCAACAAATTCGAAACCTGTATCTGGAACTGTCCAGTACGCCTTTTGGTGATAGGTGGATGAAGCCCAAAGAGCCAGCAAATCCACGGGTTCTTCTATTTGTTTTCGGGTAAGAGTTAACTGACGAGACTCAGCCAAGGTAGTCATTCTGAGCCGCCGTCTTCTAGAAGATGTCGCCCGACTTGTTCAATTAGCGTTTGACGGAAATGTTGAGCTACGAGTTCCGTGACGAGGGGCAGGATGCTTTCAACCAATTGAGTCTGTGAAGAAGTCGATGTCTCATCAAGGTGTTTTGCAAATAGAGCAACAGCATCTTTCGCGACACTCTCTACATGATCAGCGTGTCGAACAGCTAAGTGAATCAGTTCGTCAAATGGCACGCCAGCGTCAAGCAGTTCGACACCGGCTTTCAGCATTGAAAGTGTCGCGATCCCAAACTGTTCGCCGTCAGTGCTGAGAGGTCTGACCAACCCTGCATCAACGGCGAGATGCACAATTTCTTTGTCAATGCCGGAGGCAGCAACCAATTCATCGATAGAGAGTGAATCTGCAGCGCCATTCAGTGAAGTCAGCAGTGGGTGTGGTGCTGAATCAGCTAGCCGTTGAATCTGGGCCAAGCTGAACCCATCATCAGACAACTGTCTGATTTCGTGCAGCCGATCGGAGTGTGAGTCGTCGTAGACAGCCACCCGCCCTTCGCGGGCAGGGGCGTGCAAAATCCCAATTTTTTGGTAATACCGAACGGTGTCGACGCTGAGTTGAGCGTCTCCGGCTAGTTGTTCGACTCGCACCCCACCAGTTTAAGAGTAATTACTCCAAGAGTCACTACTCCCACAGTTAATATGTGTGGCAGACCTAGTTGATTTGCTTTGCCATGCCCTCCCAATAAGGGGCGCGGAGCTTAAATTTTTGGAGTTTGCCTGTCGCAGTTCGAGCCAACTCATCTCGAATTTCCACAGAAGTCGGACACTTATAGTGGGCCATTTTCTCTCTGCAGTAATCGATCAGGTCCTGCTCAGTCGCTGCTTGATCCTCAGCCAGTACGACAAGAGCCTTGACTGTTTCACCCCACTTTTCGTGTGGGACGCCGATCACGGCAACTTCAGCTACTGCTTGGTGGCTGAAAAGGACATCTTCGACTTCTATTGAAGAGACATTCTCGCCTCCCGAAATAATCACGTCTTTCTTGCGGTCTGAGATCGTCACGTGATGCTCATCGTCCATGGTCCCACCATCACCGGTATGGAACCATCCGTCCACAATTGCTTCGGCAGTTGCCTCTGGTTGTTCCCAATACCCCTCAAGAACGACGTTCGACCGGGCCAAGATCTCTCCCTGATTATCCACCTCGATCTTCACCCCAATCGCAGGTGCACCGGCGCGACTCAACTTTCGCGCCTTTTCTTCGAAGTCGAAGTCATCCCACTCAGACCTGCATCGGTTCATCGTTAGTAGGGGCGAAGTTTCCGTGAGTCCATAAATTTGAATAAATTCCCAACCCAACTCTTCTTCCATCCGGGCAATTGTTTGGGTTGGGGGTGGAGCCCCCGCTACGACCATTCTCACTCGACCTCGTCCAGGAATTTCACCTTCCCAATCTTGAGCTGCCTCTAGTACTGCTGCCACAACTGCCGGAGCTCCACACATGTAGGTGATGTCGTGTTCTTCGATGCGTTGAAGGATGTCTTCCCCTCGCACCTCGCGGAGCACCACATGCTTGCCACCCATACCTGTAACGGCGTAGGGCATTCCCCATCCGTTGCAGTGGAACATTGGCAAAGTGTGTAGGTAGTTATCCCTATCGCTCACTCCTGCATGCCAACCGAACGTTGTTGCGTTCACCCACAAGGCACGATGGGTTTGCTGGACACCTTTCGGACGGGCTGTTGTACCCGATGTGTAGTTGATGGTCGCGGTTGCGTCTTCGTCTGGGATCCAAATTTCAGGTTCACCACCCGACAAATACATCTGGTCGTCACTATCGGTACCCATGACCACAAAGTGGTCAACTTCAATGTCTTTGCAGGTGTCCTCCATCGAAGGATCGACCAACAACATTGAGGCTCCGCAATGGTCAATTATGTACGCAATTTCGTCATGGCTCAGACGAAAGTTAATGGGCACAAAGACGCGTCCATAGCCCGAAACTCCCCAAAATGAGGTCATCAGCCTGCCGGAGTTTTGTGAAACCATGGCGACGCGCTCGCCGACGCCTATACCCAACTCGTCTAGCTTTGCGGCTTGCTCCCGGACTTTGACTCCAAACTCCCGCCAAGTCAACTCACCCAAACCGCCGCCAGGCATGTCAGGCTCATCAACTAGAGCGATTCGGTCTGAATAGACGTTCTCTGCCCGATACAAGAAATCGGAGATCGTGAAAGGCACCTTCATGACGTATTTCCTCGGTCTACTGATCGATGTTGGAGCTAACAGTAGACCGGTAAGGTCCATGTAAGTCCAGTGAGATGACCCAAAATGTCTTTTGAAGTTCACCTAATCGATGGAACCTATGAACTCTTCCGACATTTTTTTGCGGTACCGGCTCGGAAAACAGATGCTGGCGCGGAGGTTGGGGCTATTCGAGGAGTGCTTAGTAATGTCATAAGCCTGCTTGAGCAAGGCGCAACTCACTTGGCGGTGGCGACTGATCATGTCATTCCATCGTTTCGGAATGACTTATGGCCCGACTACAAAGATGGCTCCGATATTGATCCTGAGATCGCTGAACAGTTCGAACCCCTCGAAGAAGGCCTCCGAGCCCTCGGCGTTGAGGTTTGGCCAATGATTGAGTTCGAAGCAGATGATGCCTTAGCGGCGGGAGCTGCGATGGCGAGCGCTGACGCGAGGGTTAGCAAGGTACTGATCTGCACACCGGACAAGGATTTAGCTCAGTGTGTCGGTGGAAAAGTTTTCCAGTGGGATCGCAGGAAGGACTTTATATTCGACAGCACCGAAGTTCATAACAAGTACGGCGTCTTGCCTTCTTCCATTCCGGACTACCTAGCCCTTGTTGGCGATTCAGCTGATGGATTCCCGGGTCTGGCGGGGTGGGGGCAGAAGTCCTCGTCGGCCTTGTTGAATCACTACGGTTCGATCGAGATGATCCCAGATGAGATCGATGATTGGGAGGTCACTGTTCGCGCCGGTAAGACGCTGGCTGTGACCTTGGCCGAACACCGCGAACAAGCGCTCCTTTTCAAAGAAATAGCGACCGTACGTGTCGATGCCCCGATCGCTAAATCGGTTGAAGATTTGGAGTGGAAACAACCAGCACCAAACTTCGAAGAGTTCTGCACAAACAACCGTATGGAGCCACTTGTGTCACGAATCGAGAAGCTTCTGGCACATCGGATCTAGGATGGGGGAATGGAACTCGGACCAGTTCACCATGTATCAATCAATTGCGCGGATGTTGACGCCACGGCGCCGTTCTACACCGAAGTGCTTGGAATGAAAGCTCTTGAACGTCCCGATCTCCCGTTCAACGGACGGTGGTTACAAACTGAAGGTGGCGGCGAAGTTCATCTCATCGAAGTGGAAGGTTGGCAACCCCCCAAGGGTCAGCACTGGGCTTTTCGGGTAGACGATATTGATGCCACTGTCGCAGAGTTACGAGACAGGGGAGTTGAGGTCAAAGACCCCAGGGAACTACCCGGGAAAATCGCGCGGCAAACCTTCTTCTTTGACCCTTCAGGCAACATGATTGAACTGAATCAGCCCGCCTAAACCGAGCTGATAAGGCGATCAACCGCCGACAAAGAAACTTTCGATTGCTATCTGGTACCCGAGTGACATGGGTCAGGGAGGCGCTGGACGCTACGCTCAGGTGTTGTGGCAAACCCCAGCATGTCTGAACGTCTAAAAGATCTTGAAGAACGTCGCCAAGCGGCCATTAGTGCTGGTTCTGAACGGGCCGTAGCTCGTCAGCACGAAAAAGGGAAGATGCTCGCTCGTGAACGCATCGACTATCTCCTCGACGACGGTTCGTTCCATGAACTTGACATGCTTGCCCGTCATCGAGCCCATGATGTAGGGCTGGATGAACGTCCCTACACAGATGGAATTATTACCGGGTGGGGAACAGTTGATGGACGCAAAGTTTTTGTAGCAAGTCAGGATTTCACGGTGTTCGGTGGAGCACTTGGTGAAGTATTTGCCGAAAAAATGCACAAGATCATGGATTTGGCTGAGTCAGTCGGGGCACCAATGATCGGCTTGAATGATGGTGCTGGTGCTCGGATCCAAGAGGGAGTTGTTTCGCTCGCTGGTTACGGCGGAATTTTTCGCCGCAACGTTCAAGCTTCGGGTGTCATTCCACAAATCAGTGTGATTCTTGGACCTTGTGCGGGTGGGGCTGTGTACTCGCCGGCGATGACTGACTTCATCTTTATGGTTCGAGACACGAGCCACATGTTTATTACTGGCCCCGATGTTGTGAAGACCGTTACCGGCGAAGAAGTGACTCTCGAAGAACTTGGAGGGGCTGGTTCGCACAGCACAAAGTCGGGTGTCGCGTCTTTCGTCGCGACGGACGAGCAGACTGTTCTGGACGATGTGAAATATTTACTGTCTTTCTTGCCGTCGAACAATCTCGATAATCCGCCAATCCTGAACGACGGTGATGACCCGGAACGAGATTGTCCTGCGCTGCGCGAAATACTGCCCGACAGTTCGAACGTCCCTTATGACATCAAGGCTGTGATCTCCGAAGTTGTCGATGATGGCGAATTTCTTGAGTACCACGCAGGCTGGGCGGGATCGATTGTCTGCGGATTCGCGAGGCTAGATGGCCGATCGGTTGGCATCGTTGGCAACCAGCCAATGATGATGGCTGGAGTGCTTGATATTGAGTCTTCTGAAAAAGCGGCTCGCTTTGTCCGCTTCTGCGATGCCTTTAATTTGCCTTTACTCACATTCGTTGATGTGCCTGGGTTTCTGCCAGGTGTAGATCAAGAACATGGAGGAATTATCCGACATGGCGCAAAACTTCTCTATGCCTACTGTGAGGCAACAGTTCCGAGGGTTCAGGTCATAACTCGTAAGGCCTATGGAGGCGCTTACGTAGTAATGGATTCAAAGTCGGTTGGGTGTGATGTTTCATTTGCTTGGCCAACGGCTGAGTTGGCGGTTATGGGTCCTCAAGGCGCTGTCGAAATATTGAATCGGCGAGAATTACAGCAAGCAGCTGACCCTGAGGCTCGCAAAGCAGAACTAGTTGACGACTACACAGAGAAATACGCGAATCCCTACGTGGCGGCGGAACGAGGAATTGTCGATGCAGTGATCGACCCTGCTGAGACACGACAAAAAGTAGTAGCGGCCTTTCGGATGATCGAAAGCAAACGAGAGGAACTCCCCAAACGTAAACATGGAAACGTTCCGCTATGAGTGCCCCGATTGTGGGTGCGATTCGCCCTTCGCCTACAGATGAAGAAGCAGCAGCGATCGCTGCAGCGATTGAAGTGTTGTGGCCAGAACCAATGCAACAAAATGTTGAAAGATCTCAATCAAGTTGGAGATTCAGCGGTCGTTGGTGGAATGAAAGTTCATGTTGGCCGGCTAAGTCCTACTAGATAACGACAACCACAGATCTTTAGTCCCAGATCCAGGATCCATGAAACCCGAAAGGCACTCGTTGGGGGAGTAGAACTTCAGCTATCGGGGCTTCTCCGGGTTGAGAAGCATCAAAAATTGCCAAACTGCTTCTGTCCTCAGCACGGTCATATACATAACCGAGTAGCCAGCCATCGTCCTCAACATCAGTCCCGGGCCGCCCGACGAATACGAACTCGCCGGGGTCCCGTCCCTCACCAAGATCCCAGATAGATGACCGATCCGCAGCCAGATCGTATTTAACAATTGTCCCGGATTGAGAATCAGATGTTTCTGTATTGGCAAGGTCAAGACTGACCGCGTACCCGTACTGATAATCCAACCCGACGCGGTTATCGGCAATTCGACCGAACTCAATTGGGCGATCATCAAGTTGGGTCTCAGTAACTTTTCCCGCAACGGTGTCAATGTCCCATCGCCACAACTCGGCTTTGGTGTTGAATGAGCCGCTCCCCGTTTCCCACATCGAGGGGTACCTTGCCACGTCGATAATCACGTGGTCATCAACGTCATAACTATTAACGGGGTGAAAGACATAACAAGGGTCGATGTCGAGCCACTGAACGTTTGCATCGTTACGGTCGCGGTCCATTACCCCGAGCCGAGCGCCGTTATCTCTTTGGAACGAAAATGGCATGCTGCCTGTCATGGCCAAATCAAGGTCGAATACGACCGGTAAGTCCATAAAAATCACGCGGTTTGCTGTGATGTTGAAATCGTGCATCATCACCGGAGCCGGGATATCGATCGCCTTTTGTTGAACTAACTCACCTGTTGCTGAAACGCGGAGAAAGGTCAGATATGTGGGCGGCAAGAAGCCATACCCGAAAGCCAACATCTCTCCCGTCAGAGGACAAATTTTTGGGTGAGCGGTGAAAGAACCGTCAAGCCGACCGTCAAACGAATGCGGCCCTACAGTTTCCAGCTCATCCGATATTTCCCAAGGCACATGCCCCTCTTCAAGACACAGGATGCGACCGGCATGAGAAACGACGTGGGTGTTGGCTTTTGAGTTCTCGCTGCTGAAATCAAGGTTCTCAAGATCGATTACCGGCTTCGTTGGGTTCTCATGGAACGGTGTCTTCACCCACCTATTGCGGTACCAGTCGGCTCTGCCCTCGCGAAGTCTGACACCGTGAATCATTCCGTCACCGAGAAACCAATGCGCGGATTCACCAGTGATTGGATTTGCGCCATTACGGAAGTAACGGCCGTCAAGTTCAACAGGTATCGAACCGCGAACTTCGAGTTGGTCTGTGGTCACCTCGTCAAATACAGGGGCATAGTTGCCTCGAAGATGAAACGGGGCGTTGGTACTGGTGTTCATAGAGGCGCTCTTCGGTGGTTGCAATGAGTTAGATCCATCATCTCACGGTGAGTGAATTGCTTTTGATTATGGCAGGATCTTGACGTGACTGACCCTTCTCCACCCCTCGCTGACTTGAAGGTTGTCGACATATCGACAATTTTCGCTGGTCCGCACTGCGGAAGATACTTGGCCGATTTTGGTGCTGACGTGGTGAAGGTCGAACAGCCGTCGGGAGATTCATCTCGAAACATCGGATGGCGTGCAGCAGACGGCGAAACGCTGTGGTGGAAATTAGCTAATCGAGGTAAACGGGCCATCACTTTAGACCTGAAAGATGAAGACGACTTGGAGACCTTAAAGCGGATGCTTAGTGTGGCTGACGTCCTAGTCGAAAATCTTCGACCGGGGAAGCTGGAAGCATTGGGCCTCATTCCTGACGAACTAATCGCAACAAATCCGAAGTTGACGATTACCCGGGTCACTGGTTTTGGACAAAGTGGCCCATACCGAGATCGTCCGGGCTTCGCGACATTGGCGGAAGCAATGAGTGGCTTTTCCTCCATGAGCGGAGAGGCCGGCGGCGCACCGTTACTACCACCCATAGCGTTAACGGATGAAGTGACTGGCTTAGCAGCAGCGTTCGCGACCATGGTTGCTGTTCACGCAGGGGGAGGACAGACAGTCGACGTGAACCTGCTTGAAACCATGATGCAAATCATGGGTCCGCTCATTTCTGCGTGGCACACCGAGGGCTATTTGCAGCCGCGACTCGGTTCAGGGATCGCTTACAGCGTTCCACGAGGCACCTACCAGGCATCCGATGGTGGATGGATTGCGGTGAGCACCTCAAGTGACGCGCTTGCTCAAAGAGTTATGGAGCTTATTGGTGTTGGTGATGACGAAAGATTCCAGACATTTGACGGCCGAATAGCGAACCGAGAAGAAGTCGACAGATTGATGGCTGAGTGGGTTCGACAACGAACACTTTCAGAAGCATTAGAGAGTTTCGAAGCCGCTCAAGCTGCTGCGGCACCTGTGTTGAACGTTGGCGAACTTTCATCTGATCGGCACGTCGCAGAGAGAGGTTCTCTGGTCGAAGTTGATGGAGTAGTGATGCAATCCTTGATAGCTCAACTATCCAAAACACCTGGCCGGGTTCGTTGGGCTGGACGCAGCTTGGGTGCAGATAATGAAATGATGCCGGGTCCGGACGCATTGTGGTTTGAGGATTAGCAGTCTGGGTGCTGCTAATTAGGTTGCGCGCTGAGACTCCACTAAATCGAGTACATCATGCATGATGCGAG
This sequence comes from Acidimicrobiales bacterium, assembly GCA_030743005.1. Lineage (GTDB taxonomy): Bacteria > Actinomycetota > Acidimicrobiia > Acidimicrobiales > Poriferisodalaceae > MedAcidi-G3. Next base: position 2,923 of record JASLTG010000019.1, on the reverse strand, counting down.
TCAACTCATAATCTTTCGGTGTGTACACCCGAGAGACCCCGGCGTTCAACAAAGTGGCCCTGTCTTCATCAGGAATAATTCCGCCGACAATCACTGGTGATGTAACCCCTTGTTCTCGTAAAGCAGACAACACTGATGGCACAAGGTGGAGATGACCGCCGGACAAAATTGATAACCCGATTACATCCACATCTTCGTCGCGTGCTGTAGCTGCAACTTGGTCCGGGGTAATTCTGATGCCTTCGTACACAACTTCCATTCCGGCATTCCGAGCAGCAACTGCTATTTGTTCTGCCCCATTGGAATGACCATCAAGACCAGGTTTTGCGACTAGTAAGCGAGGCGGACCATCAACGAGTTCGCGTGATCGTTGAGCTACTTCTTTCAATCCCGGAGAATTAGCCGAAGTCGCCTGTATCCCTGTCGGCCCGCGGTATTCACCGAACACTTCGCGGAGCACTTGGGTCCATTCACCAGTTGTTACTCCGGCCTTAGCTGCAGCGATCGTGTGGGGCATGATGTTTTCATCACTTAGAGCAGCGTCGCGTAAGCGCTGCAAAGCAACTTCAACGGCTTCTTGAGATCGCGAAGACCGCCACGCCTCGATTTCGGTAATCATTTCAGCTTCGACTTGAGGATCGACTTTTAGAAAACTTCCTTCCCCACCTAACGGAGATTCTGCAGTTTCCTCGAATGCGTTGACCCCGACGATGGTCAATTCCGTTGATTCGATTTGACGCATACGTTGCGTGTGGCTTGCAACTAGCCGTTGCTTTAGTTCATCAATCGCGGTGAAAGCGCCGCCTAATTCCATTACTTCATCTAATTCTTGCTGGGCGTCATGAATTAGTTCCGCTGTCCGATTTTCGACCACATGTGATCCATCGAAAATGTCGTCGTATTCGAGCAAATCGGTTTCCAGGGCTAATACTTGCTGCATACGTAAGGACCATTGCTGATCCCAGGGTCGCGGCAGCCCGAGTGCTTCATTCCAAGCTGGCAACTGGATAGAACGAGCGCGTGCTCGTTTCGACAGGGTCACCCCTAAGGCTTCGAGAACGATTCTCTGCACGTTGTTTTCCGGTTGAGCTTCGGTCAGACCAAGTGAGTTGACTTGGACTCCGTATCGAAAACGTCGAAGTTTTGGATCTTCAACCCCGTACCGATGTTCGCAGATCTCATTCCACATTTGGGTGAAGGCGCGCATCTTGCATACTTCTTCAACGAACCTGATCCCGGAGTTAACGAAGAAAGAAATACTTGCGACCACTTGAGCAAATTGGTCCTCAGGTACCTGACCAGAATCTCGGACAGCGTCAAGAATGTCGATCGCGTTTGCTAACGAGTACGCGATTTCTTGGACTGGCGTGGCTCCAGCCTCTTGAAGGTGGTAGCTACAGATATTGATGGGGTTCCACAAAGGCACGTGTTGAGAGCAGTAGGCAATCATGTCGACAATGAGTCGCTTACTTGCTTCGGGTGGGAAGATATAGGTACCTCGGCTGAGATATTCCTTAACGATGTCGTTCTGTGTAGTCCCCCGGAGCGTGTCGGGAGCGACTCCTTGCTCTTCAGCGTTCGCGATGTAAAGACCAAGCAACCAAGCTGCGGTGGCGTTTATCGTCATGGAAGTGTTCATCTGCTCCGGCGGAATCTCATCGAGCAGGATGTTCATTTGACCTAGGTGGTAAACGGGGACACCGACCTTGCCGACCTCACCGATGGCGAGTGGGTGGTCGGGGTCGTACCCGGTTTGAGTTGGGAGATCGAATGCTATGGAGAGGCCTGTTTGACCTTTTTCCAGGTTGCTCCTGTAAAGCTCGTTGGAAGCCTTTGCAGTGCTGTGGCCCGAATAGGTGCGCATAACCCAAGGGCGATCCCTCTGAGATTTGGATGCGTCGTTCACACGGGCTCCTCGCTATGACGTTGAGCCTAGGGACTTTTGTTAGCTCTCAATCGTCAAGCAAACTGAAATTCATAGGCCGAGACCAGACTTCAGCTAATGGCCGATCTATGGCCTCTGCCAAAAGTTGAAGGTAATCATCGCGGCTGATTTCAACGACTCCCATGCTTTCAAGGTGGGGTGTATTCCATTGCACATCGATTAACGCACCACCGGTGACCTTCATAGCATCGACCAATGCGACTAGAGCGACCTTCGATGCATTAGGGACCGAATGAAACATGGACTCGCCTGCAAAGAAAGCACCTATTGCTACGCCGTACAGGCCGCCCACTAGTTCGCCGTCGCGCCAAGTTTCGACGCTGTGAGCCCAGCCAAGGCGATGGAGTTCAAGATATGCGTCCCGGATATTGGCATCGATCCATCCATGGGGACGCACCGGACTGGCACAAGCGTCGATGACTTGGTCAAAGGCATGATCCACTCGAATGTCAAAGTCTCGACATGATCGACGTAAAGATCGACCGACGCGCAGGTATGAAAGCGGGAGCACTCCACGTGGGTCAGGAGACCACCAACCGAGGGTGTCGCCTAACGGCATAGGGAAAAGGCCGGAGCTATAGGCAGATAATAAAGTGCCGGGTTCTAGGTCTGCTCCTGCTCCTACGAGACCGTTTTCGTCAGCGGTATGAGCAGGTGGGAACGTCCAGCTACTTGCCTGTGGCTCAACTGGTCCGGTCAGAGTGTCCCCGCGCATACTGGTGAGCATACGCATTACTGACCACCTGACTCAAAGCAGAATGGTTAATCAGTTAAATCTTTGTATATATCGATCTCAGAAGAAGTGGCTTCAGAAACCGTTACGGAGCTAATTGACACTGGTTTGACAGGCAAATCTAGAGAATCGGTTTCGACTTCCTGTATCGCCAATGCCACGTCAAGACCAGTAACTACATGACCCATTAAGGAGTAATTGGGATCCAAAGAAGCGCCAAACGGCCCAGTAACGATGAAGAATTG
>JASLTG010000018.1 GCA_030743005.1 Acidimicrobiales bacterium | reverse complement strand
CCGCCGTCAGACGCCACCCACCAATACCCGTTACCAGATGGAGTAGCTGCCATATCGACAATCGGTTTATTCAACGTCATCGCTCCGGTTGAACCATAGAACTGGGCGTCACCAAACGAAAAGATTCCGCCGTCAGACGCCACCAACCAATAACCGTTACCAGATGGAGTAGCTGCCATATCGACAATCGGTTTATTCAACTCAATTCCCTTGAGATCACCAAGACCTACAGCATCGCCGAACGCCGTGATCTCGCCATTGGATCGAGCCAACCAGTAGCCAAGTCCGGTTGCGTTCGCCGCGATTGCTGCAACATCTCGACCTAACGTCCTATCTGCGAGGTCGCCAAAATGCTGAGACTCGCCCAGTGCGATGACTTGCCCGGTTGTCGTTACCTGCCAATGACTTCGGTACGGCTGGCTCAGTGCATTTCCGACATTCAATATTCGGTAACTATCACCGGTTCTCGAATCAGTATGTGTCTTCGCTGTCCGTATGAGCTGACGCGAAATCTGATCAGCTTCAAAATACGGAAACTGAGCTTTGACTAACGACGCACCAGCAGCTACCAGCGGTGTAGCAAAAGAGGAACCGTTCCCTAGGCGAACGCTGTTGCTTGAACCGGCCCCGAGTGACAACAAGTTGTCGCCCGGCGCCATCAGATCTATCCAACTTCCTCGAGTGCTAAAGGGCGCAATATTGAAATCCGAAGTCAAAGCTCCCACGCTTAGAACTCCGTCGGCTGCCGCCGGAAATCTCTGACGTTCGTAACCGTCGTTTCCCGCGGCCGCGACAACTAAAGATCCTGCAGTTTGCGCCTCAACGATCGCCTCTTTCAGCAACGGAGATAGCTTCTTCCCTTGCTGCACGAAGGACAATGTGATTATGTCAGCCCCGTTAGCCGCCGCGCACTTTATCCCTGCAGCTATATCTTGAGTCGAACCGTTGGCTCCATTCATTACTCTGATATCAAGCAGATCAGCCTTCCAGTCCAGTCCGGTAGTACCAATCGAGTTATCAGCCACAGCACCGATGAGACCTGCGATGAAGGTGCCGTGGCTCGTATCAATAGAAGTCGTCGGCCCTAGACCGCATCCGGGGATACGACGCACACGTCCGACAAGATCGGGGTGTTGGTCGTCTATGCCTGTGTCCACGATTGCAATGGTTACATCCTTGGTTCCAGTGGTTACTGCCCATGCACCTGAAGCATCGATGGCTTCGAAATGCCATGGAATTTCGTAAGGGGCGCACCCTGTGAAGCATGGATCATTGGGGTTTGAGACGGTTACAACATCATTGGAGTTTGAAGTCGAGGGTTCCACCGCAGACAAAGCCAGAGGAGATGACCAAACAGAAATCATGGCTACAAGCACTATTAACGATTTTTTGAGTCGCACCACGTAGCTTCCTGTTGCAGGTCCATGAACGAGAGTACCGACCTTTATTTGATAGGTGAGGTCGCGGTTTTTCAGAAATCTCAGGAAAGTTTTGCTCGTTCAATTTTGAGGTCGTGTTCGACCATCGTTTGGATCAAATCGGGGAAGGACACCTTGGGTTCCCAACCGAGTTGAGTTTTTGCTTTGGTCGCGTCACCGACAAGCAGATCCACTTCTGCGGGTCGGAAAAAGCGAGGGTCAATTTGGACGTAGGATTCCCAGTCATCAATATCTGCTGCCGCGAAGGCAAGGGCTACGAATTCACTGACTGCGTGGGTTTCACCTGTCGCGACTACAAAATCATCGGGCTCTTCCTGTTGCAACATGAGATGCATAGCTCGGACATAGTCGCCTGCGAAACCCCAATCGCGTTTAGCTTCTAGATTCCCTAGAGCAACATGGTCCTGCAATCCTAATTTGATGCGCGCTACTGCGTTGGTGACCTTTCGTGTCACGAATTCGATGCCTCTTCGGGGTGATTCGTGATTGAACAATATTCCGCTGCACGCATAGAGCCCGTAGCTTTCGCGATAGTTGACCGTTGTGTGGTGTCCGAAAACTTTGGCCGATCCGTATGGACTCCGAGGATGAAGCGGTGTCAACTCTGTTTGAGGAGTTTCACGTACCTTGCCGAACATTTCACTAGAGGAAGCTTGATAAAAGCGTATGGGGTTATCTTGACCTCCAACAAGCCGGATTGCCTCTAGAAGCCTGAGGACTCCAAGGCCGGTGATATTGGCGGTCAATTCAGCTTGTTTAAATGAAAGCGCCACGAAAGAGATGGCACCCAAGTTGTAGACCTCATGTGGTTGGGTGTATTCCAACGCGGCGATAAGCGACGATAGGTCTTGCAGGTCGCCTTCTACTAGTTCCACGAAGGGCAACTCAGTGTTAATCATTTCGGCTTTTGGGTTGCGTTGGCCTTTGATCAGGCCATAGACCTTGTACCCCTCATCGTGGAGGACCTCAGCTAGGTACTGGCCGTCTTGACCTGTTATGCCTGTTATTAGGGCAGTGCGCAATCGAAATCTTCCGTCTATCGGGTGAACCACCGAAAGCCTAGGACGGTCCTGCAACCCAGTCGTGTACCCCCCTAAAAAACTATTAGCCAGCTAGTTGTATCAGAGCAACGAACTGTAGAGGTCAAGCATTCCTTGGGCAGTGCTTGTCCAAGTAAATTTACTTGCCCTATCTAGGCCAGCTGCGGTGAAGGTACTTCGCAATTTTTCATTCGCCAGCAACTCGGTGAGGGCATCGACCAAAGCGTCAACGTCGCCTGGTGGAACTTTCAACGCCGCTTCCCCAGTAATTTCAGGGATAGCTCCCCCGGTGGTAGTGACGACCGGTGTGCCCATCGACATAGCTTCTAACACTGGAAATCCAAACCCCTCGTAGTGGCTCGGGTGGACAAGAACAGTTGCGTTACTAATGAGTTGATCCCTTTGTTCTCGTTCAACAAAGCCGATTCGGTGTACTCGACTTCGAATAGTGCTCGGAAGCATTTTGACGGACTGATCTAGTTCGTTTTCTGCATCACCGGGAGGTCCGACAATTTGAAGCTCAACATTCTCGTTTAGATCGGCGATTGCTCCAAAAGCGTTGACCAGATCCAACAGACCTTTCCTCTTATCGGTCGTGCCGATAACTATGAGGATCGGCCTTTCCGAGCGGGGCTTGACGCCGGCCATTTGTTGTTGGACGCCCGGGTACACAACTCGGATATCTTGAGCCGAGTATCTGTCTCGGATTTCTTGAGCGACGTATTCCGAAATAGTGTGAATCGTCGCTCCTGACTTCACTGCATCTCTGACTGACCTATCAAACCGTGCGCCTGAGTTCGGAGATCGCCTCGAATCATTTAGGAACGAAAGGTCGTGTACTGAGACGACTCGTGGAACCTTTGATGGCGGGACAACAAAGTTTGTTCCATGAACTACATCAATGTCCCCTACGAACTTTTCGATCTTGGGACCGCTAAACGCGCGCCAGACAAGCGAAGAGGCTGCTGCGGGCAGCGGTATCCAATATCCACGTGTATTTCCTTGGAGTCGCGCCTTCAACGACAGCGTGTATTCAGCTACTTGGATATCGACTTCTCCTGGCCTGTCGTTCTGTATAGAACGCAGTAATCCTTCTACGAAAACGCCGATGCCGGTACGAGGACCGATCAGTGGCGTAGCGTCAATAGCAACCCGCATGTCCCAGCTACGCTATCGACTCGTCACGCTGTAGGTGGGTCGGGCCGCCGGAGGGCCCTGTTAATGAGTGATTCTCAATCTGATGCCAGCTATTTCAAAGAGGTGGTGGCCGAAATAGAGGCCGAAGCCCAGCGTCGTTCTTCTTCTGGTGATTACCCCAGGGCATTACTTCGTAGTCTCGACGAAGAGTTTCGCCGCTGGGTACCTGACGCGAGCCTTGAAAACGGTGTCGAAGAAACCATCAGGGCTATCGAGGCGGCTGCGTACGTTGATCCAGCGGTTCCGGTAAGTAGCAGAACTCCGGTTGGACGTTGCGTTAAATGGGTGGTGCGACGTCTCACGTACTTCTATCACCGACATGTAACTCAGCAAATCACTGCTCTCGGAATTCATATAACCAGACCTTTACGATTGTTGGATGCCAGCCTAAAAAGCGTGCACCGCAGATTGGCTGCCCTTGAAGATCGTTTCGATGTAGATGCAGCGGCCCGTTCGGAACTGGCTGCTGGCATCTCTACTTTTTCTTCTCCTGAGGAATTTGGTGAAATCCTAAGTGAGCATTTCAGCAAAGTGTCCGGGCGAGTTCTAATTGGGGATCTGCATGAGGTTCAACTCTTGAGAACCTTACGAGACGCAGGGGTCAACATTTACGGGGTCGCATCTACTGACGCACTAGTTGAAGAGGTAGTAGATGTTCGCCAAGAGAATTTATTTGACCACTTGGGGGACCTACAAAATGAATCTCTCGATGGCTTTGTGTTGTCTGGTATTCCAGATCGTGGATCGGTGAATGAGCAGCTTCGCGCCTTTCGTCTCCTTTTGTTGAAGTCCAAACCAGGTGCCGCTGTGGCGGTCATAGTTGTTCATCCTGAAACGTGGGCCGCGCGGCTTGGTCCAGTAGCTGCAGATTTACTGCATGGTCGCCCCATGCATGCAGAGACTTGGAGCTACTTACTCGCACGGGAGGACGCCTCACAAGTCACAGTTATCGAAGCTTCAGACTCTTCCTATTGTCTCGTTACAGCAAATCTCCCATGACCGGCGTGCATCAGCTGGTGCCAACAATTTCTCCTAGGGATGCTGTTGGGAACCACACTCTTGCTCTCCGGGGAGTCATTAGGGATCTGGGCTTCGATAGCGAAATTTTCTCCATGTTCCGGCATCCAGATTTGATGTCAGAAACTCATTATGTTGATCGTCTTCCCGAGGACGCCGACGCTGTGATCTACCAGTTGTCCATTGGCAGCCCTGTTGCTGAACGCTGGGCACGTCATCCGGCGTTGAAGATCGCGAATTATCACAACATCACACCAATTTCATTAGTCGGCAAGTGGGACGGCTTGTTAGCGGCTGAGGTTCAGTTGGGTCGCGACCAAATGGCTAGGTACGCGAAGGTATGCGACCACGCAATTTGTGATTCCGACTTCAACAAATCTGAACTCGATGAACTTGGGTACACGTCTACTGAAACGATCCCCGTGCTTTTCGATTTAACACAAGCCAACCCGGATCCGTCTGCACTTACCAAACTAAAAAACAATCAGAGAGGAACTCAAATACTCTTCGTCGGCAGGGTTGCCCCCAACAAAGCACATCACGACTTGATTGCGGCGGTCAGAGCTCTGCGTGAGCTCCACAACGACGACGCCCATCTCCATTTTGTTGGCACAGACGGGCCACCTGGATACCGCAAAGTTGTGGAAACCATTGTCACCCATGCTGGAATGCGTGATCACGTGACATTTCATGGGTCTGTTTCCCAAGAGGGACTTGTCGCTCACTACTTGAACGCTGATGTCTTTTGTTGCTTAAGCGATCACGAAGGGTTCTGCGTACCTGTGATCGAGGCTATGCATCACGGTTTACCTGTGGTTGCGTTCGACTGCACTGCTGTCGGAGAAACAGTCGGTGATGGGGGCTTGTTGTTGACCGATAAGAGTCCGTCGATCGTTGCCTCAGCGCTGCATAGAGTCGCTTCAGATCCCGTTCTCACTCAACGCCTCCGCGACGCTGGGCGCCGAAGATCAAACCTTTTCGATCGAAAAGTAACTCAGGAGCGTTTCCGTCAATACTTTTCGACTCTTCTGGAGTCATTGTGAAGTGGGAAGCTGTTCACCAATTCGTACCGAGGTTTGCTCACGGCGATGCAGTTGGTAGCCATGTCGCCTGGATGAGAGATCACCTGCGATCCCGCGGGTGTCGTTCGGAAATCTTTGTTGGCACTGAGAACGAAGACACCTCAGCTGAAACTTTCGACCTTCAAGAAATAGATCATCATGTCCGATCCAAGGCGGACACTCTGTTGTTGTACCACGTTGCTCAAGCCTCGCCTTGTGCCCACTTTTTGTTAGAACGACCGGAACCTTTGGCGCTCGTTTTTCACAATTTCACCCCTCCCGAACTTCTATTGCATTGGGATCCATCCGTCGCGTTTGAGCTACTCAAGGCACAAGACCAACTAGGTGACCTAGTGGAAAGGTCGATTTTGGCCATATGCGACAGCGACTTCAATGCTCAAGTACTTAGCGAATTCGGCCCTGTAGATAGTTGCGTGATACCACTTCCTGTCGAGGCGCCAAGAAGCTTTGAACCCACAAAAGGACATAGCCCGACGGTTCTCTTTGTCGGTCGTATCGCACCTAACAAAGCGATCCATGACCTGGTTACCGCCCTATCAATTCTCCGACTACGGCTACCTGAGGTGAGGTTACGCGTAGTCGGGGCACCTACTACTCAGCTCTACGATGAGGCGATCGAAGGGCTTATAGATGCTCTCGACCTTTCTGAAGTCGTGTCTTTGACCGGCTGGGTCGATGAAGAGCAACTTGAGAGGGAGTATTTGGAGGCATCAGTCTTTTGCACGTTGAGCGATCACGAGGGTTTTGGGGTTCCATTAGTTGAGGCAATGGCACGCGGAATTCCTGTAGTTGCCTACGAAAACACGGCAATCAGTCAAACAGTCGGTGACGCAGGCCTTTTGTTGACCTCAAAGAAACCGGCGGTAGTAGCAGCCGCACTTGAAAGAGCCCTCACCGACAGCGCCTTAGCCAAGCGTTTATCTGACAGTGGACTTCGCCGCAGCTCCGCTTTTGCTCCCGACAAGGTTGCGACCGCCCTAGATCAAGCACTTTTCGAGGTCGACATTTCATGAAGATCGATTTCGTAACCCCTAGATATGGCCCTGTAGGGGGTGCAGAAAATGCTGTAAGTGCTCTCGCTAAACGGGTAGCAGAGATACCAGGGTGGGAAGTGCGTTTACACGCTACTTGCGCGACGTCGTCTAGCTCCTGGGTCAACGACGAATCCCCGGGTGAAAGTCACTTTGGGTCGCTTACCGTAAGTCGATATCTAGTCGACTCTGGTAGGACTGATACCTGGGCCGCTCTTGATCATCGAATTCAGTCGGGAACTTCAAGTGTCGACGCCGTCACCCAGGATGACTTTTTCTTTCACCAAGGTCCGGTTAGCAAAGATCTAGCTAACGCTGTCCAAGATTCAGATGCAGATCTTGTGTTCTTTGCGCCGTATTTATTTTGGCCCACGATGGCGGTCGCTCCTTTGGTGGCTGATAGGGCGGTAATTGTTCCCGCTGCTCACGACGAACCGTTCTTGAAACTTTCGCGAGTTGGAGAACTTCTGCAGCAAAGCCGAGGCCTTGTTTACGGATCTCGGGCCGAACAACGACTACTGCAGAGAACCCACCCAGTCGGTCATCTTCCGAGCACTGTATTGGGTTGGGGAATTGAACCTCCGTCAGATGGTGCCCCGGAGATACTGGCGGAGCTAGGTCTCTCTAATAGGCCATACGTAATTTGTGTTGGAAGGATTGAACACGCGAAGGGGACGTTGGGCTTAGTTGATTTTTGGCGCACGCTGAGATCTCGGTCTGGTACTGATCACCGGCTTGTTCTCGTAGGCAGTCCCAGCATCGAAATTGAAAGCGACGAGGATGTCATCATCGCGCGAGAGATAGACGATGAAGCCAAGTGGTCTCTTTTGAGAAGCGCTGATTTTTTGATTAATCCTTCAGCTTTGGAGTCATTTTCTCTTGTCTTGTTTGAAGCTTGGGCTGCCGGCATTCCAGTTCTGGTGAACGCCTACTGCGAGACGACCAGATCTCATGTGAACGAAGCTCAGGGTGGTCTGTGGTACCACAACTATCCGGAATTCGAGCTGGCTGTGCAGAGGCTCACAGATGACGAAGCAACTAGAAATCGCTTAGCAGCCAACGGACAGATGTTCGCTGAACGTGCGTATGGGTGGGACAGAATCGTTCGCCGATTCACAGAATTTTGTGATCATGTCGCGTGAAGACCGAAAGTTTCTCCTAACCACACAAAGGCAAGATTAGGCTCCGAGACTGTGTCTGAAGGTCCTCGAATTACGGTCGTAGCTGGTGGTGTCGGCGCCGCCAAGTTTTTGCGAGGTCTCCTAAACGTTTACCCCAACGAATTAGTGACTGCTCTTGTCAACGTAGCCGATGACTTTCGTCTTCACGGTCTTGCGATCAGCCCAGATCTAGACACGGTTACCTACACCCTTAGTGGACAAGTCAATCCTGATACAGGGTGGGGTCGGGTCGCGGAAACCTGGCGAGTCAGAGACGAACTTGAGAGGTTAGGTGGACAGACTTGGTTCAATCTCGGGGACCTTGACTTGGCCCTGCACCTGTATAGAACGCAGCGCTTGGACGAAGGCGCAACTTTGACTCAGGTAACTCTTGAGATCTGCACCAGGCTGGGAATCAAGGCCCAGGTGTTACCGGCAACCAACCAAGAGATCCGCACTCAACTCAAGGTCCAAGGTCAGGGATGGATCGACTTTCAAGATTATTTCGTGGCCCAACAACACAACGTGGCGGTGGAGGAGCTGCGATTTGAGGGAATAGAAAGCGCGTCTCCTGGGCCTGAAGTGATTTCCTCACTTAAGGAGTCAGACGCGATAGTGATCGCTCCGTCAAATCCGTTTGTCTCGATTAATCCGATCCTAGAGATATCCGGGGTCACTGATGTGCTCCGGGAACGAAGGCAAGAGGTGGTGGCTATCTCACCAATTGTCGGTGGCGCAGCGTTGAAAGGTCCGGCTTCTAGAATGCTTGAGGAGCTCGGCTTTGAACGAAATTCGGTTGGTATCGCTTCGCTATACAAAGACATTGCCAGAACTCTCGTGATTGACGAAGTGGACTCCGAGTTGTCTTCACGGATTGAATCCGAAGGAATGAGAGCACTGGTAACTGACACAATAATGGATACCCCGATTAAAGCTGCCGCTCTGGCGAGCGCAGTACTCGCGGAGGTTTCTTTAGCTGAAGAGGAACAGCAATGACTTTGATGATTCACCCGGTGAGTGGGATTCCGGAGATTACCCAAGGCATAGACCTGGGAACTTTAATCGGTGACGCTTGTTCCTCAAGCGAATTCGGATTGACTAATGGAGACGTGTTAGTCGTTACTCAGAAGATTGTTTCCAAGGCTGAAGGAGCAATGGTCGAAATCGACCAAAACGATCCGCTTTCACACAAACCAATCGTAGAACGTGAAGCTGTTCGAATACTTCGCCGCAGAGGCGACCTAATAATCACCGAAACGAAGCACGGGTTCGTGTGCGCTAATGCTGGAATCGATTTGTCCAATGTCGCGCGAGGTCAAGCGGCCCTTCTTCCCGAAGACAGCGACAGATCAGCTAGAAGAATTGTCGAACGCATCCGTCACAATTACGGAGTCAGCGTCGGCGTCATTATTTCGGACACTTTTGGACGGCCCTGGCGTAGAGGTGTCACTGATGTGGCTATTGGTTGCGCTGGCGTTGCCGCTGTGGTTGATCTTCGCGGAACAGAAGATGCCCTCGGAAGAGAATTAATGGTGACCGAAGTGTGTGTCGCCGACGAATTGGCGGCAGCAGCTGATCTCGTATGTGGTAAAGCCGAAGGCATACCGGTGGCATTGGTTCGCGGCGTGGATAGCCAATGGTTACGAGAAAGCTCCATCCAAGATGAAGTGGTTCGGAGCCCCTCGGAAGACCTGTTTCGTTAAGGCAGACTTACGATTCTGGCTTATTCTCGCCGATCAGTGTTGCTCCGGCCTCGATCCGTTGATTCGAACCAATTACGCAACCCTCTAATCGGGTTCCCTCGCCTACATAAACTCCGTCAGATAGGACTGAATCGATGATGGTCGCCCCATGGCATATGTGACAATCGTTGAACAAGACAGACCGTTTGACTATGGCTCCAGCATCGATGTGGCTACCAGTCCCGATCACGGACTCCTCTACTTCGGCCGTCGCCTGGATCGAAGCCCTGGGCAGATCTGGTCTATTTTTTCGGCGGCCCTGAAGAACATCTAAATTGGCTTGCAGGAATTGTTCAGGGGTACCCGTATCAAGCCAGTAAGTGTTGGACTCCATCGCATATAGAGTCCTCGCATCAGCCATCTCAGGAAACGTTTCTCTTTCAACTGAGACAGGTCTGCCCTCAGGGATTCGATCTACAACTGATCGATTGATGACATAGGTGCCAGCATTGATGCTGTTGGATGGGGACTTACCCAATGTTGGCTTCTCTATAAATTCTTCAACTTGGCCACTGTCGGCGGTGGTGACGACACCAAACCGCGATGGGTCAGAAACCGTTTGCAACGCGATAGTGGCTTCAGCTTCATGTTGGCTATGAAACTCAACCAACGCGCTGACATCGAGGTCGGTCAATACATCGCCGTTGAGCACTAGGAATGTTTCCTCTAGTTGCATCTCTTGCGCTGCGAACCGGATCGCGCCTGCTGTCCCAAGCGCTTCGGCTTCAACCGCTATTCGGTACGGTATCCCGGCTATTTCTCCATTTGGGTACGCATTTAAGAAAGCATCGGGTCGGTAACCGAGGGCCAGACCCACTTCTTGGACTCCATGGTCTGCAAGATGGCTTACCACCCATTCGATCATGGGGACACCACAAATCGGCAGCATCTGTTTTGGAGTGTATTCGGTAAGTGGTCGAAGTCGAGTTCCGAAACCGCCGACCAGCACTACCGCGAACATTTGTACTCAGTCGTCGTTGGGTTCGCTTGACTCTGGCACTTGACCAGCGGGTTCATCCGTCTCGAAGGGTTCTTGGGTTTGCGGCAGAATCGGACCGGTTTCCCCTCCATCGTCTTGACCAAGCGGCTGCTGCTCTTGTGGCAAGCCCAAGTATTCGCGCAAGTAGCTATCATCTGGACGCGGTATTTCCGAATTATCCGTGCCTTTGGCGACGATAGCGAACATCACTAGTTGGCCATCTTCGTTAAGTCGTATATCACGCAAGTCTTCGGTGAATACCACTGGTTTTTCTGCTGTCAGCTGATTCCATTTCAGTACTCGTATCTCAGTGCTCTCCCCTGCACATGTGAAATCTTCTTCTGAAACAACATTCCCATTAGGTAGCTCAAATGAGTCGTCGTCAAAGGCAGTCTGATTTTCGTTAAAGAAAGCTCCCAAGGTGGCATATTGACCGGTGACCGTACTCACGAACGGGTGGATGTGGATCAGGCCGTCGCCGTGGGTGTGTATGCCTGTCCTATCGTCTTCCGAGTCATTCGCGAAGACAGTTGGGTCGAGTTCATCACATACGTAGATGTCGTAGGCAGTGTGCCAATGGTCGTCTGTTCCTGGGTCCCCAGCAGGCGCTAGATCAGAACGCTGGCCTCGGGCCACAAATATGAGGACAACCCCGAGGAGAGCTACGAGTGTCATCGCTGCTGGAAACAGAATCTTGCGTTCTGACCCCGCGCCTTTACCACCCGCTCCAGTGCTCGCTGCTTTTGCGACCTTTTTTGCTGCTGCTGATCTAGCCATACCGTCCGTCAAGTTACCGTCTATAGCCGCCGGTTACGCGTTACAGGGCCGCTTCCTTTATTGCCTAAGTTCGGGAAACAGCTCGTTATAGCTTTCAGCGACTGCCTTAGCCGATAGCCATTCTTCTGCGAAACGGCGGGCTTCGAGTCCGGCTGCTACTCGCCCATGGGGGTCATCAATGAGAGCGGTAAGTGCTGCGATGAATTCTTGAGTGTCACCGGCGGGAGTGCTGCGACCCGCTCCAGAGCGAGTTACTACCAAGTCTATTTCAGTTCCTGGATCGACACTGGCAAGTACTGGACGCCCTGCAGCAAGGATGGAATAAAATTTTGACGGCACACTGATTGAACTCAAACCCTTTTGGAGCGGGATGATATGGATGTCTCCCGCAGCCAGTACTTCGTTCAGTCGCTGCCTAGGTTGGTAGTCCATGAAGGTTACGTTCGGCAGTTCTTCTGCTTCCTTTTCGAAATAGGCCCTTCTTGATCCGTTGCCGTTAATCACGAAGATGATGTCATCGCGATCGGCAAGATATCGGGCGGCTTCGAGCACTAATTCTAAGGGCTGGGAAAATCCGACGTTGCCGGCGTACATGACGATGGTCTCGTCTGTCACTCCAAGTTCGTGACGGTAGCTGTTGTTACGGTCACCGGGATAAATTTGTTCGGTATCAACGAAGTTGGGAATGACGCGTAACTTCGATTCCTCATCAATTCTGCTGATCAATTTTTTTCGGAGATCGTCGGAAAGAACAGTTACCGCGTCAGCTTTCGCGTAACTCGTAAGTTCGATTCGTCTTAAGAGTTGGATGACCCGGGTGTCGGTAAGCGTTCCGGTTGCTATGGCTGCGTCGGGGTGTATGTCTTGGATATTTAATATCAGCGGAGCTTTGTGTCTCTTTGCTGCTACCCAGCCGGCAAGACCGAGGGTGAGTGGCGGGCTCATCGCGAGGATTATTTCGGTTCTTCGGGTCAAGGTTGCTACTAGAGCGGCGGCGCAACTGAAGGCACCAAATGCGATTGCTCGCGCCAAGATGTTGGTCCGATTCTTTGACGCGAATGGGTGAATCCGGGTGATCTTGCCCCAAGAGGTCTTTTCTCTGGATATGAGTCGCCCGGTCCATCCTGGTTCAACCGAATGGTCGCGATACCAAGGGAGCGAGGTCACTACATGAATTCGGTGGCCGAGATGTTGAAGTTCGTTGACTATCTGGGTCATGACTTCGCCGGTTGGAGCAGTGTCGGGAGCGAAGTGTGGGCAGATAATTGTGATCTTCATATAAGCACCACTTCATCTACCCAGTAATTCGTTGTAGATCGCCACTTGTGTTTCCGCAGTTCGGGTACTTGAGAAGTCGGCGGCTCTGAGGAGTCCTGCTTCCACCCATTGTTGGCGTTGATGAGATTGACGAATTAGCTGTATTGCGTCAACCCATCGGTCGATGTTCATTGGAAGGGTGACTCCTCCAGTTCCGACGGTCTCTGGGAGGGCTCCGCATTGGCTTGAGATTACGGGACACCCATGGGTCATTGCTTCTATTACAGGTTGTCCGAATCCTTCGTATTGAGATGGAAAGACTGTGCAAAGAGCCTCTTGGTATAGCAAGTTAAGTCTTTGTGTGTCGACCATCCCGAGGTGGGTAATGCGATCAGCGGCCGGAGAGCGTCGTATGGCTTTCATCACGCTTCGGTGGGACGGGCCTGGTGCCCCTGTCAGCACCAGCTGAAGATCTGGGAGCTGTTCTAGGAGTTTGATGAGAAATTCGTGGGATTTGTGTGGCCAGGTGACCGCTGGGTAGAGCAGGAACTTTTTGCCTTCGGGGCTGTGGTGTGGTCGAGGGGCTGGAGCATCGAACGCAGGTGGCACGATCCGACATTTTTCTTGGGGATACCCGAAATGGGCTTCTAGTGACCTAGCGCAATATTCACTTATTGTGCACACTGCTTCGGCTTGTTCGAGGGACCGTTGAATTGCGCCGTCTAGATAGCGGCGTTTTGCAAGCGAAAAGTATTGGGGGTAGTCGCGGTACTGGACGTCGTAGATGGTGACAACTGTTTTCTGGTTGTTTCGATATTTGGGGATTGTGCCTCCGAGGTGATGTACGAGCTGGTGGTCGTCTACCCGTTTGAATAGTCGATTTTCTAGCCAAATTCGGCCGATGCGGCCCAGTGGAGGGTCTTGTTCGGTAATCGCAAAATTGGTATCTCGGAGCTGGTGGACGCGATGGGCTGCAGGAGTCATTACTAACTCGATGGGAGGAGACCCGGGGGTTTTGCTGAGCGCTTTGAGTAGTTGTGTCGCATAGGTTTCAGACCCTCCGACTTGCCCTGGGCGTAGCCACAACATGTTGATAATTACCGCGGTCATAGTAATTTCCGGTAAATCTCGACCGTCGTTGATGCTGCCTTGTCCCAACTGAATAGTTTGCTCCGTTGGTAGCCGGCATCAGCTATTTCCTGAGCAGCTGACTTGTCGTTGAGGAGGTGTGTCAGTGCTTCGCTTATTTCAGAGACCGAGTTGGGGTTGACCGTTACCGCTGCATCTCCTGCCACTTCTTCGGTGGAGGTTCCTTTGGAGGTCACTACCGGAGTTCTATACGACATTGCTTCTAGAACGGGTAAACCAAATCCTTCCAGCAGGCTCGGGTAACAGAACACCGTTGCTTCGGTGTAGAGCGCCGCCAATTCAGTTGTTGTGATTTCGCCAGTTATCGAGATTCGTTTCTTGGTGAAATCGTCCACTGGCTCGAGTAGTTCTGCTGGTGTGATTCCCCATCCAGTTGGACCTGCAAGGAGTAACTGGACGTCTGTCTTAGGAGCTAGCTCGCGGAATGCTTCGATAAGGGCCGGGATATTTTTTCTGGGTTCGAGCGTGCCTGCGGCGAGAATGAAATCTCCGTCGATTCCGAATTTTTGTCGCACCTGGAGGGCCGCTTGCGCAGTGACTATCTGTGGGTCGTGGCCGAGCGGAACTAAGTGGAGCCGGTCGACATCTAACCCTGCTGCGAGTAGGTCAGCGGACGTAGCGGCGGACGGACATAAAACCGCGTCAGCTCGTTCCAGTACTCGTTTCCAACAACGTTCGAAGAGCCGTCGAGCTCGTTGTGGGAAACGTTCAGGAAATCGACGAAACGCTAGGTCGTGCACGTTGACGACAAGGGGTTTATCGCCAGCAGGTGGGGGCACGATGGTGGTGGAGTGCACTATGTCGTGATCAGTGGTGTGAAGTCGAGGAATGGAGGTTCGGGACCAGGCTTCATAAAGGACGGGTCGAGGGAACAACAGTTTTCTGACATCGATAGATGGACGAAAGTCAGGCGAGGGTTGAGTTATGTGAAACGCAGATATTCCTTGAACGCTCGTGTCGGCTCTTTGTGATAGTGCTCGAGCCAAATCAACCGATACTCGACCGGTGCCTCCCGGCACGGGGTGCCACGCTGCCTCCATAGTCATGAGGACGCGTATTTCGGCCGTCACGGAACCACTCTTACACAAGCTGCGGTCGTTGAGGGGTTGTTGTCATATCCTGCCTAAGTCGTCGTAGAGGTATCCAAGTTCAACCATTTCTTTTCGGTCGAGCACATTTCGGGCGTCGACGACACGGGGTCCGTTCATCAGGTCGATCAAACTTGTCCAGTTCGCTCTGGTGAATTCCGGCCATTCGGTGAGGACCAGGGCCAGGTCTGAACCTGTCATGGCTTCTTCGATGGTCATCGCTATTTGGATTTCTTGGGGTATCTCTGCTTGGCTTGTGACCATCGGGTCGTAGGCGGTGAGTGTCGCTCCCTTTGCGGCCAAGCGTTTAGCCACCTCTATCGCTGGCGAGTTTCTCAGGTCATCGGTGTGGGCTTTAAAGGTAAGTCCGAGCAGTGTCAGATTTTTTCCTGATAGGTCTTGGTTGAGTAGCAACTCGGCTTTGTTGACTATTCGATCGAATTGCTGGTCGTTCGCTTCGATGACGGCTCTTAGCAGATCAAATTCGTATCCAGCGTCAGTCGCTAGACGCACCAATGCTTGCATGTCTTTGGGGAAACATGACCCTCCCCAACCTGGTCCAGGTTGAAGGAAGCGTGAACCGATTCGTTGATCTGAGCCGAGGCCTCGTGTCACTGATTCAATGTCGGCTCCAACAGCTTCGCAAACTGCGGCTAGGCCGTTCACGAATGAAACCTTGGTCGCTAAGAAAGAGTTAGTGGCGTACTTGATGGTTTCAGCTGAGGCGAGGTCGACCTCAATGATGGGCGCGTCTATTTCGCTGTAGAGCGCTGCAACTCGCCCGCTGACCTCTTTATCTGTTGCCCCGATAACGATCCTGTCTGGTTGCAGGAAGTCAGTAACTGCGACACCTTCACGGAGAAATTCGGGATTCGAGGCGACCGAAATGTCGTTTCGTTGGATTGTTGCTTGTATTGACGCGTTTGTTCCAATGGGGACCGTTGATTTGTTGATGATGATCGCTTGGGATGGGATTATCTCGCTAATTTCATCGACTACTTCTAGAACAGCTCCAATGTCGGCTCGTCCGTCTTCTCCTTGTGGGGTGGGTAGACATAAAAAAACGAAATCGCTTGTGGTCACCGCCTGTTGGGCTCCGACTACGAACTTGAGGAGTTGTTTTGATATTCCTTCTTGGACTAGTTCGGGTAGACGTGCTTCATGAATTGGGATTTCACCGTTGTTGAGTTGAGTGATTTTTGTTTTATCGATGTCTGCGCAGGTGACGTTGTGCCCGATATGTGCAAGGCAGGCCGCTGTGGTGAGTCCGACATACCCTGCTCCGATTACCGCTACGGTGCTCATTTGTTCACCTTCAGATAGCGATATGAGAGACGTTCGAACTTAGTCACATACGCGATGCTAACGACCTCGCGCCGTTTCGCCTTCGCGGGCTTTGTTTCACTGGTTTCTTTGGGTTTCGTCAACGGCAGGTTTTTATTATCAGCCGCATACACCCAGTGTTTGGGGAGGTGGCGGAATTTTCTGAGCGGTGCTGGTGGCTAGGGCCGTTGGCGGTTCAACTGCTCTGTAACCAAGTATCACTGAAGGCGGTTCGGATGAGAGTTCGAGTCGTATTTGGTTGCCCGAAAGAGAAGGGTCGGGAAGCATTTCTACGGTTTGCTTCAGTCGAGCTGCTAACAGCACAGCTGCTTTGTCTCCCCCTACTCCATATCTGATTCTGTTAGTGGTGTAGGCGTCACTTGGTTGGTGTGTTGCTTTGAAGCGAGCGCCTCTGAGTCGTGACGCTACGGGTAAAGCTGATGGGCCTTCCACTACTACTTGGACTCGTTGTTCAATGACGTCATCCCAGCCGATGCCTCGGAAGATATCCATGACCCGTTGATTGTGTTCGTTATCTACTAGCTCCAGTCCAGCCTGATTGTTAACTGTTATGTCAACAAGTTGGAGCGCGTAGCGTTCGAGGTCGCTATCAACATTTAAGCCTTTGAACCGTCGAGCTAATTCCAGCCCATCGTCGAAAACACTCAGTGTGTTAGATGTGCGCAGGTCAGTGGCAACAATATCTAGGAGTCGTTGGAGAGTCCGAGGATTACCTGTCGCGCGTCCCAACGCCTGGTCTAGGGCTTCGAAGATGAACCTCTGTTGTCGACTGTTTCGTTCGAGATCATTCCAAACTCCGAGTCTCACCCATTCTCCATCTTGCTGTTGCACCAGGAGTCGTCGACTTCGCACAAAAGCGAGCGCTGTGTTTCCGTTGAGGTGGGTCCACCCTTTCCCCACTGTGAAGCCAGTGCCTCCCTCGGTGGGGTCACCACTGTCCTGGACTGTCCTGTCTCGGGTAGGTCGGTTGAAACAGATTGAGACGCCACCAATGGCATCGACTAAACGTCGGAAACCGTCAAGGTCGACTTCTACAAAGTGTTGGAGTCCGATACCCAAATGGTTTTCGACTGTTTCGATAAGTCGTGCTGCCCTCGTCTGTGGGGAGGAATCAAGGTTGTATGCGCTATTAATTTTGGCGATTGAGTCGGTGCTGGCTATCGGTACGAGTAGGTCGCGCGGAATCGACACAACTGCTGCGGTGCCGTCTTTGCGGAGCCGTAGAACCATGATCGTGTCGGCCAGATGATTGGCCGCAGAGGCACTTCGACCAGTCATGATGGCATCGTTGGATGAAATGCCTTCAGCGCTGTCTGAACCCACGAGTAGGTAGTTTTCGGCGTCGGGTTCGCCGGTAACTTGTGGCTCACCGATGGTCGGGGGGAGGATAATTTCGACTGTTCTATCTTCGGAGTTTTTGTCTAAATCTTTAACGCTGATGGTGCTGAGATTGAGCAGGTCTGAAGCGGTTATCGGTTCTTGTACGGGTGCGGTGAGGACATCATGTACCTCGAATCGTTGGACTTGGTCTAAGCGCCATACTGCGTATCCCAGGACGAAGGTGGCGATGAATCCTATTCCCGTTGCTGTTCCGATAGCTGTGAGTAGCAGCTTTTCGCTTAACCGACGGTTGCGACGTGGGCGGTCTCGGGACATGATCAGCGAACGTACCCTAGGAATCGTTAGTGCATGGGTCGCGTCGGCCTACAGCCACCGCAATGCTCATTTTTCGTAATTGGCTCAGGTTGCTTACGTCTACGGTTTGACCGTCAAACTCTAGGTAGCTGCCGTTGATGTAGTGGGCAGAGTGCCATTTGTGTGCATGTCCTAGTCGGTCTTTCCATCGTTTGCGTGCCGGGAGGTAGCTGAACTGTTCAAGGTCAGGTATTCCTTTTCTGTCGTTGAGGAGGAGTGCTCTCGTTACCCTCGACCAGTTAGTTGTGGCGATGGTTCTTCGTGCCTCGAAGCCAATCCGTTGTCTTTCGAAGTCGTTGGTGGTTAGTTCTTGAACTGCAGCTAATAGTTCGTCGTATCCCGAAACGAGGTAGCCGTCGCTTTTGTGGTGAATTG
Organism: Acidimicrobiales bacterium; assembly: GCA_030743005.1. Lineage (GTDB taxonomy): Bacteria > Actinomycetota > Acidimicrobiia > Acidimicrobiales > Poriferisodalaceae > MedAcidi-G3. The sequence continues at coordinate 41,589 of JASLTG010000018.1, read as the reverse complement.
TGTCGGTTGCGGCTGGGTTGCTGAGCATGGCTATAACTATTTTTTCTTCGCTCATTGCTTTGCGTAATGGCTCAATCTCGCTTGTCAAGGTTGCGGAATCTATGACTATCCCGACTTGTGGGTCATCGATGTCGAGCACTTGATGACCTGCTGTGGTGAGGGTTGCGGTTAAGTCTTCTGTCTGTTCGCTTTGAAGTAGTGCAACCCCTGTTTCGGACGGTCTGACCGAAGGGAGTGTTGTGAGTGGGAGTGGAACCGCTACGGCATTTTTGGTTCCTTTTTCTGTGGCGGTTGCCAACAAGTACCGTCCCGCAACTACGTTCCATTCGGATGCTTGTGTTGCGTGGTGGGTGATGTATCGGCGAGTTTCTGTTCCTGTGGGGACGATCTCGTCGTCGACGGCGAGGATTAGGTCGTATGTCTTGGCGTCGGCGTCAGGTGGAACGATGTCGGCTTCTATTCCGATTCGCTGTGAAAGCGCTCTGTGAATCTGTGTCGCATATCTGCCGGAAGCTACTCCTATCCGCATTGTTAGTCGGTCGATTCAAGTCGTGAACGGAGTAAGTCGTGTTGGCGCTCTAGGCGAACCAGTTCTATTTGAGCGGTCTCGATAGCTGCAGCAAGGTCGTCGATGAGTTGTTCGTCTCCTGCGGTTATGAGTTCTAGGCGGGTGACTGCTTGGTCGAGTTGATTTGTTCGATCTGCTTCGTTTGCGACTGCGGTGGCTATCAAGTCAATGGCGGCGGCTAGTTCGTCGCCTATGCGGTCGATTGTCGCGGCGACTTTTGGTGATCCGATACCAAATGGGCGTTTCTTGGAGCTGGCTTCAGTTCCAAGCTGTCGTGCTGTGCGCAGGTGGGCGGATGCTTGATGCAGCAAGTGGTCGTCTGTCATGTGTTCACCATCTTCGTGATCGAGTGGCTGTTATTGCGTGAAAGCGTGATCTGGGAGGGGTCGAACTGGAAATGATTCCGACACGTTTCAGGGCCTCTGGAAGGCCCTGTGGGTCGGTGATTTGAGCTCTGGGGGCTATTTGTTGGGCCTGTGTGTGTTCGTCTTGTGTCACGACGACATCATCGCGGTGTGCTCGTTGGCGGAGCGCGTTGACGTCGTCGAGGGTGACTACGGAAATATTTTGTTCTCGTAGTTCGCTCACGATGTCTGGGTGGTGGCCTATGACGGCGACGCGGCCGTGAGTGACTGCGGTTTCGCCTTCCCATGGTGTTTTCGCGGTTCCTCTGTACATCCAATGCCAGCGTGTTTCGCTTCGGGCGTGGTTGCGGTGAGATAGATGTTGGGAGGCTAGCGAGCTGAAAGTGCCGCCTGTGTGGTGGATGATTTTTGAGTCGTTGACCACGACAACTCTGTTGTTGTGTGACCGTGCAACATTGACTAGATCGACGTCCTCGTAATAGCCGAGGCCATATGCGGGGTCAAAGCCTCCTACCGATTCGAACCATTGCTTTTCAAACGCCCAGCATGCTGCCGATACGTGGTCTACGGGTTTGAGTCCGCTATCGGGCATTTGTGAGTTGTGGATATGACCGTCAGCGGTTATGCAGGCACCACTTTCTATGACGTTGCCGTTCGTGTCGAGGTAGAGGGGTGCGGCGATCGTTGCCGCTCTCGTTTCGATCGCCGTCAACAATGGCGGCAGCCAGTTGGATGTGACTTGCAAGTCTGAGTTCATTATTACGGTCACCTCAGCTGTTGCTTCTCGGATGCCAAGGTTGACGCCTCCGCCGTATCCGAGGTTTCGGGGCGCTTCGATAACGCGTGGTTGTGATGGGTGTTTTTGAAGAAGAGCAGCAGTTGAATCTGGTGAGGCGTTATCTACTACCACTATTTCGTGTGGTTCTGGTGTGTGCTCTGCTATGGAGTCGAGGAGAGCAGCTGCTAGGGCGTGACGCCCGTATGCGACAATGATCAGCGTTGCCCGGGGTGGTTGTGTCATAGGTGTTCGCCGATGGTTTCGATGTCGGCTTGGTATCGAGCTCTTAGCAGAGCGTGTGTGTCGGTGAGTGTTTCCACTTTGGTGCTGAGTGATAACAGTACGTTTGCTAAGAGTCGGGGGTTGTGGTCAGCGATGACGCGCAGTGCTTCATCGATTTGTTGTAACGCCCAGTCTTGAGAGTGTTCGAGTAGTTCGATGGCTCGCTGTTCATCTCGGTTTGAGATGGCGAGGGTTTCGGCTATTGCGATGCCTGTTGGTGTGGCCGCTGTGAACGAAGTCGCGGCGAGTGCTACTCCTGTTGCCCACCAACGGTCGATCTGAGTGGGGATGTTCCAGTTGCCTTGCTGATCTTCGACTATATGTATTTCGGATTCGCCGTCGTGTACGACTTCGCGTCCTGCAGCTCGTAGCCGTTCAGTTCTTTCTGGATCAAGCCGCAGTAGCCCTCCTATAGCTTCGATTTCGGGTTCGGTGACAAATTGGCCGTCGCTACCCATTGTGGTGTGGACATAGGGTGCCGCCCATTGGAGCGCTAGGACTGCGCCGACTGCGAGTACTTGGTTGGTTGGTTGGTCGTCATGTGGTCTGATGACGATTTGTAGTTGATCATCCACAGAGGACCTCCAGAAGTTGCGGGAGGGTTTCGCGAAAGTCTGGTGGTGGTTGTAGCCCTGCTTTTGTCAAGGCTTCGTTGTTGAGAACTGAGTTTGCTGGGCGGGGGGCTGGGCGTGGTGGGTCTAGCTGTTCTGTAGTTATTGCGCTTAGTTGACTCGGTGAACGTCCCATGAGGTTGAGGATTGTCTGCGCGAACTCGTGCCAGCTAACGGGTCCTTGGTTCGTGACGTGGAAAACGCCGTGGGCTTGGAGTGCGACCAGTTGTTGAATGGTGTCGGCAATGTCGTTGGTGAATGATGGGTGGCCGATCTGATCGTTGACGAAGCTCATGGCTGTGTCTGTTTGCGCTAGGTGAACGATTGTTTTGAGGATGTTTGATCCATGGATGCCACATAGCCAGGATGTGCGCACGATGAGGTCTTCGTCTCGCATCGCTCGTTCGCCTTCGAGTTTTGTTTGACCATAGATTGACTGTGGGTTGGTTTCATCAGATTCGACGTAGGGGCGGTCGAGGGTGCCGTCAAACACATAGTCGGTTGATATTTGAACGATGCGACTTCCCGCCAATTCGGCTGCTGCCACCAGATTTTTTGGTCCGTGAGAGTTAATTGACCTTGCTTGTTCAGCATTGTGTTGGCATCCGTCTACGTCTGTGAGTGCTGCTGTGTTGATTACGACGGCGGGTTTGTAGTGGAGAAGCGCTGCTTGGACTTCTTGGGGTCGGGATATGTCTAGGGCTTCACGGTTGAGAACAACTGTGTCGGGGCTGTCGAATACTTGAGCAAGGTCCGCGGATAGCTGGCCATTTCCGCCGGTGATTAGCACCTTGTGTCTGGTAGTCACTCCGCTGCCTCTGAGAGGGCTTCACTGAGGGTGGGGTAGACAAAAAGGCTTTCGTGAATGTCCTGTACCTTGAGGTTGGCGCTGACTGCTAGGGCTACGACTGAGATGAGTTCGGCTGCGTGTTGACCGACGATCGATCCGCCGAGGACGTGACCGGTGTTGGGATCGGAAACTATCTTCACGAAACCTAAGGGGTCGTTGTTTATGAGGGCTTTGGCGTTTGATGAGAACGGGACTTTTGTTACTCGGATCTTTCGCCCTGTGGCGAACGCTTCAGCTTCGGCGAGTCCTACGTCAGCTATTTCGGGTTCAGTGAAGATGGCTGATGCTGCTTTGTCGTAGTCAAGGTGTCTGTGTTCGCGGCCTTCATGTAGCCCCATGATGTGTTCGGCTATTTTTCGGCCCTGCATCGCGGCGACTGACGAAAGTGGGAGTTTTCCTGATAAGTCACCGGCGGCGTAGATAGATGGGACTGAGGATCTGAGGTTGTGGTCGACCTCGATGTAACCAGATTCGTCTACTACTACTTCGGTGTTTTCTAGACCTAGTTCTTGGCTGTTGGGGTCGGATCCGATTGCTAGGACAGCATGTGTTCCTTCTGCTGTTCTTCCATCGGAGCAATGGACTGTGACTGTTGCTCCGTTTCGCAAAATTTCGGTTGCTCGTGCTCCTTTGAACAGTTGGACTCCTCGATCAAGGAAGTTTTGTTCGAGTAAGGCTGCTGCTTCTGGGTCTTTTTGGGGAAGTACTTGCTGACGACTGACAATTAGTGTGACGTCAGAGCCAAGTGATGCGAACATGTGAACAAATTCGACGCCTGTGACGCCTGATCCAACAACTATGAGGTGTTCGGGTAGTTCGGCTGGTGGGTATGCGTCGCGGGTGGTTAAGACTCTCTCGTGGTCTATTGACGCCCATTCGGGGATGCGGGGTCGGCTGCCTGTTGCGAGCACTATTGCGTCCGCTGTGAGTTCGATAGAGCCGTCGGCGGTATCTGCGCATACTTCGTTGGGTCCGAGAAGCCGACCAGTGCCTCTGTGTATCGTGACGCCCTGGCTCGTCAGGAGCTGGGTTACCGATTGTTCAAGGCGTTGTTCTATTCCTTGGATACGAGCGCGGAGGTGTTCGGCGTCGACATCGGTTTCGACGTTGGCTAGGCCCATGCCGTCTATACGCCGAGCGAAGGAGAGTGCTGCGCCGGTGGCGATCATAGATTTCGATGGCACGCAATCGCGAAGGTGGGCTGCTCCGCCGACAATGTCGCGTTCGATGAGCGTGACATCAGCGCCAAATCTTGCTGCTGAGGTTGCAGCATCGTGTCCTGCTGGGCCACCACCTATAACTACGACCCGCTTGTTTGCCATGTCAGAAGTTTAGGCTGCGAGTTCGGAGTCGCCTTTTCAGGTCCCTATGCCGAAAAGTCGGGTTCAAGCGAGTGTCGGCGAACAGTGTTGGTCGTATTCGACGATTTTGATGCGGTCACGATTGTCGTATGTGATCTGATTTTCTGCGTCGGGGTGGAGTTTGTATTCGCGGAAAGTCATTTCTAAGGCGTCGAAGGCTAGGAGTCTTCCTATGAGTGGGTCTCCTAGGTCAAGGAGGACTTTTATTGTTTCCAGAGCTTGGAGAGTTCCTATGATCCCTGGGAGTACGCCCAGCACTCCAGCTTCGGCGCAGGATGGCGCTAGTTCGGGCGGAGGTGGTATCGGCACGTAGTCACGATAAGTCGGGCCTTTGGTGGGGTCGAACACTGTTACTTGGCCTTCGAATCTGAAGATTGACCCGTGGATAACCGGTATGCCAAGTTTGACGGAGGCATCGTTGAGCAGGTACCTGCTGGGGAAATTGTCGGCTCCGTCGACGACCACGTCCCAGTCCGATAGGAGGTCAAGTACGTTGTCGGCGTTGAGGCGTGTGTCATAGGTTTTGACGTTGACGTCTGGGTTGAGGGCTCCAATCGTCTGTCTTGCTGACTCTACTTTTGACTGACCCACACGCCCTGTGTCGTGAATCACTTGGCGTTGGAGGTTCGATTCATCAACGATGTCCATGTCGATGATGCCTAGTGTTCCAACTCCTGCTGCGGCCAGGTACATGGCGGCTGGTGACCCTAGACCTCCTGCTCCGAGGAGCAGCACCTTCGCTTCGAATAGTTGTTGTTGGCCTTGTTCTCCTATTTCTGGGAGAAGGAGGTGTCGTTGGTAACGGTTTCGTTGATGGGCTGTGAGGGTTTCGGGCATTTCCCACGCCCGGCCTTCGGACTTCCATTTTGTGAACCCTCCATCCATTGAAACCACTTGGCTGTAGCCAAGTTCGTTGAGGGTTTTAGCCGCGAAAGCGGAACGGGCACCTGCGGCGCAGTAGACAACGATTTTGGTGTCGCGTTCGGGGAGCCTTTGTTCGATTTGGCTTTCAAGGTGACCGCGTGGAATGTGTATTGCCGCGGAAAGAGCGCCTTGATCGAACTCTTCAGGTTCGCGGACGTCAAGTGTTATGTGATCATCTTCGATGAGCTGCGCGGCTGTGGCGGTGTCAACTTCGACTATGTGTTGTTTCGTCGCCGCTAGGAGATCGCCGTAGCTGGTCATCAATTAATTCCTGTTTGCACACCGGGAGTGATGCTTCACGTTGCCAATTCTACCGGTTGTGTCCTCAGTGGCTATTTCCGCAGCTACTCGGCTTCTCCGTCAGTGAGGTTCTTGGCTCCATGGACAACTATCGGAAGCACTTCGCTAATTGATTCGCGAATTAGTAGGTCCGCTAGATGGTCCATTTCGGTTGGTTCGGCGTTAATGATGGCTATTTTTGCTCCGACTCGTTGAGCAGCGGGAACTACCGCTGCTATCGGGTAGACGGCCAACGTTGTTCCAATTGCGATCATGAGGTCACAGTTTTGTGCGGCAGCTTCGGCTTTGAGTAGGTCTCTTTGAACGAGGGACTGTCCAAAGGAGATGGTGGCGCTTTTCAGGATGCCGCCGCAGTCGGGGCAGTCAAGGTCATCTTCGCCTTGTCGAACTCGGTTCAGAGCTATTTGCATGTCATCGCGGTAGTCGCACTCAAGGCATGCAACTTCTCTTAGGGTTCCGTGAACTTCTATAACCTTCGCCGATGACGAGCCGGCTGCGTGATGGAGGCCGTCAACATTTTGGGTAAGGAGGGCGACGAGTTTGTTTCTTTTTTCCAGTTGGACCAGGGCTCTGTGTCCGTCATTTGGGTCAGCTGACCAAGCTCTGTTGTCGAGGCGATCCCGCCAAGAGGCCTTTCGAACCTCTGGGTCCGCTATGAAGTTCTGAATATTGGATGCTTTTTCAGCTTTCGGATTTTTGGTCCATATCCCGTTTGGTCCTCGAAAGTCTGGGATTCCAGAGTCGGTAGAAATTCCTGCCCCTGTGAGTACGGTGATTCGTTCACTCTCGTCAATCCATTCGGTGAGTGTGCGAACGTCTGCGTTTCGTGAAAGTTCGTCGGACATCAGGGGTTTCTAATTTCTGTGTTGTTTTGGGAAGGTTGAAGATTTGCGGCGGTTTACCAGTTATTGACAATTTCGATCAGGGTGCGAACTCCGAACCCGGTAGCTCCCTTGGGGAATTCGGCCTCGGTTTCGTCGGTGGTGACCGGTCCGGCGATATCAAGGTGCACCCAGGGAGTTTCGGCAACGAACTCTTGCAGGAATAACCCCGCTACCAGGGTTCCGCCGAATCTTCCTGACCCGATGTTTTGTAGGTCGGCGATTTCGGAGTCCAGTTGTTTTCGATACTCGTCGGGGAGCGGAAGATGCCACACTCGCTCGTTTGCTTTGTTTGCTGCGGTTTGAACTTTGGTGATTGCGTCGTCGTTGTTTCCCATGAGACCTGCGTACCGTTGGCCTAACGCAACGAGGCACGCTCCTGTCAGGGTCGCTAGATCTACGATGAGGTCTGGTTGGTCTTCTGCCGCTAGTGACAGTCCGTCTGCCAGTACTAGGCGTCCTTCCGCATCTGTGTTGAGTACCTCCACAGTTTTGCCGTTCCGTATGTTGAGAACGTCACCCGGTTTTGTTGCTGTCGGGCCGGGTTGGTTGTCGGTGCAACAGCAAGTTCCTATGACGGTGAGGTCAGGAGCGTAGGCAGCTATCGCTGCCATTGCTCCAATGACTGCCGCGGCGCCTCCCATATCGATTTTCATTTCTTTCATTCCCTCAAAGGTTTTGAGGTTGAGACCACCTGTATCAAAGGTGATGCCCTTGCCTACGAAGTGGACTGTTCCCCGGCTCTCCCCTTTCGGTCGCCATGTCAGTCTGATGAGTCGCGGTTCTTCTAGTGAGCCTGCGTTGACTCCGATGATGCCGCCGCATTGTTCGTCGACAAGTCGTTCTCGGTCCCAAATTTCTATTTCTAGGTCTGTGTTGTTTGCCACAGTCATGGCTTCATCAGCTAATTGGATAGCTGTTAGTGACCCTCCGGGTCGGTTGACGAGATCACGGCTGAGGGCAATTCCAGCAGCCACTGCTTCTGCCTTCTGTAAGACGGTCGTACTGTCGACACCGTCTGGCACGACCAGGGTTACTTGTTGAAGATTTGGTGTGCTTTCTGGGGTTCCCTTTAGTTCGTCGTAGCTGTATGAAGCAAGGAGCATTCCTTCTACTACTGCCTGCAGTGCGACTTCTGCTCCAAGTTCAGCCGCGATGGTTAGGGGTAGAAGGGATGTGAGCGAGTCAAGGTGTTTGGAGGCGTGCCACAACGCTGCTGCCGATGAGCGACCGGTGGCGGTGGTTATTTCTTCGTTCCCAAGACCTACTGCAATCACGACTGTGTCTTGTTCGGGCAGTAGTGCTGTTTGGTTCACATTGCCTTCAAACCTGCTCGCCGCGAGGAAGTCGTCGGTAACGCCAAGTGTTTCCAGTTCGTCGGGTGTCACCGGGCGGTCTTTTGCAGCAGTCGTGTTGTCGTCTGCTGAGACGACGACATTTATCGAAGAAATAGCTAGCTGGTTCGGCATGATTCTCCTGTCATGTTCGAGGGGTTGTCATGAATCGCGACTCAAAAGGGATTCGCCTTCTTGCCATCTGGCTAATGTCCATAAAAGATCAGAGAGTCGGTTGAGATAGGGCAGAACTTCTGAGTCTTCTCCACATACGTTGAGGCTTTCCCTTTCGGCGCGTCGGGCCATCACCCTGGCCCAATCAAGTCTTGCTGACATCTCCGTTTGGCCCGGGATGGTGAATTCGGTTGGTGCTTCGAAAAGTTCGCTTGTGGCGTCTATGGCTTTTTCTATTGCGCTGACCATGTCTTTGGTGACCAGCGTTGTTCCCGGATCGAGTTTGTCCCTGTTTTCGGGCAGGGTGGCGAGTTCTGCCATGGCGACGTATAAGTCTCGACACAGAAGCGTCAGGAGTTGATCAAGTTCTGGGTCTTCGTTGGTTGCGCGCGCCAGTCCTATGGCTGCTTGCGCTTCGTCCACGGCTCCGTACGCCATGGGGAGAGCTGAAGCTTTGCTTACTCTTCCACCATAGAAAAGGCTCGTGGTTCCGTCATCGCCGGTCTTGGTGTAAATCTTCATGGTCCATTCAAACTAGTCGGCCCCTGACCCAGACCAAAGGCTGCTCTGACATAGGCTCGGTGGGTGTCATTGAGCGGCTATTGGATTCTCACTTCAAATCACCGTCTAATGCACTTCGAGGAAGAGGTCGTAGAGATCGAACTCGAGCTTTCCTCTGATCCCGTTTCTTTGGCAATGACACGCGATCGGCAGGGGTGTTTAGTCCTTGATGCCAGTGGGTATATCCAAGCCCATGGAACTGCTAGGTCGCTCGGAGATCTTTCATCTCTCGATTTGGTTGCTCCACCTGTTGATATTGCTGCTTCGCCCACTGGTGTTGGGTATTGGGTTATTGATTCCCAAGGAAGCGTCTTTAGTTTCGGCAATGCGCCGTTTCTCGATGGAATCCCGCAGGTGGCCAGCGAGGCAGCGACTGCAGTGAAGATTGAGCCGGTCGCCGCCGGTGACGGTTATTGGATTGTTGATAGTCGAGGTGGGGTTCATTCCTTCGGGTCGGCCCCATTTCACGGCGCCTTGGTAGATGATCGTCCGGTCGATGGTCTTCGGGTGGTTGATTTTGCCGCTGATCCGAAGGGTCGTGGCTACTTGTTTTTGGATTCCGCTGGTCAGGTATACCCAGTTGGGGACGTCCCTTATTTCGGTTCGCCTGCTCCTCTTGGAAGGGTTGATGCTGTTGGGCTCATAAGCAGGCCTGGTGGCTATCTGGTAGTTGATTCGCGTGGGGCTATAACCGCGTTCGGGGACATCGCTAACTTGGGGTCTCCGGTCGGTTTGGGTCTTGGAGTTTTAGCTGTCGCCTAATTCACGTCAGTGGGTGACCGCGCGGTAGCCATACTTGTTTGACTTCGTCGGCGAAGTAGTACTGGGCGTGCCGTGAGAGTCTTGGGTTGTAATAGGGGTCGTCGTGGGTCAACGGTGCGCCCCAGCGAGTTCGGAAGAAATCTTCATCTTCACTTGGATGTAATGAACCTCTGAGAGCCGATTCTTGATGATGTAGTGCGGCGTGCGGTTGGTAAACAAGGTCGTATCCAAGTTGGTGAATACGCATTGTTAAGTCGACGTCGTTGAACGCGACTCGGAGTCGTTCTTCGAATCCGCCTACTTCCCAAAAGACTTCGGGGCGCATCATCAGACATGCGGCTGTTAGAGCCCAACAATTGCGGGTTAGGTTGCCAATGCTGAAATAACCTCGGGAGTTTGTGTTGACCGCTACTCCTCCTACCCCGACCGTGATTCCTTCGTGTTGGACGCGTCCATCGGGAAAGCTGAGTTTCGCTCCTACAGCGCCGACGCGTCGCTGTTGTGCGTGACCGGTCATCGCGTCTATCCAGTTGGGGTTCGCGATGGTGATATCACAGTTGAGGAACAGCAATAGGTCGCAGTCAATTTGTTCCGCAGCCATGTTCATCATTCGGGCATAGGAGAACTGGTGGGGATAGTCGATGACCGGGCCCGAGTGCTGGTCCATCCAATTCAACGTTTCTTCGTCTGTGCTTTCGTTGTTAACGACCAGAATTTCAATTTCTGATCGTGTCGCTGTTTCTTGTATTCCTTGGACACATTGAGAGATCAATTCATGGCGGTCGCGTGTGGGAATAATTATTCCGATCTTGGGTTGTCCTACTACCGGATAACGAATGTTGTAGGTCCCTGGATCTATGCCTTCTTCTACCTCTCCTGTGACTCCTCGTCGGGTGAGTGCTTCAGTTAGTGCTCGCTGTCCTGCCTCCCATGCATCGTTTTTTTGGTCTACTCCTGCAGATGTAGACCCGGGCAGTACTCGCCAGTGGTAGAGGTTGCGTGGGATGTGGACTATCTCATTTGTCGATTCCGTGGCCCGTAACGCCAGGTCATAGTCTTGCGCTCCGTCGAAGCCGGTTCGCCATCCCCCTAGGCGTTGAATGAGTTGACGGCTAAAGACTGCGAAGTGGCATACATAGTTGTATGACAGGTGCAGATCTGGAGACCATCCTGATTTGGCGTAACTGTGGTCGTAAGAGCCATCCGCGAAAAGTTTGTCTTCGTCTGTGTAAATGAACTCAACTTGAGGGAAGCGGTTGATGGTTCTCACTACTTCGGTTAGAGCATCAGAGCGAAGAAGGTCGTCATGGTCGAGCAGAGCTATGTACTGCCCTTCCGACATTTCAAATGCTGTGTTTGATGCGGTAGCGATACCACCGTTTTCGGGTCGCTCTAGAAAGTCGATCCTCGAGTCGAGTGCTGCGAACTGTCTACATAGAGTTCGGGGTCCGTCGTTTTCGGAGCAATCATCTACGAGACACAATTGCCAGTTTTCATAGCTTTGGGTTCGTACTGAGTTGATGGCGGCTTCCAAGACGTCCAACGGGGTGTTGTACACGGGGGTGATGACCGAAATGAGGGGGCGGTTTTGGAGCGTTGTGCCGGGTTCTGTGTCGGGGTCAATTCCTGCCTCTTGTTCCGTGCGGCGGTATTGTTTGAGATCCATTCGATGGCGTTTGCCTGTGTCTTCCGATAACAACCAATCGGTAATCGCTATTTCGGAAGTTGCTGCCTCGATCATGAGGGTTTCTAGTGCATCTGCCAGGCCGGTTTTTTGCAGCTCCGGTCGTTCAGGGGGGCGTCGTCGGCTAGCCGTTCTCGACATGGTTGATCCGATCTCCGCGCGTTCCACTATTTCTAAATCCCATTCGCGGGGGTCGTCGATGTGAGCCGCCGCCTGCGGTGTGGCGACAACTGGAAGTCCGAAGGCTCGAGCGGCGAGGAAGTGAGCCCATGCGGTTCCTCCGTTTTGGCGTGTTGAGATGACCATTGACGCGTTTTTGAGTTGGTCGCTGAGGGGACCATTTCTTTCAAGGTGTTCAAGGTTGCCTAGCTCACGGCGCCACAACTCGAAGCCGCGTTCTGTTACTAGGAGCGGTGGTTCGGCTACTGGGTCGAGGTTGGGCAGAATTTGTTGACTGAAGTGTTGAACTGAGTCCAGGTCGGGTTCTCCGAACTCGCGGTGGGGTGCTGCGAGCAGAAGAGGTCGCGTTCCAGTTGACGCTTCAAGTCTGATGTTTGGTGGGTGAACCACTCTGATGTTTGTTCCAACACTTAGGGCTTCAATTTCGTTGTGCTCTGATTCAGAACACACCCATATGTGATCGGCTAGAGCTATGACCTCTCTGTCGCGTTGGCGTCGCAGGCTTGCGACAGTGTCGCGACCAGCTAATTCATCATCGGCTACGAGGTCATCGGCCAGGTCGGGTCGTTGAAGTGTCAGCAGAGTAGTTCCGTCGACGACGATGGTGGCATCGGGGTTGTGTGCTCGACAAAGCGAGACCATCCGGTAGGCGGAACTATTTCCACAGAACATGAATATGTCGCTGTGGTTGGTTCGCCACCAGTCAGTTGAATCTAGGCCTGTCGTTTCTATTGTTGTTCCGTAGAGGTCCTTTCGGTCATCTGGTGGGCCGTTGACGACGAGTCGTGTCTCGGCGTTACTAGCAATGAATTCTTTGCATAATTGTTCGGTCCTCCAACTCGTTGGGTCTATTCCTGGTCGGGGGGTCGTGTCTAAAACGACGGTGACCATTTTTTGAGGGGACGTTGAATTCATCCCTTTCCAAATTGGCGGCGAAGCCAGTGAAGAACTTTTAGGGCATCGCGTTCAATTTGGGCTACGACGCTGTGCCAGTCAACACTGCGTTGCAATCTGGCGGGCCCTTGATCGCGTTCTGCGATATCCATTTCCAATTGATTGAGTCGATTGTGTTGTGCTTGTAGCGCTCGTCGGCTGTTGTCGGCTTCGTTCTCAGCGGTATCAAGTTTCGCTTCAACGTTGAGGAGCTCTTCTCGCATCCGGTCGATCGTTTGTTTTGAACGGCGCCGTTGTTGGCTCCACTGAATGGCCTGTCGTTCGTGAAGGGTTGCGATTTGTTCGTTGCGTTCCCTTTCTTGAGCCGCGGTGCGGTATGAGATCGGCCGGTCAAGTCGAAGGAGAGCTGTTTGTTCAACAATTTCGGCGAGTCGCTGAATTTTGGCTTCTAGCGTCGGGTCTAGTTGAGGGTGGGAGATGCCTGATGTGGCGGACCAGAGGTCTCGTTGAATGGTTTGACCATCAGAAGTTTCGGTAATTAAAACCGCACGGCCATGCAGGACTTCGGCAAGGTGTTGCACCGCAGGGTCTCCAGTAACGACAACCGCTGCGTGTTGAATTAGTGCACCGAATTCGTCGGGGTCGAGGTCGCTGCCTACATTGGTTGCTGTTTGGTTGTGACGTTGCAATTTCGCAGCGAAACGACTTTGATCTGCTTCTGAACCGAGAAGAGAAATTGGGACTGTTTTAGATAACGCGTGTCGAGCGGTTTCTGCGACAACAGTTTCTGGGAGGTCGCTGTTTACGTCTACCACTATTGATTCTTGAAGAGAGGGAGCGGGGTGGGTCGCTTGTGTGAGGTCGGGCAACAAGTATCTGGGTAACAATGCGGTGGTGTCGTGAAGGCTCAAGTCGACAACGGCGGGGTCAATTCCGAATTCAATCTCTTTGCTCGCTAGTCCGTGTCCCAAGATCACGTCTAGGGCGTGTTCTAATTCGTTGATGTCTTCTGGTAGTTGGTTGATCTTTAGTGCTGGGTCATCGGCCCATAGCAGTGGTGTCGACTTTTCGACGAACCATTGGGTATTGACTGGCCCATTACGCCATTCAATTTCGGTACCTAAAGCTCGGGTCGCTAACCAGCCAACGGGGTGACGTTCGTCGTTGGGGAGGACTATTCCAACGTTTAGAGTTTCTCTCCCATTTCTTTCCGATTCTTGGGAAGTCTCTGTTGGGGCTGTTTTTGTTGATTCGATCGAATTCATCGATGCAGCCTCCAAGGGGTGATAGCTAGCTCATAGCCTGGCTGTAATGATTGTACGCGTCGCAGTTACGTCAGTGGCCGCGGCTCAACTCAACGATTTGGGTGACCGGGTGACCCCTTTTGGTGTGGGACTGGTGGCTGCCATTTCCCTAGAAGGTCAGTGAGGCCTTCACGTTCGGGTGACGATCCGGGAACAATTCGTAAGGAATGTGATCTTTCCCATGCGTCGTGGACGTGCATTCGGTCTCGGTCGGTTATGGAGGTAGATAGCAGGTAATCGCCGGCAAGCAGTGCGAGCTTGTCGATGACAAAGTCAACATATCCGCGGCCAGCGCTTATGGAGCCTGTGTGAAGTTGTTGAAGAGCGCTGTTCGGCGAAGCGAGGTGCACTCCTGTTGCATGATGGAGTTTTATTGCGAAAACGGGGTCGTCAACCGGGGTTTCTGTTTCGTACCAAAGTCGAATGACAAGTGTGTCTCCGGAGCTGGGTAACGGGTTTGCGAGCCATTGGTCGTCGAGGTAATCGACATGGAATATGCGCATTTCTCCGCTGCCTCTTCGAACCTCTATTTCGGTGAGAGAGGTGTCGGTGTGGATCGGATCATCGTCTTCGTCTCGTAGTTTTTCTGCTTCTTGTGCGTTGACCGAGTCGAGGTACGCCCAGCAGACTTCGGTGGCTTCGCCTGCTTGCATGAGGGCTCCGTGGTCGAGCCAGCCCACTTCGTCGCACAACCCTTCGACTAAGGGAAGGGAGTGAGAAACGAGAACGATAGTTGTGCCTGCCCGACGCAGTTCATACAAGTGCTCAAGGCATTTACGTTGAAATGCTTCGTCTCCTACAGCGATCACTTCATCGATAAGCAGTATCTCTGGGTCGACATGCACCGCTACTGCAAATCCAAGTCGGACATACATGCCGCTGGAAAGGATCTTCACTGGCGCGTCAATGAAGTCACCTATGTCGCTAAATTCGATGATTTCGTCGACAGCTAGGTCCATTTCCTTTCTGGTGAGGCCAAGAATCGCTCCATTTAGGTAGATGTTTTCGCGCCCGCTGAGTTCTGGGTGAAATCCCGATCCGAGTTCCAATAGTGCTGATACCCGTCCATTAACTTTCAGTTGCCCACTACTGGGTGTATGGATGCCGGCCATAAGTTTGAGCAACGTTGTTTTGCCAGATCCGTTGTGTCCGATGAGGCCGACGAAGGACCCTCGTTCGATATCTAATGAGACGTCTTTCAAGGCCCAAAATTGGCTACTTGATCTATTTTTTTGACGACGAACGACTGCTTCTTTGAGTGAATCGGGACGGTCCCGGTGCACTCGGTACTGTTTAGACACTTGTTGCGCTGAGATGATGGGGTTCACATGTCCTCACTCAACTGCATTGATCGCTGAGCAAAGAAACGCCAACCCAGCGCGAACACTGCAAACGAGTAGCAGACAAGAGCGCACCATCTACTCAAACTTGGCCATTGCAGTAGGTAGGCCGATTCTCTAGCTGCTGCCACAAACTGATTGATTGGGTTCAGCTCAACGATTCTGCGAATCGGGAGACCCCAGTGACGTTCGGGGATTATCCCGAGTGGGTAAACGATGGGTACGAGAAAGAAAAGTGCGTTGAGAACGATTCCGACGAGGTATTGGACGTCGCGATAGTGGGTGTTGAGGACACACACGAAGAATCCGAGGCCGAGGCCAAAGATGCCGGCTAGTGCAAGCACTATTGGCAGAAGCAAAGTCGTGGGACCGATATTGCCTATGAGGAGCATCACTATGAGCAGGACACCTGCCTCAATAGCTGATTGGACAGCCAGGGCTAGGGCACTCCCGAAAATGGCTGTTTCGGGGGGAAAGAAGACTTTTCGTCGAAGGTCTCCTATGGCCATCAGCCATCCCATCGAACCGTTGATCATGCCCGCAAACAACAGCCAGACCACTAGGCCGGTAAACAGGAAAACTGCGAAGTTTTGGGATCCGTTTCCAGCAGCTGGCGGTGCTGCTCGGAAGAACACTGAGAACACCAAGCTGTATACGAGAATGGTTGATAGTGGGCTGAGCAGTGACCATGTCCATCCGAGAACGCTCCGCTTGTACCTTGCTTTGAGTTCCCTTCTGGCGAAGTTTCGTACCAAAGGTACGTATCTGCTTGCCGACGTAATGGCGGTCGCTAGTGTCACTGTGCTTTTGCCGTCTTTGGCCGCCACCATGTTTCGTTGTCGCGGTACCACCGAACGGTTGCCTCCAATCCAGTTTGAAGGTCAATCTGGGGAGCCCAACCGAGGTCGCGTATTTTCGTCGAGTCGACAGAGTAACGAAAGTCGTGGCCTAGACGGTCTTCGACTCTAGTGATCGCTGATTCGTCACGTTCACACAATTTGATCAACATTTTGGTGAGGTCGAGGTTCGAAACTTCGTTTCCGGCACCAATGTTGTATATCTCTCCTATCTCCCCGTTTTGGAGGACGTTTGATATAGCAGCACAGTTGTCTTCTACGTGTATCCAATCTCTGACGTTTGCTCCGTCGCCGTATAGCGGGACGCTTGAACCATCTAGGAGGTTGGTAACGAAGAGCGGTATGAGTTTTTCGGGGAACTGGAAGGGGCCGTAGTTATTTGAGGAGCGGGTGATGACCACCGGGAGATCGTGGGTTGTGTGATGGCCTAGAGCTATGAGATCGGATGCTGCTTTAGACGCTGCGTAAGGACTACTGGGTTCGAGCTTGTCATTTTCTGTGAATGACCCGTCCGTTCGTGACCCATATGTTTCATCGGTTGAGATGTGGACGAAGCGTTGGACGTTCATCTGAGCTGCAACGTCACAGAGTAAATTGGTGCCGACGCAGTTCGTGATTATGAAGCGTTCGGATCCGTCGATTGATCGGTCGACATGACTTTCTGCTGCGAAGTGGACTACGAGTTGTTGGCCTTCCATCGTCGCTGCAACTTTCTCCCTGTCGCAGATGTCTCCTTCGACAAATGAAATTCGTGGATTTTCTATGAAGTCCGACAGTGTGTCTCGGCTTCCTGCATAGGTGAGAGAGTCGAGGATTGTGATTTCGTCGTCACTGTTTGCGAGATGGAACCGGACGAAGTTGGAACCAATGAATCCGGCTCCTCCCGTAACAAGAATTTTCATAGTCGGCTCAGTTCCTGAGTCCGTATCGAGGTTGGACTGGTTCTGGGATGTCTTTCTTGTATGGGTTGTTTTGATCGCGGGCTGACAGGGTTGGAGTTTCTATACCCCAATCTGCTCCTATCTCTGGATCGTCCCACGCCACGCCGAGTTCGTCCGAGGGGTTGTAGTAGTTATCTACGAGGTAGGTGATTGTTGCGTCAGTAAGAGCTCCGAACCCGTGAGCCACCCCTGGGGGGATGTAGATACCGCGATGTTCGTTTCCTTGCAGATCGGTGAGTTGGGTGGCGCCCTCTGTCGGTGATCCTGAGCGTAAGTCGTGTAAGACGACTCTGACGGTCCCGAAGGGCACGTACCAGTAGTCGGCTTGATGGAGGTGATAGTGCAATCCGACTATGCAACCGCTTTGACGGTCTCCGCGGTTCGCTTGAACCATTTCTCGTGACCCTTCGGGGATCCATTCACGTCGATACGTTTCTACGAAAAATCCGCGGTCATCTCCGTAGACGTCTGGGGTGACGACGTGAACACCTTCAATGGTTTCAGAGGAAACAATTTCAGCCATGTAGCCCTAGGGTATTGCTTGTTTGGAGTTGCGGGTCAGCGCGCGTCAAGTCGCAGGTGTTCTACGTCGGCCACGGCAACAAGTTGAGTGTCACCATTGTCGAATTCGATTACGAGCCGACCAGCTTCGTCGATGTCGAGCGCGTGTCCTTGTATCGACTGCGTTTTTGTTTCTTGGTTTGTGTGTACCAAGATTTGTTTCCCGAGGGTTGCTGAGTGTTTCCGTATTTTCTGGAGCAGATTCTTGGTTCCTGTGGGTTCTAAAAGCGCAGCATATTCGGTCTCAAAATGTTCTAAGAGCGTGAGGGCGAGTTGGGTTCGGTCAACGGTTACACCAGCAAGCACGTCGAGGCTCGTTGCTATCAGTTCAAGTTCGGGTGGTACTTGACCCCACCCTGTGTTCAGACCTATTCCAACGACGAGAGCTTCGATAGCGTTTTGTTGGACCAGGGTTTCGGTCAGGATGCCCGCGACTTTTCTATATCCCGGATCGCCGTCAACAAGAGTTGGGTTCGGACTGTCTACGACTAGGTCGTTGGGCCATTTGACTTCCAGTTTGATGTTCGTCATTTCGTCCACTGCAGCCAGTGCTGATACCGCAAGTGCTGAAGTAATTAATGACGCGTTGTTGGGAGACAATGTGTCTCCTGGAGGGCGAAGAAGGATCGACATCATTAGGGATGTTCCCGATGGGGCTGTCCAGGTTCTTCCTCTTCGCCCACGACCTTGGGTCTGAAGGTCCGCGACTATGACCTCGCCTTCGCGGCCGTCGTTGCGAGCTCTTTCAAGTAGCGCTGTGTTGGTTGACGGAATTTCGGGGACCCAAGTGACGTCATGAAACCGAGTTTTCTCGACCGCATTGAATTTGGGAGTTTCCACATGAACCAGAGTACTTAGTGATTTGTCAAGTTATTTGGGAAAGAAAATGGGTCAAATGGGGCAAAAGGGTTTGATTGTGGCACGATTGCAAGTCGTATGTCTGTGCTCGGAAGGCTGGACCATTGTTTTCAAAGATCTTGATCGCTAACCGCGGAGAAATCGCTGTACGAGTGATTAGAGCCTGTCGCGAACTTGGCATTACGAGTGTCGCTGTGTACAGCGAGCTAGATCGAAATGCTCTTCATGTTCGACTTGCCGATGAGGCCTACGCTTTAGGTGGAGAAACAGCTGCCGATTCGTATCTAAATACTTCTGCGATTCTTGACGCTATAGAGAAAAGCGGTGCTGAGGCTGTTCATCCGGGTTACGGCTTTTATAGCGAAAACGCCGACTTTGCTCGAGCCATTACCGACCGTGGCGTCACCTTCATAGGTCCACCGCCTGAAGCTATCGAAGTCATGGGCGACAAAATTTCAGCTCGTCTCGCTGCCGAAAAAGTTGGTGTCAGGGGGGTCCCTGGTACTAACGAAATCATTCAACATCCCGATGAGGTACGCAGTTTCGCTGACGAACACGGGTATCCGGTTGCGATCAAGGCTGCCTACGGTGGTGGTGGCCGTGGCATGAAGGTTGTTGTGTCGGCCGAAGAGGTTGATGCGGCTCTGGAGTCCGCTCAACGTGAGGCTGAAAGCTTTTTCGGGCGAAGCGAGTGCTACATGGAGCGCTATTTGACATGGCCGCGACATATCGAAATGCAGATCATCGCGGACCAACACGGAAACACGGTATGGCTCGGCGAGCGTGACTGTTCAGCTCAACGACGGCACCAAAAGCTGGTGGAAGAGAGTCCTGCCCCGAATTTTCCTGATGAAGTACGTCAGGCTATGGGAGCCGCTGCCGTCGCTGTTGCTGAGGGCTGTGATTACACCAACGCAGGGACTGTCGAATTTTTGTTTCAAGATGGTGAGTTCTTTTACCTTGAGATGAACACCAGGCTGCAGGTTGAGCATCCAGTAAGCGAACTGGTATCGGGGATCGATCTTGTCAGAGAGCAGATTCGAGTCGCGTCTGGTGAGGAGTTGTCTTTTGGGCAAGAAGACATCGAACAAGATGGTCACGCCATCGAGGTGAGAATCAATGCTGAGGATCCTGCGGGCGGGCGGTTTCTTCCGTCTCCTGGGACGATCAACGAATTGAAGGTCCCTCAGGGCTTCGGAATCCGCTGGGATGGTGGTTACGAAGCGGGTGACACCGTTTCGCAGTTCTACGACAACTTGGTCGGGAAACTCATTGTGTGGGGTTCTGATAGGGCAACAGCTATTTCCCGTATGCGTAGTGCACTAGTGGAGCTAGAGGTAACTGGGATAGCGACCACTGCAGCTGCTCATAGCGCAATTTTGGCTAGCTCCGATTTTCAGACAGGGGAACATAGCACCAAGTGGGTAGAGGAGTCTTTGGACCTTAGCGATGTGGTTGGGAAGAGCAGCGATACCGACCAGCAGATGGAAGAAGACGAGCCGCGGGTCCGTAAGGATGTTGTGCTCGAAGTCAATGGAAAACGTTTTGAGGTCGCAGCATGGGTTCCTGAGGTTGCTGGATCTTCAGTTAAAGCGGCCAGCAAGCCCCGACGCGCTGCTTCGAGTGGCGGAGGCGCAGCAGGTTCTGGTCAGGTGGCAGTACCAATGCAGGGAACCATTGTGAAGGTTCTTGTTGAAGTCGGACAAGAAGTCACTGAGGGAGAGGCTGTGGTTGTGCTGGAGGCTATGAAGATGGAGAACAACATCAACGCTGACAAAGCGGGCTCAGTTGTTGAGGTAAAGGTAAGTCCTGGTGACACTGTTGGCGCTGGTGACATTGTCATAGTCATTGAATAGTGGCGCGACCCACGATTGGTTTAACACTGCGGCAGACTGGTGGGCGTGATGAGTGACGACGTACGGGAGTTGCATCGATGCGGGGCATGATGCTGGCCGGTGGGGCGGGGACTCGGTTGTTTCCTATTAGCCAGGTTGCGAGCAAACAACTTCAACCTGTCTACGACAAACCGATGATCTACTACCCATTGGCAACGTTGATGAGCGCTGGAATCAGAGAAATTCAACTGATTAGCACCTCTGCTGATCTTCCCATCTTTGAGCGAGTCTTGGGCGATGGTCGTCAGTGGGGTATTGATCTTTCATATAGCGTCCAACCTTCTCCGGGCGGCATTGCCCAAGCAGTGCTCATCGGTGAGAGCTTTGTTCAAGATCAACCTTTCGCTTTGGTACTCGGAGACAATATTTTCCATGGACCGATCGGTCTAGAAGATGAGGTGTCGACGTTTGAGGGCGGAGCTGTTATTTGGGGGTACCCGGTCAGTGATCCGCAGCGTTACGGAGTCATAGAGATCGACGATTCTGGGTCGGTTTTATCGATCGAAGAGAAACCGGCGGATCCCCGAAGCGAATTCGCGGTACCGGGACTTTACCTATACGACGGCACCGCCGTTTCGCGAGCTAAAGAACTAGTTCCCAGTGATCGCGGTGAGTTGGAAATCACTGATCTGAATTTGAGTTTCTTACAGGATGGTGAACTGCGGGCTGTGAGGTTGGGCCGAGATGCCACTTGGTTGGATTCAGGGACTCACGAAAGTCTTCTTGAAAGTTCTAACTTTGTCGCTTCAGTCGAAAAAGAGTTTGGTTATAAGGTCGCGTGCCTAGAAGAGGTCGCTTACAAGATGGGTTTCGTTTCGGTCGAGGAGGTCGCGAGAACGGTTGAATCTATGCCTTCCTCTCCTTATAGGGCCTATTGTGAAAGAGCGATTTTGGGGTGACTGGACGTCGGGTCGACAGAGCAACGAGTTGGACCCTTGGCGTTGTTGTTGTAACGATCATCTTGAGCATCGGCCTGCCGTTAGTTGGCGCTCGGACGTTTCTGCGTTCTGACACGGTTTTGCGTTGGGCTCCGTGGAATGAGAGTCAACCCATTGATCTTGAGTTGACGTCAATCCCTGTTGCTGATCCCGTCGATTCGGGGTTCCCGGCTCAGGAGCTGTTTCATCGCAGACTTTTAGATGGTGATTTCGCTATGTGGAACCCCTATCCGGCGGGCGGCACCCCTCTAGCGTCGGTCCCCCATCAGGGCTTTTTCGATCCACTGAATTTGCCGTTTCTTCTTTTCCCGGACCGTGTGGCGCCGGCATGGATAAAGCTTGCTGAGTTGTCGGTCGCAATTGTTGGTGTTTTTCTTTTGCTTCGCAGTCTCGGTGTCTCTAATGCTGCTTCGTTGGCATCGGGATTCATTTATTCGTTTAGTGGTTTTCAAACAGTGTGGACGAACTGGCCTCAGAGTCATGTCGGCGCTTATCTGCCTTGGCTTTTGTGGGGAGCTGAGAGGTTGTTGCGACGCCGAGATCTGTCTTCGTGTCTAACTGTTTCGTTGGTGACATGCGCGATGTTGTTGGCTGGTTTTCCTGCCTTGACCGGCTGGGCGATAGCTCTGATGTTGCTGTGGCTCATTTTGCGTTCACGGACTGAATTTCAGGCAGAGGGTAAGACGTTGGGTTTAGTGGCCTCTGCTGCTGGGTCGGTTGCTTTGGGGGTCGGCTTGGCGGCGTGGCAGGTCTTTCCGTTCGTTAGTCAGATAAGGGCAACCGATCTAACTCATCGAGCTCAAACCGTTTCGGACCATCTGTCGCCTTCGTTGATGGCGACAGCTGCTATTCCTCGAGCGTTTGGATCCCATGCTCAAGGATTTTTCTATGGTGACCGTAATTACATCGAAACTTGTGCGTTTTTAGGGGCTGGAGCGCTGGTCATTGTTGTTTGTGCTCTCTTCTGGCGTCCATCTGCTTCTGTGTCACGTTCGGTTACTGCTGTTATCGCTGGGTTGTTGGGGGTCACGACGCTTTTGATATACGGCGGAGGTCCTGTTTTAGGCTTTGTTCAGAACTTTCCTGTTTTCGATACGAACTTCGTGGGAAGGATGCGATCGATTTGGTTGTTGCTGCTTGCTCTCTTAGTTGGTTTGGGGCTTGAGGCACTTAGCTCAGGTGGTGAGTTTCGGGGCGATCGATTCGATAGGTACAGGGGTCGCTGGCCTGTAGTAGGTATTTTCGCTGTTTCGATTGTCACGGTTGCCGGTGTGGTCCATGTTTTGCGGCTTGCTTCGCGGGAGGGTCATCTCTCAGAAGTCGGCCTGTCCGTGGCTATTGCTGGGATTGCGGCGGCGATCATAATTGGAACAGTCGTGTTACGGCGTCGAGGTTCATTGCAAGTGTTTTTACCCGTTGTCGTAGCTGCAGTAGCAGCGGCAGAGATACTTGTATTTGTTGCTCCGTTTTGGCCAAACGAAGTTCCTGAACGTCATTATCCAACGACTCCAGCGCACGAATTCTTAGCTTCAGAGGCAGTTGGGGATCGAATTGCGGCGCATGATTTGGCGTTTTATTCAGGCACGACCACCCATTACGGAATTCGGACTGTGACCGGCCATGTGTTTCATCAGCCAACGTGGAGGGATTTGTTAGTTGCTGTAGATCCTGAAGCATTCGATAGGTCGTACACGTTTTCTTTTCTCGAGTTTCTTGATGTGAATCGCTTGAGGTCTCCGGTCTTGGATCGGATGTCAGTTCGTTGGCTCGTGACTCAAGTCGACTTTCCGTTACCGGGAGCGCCATTCATGTTGTCCGATGGCGGATCCGCGCGAGAACTTGGTCCGGGTGGTCAGCTAGAAGTAACGGTCGAGTCACGTCCGCTCCGGGGTATCGAACTTCATCTGGTGGAAGATTTCTCTACGACTGATCTGGCGGGTCGATTGAGAGTCGAAATTGTGGGGCCAGACGGTTCTGTGCGCACTGGACGACGGCACGCCCGGGGGTTCTTACCGGCAGGTAGCCATTGGATTCCCGTTGCGGCGGAGGATTTACCGCTTGGTGGTGAAATATTGATTCGTGTCCGATTGGACGCTGACGATGGAACCTTAAAGCTTCGATCTGATGAGTCTGGGTCGCTTGCTCTCAATGGAATGGCTTCAGCGGGCGGTGGGTTGCGTTTGGCGTATGCCGACGATGTCGCTATTTGGGAAAATCTGGATGCACTGGAGCGGGTCAGGTTTGCTTCTGAGGGTGTTGTAGTTCCCGATGGGCAAGAGCGAGTGGAGATGTTGAAGACACCTCTTCCTTCGCAGTTGGTGCTGCTGTCGGAACAGTCTGATCATTTGACTGGTCCGGGTTCAGTGGAAGCGGTGATAGATGACTTTGATGACCAGTTGGATCATTTGAACATTTCGCTGACAACCACTGGTCCCGGCTGGTTGGTGGTGGCTGACGCTATGCAAAATGGGTGGGTGGCCTCAGTCAATGGTGTTCCTCAGCCGCTGGTTGCGGCAGATCATGCTTTCGTTGGGGTCCCTGTACCCGAAGGGTCCACCGAGGTGAAGTTGGAATACCGTCCCTCTGGTTTGAGGGCGGGGGTCTCTATTTCCGTGCTTTCGCTGGCACTTGTACTCTCACTGGCCTGGCGACGTAACCGCAGGCGAGGCGGCAACTACGGGTCGGGCGTGGGTTCGTCTTCGATGGTGCTGTAATCACCGAGTGTGAGTTCAATATTTCGAACTCGTCGAAGAACTCGTTCGCTGATGACTCGATTGGATCTGAGTAGGTCCGCTAATAAGCCGAGCATCAACATTTGCATCGCGACTAACAGACAAACAGCTCCGACTATGAGTGATTGGATGTGTCCTTCTCCCCCGGCGGTCACGTAAAACCATCCGAAACGCCCAAACAGGATCAGGCCTGCTGCGGCAAAGACCGCTGCTGGGATGTTGAAGACTCGTAGAGGTTGGTGCATGGCATATACCCGGGAGATTGTTGCTGCTGATCTTCGAACATACTGACGTTTTGAACGAAACAGACGTGATGGGCGAGTTGTTGGGTTCACGTTAATAGGTATGTCAGCGACCGCTAGGTCTGAGCGACCGGCTTGAATGAGTGTTTCGAGGGTATAAGTGAATTGAGACACGACATTGACTTGCAGAGCTGCTTCTTTGGAGTAGGCGCGAAATCCCGATGTGACATCGGAGACTTCAGTCGCTGATGCTTGTCGAACGACCCATGAGCCAATCTTTTGTAAATATTTTTTTAACGTTGAGAATTCTTCGTGGTTAGCTATATCTCGTGTTCCGACTACTAGGTCGGCATGGCCTTGGGTTATTGGTTTAACAAGGTCCGGAATGTTTGCTGCTGAGTATTGGTTGTCTGCGTCTGTGTTGACGATGACGTCGGCTCCTAGCTGCAAGGCCGCGTCAAGTCCAACTTGAAACGCAACTGCCAACCCTTTGTTCTGAGTCAGCTTCACAACGGCGTCCGCTCCGTGGGCTTTGGCAACTTCTGCGGTTTTGTCACTGGAACCATCATCGATGACTAGCCAAAGAACCTCGTCAAATCCGCTTATGCGTCGCGGTAGATCTGCCAGTGTGGTCGGCAGTGTCTCTGCTTCGTTGAAACACGGAATTTGAATGACGAGTCTCACTTCCCCATTGTGGTGGACGAATGGACTAGACACGTGGCGGGTAATTGTTCGTTACCCAACTTTATTGATCTTGAAGTTAGGCCAGGGAAGATGAGCGAAGAAGCAACATACGAACTCCAAGGACATATTGCGACGATTACCTACAACCGTCCTGAATCTCTTAATGCGATTAACGGCGATATGCGGGAGTGTTTAAACGCGGCATGGTTGGAGTTCTACAACGACCCAGAGGCGTGGGTTGCGGTGTTAACTGGGGCTGGCCGAGCTTTTTGTGCTGGTGCCGATTTGCGGCCTGGTCAAGGAAACTCTGCGGGTTCGTGGTCGGGAAGTTATTTCGAAATTCCGACGATCAATAGTTTTGAGAGTGGTTTGGAGTTGTGGAAACCCACTATCGCGGCTGTGAATGGGGCCTGTATTGGGTACGGGTTAACTGGAGCTATAGCGACCGACTTTTTGTTGGCTTCAGATCGCGCTGTGTTTGGTATGCCTGAAGTGAAGGTGGGTGTGCCGACCATCGTCGGGTCAATGCGAATACCGTCGAAGCTGGCTTGGGCGGACGCTATGGAAATCTTATTGACGGGTGACAATATTGATGCCGAACAGGCCGCTGAGATTGGGTTGGCGTGGCGGGTCATTCCTCACGATGATTTGATGGATGAGGCATATGTTCTCGCCGAACGACTGTGTCAGGGCGCTCCGCTTGCAGTTCGTGCCGTGAAGGAAGTTGCTACTCGATCGCAGCGGATGAGTTGGGCTGAGGCTATACGTATGGGTGAAAGCATTCGAAGAATTGTCGGAATTACAGAGGACGCCCAAGAAGGGGTCGAAGCTTTCCGAGAAAAGCGGGCACCCGAGTGGAAGGGTCGTTAGTTATTGGGGGCTGTTGGTTGTCGTTTGATGGTTTTTAGGTTTCGAGTACTAGTCGCGCCACCACGTCAGTTCCGAAAGCTGTCAGGATCGCCAAGTAGAGAAGTCCTGTGGCGGCCATGACGGCTGCGTATTGACGTTCGCGTAGCGCTGCGCGGGTAACTATTACTAGGGCCCCAGTTGTGATGGCGCAGGCGACCCAGAACCATCCAAGCATCCCGCCGTAGCTGTCGTCTATCTCGCCTGTTAGGACCGAAATCATGCCTGTCGGCACAATTAGGAGGCCGACCTCTAGGGGCCAAAGTTTGCCGAGCCATGAAACTTGTTCCAACAGGGGTTCTCTTCGCAGTCCAGGTTGTACCAGATACCAATGTCCGAGAAGCATGGCGTCAGTAACTGAACCTAAGAACGCAGCCCCAACCAGTATTCGTGCTGTCTGCAGAAATTCGTTACCCCCACCTCCCAGTCCCGCAGCGACTAGGCCAATGGTTCCGATGGCTGGCGCTAGGAGATCCCATCGGGGATCAAAACTCGAGGCGGTTTCCCCATTTTTATTGGGTTGTGGGGTGAGATGTCCGTGTCGACGAACAACTGATAACAGCAGTGCGTACGCGGCGGCTGCAGCTACACCAACTGACGCTGTGTCACGTATTGGTTCTGAAGCCCATCCGTAGCCCGCTATCGCGGCAAGGGCTGCTACGGCCGCGTAGCTTGATCTGAGCAGCCATCCATAGCCGACGCCCAGTTCTTTGCGTCGCGTGGTAACCCAGCAAAACAAGAGGCCACCGGTTGCCCACTGCAGCAATACTGTTGCGGCGTCAAGCTGTGGACCTGCTGACATTGTTGGAAGTGTACTCACCGTGATCTGAATGTTACGGAGTTGGTAAGAGTGATTGAATGCTGTCGGATGCGTTGTAGCTAGATCGTGTTAGCGGCCCGGCCTCTATGTGTCGGATTCCAAGTTCCCGGCCATAGTCAGCGAGCATTTCAAATGTTTCAGGGGTCACCCATCGCTGCACCGGTAAGTGCTGAGGGCTCGGTCTCAGGTACTGGCCGATCGTCACGATGTCGACACCGACCGCAGCTAGGTCGGCAAGCGCTGCGAGCAGTTCTTTGTCGGACTCCCCTAGTCCTACGATCAACCCTGATTTAGTGACGATATTTTCGCCTTTCACTCGGGCAAGGAGAGTCAAGCTTCTTGCATACCCGGCGCTTGGCCGCACAGCTCGTTGCAGACGAGCCACAGTTTCTAGGTTGTGGTTGATGACATCGGGGCGTTCATTCACTAGAGAATGCAGTGCTTCTTGTCTTCCTCCGAAATCGGGGATCAGTGTCTCTACGGTGGTCGACGGGCTCGCGGCTCGAATTGCTTTGAGGGTGTTTATAAATCCACTGACCCCTCCATCTGTGAGGTCATCGCGAGCAACGGCTGTGATCACAACGTGCTGAAGACACATGGTGGTGACTGCCTTTGCGACGCGTTCCGGTTCTTCTTGGTCGAGTGGTGTGGGATGTCGGGTATCTACAAGACAGAAACCGCAAGCACGTGTACATCGATCTCCGTTGATCATGAAAGTCGCTGTGTCTTTGCCCCAGCATTCGTAAATATTTGGGCAGCCCGCTTCTTCGCACACGGTGGTTAAATCAAGACTGCGCACGGTTGAGCGAACTCGTCGGTAGCCGTCGTTGAGTTCGATGCGGGCCTTCATCCACGAGGGTTTTCTGTCGGTTATTGGAAGTCCGTCCGACACTCCCACTTCTTGAAGGCGTCGTTGTCTTCGGTCGGTCGTGTTCCGTTCTCGTAAAAGAACTGTCGCTTCGCCGTTAGACGCACTTGTCCTTGTGTGGTTGCCTTGGAAGGCTTTCAAATCTTTTTCGTGTTTTGGGAAAGCCGTTGCAGCAAACTCCGAACCGGCAATTGCCCAGGTTTCGATCGCCTTTTTTGAGACTTCCTTCGCCACGCTGTCCATTGAGACGTTGATTCCTTCATTGCGCAGACTCGTAACCGCAAAGTCCTTGATCCCGCAAGGAACGATGTAGTCAAACCATGAAAGATCTGTTGCCACATTTAGAGCAAAGCCATGCATTGTTCGGCCTCGGCTAAGTCGGACTCCCACGGCAGCTATTTTTCGGGGTCTTTCCTTTGCGGGATGCACCCAAACGCCCGGGTATCTGTCGAGGCGGCCACAATCATTGAGGCCTAATTCGCTTAGTGCGTCGATCAGAACTTGTTCTAACTGGTGGATATATGTTTTCGTCTCTGCAATACCCCCGCCCCGTCGGCCCGGTAGCGACAGTATGGGGTACCCAGTGAGTTGTCCCGGGCCGTGGTAGGTAATGTCGCCTCCTCGATCAGTTTGTTCGTAGGTAGCTCCAACTTTGGAAGGGTCTACGAGGAGATTCGATAGGTCTGTGTTGGGGCCGCCTGTGAACACGTGCGGGTGTTCGAGCAGAAGGAGGTGGTCGTCGCTACTGGAATGGAAAAGTTGTCGTTGTAGATCTAGTGACTCTCGGTACTCAACTCGACCGAGCCAGCGGACTCGAAACATTTAGATGAGGGGACCTTGTTCTGAGACCGCGTGATTCATTGGAGGCACCGTTTCAGCCATGAAGTGTTCGACCAGCCAACTCTAAGACGGCTTCGCCGAAGAGCTCTGAAAGTGTGGGGTGGGGTTGAATGAACTCGGCAATCTCGTCGATGCCGACACCCCAATTAATGGCTAGGTAGCCCTGGCTGAGTTGTTCGGTCGCCCATGAGCCTATGAGATGAACTCCTAAGAGCTTCCCAGCGGTTCCATCTGACCTGCGTTCTGCAACAAGTTTGACCATGCCTTCTGTTCCATTATGAATTAACGCTCGCGCGTTTCCGGCGAATCGGTGTTGCGCTACAGCTACTTCGTAACCCGCGTCCTCGGCTTCTTGTTCTGTTAACCCCGCGTAGGCGATTTCGGGGTGACAGTAAATGGCCCATGGGACTCTTGAATAATTGATCGGGGGACGTTGTTCTCCGACGATGTCGCTGACAACGAGCATCGCTTCAGCAAATCCAATGTGAGCTAGTTGTGGTGTGGCTATCAAGTCTCCTACTGCGTAGACCTGATCTACGTTCGTTCGACAGAATTCGTCAACTTTTACAAATCCGTCTTCGTCGAGTTCTATTGATGTTTTCGATAGTTCGAGATGGTCGGTGTAGGGGCGTCTACCCACGCACACAATGACCTTTTCAACTTCGATTTCTGTTCCATCATTCAGGTGAACGACGGTTCCTTCGGGTTGAGGAGTATGCCCGTCGGCCGCGACTCCTGTTAGCGCTTTGATTCCTCGTTTCTTGAATGATCTTTCTAATGCTTTGGCTATGTCGGCATCAGCGCCGGGGATGAGTTTTTCTTCTGTTTCCAGGATGGTTATTTCAGTGCCTAAGTCCGCCAACATGGAGGCAAATTCGCATCCGATTGCTCCTCCTCCGATAATTGCTGCGCTTGTCGGAAGGGTCGTCATCTGCAGGACTTCATCGGACCCCAAAATAGTGGAGCCGTCGATTTCGAAGCCGGGAAGAGTCTTTGCTTGAGAGCCAGCGGCTAGAACAATGAAATCTCCGCTCAACACTTGTTCAGTGTCATCGTTTAGCTGCACGGTGACTTTTCGGTCCTCTTCTATTTTCCCGGTTCCTGAGAAAAGGTCGATGTCCTTGCTTCCTACAAGATTGGTGACTCCTTTGAAGAGTCGATCAACAACTGCTTGTTTGCGCTCTTGGGCGGCCGAAAAGTCAACTGTCGGTGCCGTCGTGATGATCCCAAATTCGCCGGCTTGAGATACGGTCCGATGAACTGCAGCGGTTTCGAGGAGTTCTTTGGCGGGAATACATCCGCGATGTAGACATGTACCGCCGATACGGTCTCGTTCTATGAGGGCAACGCTCAGGTCGGCGGCTACCGCCGTGAGGGCTGCCGCGTACCCGGAGGGTCCTCCTCCAATTACGACTAGGTCAAAGTGGTTCGAAGTCATTGTGAGGACAATCGTAACCCGGTGATGGTTCGGCCTTGGCGAGATGACGAAACTTAGCTTCGATTGCCTTTATGCAGCGATGAGTACTTGCGCGGCAAATGCCACCAGGATGACTAGTCCTGTTGCTAACGCTGTAATGATTAATGCTTTTGTACTCACTTGCACTGAATCTAGCGGTCTGTGCAGTTCTGGCACATAGCCTTTGGTGGGTGAGACGCCAGTTCCCTAACATCGTTGTAGCGACCACTTTGGTTTTGTCGGCTTCATGTTCAACCGCAAATCAAGCAGAGGTTTTGAGTAATCCGGTGCTTACAACCGTCACTCAACCAAAAAGTGCAAGTGTTGAGACTTCTGTGCTGGTTGAGAAGGTTGGTGCCGGAATACCCGTTGCTTTGACTGTTCTAGAACGTTCAACTATTTCGGGAGATGCATTCGTTCCCTCATCTTTGGCTGGGCGTGAGGTGCTCTTATGGTTCTGGGCTCCGTGGTGAGGTGCTTGTAACGCTGAAGCAGCGGCGGTCGCCGCATTAAGTAACCAAAGTGATGTGGCTATTGTCGGACTACCCGGTCGAGATGACACCCAGAGCTATATCGCGTTCATTGAGCGTCATGACCTGAGTCACTTGCCTCATTTCGAAGATGCCAATGAGGCTCTTTGGAACTATTTCGGTATCTCTTCCCAGCCAACTTGGATTCTCTTCGACCTTGATGGGCGAGTTACCCGAGGACGCGGGGCACTGCCTGAGGAGCTATTCAAATTAGGTTGATCGTTACACGCCATGAGGGGCAGCTAGGTTTTGGATATGTCTCCCCGCGTAACTAGTCGCGAACGACTTATGTCAGCTCCTGCGTCAGTCATTTTTGATGTGTTAGCTGATCCTGCTCAACATGCTGCGATTGATGGTTCTGGGACTGTTCAGGGCCACGTTGGTAAACAATCTCGGTTATCTCTTGGGAGTACTTTCGCTATGAAGATGCGCTTTGGTATTCCCTACCGCATCAAAAGTCGGGTTTTGGAGTTTGAGGAGAGCCGGTTGATCGCGTGGGGACATTTGGGTGGCCATATTTGGAGGTATGAGTTAGAGGAGGTAGGTGACCAGACGCTAGTGACCGAGACTTTCGATTGGTCCACGTCGCGTTTACCTCTCGTGATTGAAATTCTGGGGTACCCCCGTCGACACAACAAAAATATGGAACGAACGCTGCTGCGACTTGCTGGTTTAGTTGAGTTGACAACCGAGTGAGATTCTTGGCTTGCTGTTGGTTCATTGTTTTTGTCGGATTCGGTTGCAGCGAACCCGCCAAGTTATCTCTCCTTGACAGTTCAGTGCGAAGTCCCTCTGGAGATATAACGGCCGCTGGAAGTGTCGGTGTGCTTCGCTTAGTTCCTGGTGATTGTTTTCTTGTTGGTCCAGATGAAATCGAAGCAGTTGATGCCGTTCCTTGTGATGAGGACCATCAGGCTGAGGTCTTCGCGATTTTTGATCTCGCTGACACCGATTGGCCTGGTGCTGCTGCGGTAGCACAAGTCGCGAAAACTGGCTGTCTCGACCGCTTTCGTAACGCGACAGGGCATGTCTTTGATCCGGTTCATATGGCTATCACTGGTTACGCTCCGAGCGAACGCTCTTGGAAGGAGGATCGAAAGGTTCTTTGCGTAGTTACTGCCCATAACTTGGCTCTAGTTAGAGGACAGGTCACCCACCGATCTGGCTGATTTTATTCTGGTTCGATGACCCAGACGTCGTCTTCGAATTGGCGTTCCAACTTTTTTTGCAGTTCCCCCAACGTTCGGTCGTTGGTATTCCGAACTAGTACGGCTTCGGTGGCACGTCGAAGAATTGCGTCGTCGCGGCGTCCCATTGCTTTGCCGAATTCGGCACTGGTTTTCGGTGTTTCGGCGTTAACGGTAGTTACGGCGCGTGCTCCAGCCAAGAGTTCATGGAATCGTTTTTGTGTCGCGTCAGGCCATCTAAGCTCCACGCCGTCGAAAGCGAGCACTACGGCGTAGGGAATGGCAGTGGCTGATGCCGCTTCGGCAGCCAGCATTTCTGCGCCCAACCCAAGTCCGGTCAGTACTTGGATGTCGGAGTGCAGTTCGAGCTTTGCTCTTAGTACTTCGATGAGACGACGCCGCACTGCCAACGTTGTGCTGTTTTCTCCGTAGCCGCCTAGTTCAGTTGGGCGATGGCCGAATACAGCAATACTGTGCGCCGCGTCGTTGTCTGGCTTCGTGGCTGCCTCAACGCTGTCCGCGTCAAGTCCTCTCACGATCGCGTCGGTGTATATGCCACCTGTTCTGCTTGCTTGTTCAGCTGCGGCAGTTGTGGCTAGCTGATCTGCTGCTTCGTTAAGCCGGTGACCCGCATGCCCTTTGACCCATTCGAACTCCACATCGCCTCGAGCGTTAACAAGTTCAATGAAGGGTTCCCACAAATCGCGGTTGGCAACGGGCTCTTTTTTCGAATTTTTCCATCCACGTTTTAGCCATCCCTTCCACCACTCCTGACGAAAACAATTGACTACGTAGGTCGAATCGCTATGAACCCGTAACGGGCCCTCTAGTGCTTGAACTGCTGCGCTGGCCGCAGTCAGTTCCATTCGTTGGTTAGTGGTGTGAGATTCGAATCCCGACGACCATGGCCCCTGGTCAACGACGAATGCCCATCCCCCGGGTCCTGGGTTGCCCAAGCACGCGCCATCAGTAAATACGTCGGTGGTCATTGCTGTACTTCATACATCACAGATGTCACCAAAACACGTACTTCCCATACACATGCCCTCTATAAGCAAGGATAGATTCACTGCGATGGGGTGTCTGATCACACGATTTGTGACGTCCCTTCTCAAGATTGTTGGGGACTGATTGTGGGTTTTGCGAGTGGGCAAAATGTCTAGTTCTTTGCGCTTCACGGGGGATCGCGATGCTGACGACTTGTTAAACAACAATTTTCTGGCTTTGTTCATTGGGATGCTGCTAGATCAACAATTTCCTATCGAACGGGCCTTTCTCGCGCCCCATCGCTTGCAGCAACGCCTTGATTTTGAACTGGAGGCAACAGCTTTGGCGAAGTTCTCTGTTGAGGACTTAATCCAATTTTTTTCCGAAAAGCCTGCGTTACATCGGTTTCCGAAGTCGATGGCTGAAAGAACCCATGCCCTCTGCAACTATCTGGTTGAGCATTACAACGGAAATCCGGGTGAGGTCTGGACAAATATCTCTGATGCGTCAGAGCTACGGAAGAGATTGTTGGCACTTCCTGGTTTCGGCGAGAAGAAGGTACAGATCTTTGTGGCATTGCTCGCTAAAAGGTTCGGTGTAACTCCTCGCGGTTGGAAAGACGTTGCTGGTCATTACGCTGATTCCGGTTTTCATTCGGTAGCTGACCTTGATTCACCCGAAGCCTTATCGAAATTACGAACACAAAGAGCAGAAGCGAGGAAATCAAAGTGACGTCAAACGTTCCCGTGAAAGACCGTTGTTACGAAGATTTTTCGATCGGTGAATCGTTTATCTTGGGCAGCGTTGAAATGGTCGAAGAAGAGATGCTCGCTTTCGCAACTCAATTCGATCCTCAACGTTTTCACGTCGATCCAGAAGCCGCTGCTCAAACTATGTACGGCGGGTTGATCGCGTCGGGGTGGCATACCGGGTCATTAATGATGCGGCTAACCGCAGAGGGGTTTTTGGGTGAGCACTGCTTGGGCGCTGCCGGACTTTCGGAGCTGTCGTGGCCTGCACCTGTACGGGTAGGCGATGTCCTGACCTTGCAACTGGGGATATTGGGTAAGCGAGAGAGTGGATCAAAGCCCAATCTTGGGTTCGTTGAACTCAGCAGCGAAATGATTAACCAGAACGACGAGGTGGCACTTCGGACAGTCGGAACCATGTTGATAGCGAAGAAAGATTCTTCGAACTAATCGAGTCGTTCTCCTGCTTGGCGTTCGAGCCAACCCAATAGAACTGCAAGAGCTCGGGGGTCATGTCGGATTCGGTGGTCTGCCCCGTTGACAAGCCTGAGTTCTGGTGCAGGATGAAGATCCGCTAACAATTGGGCATCATCAGGTGGAACTTGGCGATCATTGGTGCCATGAAGGATGAGGAGGGGGCGCTCACCCATCGCCTTCATTGAGTCGATGGCTCTGTGTTGTCGGAGTTCGTCTGACCATCGGTTTATCGAATCGGGATAGTCGTCATCATCAATGACTCCGACATTTCGACAATGCTGTACGAAGCGACGTGGGTCAGCTGCCCAATCGTCGAAGTCGGCTCGCGGCGCCATCGCTGCAACTCCCCGAATTTCAGGGTCTTGGGCCGCTGCCATAATTGCCAGCGATCCGCCTGTTGTGGAGCCCACGAGCCATATTTGTTTGGATCCTTCTTCACGGAGTCGTCGTACCGACCGAGCTACGTCATCAAGCCAACCGACCATTGAAAATTGGCCTTCAGATTGGCCACACCCGCGAAGACTCACTGCTAAGACAACCCAGCCTTGTTCTTCAGCGACCCGTTCGGCGAATTGTTCATACGACCTACTAGGCACACCAGGTCGTTGCGTTGATGGGAAGCCGTGACATAGAAGCAGGGCTGGTGCTTGAGCTGAGGAACGTTCTGGGTGAACGAGAAAAGCTTCGAGCTGAGGTGTTCCTTCTATACGGGTTTCAGTGATCGTGACCGACAATGTTGAGGTCGCTATTTCTAACAGCAGGTCGCTGGTTTGTAACCGCGATTTCGTGCCTCGCGCAGTTCATCGGGCCCGAAGGTCGCGTACGCCTTGGCGTCGCATAATGCTTTCACTGCCTCTTCGTGGGCGCAGCTTTCTAGGTCATGGACCTTTTGGATTCGTTTATCACCGACATATCTGTGACCTTCTAGTTCTTTGGGTGCTTCCATAAGGTCTATCTTGCCTCAGGTCGGGCTTTGAGTTGGACCGAGTGCACCAATCAGCTTTAGATACTGCAAGTGAGCATCCATAATTGCGTCTACGGTCGGTCGAGTTACTTCTATGTCGTCGGATCGCGCCCGTCGATACAAATTTTGTACTGCAGTTGAACTGTCAGCGATGTCTTGGGCGCCGTCAGGTTCAGAATTGAATTGGAGTTCGTTGAGGTGGAGTCCTAAGAGTTGCCTCAAAGTTTCTGGGTCGGTCTTTGCGGCGACCTCGAAGGGTATTTCGGCTTCTACGAAGGCTGCGGCCTCTTCGAGCCGCCATACCGGCTGGCGAGGTTGCTGACTTAATCGTCGTGTCTCACGGCCGATAACGGCGGCAGCAACGACGAACCCGATTACCAGTGAGACTGCTACTACAAGTCCAAGCATGTTGTGCTAGTTCCCCTCACGGAGAAAGAGAAGTTCTAAAGCCCAATTCGTTGGGCTAAGAGCTCTCGGTGGTAGGCCGGGTCACCAAACATCAGTTCAGAGCTTTTTGCTCGTTTGAAGTAGAGGTGTGCAGGATGTTCCCATGTGAAACCGATTCCGCCGTGAATTTGAATATTCTCAGCGGCACAGTGGAAATAAGCCTCGGAACAATATGCCTTGGCTAGAGATGCGACTGAAGGTAGTTCGTCGTTCATTTCTGATGCACACCAGGCGCCGTAATAGGCGGCTGACTTAGCTGACTCAACCTCTAGGAGCATGTCTGCGCACTTGTGCTTGATGGCTTGGAACGAGCCGATGGGACGACCAAATTGGACTCGGTCTTTGGCATATTGGACGGCCATATCCATAACAAATTGTGCGCCCCCTACCTGTTCATTTGCCAGTGCCACTGCTGCTAGGTCAAGGATTTGAGCAATGTAGGAGAAATCGTCGGTGTCGCACAGGTGGCTCGCTGGGGTGCCGTCAAAAGTGATTCGGGCTTGTTTGCGTGTTTGGTCCATCGTCGAGAGGTTCTCGCGGCTTAGGCCGGTGGCATCACCATCCACCGTGTAGAGGTGGATTCCTCCCTCAGCTCGGGCTGCTACCACAAACAAGTTTGCGGTTCCTCCGTCGGTGACAAACATCTTCTCACCGGTGATTGTTGCTCCCTCGCTGGTTCCAGTCGCTTCGACAGTGATGCCTTCTGCGTCCCAGCGTCCACTGGCTTCTGCGAGGGCCATGGTTGCGATGGTGCTGCCATCAGCGATACCTGGGAGCAATGCTGTCTTTGCGTCTTCGTTCCCTGAGTGGATGATGGCGTTGCCTGCGAGCACCACGGTGCTGAAGAACGGTGCGCATAACAGGCTTCGTCCCATTTCTTCGAGCGCGATACCCAATTCGACGTAGCCGAATCCTTGGCCTCCGTACTCCTCGGGGATGATCATGCTTTGGAGTCCGAGTTGTTCGGCCATTTGGCTCCACACAGCGGAGTCGTATCCGTCGTCTGTTTCCATAAGTTCTCGCACGGTGGCTTCTGCAGATTTTTCCTCCATGAAGGAGCGGATGAAGCTACGAAGTTCTTCTTGTTCTTCGGTGAATGCAAAGTTCACGGTGGTTACCTTTTCGACAAGTTGTTGGGAGTCTTGTTTTAGCTCGTTCGGCGGAGATACGCCAATCGAACTGTGTACGCTGATGTACACATTTCTGAACCTTGAGTTGATGATGAGTGATTCATTTTCTGTCCACCATGTCGGGACTCGCGATCTTCGCGCCAACCTCGCCCACTACCTCCGTGCCGCTGAAGCAGGTCACACCATTTTCGTGACCGTCGATGGGAAGGTGGTCGCCCAGCTGGGGCCTGTGGGTAACGTGGCTGAAAATCCTTCTGTTGAGGCACTCATTGCTTCTGGACTAGTTGAGGCGCCTAGTAATTCCAATAGGCAAGGGCCTGAGGTGATCTTTGATCTCCCTGCTGGACTGTCGAGTGAACGTGCTCTTCGTGAAATTAGAGGCCGGTAATGACCGTTGCTCTGGACAGTTCTGCTCTGTTGAAACGCTACCTCTCTGAACCTGGTCACGAGTTGGTGAACCAATACTTGGAAGAAGATTCGGTCTGGTGCGCATCGGTGTTAGCTAGAACTGAAGTTCATCTGGCACTACATCGTGTTGCTTCAGGACCTACTGAGCAACAAAAACTTTGGTCTGCCTTCCGGGAGGACTGGGCCCGTGTCGCTGTAGTCCCAGTTGATCAGCGTTGCTTGGCACGGGCTGTAGAGATTGGGGCAACTTTTCAGCTCGGAACCGTAGACGCTCTACATCTGGCAGCAGCTGATCGACTTCCTCAGCCATTGACGTATCTGACTTTTGATAGTCATCAGATTCCAGCTGCTTTGGGACTGGGGTTCAATGTCGCATCAACCCAGGAGCCAATCACCAATTCTTGAAATGCGGACACCTATTCTTCGCCGATGGACGATTGGAGGGGCAGGTGTATATCTTTGAACAGCGCTCTGATATTTCCACCAAAGGGTGCATCACTTCTTGCGAGTACGTATCTAACCAAAACGACAGCAGCCGTCGTTCTCCATTGGATTTGCACCCAGTGAGAACGACGGCTGGACCTACTTGCCCTTAGACAAGTCCGCCGATCGTGTTGGTAGTTCTACTGCAGGCTTCCAATATCGTTTTGGCTGATTTCCAAGAGACCCCACACCGGGTAGAGAGCGGTACGAATGTCATCTGAAGACGGACCTGATCCTGGTTCGTTATCAAGATGATAAGCACTATTCAACGTCTCGATGGTCTCGGCAAAGTAGCCCGTGGCCGCCAGTTCTGGCTCTAGGACTCTCCAGAAGGCGTAGCCCTCAGCCTGGTGGATGCGGGCCTTATCCATGTCGCCCGCTGCTAGGTCGGCTTCGACCTTCACTGCGTAACGAATCACTGCCTGCGAATAGGTGATGACCACACCACGCTTCACCAGGGAAACCGCGGCTTCAGCTCCGCCAGCATTACCTCTGATCAGTGCATCTCGACCCGCGATCATTGCACTGAGGATGGCTTCGTTAGCTTGGGCGGTCTCACCGTCCGAGCCCATGGTTCCGAAGTTACCGCCGCGCTTGTTGGCTGTCCCATATGGCCCACAGCTTCCGTTGGCCCCGTGGTAGAAGGCCCAACCTTCATCCCAGTTATGCACAGCACCTGCCCAGTTGCCGTCGCCGGCTTTCCCGACAGCGGAGTTCACCTCATGGGTTACGTATGCAAGCAAGGCTTGGTTTTGCATGCCTTTTTGGACGCCTTGTTTTCTTACGCCATCAGATTCACCTGCAAACATCCCGGTTCCTTCGAGCGCTGAGGTAATAAACACGTCAAGAGAACCCGGAGCACCGTAATAGGCGTCATGGGGGTGATTCTTACCCTCTGCTGAGGCGAAGCCTCCAAGAGTTCGGAACGATCCGTCGCTCTTTTCTGCATTCTTTCCATTGTTGTATATATCGGCAACAGCCCCGAAGTCGATGGGACTAGCGCCGAGGAGCTCGTTCATGTCGCACATGTCGAGCACTAACAGGCGGTGATTATCAACATTTGAGGCGTAGTCGTAACCACCCTCTCCTGCTGTCGCATCATCGGTAACTTCAGCGCCCGCTTTTGCGGGTGCGCTAGAAGACGCCGAAGCACTTCCAGAGGAACTGCCACTAGCAGAGGCAGATGCACTCGCGGAGGCAGACGCGCTAGCGGAGGCAGACCCGCTACCGGAACCAGAACCACTACCGGAACCAGAACCGCTAGAAGAACTAGCTGAACCGACCTCACGAACTGATGCTCCGTCATCGCCACATGAGGCGGCGACGAGAGCGAACGCAAAGACCAGTCCAAGCAATTTGAGCACGGACGAACGTTTCATGTTTGGTATCTCCATAAGAACATTAGAAGGGGAATAACACTCGCATGATAAGGGGTCTTAATACTAATTATCAACCCTTATTTGTGACTTCTTTGAACCTCTACAAAAATGTGACCGCTAGCAGCTGAATGGATCTCAATAACGTGCGTCAACAATCCTCGCGGAGGGTAGCCCTGGCACCCATAGAGTCAGGTTTGCACGATATTTCGCCGAAATGAGACTTCATCCTCATTTATGTTTGGCATGCTTATCATTTTGTGTTAAACACTTCAGCAACGTACCTGCGGATCTTTGGATCCCTCGCCTCTTCGTGCTGAGGCGAGTTGTGGGTCGGGTCCGGCCTGGTGGGGATTCCCCTCCTTGCCAACGCTCCTTTGCCTGCCTCGGGCAAAACCCTCCAACAGCGTCGGGCGGACCCGCCCACAACAGGTCACTACTACTCGAGACAGAATTAATGCTTCACTATTGTTAGGGATTACAAACAACGACCCCAGTAAGCACTGTCACTACTTATCGATGCATAGGACCTAGCTAATGGCCGACACGCCAGAACTTGAACACGGAGACGGATACGACGTATCACCGGTGGGCGACGTTCACTCCTTCCCTAGCGATGCAGAACTATCTCGTTCGTTGATGGCATCAAGCGCGACAGGAGTTTTATCGACCCTCACCACCGAGGGATATCCCTATGGCAGTCTTGTTTCTCACATTGTTGATGGTGAGGGAAACCCAGTCATTCTTATTTCAGACCTCGCAGAACACACCAAGAATGCACGCCTTGATAGTCGGGCCAGCCTTCTGGTGGATACATCTGACGCCGTTGAAGGGGATCCCCTTGTTGGGGCAAGACTGACATTGATCGGACAAATGCACCTGCTGAAGGCTTCAGATGACTTGGAAGCCGAGTACTTAGCCAAGCATCCTTACGCTGCCGATTACGTGAATTTCAAGGACTTCAATTATTGGAAACTCATGGTCGAACGCTGCCGCTTCGTTGGTGGCTTCGGACATATGAGCTGGATGACAGTTGAAGATTACTCCAGCGCAGAAGTAGATCCTTTTTACGAGAATGCGCTCGGCGCTATTGAACACATGAATGATGACCATGCTGATGCAAACCTTATTTTTGTTCAGGAACGCGGTGGCATACCAAGTGCTAAGGAAGCTGAAATGGTCGGAGTGGACCGATATGGCATGACGTTTCGGGTGCCAAGCGATTCTGGTGACCGAACCAGCAGAGTCGCTTTCTCAGAAGTCGCGACAGACGGCGCTCAACTCGAGCCTTTCGTCATAGGCCTTTTGCATTCGTTACGCGACAACGTATAAGTACCGGAAACTGATCATCCCGATGGCTTAGAACACAAGGCCGTAAACTTGACATATGACTCTTCACTGGAAAGGGACTGGCGTCGAAGTGCACAAGGTTGTCGTCGGGCCTTACGAAAACAATGTGTTCACTGTCAGGTGCACCGAGACAGGCGACGCTCTTCTCATTGATGCCGCCAACGAACACGAACAGCTTTTAGAACTTTGCCAAAGCCTAGGAGTGCGCACTGTGGTCGAAACTCACGGCCACTGGGACCATATCCAAGCGATCCCTGCGATTCGAGATGCCGGATACGAAGTGGGAGTCGCTGCTGAGGATGCAACCATGCTGCCTAGCTACGACTTCATCTTGGAAGATGATTCGGTGATTGAGGTCGGTCGTCTGCGTATTCGCACCATTCACAACCCTGGGCACACTCCAGGCTCGATGAGTTTCTATGTTGAAGACACACCGCTGTTGTTTTCAGGCGACACCCTTTTCCCTGGTGGTCCTGGCGCTACGGACTTTGAGGGCGGCGATTTTGACACCATTATCAAAAGCATTGACGAGCGAATGTTCTCAAAGTTTTCTTCTGACACTGTCGTTCTTCCCGGTCATGGAGATGACACCACCATCGGTAGCGAGGCTCCTCAACTCCAAGAATGGGTCGACCGAGGCTGGTAGGCAACTAGCCGGTCGCGACGCGACGGGCTAGAGAACGAAAAGCCATGGTGAACGTCACCAACCCCAACCCCACTATCGCGGCCATTGCTTTAAGGAGCATCGTTGGGTCCCATCCTTCCGACAGAACTGAACGCATACCCTCAAGCAGGTACGTAACCGGGTTCCACGCCGCCACCGTTTTCAACCATCCGCTCATTAAATCTCGCGGCAACAT
This sequence comes from Acidimicrobiales bacterium, assembly GCA_030743005.1. Lineage (GTDB taxonomy): Bacteria > Actinomycetota > Acidimicrobiia > Acidimicrobiales > Poriferisodalaceae > MedAcidi-G3. Next base: position 890 of record JASLTG010000018.1, on the reverse strand, counting down.
GCTCGGCGTCAAAAACGCAAACGGGAAAAAGATCAGAAAAGCTGAATTAACCGCAGCGGGGTTACCGGTCCGCAATGCGACCGTATAAGGGAAACCTGTGAAGGCAAGGCTCCACGCCATGGCGAGAAGCACAAACACCGCTAAACCAGAGATTCCCGTTCCAAAGCTGACGCCGACGGCGAAACCTAAAAGCAGCACTACCGCTGCTAAAGCAGACGCCAAAACGATGTCGGCCACCATCAGACCCAGCAGCAGCGATACCCGACGAATCGGCGTGACCAGCATCCGATCTAAATAGCCGCTTTGGATATCTGTTACCAGCATGTTGGCACGTGATATTCCGGTTACTGCAAACACGATCGCGACGGGAAGTTGGAATGCTCGATAGTCGATCCCTGGTTGCCGTTCCACAAAGGCTTCTAACGCTCCAATATTGACGATGAAAAAGAAGATGGGGATAGCCAGAGCCGGACCGATGAACTCAGGTTCTCTGGAAAGACTTCGAACAGCTCGACGGGCAACGGTGCCAATATCAGCAAAAACCCCGCTGTGTTGAGAGATGGGTTTTCGATCCGACATCATTGTTCGATCTCACTGGTCAACCGATGACCGGTAGCTCGGAGAAAGACGTCGTCGAGCGAAGGCGTTCTCACAGTTAGAGATTGAGGGGAAATATCTTGTCTGCTGAAAGCCACGGCTACTTCAGCGACGAGCCCCGCCCCATCAGCTGTTGAGATCGTTATCCCCTGCGTGCCGATGGTGACATCATCGACTGCCGGCAACGCAGCCGCTACATCAGCGGCTTGATCTAATTTGTCGACGAGTTCCACCACAATGACATCAGATCCGACACTCCTCTTAAGCTCTATCGGTCTGCCTTCTTGAACAAT
>JASLTG010000017.1 GCA_030743005.1 Acidimicrobiales bacterium | reverse complement strand
AGTTGAGGCAGGTTTAGCGGATGCCGTTGAGGAACGTCTTGTTGATCGTGGCGCTGCTTGGATCGGCCTGCGGGGGATCCAGTTCCTCCGAATTAGAAGCGTCAGAGCAACGAAATACCGCCACGACGACAACCGCACCCACGACGACAACCGCACCCACGACGACAACCGCACCCACGACGACAACCGCACCTGTCGTAGCTGCATCAACCACGGTGTTGGCTCCCGCCCAAACAACTACTTCGATACCGCTTGAAGATGCTGACGAAGAGATGGACTCGGAACCATCTGTTCCATACATGCCTCCAACCGAACCTAGCGAGGATGCTTCTCTGTGTGAACTAAAGGATTTATGGCGCGGCCCACATGACCCAGTTCGAGTCGGCTTTCCGCGACCCACTGAGAATGTTTCACCAGAAGGAACGACGAAATACGCACTGGTGCCCATCGACTTCCCAGATGCCGCAGGTGAGCCATGGGAGATAGAGGAGGCAGCGAAAGCAGCCCGAGGGGCCACTGACTACTACCGGGAAGTATCCGATGGGCGTTTTGAGGTGGAGTGGGTTCTCAGTGACGTGTTCACCCGTTTGTCTAAGGCCTCGGTGGACTATGACCCCACTGTCGGTAATCCCGGGGGTTCAACAAATCCCTGGGGCGTCGCGCTCTCAGAAGAAATCATTGACTTGGTTGACCCACATCTCGACTTCACCGACGTCGCAGCAGTGTTCTTTTACTTACCGAAAGCCACCCCCAGTGAGGCAGTTATTAACTCTCGAGGATGGGGCTATCTAACGCTAGATGGCGCTCACAATACCGATGAAGGCTCCGTGATATTTGCTCACGGCGCCCCTTCCACCGATGGGACTCGTTTTAATCATGCTTGGCTGTTGGCCCACGAGATAGGGCACACGTTGGGTCCACTGGATCTTTATGTTTTTCCTGCGACGGGAGACAACTTAGAGAGCCTGCCGATGGGGGAGTGGGCAGTGATGTCTAGCTACCACGGCCCGGCGAAGTCCATGACGGCGTGGAATCGATGGCTTATTGGCTGGCTCGAACCTGAATCAATTTACTGTCGAATGGCCGCTTCAATTGACTCAGTCGAATTCACGCTCAGGCCATTGGTTCAAACAGCAGAGGGCTACAGAAGCGCCATTATTCGTATCAATGACCACAGTGCTGTGGTCGTCGAGTCTCGGCGCGGTCTTGGAGTGGATTGGAGGCTAGGAGACCAGGCCGGAATCCTCGTTTACACCGTTGATACAGCGATTGGTCAACACCAGGGACCGCTGCAACTTGTAGTGCCGCGTGATCGGTCCTTAGGGCGTACCGGCGGACAAACTTGGCCCGACGCGCTTCTTCGCATCGGCGACCATGTCACCGTGGAAGGCCTCACTGTCGAACTGGTCCGGTCGGGCGAACATGACCAGGTTCGTATCAGTAGGTGATCGGTGCCCCCGTGCTTGCGATATGGACGGTCTCCCTCGTGTTGTTACAAGGTTTGGGATTTCTGTGCCCAGTCTGGGTGCGAGCCCAGTATCACCGACATAGAAACATAGACAGGCCGTCTCTGGTTCGTTTGAAACCAGATGTATCCGAGCTTTGGTGAGCGGCTGTATCGCCTACCAACTTTGACTCGAATAGCTAGTCAACTGTTCGAGATACCAGGAGTGCCTTTACGTTGTCGTGAGCGTCGATTACTCCCTCGTGTGCGTAGGCATCATGACGGTCCTCAATTTTTGAAATCTCGTAGCGGTAGTTCACCATCATCCCGAGGGCTCTATCTTGAGCAGTGTCTTGCTTATTGGCACCAAAAACGATCTGTTCCACGCGGGCGCCGTTGCTTAAATGGAAATTGGCTACCGGATCCAGTGCCCGCTGCCCACGCTTCTCTGACAGCAGGTAATGAGCGCAAAGTTGAGGCAATGTGACTTGGAGCTGTTCAACAGTTTCCGCTTCGAGGCCCCAATCAGGGTTTTCTAGGGCCGTCTCAATCGCTGTGGTCTCGGCCTTGTTGAGGTGAAGGGAGGCCGGTTGTTGCATTGCTGCTTCTAGCCAGCGGCGGAAGCCCGGTATTGGAGACAAGGTTGCAAAGTTGTTTAGGCCGTGTTGTTCTCGGGATAGTTCAGTGACCACCCGTTTAATTAAGAAGTCGCCAAGTCGAACGCCGGTAAGTCCACGTTGGCAGTTCGAAATGGAATAGAAAATAGCGGTGTCAGCTTCACTGGAATCGATGACGGGGGTGTTCGTGTCGAGTAGGTCATCGATGCTGTCTGCTAGTCCCGTAACCAAGGCTATTTCTACGAATATCAGCAGGTCGTTTGGGAGACCCGGATGTTGAAATGCATATAGGCGGCGGTCGCTTCGAAGACGATTTTTTAAATCACCCCAACTAGTGACTGCGTGCACCGCCTCGTATTCGACGAGTTTTTCTAAAAGCGATGCTTGAGAATCCCAGGTGATTTGAGTCAACGTCAATAGTCCAGCATCGAACCAACGGTCAAGGAGGCGGCGTAGTTCATCGTCAATCTCTGAGAATTTGGGATCGTTCAAAGCCAACAAATCTGCTCTGAGTCCGACAACGAACGCCAATCCATCGTCGACGCTGATGAAACGTCTGAACAGGAGTTCACGCGCTGGCTCTAGTGCCACCCGGAGCCTCTGTTCGACTGAACCGCGATCCTGGGTTTCGCCGAATTCGCTGATCAAGTCATCTACTGCTTGACGGTCGACACCGAACTCATCCGCCAGAATCTTGAAGAAACTGTGTCTCCCGTCTTCGCTTAGCGTCACGTATTTCGCGGCGACAAGAGCTGAACGATTCCGAGCAGCTACTTCGCCACCTCGGCTAGATATGGCATCGCTAAGTGCGCTGCGCATCACGTCTGGGTTTGTTGCGAAGTTTTTTAATGCCTTGGTGCGCCCGCTACGAGGTGAGACGACTTGCTTGATGACGTGTCGAAGGCGGGTGATTGGCTGTCTCACAAAGGACATGTTGCAGCATCATTGTTATGGACACGAAATTATTTTGGGAAATCTCGCTTCACTATTGCTGAGGTACTGCACTCATATGGCTCGGGCCGGGTTCTGTAGCGCCCACGCCTCAATCCATGATGAAGCGCTAGGACACGTCCAAGATCAAATGAAACTGGAAAAATCGCTGAAATGAAAAGGCAAGGCCCTTTTGGCGGTTAATGTCCCCTGCGTCATGAATACCGCCATTCTCAGACAACAAGCACGTACTGCCGTGATCGAAGGACGAAACGCTGGTTTAGGAATGGACGAGCCCGTGACGATGAAAGACGGCTCGGTAGGGGTGACTATGCGTTACAAAGGTCGAACTCGGAGTTTGCGTTTCACAGAAGAAATGTCAAATTCTGGAGCAATCGATATTTGGGTGACCAATCCGTTCCAGGGAGCGATCTCTTGGAGACTTGGAATGATGCGCGCAGCATCTGAACTTGGAGCTCATATCGACAACCTCAAACAGGTCACCCACCGCTAAGAAAAAGCAACAGGTAGTGTCGCCGTTGTTTGGGCATCGTGACGTCAATCCATTAGCGATGCGGGCGACTAGCTTGCCGGTTGCTAGCCTCAATCGAGGGATCTGCAATGCGACTACAGCGTTTAGGGCCTGTATTTGGGGCCGAAATCACCGACATCGATTTGAACTCAGTTGCTCCAAATGAGGGCCTTGAGGAAATCAATGAGTTGATCAGCAAACACGAAGTACTGGTGATTCGCGACCAGCGCCTTGACCCAGACCAACAGTTAGAGTTCGGCCGACTATTTGGCAGGTTAGCAATCTCTCCATTTTCACCAAGATCCGCTACCCAACCCGAACTCATCGTGCTGGAAGTCAATGCAGACTCCAAGAAACCTCTTACCGATATTTGGCATGCCGACGAAACATACAAATTGGAGCCCCCAAAGTTCACCATCTTGAAGGCGCTAATTAGTCCCGAACTGGGTGGCGACACCATCTTCTGCTCTATGCGTGGAGCATATGATTTCCTTAGTAGCCGCATGCAGGCTTACCTCACCGGGTTGACCGCTTTGCATGGATTTGGCCGCTTCCGGGACTTGTTAGAAAACGATCGTGAGACTCTGCGCGAGATTGAAGACACCTTCCCACTGGCAAACCATCCCGTGATTACCCGACACCCCGAAACCTCATCATCTGTCTTATATGTCAACCGACACTTCACCGAGCGGATAAACGAACTTCCAGATGAAGAAAGCCGATCGATCCTCGAGTTTCTGTTACAGCAAACAAGCCGCCCCGAAATTCAACTCAGAGTCACCTGGAAGCCAGGAACAGTCGTGATGTGGGATAACCGCTCGGTCCAACATTACGCTCCGGCCGATTATTGGCCGCAGCGACGTCGAATGGAAAGAGTGACGGTGGAAGGTGAAGCGCCGATCCCTGCATCAACGGACAACCAAGTTGCCCACCATCGGGTCGAGGTGGACGACGTTGTTGTCGAACTTCCAGAACAAGAAGATACGACGGCTCGAAATTACGAATTTGGGAGGACTGAAGGCGACGCCCACTAGTTGCACGACAGCCTGAAACTAGACGGCCGCATCGAGGTGTGGTCCCAAGAGAGTTCCTCAACCTGGACACGGCGTTATGTGAAACTCCTGTGGCCCGGTCCCAAGCTAGGAAATATCTATCCGATACAACGCAGCGGCATTGTCTTGAAGCATCGCACGGATGTCTGCATCTTCTAGGCCTTCGAACGCCTCGAGAAGCTGAACATCATCTCTCGGGTACAGACACGTTGGGTGAGGGAAGTCAGTTTCGAATAACAGACAGTGGCTTCCAAGGAAGTCGACGGTCGGCTTAATGGTGGACCTCTCAAACCAGAAGCATCCAAAAAACTGACGTCGAAAATATTCCGACGGCAATAGCGATAATCCAGCCAGCTCGTTTGGAGCTGTCTCAGCCATCTGATGGTCGAGGATCTCAAGAAAAAACGGGATCCAACCAACTCCACTTTCAACAGAAACAAACTTCAGTGAAGGAAACCGCTCTGGAAGGCCTGAATAGATCAAATTACCGATAGTCCGAGCATTGCCCATAAATAAATTTGCCGAACCAACCGCGAGCTTGCGCTCTGCACCGAAAGAGGGCCACGGAGCGCGCCCAAAAAAGTCCATGTTCCCCTTCGAAGAACCGATGTGAAAGTTCACCGGCATATCGAGGTCTGAACATGTTTGCCACACTGCATCCCAGTGCTTGGTCCCCATATCTGGAAGCCCAGCTTCTTCTGGGTTGGCGCACGTCACTATTCCCCTAAGCCCGTTCGCATGTGCTCGTTCTATTTCTCGCACTGCCGCATCAAGGTTCCACCAAGGTAATAAAGCCATCCCGAAAACTCGCTGGCCTGTGTCTGTTTGAAACTCGGCGAGCGCGTCGTTGTAAATCTCGACGCTTAATAGTCGCAAAGCTTCATCAGGAGACTTGAGGAAGTTTTGATTTCCGAAACCCGCGACATTGGGATACATAATTTGGGCATGAATTCCTAGAGCATCGAGCATCGCTACCCGAGCCTCCGGATCAAAGCTGGCTCGGTGCACGACTTCGTTATCCATATCGAAGAAGGCGGTCCCAGTGATCTTTTCACCATCGGGGTCAATAACCGAAGAAGCGATTGGAAGACCAATCGGGATGTCGCCGTCGAACCACCATCGACGTTTCCCTTCGCGTTCCACCATTTGTGGAACACGGTCCCGCCACTTGGCTGGCGCTCGACTAGTCCAAAGGTCGTAGGGCTCTGACCAATGACTATCGGTGTCTATCACTTTTAAGTCATCGAAGAGCTTGGTGGTCACTTCGGACGCTCACCAAATTCGGGCCGTTCTGTCCGGGTCTTTTTCAACTCCCAGAATCCATCGATATCTCCGAGCATGAGCATCGCGTCCCACAGCTTCAATGCCTCATCTTTTTTCGGTGCTCTAGTTATCACCGGCCCGAAGAGCGCGACCCGGTCACCATCGTCACGGTTCCAGGCAATTATCGGCGTCCCGACGTCATCACCTACGAGCGATAAACCGTCGTCCATTTTTTCTCTAATAACGTCATCCCATTTTTCGTCATCTGCAGCAGCTGAGTACTCCCCAGAAACCCCGGCAGTCACCAATGCTTCTGCCAGATCGAAAGTTCTGTCGCCGTCATGATGGATGCGACTGCCGAATTCCCAATACAAATCGAAGACCTTCCCTTCATCTTCGGCAGCTCTTACCGCTTCCATAACTCTCAACATTTTGTGTGTCAGAGAGGTGGATTCGTAGTACGGGGTGCCCTCCGCAGGTTCATTTTTAAACAGAAGGCTGATTGGCTGCCAAGTGATTGAAAGGTCGCGCTCTGCAGCGACTTCGTCGACGACCCAACGGGCCGTCACCCAGCACCACGGTCATATAGGGTCAACCCAAAATTCAATGTTCTTTGCCATAAAGGCAGAATAACCCGCTTCTGACCGTAAATTCAGAAGCAAACTTAAAGGAAACTTCGTTCTGGTGTGGCGCGCGAGTGCTTTCATCCGCGATCATTCCGGAGGACAACAGGGGGACACCGTGAACCTGGGAATGTTGCTTTTCATGCCGGCGTCGATAGCTGGCGAGCAGATAATTCTGATAGATACCTCAACTGAGGGCGGAGGAGCACCCGCGCGTGAAGTCACGTACAGCGAACTTCTCGAAAATGTAAGTAAGACCGCAGGGCTCCTGACGACGCTCGGAGTCGAGGTCGGAGACCGTGTCGGCGTATTCGCTACAAATAGCGTTGAGTGCGTCGAGGCAATTTTTGGCGCGGCATTCGTTGGAGCCACTGTCGTACCAATGAACTTCCGCGCAGGTGCCGAAGAGACAGCACACCTCATGTCAGATAGTGGAGTGAAGGTCCTCTTCACGGAAACGCGCTACAGAGACCTAGTCGACGAAAATCGTCCGGACAGTGTTGAGCACGTTTTCATGCTCGATGAGGTCGACTCATATGCCCAAGCTCGAGACGAAGCATTTGAACTACCGGTGCCAGAGGACGTTGACCCCGATGGGCTGTGTGCTCTTCTCTATACAAGCGGCACAACGTCTTTACCGAAAGGCGTCAGACTTACCAATGGTGCTCTCACCGGATACGTCATGGGAACCAACGACGCTGCTACAGGTGAAGACATGGGCAGAATGGCTCTTGCCGCGCCGCTGTACCACATAGCCGGTGTTACCTCGATGTTGAACGCCCTATACAGCGGCCGAGTGGTCGTGTTGCTGCCTCAGTTTGAAGCTTCGGCGTGGATCGACACCGTCCAAAAACATTCAGTGACTCACGCATTTCTTGTACCCACGATGTTGGGTCGGGTAATGGAAGCAGAGAACTTCACGCCTGAAGCGTTTAGTGGGATGGAGGCGATTACATATGGAGCAGCCCCAATGCCGCCTTCTGTGATTCGTAGGGCGATAGGTGAATTCCCATCTAACGTCTCCTTTGCCGGCGCGTATGGCCAGACCGAAACCACTTCGACCGTTGCCGTGCTTGATCCCGATGATCACCGGGTAGAGGGCACAGAGGAAGAACAAGCGTTGACACTCAAACGTCTTTCCTCAGTCGGCCAGGTTCTCGATGATGTCGAAGTAAGAGTCGTCGACGAAGATGGGAACCCAGTTGAGGCGGGAACTCTTGGAGAAGTGCAACTTCGAACCTTCCGAGCAATGGACGGATATTGGGGGAATGAAGAAAAAACGCGCGTCACCGTGGACGACGAAGGATGGGTTCACACCGGAGATCTCGGATATCTAGACGAAGATGACTACCTATTTCTAGGTGGGCGAACTGGAGACATGATCATTCGGGGCGGAGAGAACGTGTCTCCCGATGAAGTTGAAGCAGTTCTGTATGAAAATAGTGCTGTTCTCGAATGTGCGGTCGTAGGCGTTGCTTCTGAGGAATGGGGTGAGCGTGTCGTAGCTGCAGCGGTGATCCGCGAAGGGAGCGGAGTTACTGCCGAGGATCTGGTCGCATCCGCTAAAGAGAAGCTTGCACCCTTCAAGAGACCTGAAGCGGTTCACTTGATGGAAGAGCTACCTCGTACCTCCACAGGCAAACTATTGAGGAAAGACCTGATTCCCTTGCTCGAAGAACTAGGTATCTAAAGCCGATGACCTCGCTCCTCGTAAGAGGAAAGGTCCATACCTTCGATAAGAACCGACCCGTGGCAACGAAATTGTTGGTACGCGACGGAACGGTTTACGAAATTGATTCCGGCGCTGATGAAGCGGACGAGATTATCGAACTCGGATCGGATGAAATTCTTCAGCCGGGGTGGCGAGACGACCATCTTCATCTGCTGTCCACGCTGGCAAGCCGTTGTTCAATTGACTTGTCGAAAGCGACGTCTGTAGATGAGGTACTCCAACTCCTTACACAGCGCTCCGCGGGAGATAACGGTTGGATGCGCGGATGGGGTTATGAACCAAACTTTTTAAGAGAGAAGCGTCACCCGACCAGGTCAGAGTTGGATCAAGTGACATTAGAGATCCCTACAGTGGTTCATGATCGCTCAGGACACGTCGCTGTTGTCAACAGCGCGGCTGCTGAACTTTTAAAGATTAAGGGCTTTGGGGACGGAATACTGGTCGAACAAGAAGACGTGCTCAGTCAAGTGCCGAGGCTAGAAATCGCAGAACTGAAAAGGACCGCCACCGAGGTTTTCAAAGAGTGGCGGCGGATGGGTGTAGTCGCGGTTACTGACGCAACCCACACCAATGATCAAGGTTCGTTAGACGTGTTAGCCGAAATACGAGAAGAGTGTGGTGGTCCTCGTATCACAGCGATGATTGGCGCAGACCGGTTAGGGGATTTACGTTTCGGCGAAACGTACAAAGGCATCGAAATCGGTCACGCAAAAGTGATGCCTGACGTAGGCCTCCAAGAAGATCTCAGCACATTGGTTGCTACAGCCCACCGAGCCGGTTTTCCCGTAGCGGTTCACGTGATGGATATCGACATGCTCGATGAAACATTGCTGGCGCTTGAAACATCATCACCACCGCCGTCGACGATCGATCGGCTTGAACACTGCTCACTGGCAATGCCCGAACAACTTGATCGCGTGGCGCAACTCGGGGTTTCAGTGTGTACTCAGCCTTCTTTCCTGAGTCGACGCTTAGACAAATACCTTGAAGACATATCCCCGATAGAACAGCCGTGGCTATGGCCGTTGTCGTCGCTCGTTGAACGCGACATCAATGTGACCCTCTCATCTGACTCACCAGTTGTTCCGGTAGACCCTGATGAGTGGATTCATGTTGCGACAACACGGCCAATACAAAACCGGGAAGCCATCTCTGAATCTGATGCAAGAGCTATGACTGTCGTGTCACCGATAGTTCCAGGTCTACCCGCCGACTTGCTAGTAAGAGCAACGCTGTCAGGTTACGAAGCCCTAGGTGGCTTCGACTGACTACGATCCTGCTTCAGGTGGCTGTTTCGTGGAGACAGCCACATTGAGATCACCGAAATGAAGGAATTGGGAGTCATCCCGTGATGAAAACGGCACTGGAATCTCTTCTTGTAATGGAAATCGGTGACTCTGTAGCCGGCGCATACGTTGGAAAATTGTTCGCCGATTACGGCAGCGAAGTTCATGTGAGCCGAGATGGTCACGATTCAGTGGCTAACCCATTCTTCGACGGGTCAAAACATGTCGGTGATGTCAATGTGGCTGCGCAGGCTGACGTGGTTATCCAATCATCGAGTAACGATCCCTTGGACTCACTCTTTGAACCCCAACATTCTCGACAAGTGGTCCTCCGCATTTCACCGTTTGCTTCTCAGGGGCCTTATTCGAATTGGAGGTCCACTGACCTCGTTGACGCCGCGATTGCAGGACATCTCAGACTCAGCGGGGACCCTCAACGGGAACCACTGAACGGTGTTCCTGACATTGTTCATATGGCGGCTGGCGTTACTGGATTTATCGGAGCGCTCGCTGCGCTCATGACGCTAGCTCGGACCGGCCAAGGTCAAGTCGTCGAAACCTCACATCAAGAAGTCATAGCTGCTTTACATCAGTTCAGCCTTCTCCGATATACCCATAATGGGGCAATTCTGAATCGCATGGGAAACCGGTACAGCGGACCTGGAACCCCCATCGGCGGATACGAATGTGCCGATGGTTGGATCGGATTAGCAATTAGCCAAAGTGATCAGATGGAGCGATTGTTGGAGGTCGCGGGTCTGACAGCCCTGTTGGAACGCGATGACGTTGAAACGATTTACGACGTTATGACAAACCAAGAACTCCTTGACGGTGCACTAATTCCGTTCTTAAAGACACAGCGGCGAGACCAGTTAGTGGAATTGTTCCAAGCTCTACGACTGCCGGTAGCACCCATATCGACAGTTGATGATTTGTTTGAAGATCCACATCTTCAAGAACGAGATTTCTGGCAGTTAGATAGCCACGGAACTCAGATTCCGGGGCCACCGTTTCAAATGAGCAAACACGGTTGGCGACTTGGACCCAAAAATCGTACCGGCACATTTCCATCAGGTAACGAGTCCCTCGATGAACTCACCGATGGGCCCTTAACTGGATTCCGGATAGTCGATATGACCCGAGTATGGGCAGGGCCACTGGCGGCGCGAATCCTGGCTGATCTAGGGGCAGAAGTTCTCATGGCAGAGGTCCCCTGGACTCGAACGCCGCTCGAAGTCCCGCAAAGCTATGCCGAATCGACCCATTTCTTTCCAGATGATGATGCAGGGGAACAGCCCTGGAATAGAACCGGCTTCCACAACAAGTACGCCAATAACAAACTTTCAATGGTCGTCGAACTCGATAAGCAAGAAGGAAGAGACTTTTTTGTCCAGATCCTTCCCAAAGTAGATGTCGTAATTGAAAACTATGCCCCGAGGGTTATGCCTAACTTCGGCTTGGATGAAATTACCCTGAGAACTCATAATCCAGATTTGACCTATGTAACGATGCCCGGATACGGAAGATCGGGACCCAATAAGGATTGGGTTGCTTACGGACCGACTATCGACGGTCACGCCGGCCACACCTGGCTGACTGGCTATCAAGATGAAATTCCATGGAAGTGCGGAATCGCATGGCCTGATCCGACCGCCGGGCTTCATGCCGCGGCTGCCACCTTGGTTGCCTTACTCGATAGACAATGCTGCGGTTTGACCGGACAAACCGTTGAAGTAGCTCAAGCGGAGACAGCGATAAATATGATCGGACAACACCTCGTCGCCGCTCAAATTAACGAAACCCCACGAAGGTGGGGAAACCGGCGACCAGGACGAGCTCCCCAAGGCGTTTATCGATGCAGCGGACACGATCGATGGATAGCTATAGCCGTCATAGATGACGCATCGTGGAAAAGTCTTTGCGAAATAACCGGCTGGACTGATCTTTCTCAACTCAGTGTCAAGGAGAGATGGCAACGTCACGATGAGATCGACGAACGGCTCTCATCTTTCACCGCAGAACACGAGGATCGATCTCTTATGAAGGCTCTCCAAGCGGCTGGAGTTCCTGCAGGCGCGGTTTTCGACGCTGGAAATGTAGTCAATGACCCTCAATTGGAGAGTGTCGAATTCTTCGTTCCCCTAGCCCATCCTGAAGCAGGTACCCACGTTTGGCCAAGATTTGCTGCCCGGCTTTCGTTGACTCCAGCTACCATGCGCCGCCACGCGGCCACCATGGGCGAACACAACGACTATGCCGCCCTTGAGTTGGCAGAGATCGAGCCGGCTCATTACACGACCCTGCTTGAAACTGGTGTGGTTCGTACAACGCCTCCCGAATAGACGGTCGACTGAGCAACACTCAACCATCTTTAGCTGTTGGTCTTCTCCCAGATGAATTGAGTCATCTCATCGATCGCCAAACTTGCTTCTTCAAATAGCCCGACACAGGCATGCCAAACATGAAACATTTCGGGCCAAATTCGCAGTTCAACGTCAACACCAGATGTTGTGGCTTTTTCACTGAATCGCTCGCTGTCGGACAAAAGAATTTCTTCATCACCAACTTGAAGCAACAACGGGGGAAGACCACCCAGATCGGCTTCGAGAGGGGATGCCAACGGGTCCTTCATCTGATCTTCAGAAATAAAAAGTTCGCGAGTTCGAGGCATAGATATAGCTGAGATCGACGAATCCTTTTCATCGTTAGTGACCATGCTTTCACCGGTAAGGGACATGTCTAGCCAAGGTGAAATCAGAACAGCAGCAGCGGGGAGCGGTAATTGTTTATTGCGGAGATCGATTAGACAAGCCGCTGTGAGTCCACCGCCCGCAGAGTCACCTGCCAGCGCGATGTTCTCCGGCTCGTACCCATTAGCAAGCGCCCACTGGTAGCTCGTCACAGCATCTTCTACAGCTGCGGGATGGGCATGTTCTGGTGCGAGCCGATATTCAACCGATAAAACGCCATACCGAGACCGAAGAGCAAGATGGCCAGTCAAATTTCGGTGAGTGGCGATAGAGCCCCCTATGTAGCCGCCGCCATGGAAATAAATGATCAGATTTTCCGTTGCAGCGTCCTGCGTGACTTGCAGTTCAGCCGGCACCCCACCAGCGTCGATCATGGTCCCGTCCACTTCGGCGGGAAGGTCCCGAGCAGTCGTTTCCATATTTGCCCGGAACTTTTCAAGATTGACGGGGCGATCACTTGAATTACGTCTCGATGCGATGATTTCTCTGATCCGATGATATTCAGGGCTGGCCAAAGTTGTCTCCTGTTGCCATAAGTAGCGCACGTATGACCTTACTGCCGCTAAATTCGCGCCGTCTTAACTTCAAGGGAGCGCTAATGCTGTTGACCGACAAAGTAGCGATCGTCACCGGAGGTGGATCCGGGATAGGTGAAGCCACCTCACTGCGTTTTTCGCAAGAGGGTGCTGCGGTAATCGTCGCGGACATGCGACTGAGAAAAGCTGAAGCAGTCGCAAATCAAATCAACGAAGAAGGCGGACATGCCTTAGCAATTGAAGTTGACGTTTCGATAGCAGAATCAGTGGCAACGCTGGTTGATAGGACTGTTGCCCAATACGGCCGGTTGGATGTGATGTTTAACAATGCAGGGACGCTGCGCCCCGGCACTGTCATCGAGTTGGATGTCGATGACTGGGACTTGGTAATGGGGGTTAACGTTCGCTCTGTATACCTCGGAGGGAAATTCGCTATTCCAGCGATGTTGAGCTCAGGAGGGGGTTCGATTATCAACACTGCTTCCATCTCTGGACTCCACGGTGATGGGGGAGCCGTTGCTTATGCGGCTAGTAAAGCTGCGGTGATCAATCTCACCAGGGCAATGAGTACCGATCACGCAGCTGACGGCATCCGAGTGAACGCGATTTGTCCTGGCACTATTGAAACTCCACCCGTGATGCGAATGATGGAAGATCCGGTGGCTCTAGAAACAAATATGCGTGCTCATGCCATAGGTCGATTGGGTCGTCCCGAAGAAATCGCGAGTGCAGCTTTATGGCTTGCGAGTGATGAGTCTTCCTTCGTAAGTGGAGAGGCAATAGTGGTTGATGGTGGTTTGCGAGCACAGTCCCCGTTAGGGCGTCTAGCTGACCCCCGCCCCAAACACTTGAGGTGATTTAACTTCAGGAAAGACCGACCTAAATGAGGCCTTAGCGCTCGCAGTAGACCAGAATTCTCTGGTGACTGATTCTGGTAGCGTCAGCCAACCTGACTCGAACCCTCGCGGGGAAGCCCAAAACGCTCTCGCCGTTCCTGACTACAGGCGCCTGTGGATCAACAATCTCGTCTATATGTTTGTAAGCAACGCCCAACGCTTTGCCGTTGGATGGCTGGTTTTAGACGGCCTCGGAGGCAACGAAACCAGCCAAGGGATGGCAGTGTTTATGCTCGGCATCCCGGCCGCTTTCATTGTTATGCAGGCTGGTGTGCTTGCCGATCGAGTTGATGGTCGCACCTTGTTGCTGTACAGCCAGTTGGGTTTCCTAGCTGTAGTTGTAGCCACACTCGTCTTGTTAGGTATGGACCGACTCAACTACGGGTGGGTACTTGTTCTGTCCGTCTTTTCGGGCATCGCCCAAGCTTTTGGTGGGCCGGTTCGACAGGCTCTAATCCCACTTCTAGTGCCTGAGCGTCTGCTCATGAACGCAGTTGCGTTGAATGCATTAGCGATGACGTCCAGCATGGTTCTTTCGGCTCCGTTAGTGAAGATCACCGGCGACCTATTCGATTTTGAGGGCGTTTATGCGTTACAGGTAGTGATGCTGGTCGCAGGACTTGGCGTGCTACGAAAATTGGAAACCCCACAGGTTCAAGAACGAGAAAAACGTCGACTCCTGCAGGAAGCCAGATCAGCATTGCGACACGTTGTAGGTGACATTCGGTTGCGGGTCCTTTTCCTGCTACTGGCAATGGCAGCGGTCAGTGTTAACGCGGCGATCATGGTGACCATGCAGGCCAAAGTAAAAGAAGAACTTCTGCGTGATAGCGGCGACACGGCTTATCTGTTGGCGGTAATGGCGGTTGGTATATCGATTACGTCTGTCATCGTTATGCGCAAAGGTGACATGAAACGCAAAGGCGGAAAGTTTCAACGAGCGATGATGTGTGGCTCACTGCTTGTGATGTGCATGGGACAGGCGTCATCGTTTCTGCTTCTAATTCCCCTTTTTTTCCTTATGGGCTTGGCAGGTGGTTTCTTCATCACCATGAACCAAGGGCTTATTCAATCGACTACCCCAAAGGACATCATGGGACGA
Organism: Acidimicrobiales bacterium; assembly: GCA_030743005.1. GTDB lineage: Bacteria > Actinomycetota > Acidimicrobiia > Acidimicrobiales > Poriferisodalaceae > MedAcidi-G3. Next base: position 53,612 of record JASLTG010000017.1, on the reverse strand, counting down.
GTTATGGGACTGTATTTGTTGGTTCAGGTCGGACTAATGCCGCTTGGTGCCCTAGGACTTGGTTGGGCAGCATCACAGATCGGTGCCGGAAATGTGGTCTCAATTTGTGGAGCGGTATCACTGCTCGTAGTGACCTGGACTCACTTGGGGTTTCCAGCAGTCCGCAACCTGGACTAGTTTCGGGCTTCTCAAAAGGGGGTGGATGACATGATCAGACCGATTCTCGCGTCTGTTATAGATGCCAGTTGGGCACCAGATGTAGTTCCACCGCCCTATGACGCTTTAACTCAAGAAGAACGCGAACAACACCTTGGCGAACATGCTCACTCCTTCCTCCATGTCACGAGGTCGGCGGACGCCAGCCACGGCCATCCAACGGAACATCTTCGACTAGCTACCGAGGGAAACTCCGCTCTCACTGACCTCATCGCGGCGGGGGCATATACACCTCGAACCGAGGAACGACTCTTCCTCCAAAAAATAGAAGCCGAAGGCGTAACTCAACGATCAATTGTTGGGGCGATCAACTTGTCCGAAGTGGACCCGATGCCACATGAGGCTGTGCACCCGGGTCGTGTGCAGGCACTGGCAGCCCATTTTCGACAAGCACGCTCAATGTCGAGCCCGGTAGTGATCACCTCGCGATCAGATGATCTAGACCTTCGACGGTTGGAAGAGTCGGACCAAACAGAATTGGTGACAAGTTTCGTTGCGACCGACGGAACTGAACTTACTTTGTGGGAGATCGACCCTACCTTCGTTGTCGACTTCGAGCGCGTGTACATCATTGATGGCCATCATCGAATCGCAGCGGCACGTGAGGCGAAGTTCGATCATCTCCTAGTGGCCTATGTGCCACCGTCTGAACTTTGTATCGGAAGTTTTGACCGAGACATCGACGAACTCGAGTTCCTGCCCAGAAAGACAGTGGATGAACTCGCGAACTGGTGTGATGTTCGTGGGTCCTCCGAATCAGAATCCACGAAGCCAGTTGACAAAGGAGTCCTGCGATTCCGATTTGGTGATGACTGGTATTGGGCGGAGCGTAAAGAACCCATCGGTTTGGATTCTGAGTTTGTTCATACGACGTTGCTACCCGACTTGTTTGGCATCAATGATGCTGATGACCCGCGATTGTCGTACCGCCCATCGGGCGCCGGGGTTGCAAGCAGCCCAGCGACAATTCGCCTCGCCCCAGCTGAACTGGAAGATGTGTTCAACGTTGCTGATGAAGGCCTTGTGATGCCCCCGAAGTCAACCTACTTCTTTCCTAAAGCACGATCAGGTGTCCTAATCATCGCCTGTTAGCGCAAAAATCTTAGAGTCCGAACAGCTTTCGTGCGTTATCGCCAATGAAAGCTCGTCGATGTTCTTCGGGAAACATGTCAACCAACTGGTTGAGGTCATGGACGTATTCGGGTGTGTGGTCGGCATGAGGGAAATCCGACGCCCACATGAAACGGTCATATCCGAAACGTTCAGCAAGCGAGGGAATCGTGCGTTCATCAGGATCGCAACTGATCCAGACTTGGCGCATAAAGTATTCGCTTGGCTTCATTTCTAGTGGAACCCGAGTTCCCACAAATGTGTGAGCGTAGACGGCGTCAATCCGGTCAAGCCAATAGCCGATCCACCCGCCACCTGACTCGAGCACCAAAACCTTCAGATCTGGGAATTTATCGAAAACGCCGTAATCGAACATGGTTGTGAATTGATGACGGACCCCGTCAGATGCAGTCACCGAGGCTGTTAGACGGAGTTGCTTTACGTTCTCCCAGGTGCCCATCCTGCCGCCTTTAGTCCACTGAGGTTCGAATGTCGGATGGATAGCGAAAGGCACCCCAAGTTCTTGTGCCGTCGCGAATACGACATCATTATCCGGGTGACCTAGCGGGATGGCGCCGTGTGTAAACGGTGCTACATAGCACCCTTTGGCGCCATCATCGACTGCGCGTCGGAGTTCCGTCGCGGCTGCTTCAGGGTCACTCAAAGAAAGATGAGCCGAAGCAACGAGACGATTTCCGCTATCCCTGCAAAAATCAACTACCCAACGGTTGTAGGCGCGAGTGTATGCCTGGCTTAGTTCGGGATCTTCTAACTCTGCTTCCCACAGCAGACCCACAGTCGTGTAAATCACTGCCGCATCGAGATTCTCAGCGTCCAAGACTTCAAGTCTCTGAGTTGGATCCATCGACCCGAAAGGAGCTTCATGAAGATAGGTCCTATCGGGATTACGTTGCATGTCCGCTAGATCAGGCGCTCCCATCGCCCCCAAAGTCGCAGGGAAACCCCGACGGCTCATAGCGCTCCGCTCACCACCTATTTCCAGTTCCTCGAGCCCATTTTCGTCCAAGCGGATTCTTAGGGCCCGATCTTTGTATTTGGACTCCAAGTACTCATCCCAAAGATCAGGCGGTTCCAGAATGTGTCCGTCGGCATCAACTGCGCCGTCATGATCGATCCGATGGACCTCATGCATTTCTCGTGCCGGGAGTCCGTCACGTTGAATAGTTGTGCTCATGCTGTTCCCCAAACTCACAGTTGTTACCTAGACGTGTCGATCTACCTAGCCGAAGCCCCCCCGTCTACGGTCAACGTAGTCCCACTTATATGACTGGCCCTCGGCGAAGCCAAGAAAGTTATGACATCTGCACATTGTTCGACTGAGCCCGGGGCAGGATCGTCGGGGATTAGTTCTTCCCAACGCCCTTCGTCATCGAATTGGTCGATGGCCTCGCGACGCAAAATGTCTCCCATTCGATCGGTGACGATTAAACCTGGATTTACAGCTACCACTCGTACCCCATGGGCAAGGCTCCGACTCCCAAGGGCTGTAGTAAGTCCGACCAGACCACTATTTCCGACGGCTCCAGCAACATAAGAGGGTTGAGGTCGCACCGCTGCGGCACCTATTACGTTGATGATTACGCCACACCCCCGCTCGACCATTGAGGGGTAAACCGCTCTACACAAATTGATGTAGCCGAAAACTTTGAGCTCCCAAGCTGCCCGCCACGTACGTTCATCGATAGTCGATATGTCGCCCGCAGGTATCGCCCCTGCGTTGTTGATCCAAATATCGACCTCACCGGCAGCTTCCACCAGAGCCATCTGATCTTGAGTAGTCGACAAGTCAACTGCATGACTTATGACCGTGACACCTTCGGCAGATTCACGAATCGCTGATTCAGCGCCAATCAAGGTCTCCTGACTCCGCGCTGCGATCTGAACATGGCAGCCCTCTCGGGCAAGAGCGATAGCGCAGCCGAGTCCAATGCCTTTTGAACCGCCAGTAATGACGACTCGTTTTCCACCCAAACCGAGATCCATGAGTTGACCGTAGTTCGGATGCTGAGCACGAAGCATCGCAATTGAGCGACAATGGCAACCTGAAGTTAGGCAAGGGGAAATGATGAGCGGAAGACTCGAATCGAAAGTAGCAATCATTACTGGCGGAGCCAGCGGAATGGGATTAGCGACCGTCCGCAGATTTCTGCAAGAAGGAGCCTCGGTGGTTATCGGGGATCTCAACGCAGAAAACGGCCGAGCCGTTCTCGAGGAGCTCAATGCTGAGGGATATGAGGGCAAGGTCCGCTTTACGGTCACAGACGTGTCTATTGAAGACGATGTTGCAGCAATGACGGAACTCGCCGTTGACTCTTTCGGACGTCTTGATGTGGTGTTCAACAATGCAGGTATTGGTGGAGCCTTTGGACCGATCACTGAAATAGAAGTTGATGACTGGGACGCGACATTTCATATTCTGGTGCGCTCAGTTTTTCTCGGAACGAAGCACGCAGCGCGGGTGATGATGAATCAAGGAGAAGGGGGCTCAATAATCAATACAGCCTCCATCGCCGGCATGGGAGGCGGCGCCGGCCCACAGGCGTACTCCGCAGCTAAGGCTGCGGTGGTGAGTCTTTCGAAAACCACTGCGATAGAACTCGCGGCCTCCGAGATAAGAGTGAACGCGATTTGCCCAGGCATTATTTTCACCCCGCTCATGCACAGCGGCAATGAAGAACAAGCAGAAGAAGTGATTTCCGAGATTCAACCGCTGCCCAAACGTGGAGAGGGTTCAGACATCGCTGGTATGGCCCTTTTCCTCGCTAGCGATGACTCACTTTTCGTCACCGGCCAAGAACACATTGTTGACGGGGGCCTACTAGCTAGCGGTCCGCGGATGCTCGGGCGAATGCATAACTCTCGTAATCTGCACCGGATGGCTGGGATGGCATATGGCACCAGCGGTCAGACAGCGAGCTATCGACGCCTTTGATAGATCGGGTGATGCAGCCCGATCAGGGACTACATAGAAGATCTTGGTGATCGGGGTGAGCGATGCTTACAAGCAGCTCAGCTCTCTCCGAAAGCGTCCTACCCCGCAACTCAACCGCGCCAAATTCGGTAACGACCACATCTGCAACATAGCTAGGGAGCGTCGTTGGCGCCCCCTCGGTTAAACGCCGGACTATTCGTGAAGCGGTCCCCTTAGCTGCTGTTGATGGCATCGCTATTATCGAACGGCCACCGGTTGCGATGGAAGCTCCGAACGCAAAATCAGGAGCTCCACCCGGGCCTGATATGAAGCGGCCTGAAGCAAATTCGCTGTTGGCCGAACCATCCAACGCCATTTCTACAGTTGACTGCAACGCGACGAAATTGCGAACGGAGGCCATGCCCGGGATGCCATGGGTATGAGATCCGCGAGCCATCCTGATTAGAGGATTGTGATCGACCCAATCATAAAGCTCCCGAGTGCCCATGATTTCAGCGGCGACCGACACCCCTTCATCACATCCTTTGTGGAGATTGTCCACGGCGCCGCATTTGATCAGATCCACGCAAGCGTTATTGATCATGCCGCCGTGGAGACCTAGGTTCTTTCGCCCCTGCAAAGTCGATAGAACAGCATCAGGTACTGCTCCGATACCGAACTGCAACGTCGAACCATCTGGGATGAACGGACTTATATGCTCAGCGATCGCCGAAGAGATTGGATCGATGGTCGCCGGTTGAAGTTCAGCCAAGGGTTCGTCTATGGTCACCAGGAAGTCGAAATCCTCTATGTGGCACTCTCCCTCACCATGCACAAAAGGCATGAGATTGTTGACCTGACCAATCACCAGGGGAGCATCACCAATAAGTGAAACGTGGCCTCCGACTCCGGTTCCGAGGCTGCACGTGCCGGACGAATCCGGCGGGCTGACCTGACAAATTATGACGTCTGCCGCCAGCGGAGCGTTCGGCTCGCAGATACCGTCGAGGTCTGAATAACGACCCGGAACGATCCCGAAAGCTTCGTGGTCAAGTACATCTCGCATGACACCAGTTGGTTGCAACGACAGCCATCTGAAGGGATCTCCTAAGTGATCGATAGGAGCGGGTCGTTCCAAGAGAAAAGCCGAAACAAACTCAAGATTTCTGAAAGATCCTCGACGCTGGTCAATTGCAGTCAAGAGCCCATAAGGACAACCAGAGCCCTGTGCCACATATATACGACTGCCATCTGAAATCGCGTCGATGGCCTCGTCGACGGTTGTGTTTTTCCCAGAACGCTGACGGTTCACAGCTTCTCCATTTCAATCAAGCAGGGACCGACTAATCACTACATCTTGTATCTCTGTCGCTCCATCTACGTAATGGGTTAACCGTGCCGCTGCTAGATGGCGTGGTAATGGATGATCCCGTTTGGCTCCGTTTGCTCCCATCACCTGCATGCACGAAGCAACTCCGGTTTCAGTAACCCGAGTAGAGAACTTCTTGGCGTGGGCGGCCTCGACTGAAGCATCACCCCCATCGTGCAGTGCATGAGCCGCTTGGTATGTAAGTAAACGAGAAGCTTCAAGGTCTGTTGCGACATCTGCCAGTTTGAATCGAACGCCCTGCAAATCGGCGAGGCGGGCACCGAACGCGTTTCTGTTACGAACATAGTTTGAAGCGGTTGAAAGACTCGTCCGAAGCATCCCGCAACACATAGCTGAGACCAGGACCCTGGCTAAGTCAATACCCTCCATAGCAGCTCTGAAACCTTCCCCTGGAGGAAGGAACAACGATTTTCCAGGTACCCGACAATTGTCGAAACGAATCCCGTTAGCGCCGAGGCCGTGACCCCCGATTAGTTCGTAGGCGGGTGTCCTGACAACCCCTGGAATATTTGCATCAACGAGAAAGGTCGCGATTCCGCGATGGCCCGCGGCATGGTCTGTTTGAGCGTAAACCGACAGAACATTTGCGTCAGAGCCATTCGTTACCCACGCCTTCTCACCATTTAGTATCCATTCATCTCCATCTGAAACAGCGCTCACCGATATAGCTGCCGCGTCGGATCCCACCTCTGGCTCAGTCAACAAGAAAGCTCCCAAAGAACTGCCGTCAACTAGCCCAGGTAAGGTCTCTGATCGAAGATCTCCGGTGGCGTTTCTTGCTACCGATCCAGCCAAGTTGTTGTGGCAAACGAGCGAAAACGCAATAGCGAAATCTACAGCGGCGATTTCTTCAAGGACTCTCGCCAACCCGAGCGTGCTGACCGCCGCTCCACCATCAACCTCGGGTACGAGAAGCCCAGTCAGCTGATGTTCAGCTGCACTTTCAAAACCCTCCTTGGCAAAACGGCGTTCGAACTCCCATTTCTCGGCCCGGTCAGCAACGAAAGACTGAGCCCAGCCAGTTGCGCGTTCGATGGCCGCGAGATCAGTAGCGCTCAACGCTTCAAGATTCAATGAATTCACAGTTGGAGAGTAGTCCCATCAGAAGAAATAGAACTTGTTGACCGCCAGATGGGTGACTAGCTAATCAATCAGTCGTCGACATGTTCAACCAGAATCATCCGGGTGGGGGTATAAACCATGACCACGTCACCGTTTTGATTGAACACCTCGTTCTTTGTGGTGACAATGCCGCGATCCTGCTTTGAAGTCAGTCTCGCAGCGGTTACTTCCGCAATAACTTGCAAAGAATCATCGACGAATGTTGGCCCTTTAACCTGAACCTCAGCTCCGAGATAGGCGATTCCTGTTCCCGCGATCGCCCCGCCGCTAATAATTAGCCCTTCGGCAAGCGACATGACCAGACTTCCGGGAACCAAGCGGCCGGAGTAGCCAGCTCGTTCTGACCCCGTCGCGTCAAGAAATAACCCCTCGACAAAACCGAACTGGGTTACATAGACCATCAGGTCCGTTTCAGTCACAGTTCGCTTAGAAGTACTCCACCGCTTTCCGACAGGTAGTTCATGAAAGGTCCAACCGCGGTGCGGCCTTGGCGGTAAGTCAGCAACCATCACTTCCTCCTACACGTTCTTCCCGTGACCGTAGCCCGATAATTGAGGCGCTGACCCCTTTCTCCGCCTACCATCAGATGTGTTGTCCTACTAGGGGAGAAGAACATGGCCGTTGATCGGCGCACCCATCGGTCACACGTCAGCTATATCGATAAGTCCCGTAACTACTACGGCGCACAGGGATATCCGCAGCCCTATCAGTGGGCCTACAACCATGATGTCCCATTCGCATCTCTGAATAAGCCTCTGAGCGAGTGTCGTATAGGCCTCGTCACCACTTCTTTCTTTGAACGCAAAGTTGACAAAACAGCTGTTGCAGGTGCAGGGGCTAAAGAGCCCTACGCAGCGCTATGCGATGACGCCCTTGGTGGTCTTTACAACAAGGATCTTTTTTGGGACAAGGACAACACCCATACAGAAGACCTTGATACCTACCTTCCAATTAACCGTCTCCGAGAATTTGCTGACCAAGGAAGAATTGGATCGTTGGCAGACCGCTTTTATGGAGTGCCAACTGATTACAGCCACAGAAGAACTAGTCGCAGAGACGCTCCTCAAATACTCGAGTTCGCTCAAGAGGATGAACTTGACGCAGTAATTCTTGTTCCGCTTTGACCGGTTTGCCACCAGACCGTGAGTCTGGTCTCGCGTCACCTCGAAGAAGCTGGCTTACCAACGGTTGTAATGGGAAGCGCAAGAGACATAGTCGAAGAATGCGGAGTTAGCCGGTTCGTTTACACCGACTTCCCGTTAGGTAACCCGACAGGAAAACCAGGCGATGTCGAAATGCAATCAGCAATAACCGGAATAGCGCTCGATCTCCTAGAGCGCGCATGGGAACCGCGAACCACCGTGCAAACCCCATTTGTATGGGACACCGAAGCAAACGAGGACTGGCGTCACCACTTCATGAAAGTTGATGACTCAAACCGAGATGCGTTGGCGTCAGCGGGAGACCAACGCCGCTCGGCTCAGGAAAAAGTGAAAGCTGAAGGCCGAGGTAGGGGTTGATGTGACACAGGCTGATAGGGGCGTTCGCTTAGAAGGAGCTCCAGAGCCACACAAGATGATCCCGGCCTCAAACGGAGTGCATGTATCAGCGGACATCTACGGCCAGACAGGGCCGCTCGTCATTCTGCAACACGGCGGAGGACAGACCCGCCACGCGTGGAAAGGAGCGGGCCAAAAACTAGCTGAAGCTGGATATCAAGCGGTCAGCCTCGACGCCCGCGGACACGGGGATAGCGACTGGGCTCCCGACGGCGACTACTCCAACGAGGCCCTTGTCGAAGACCTTGTTGCCGTTGTTGAGAACCTCGGACAACGCCCCATCCTTGTTGGTGCCTCAATGGGTGGAGGAACATCGTTAACTGCTGTTGGCGAAGAACGAGTAGATGCCGAAGCGTTAGTTCTTGTAGACACAGCTCCCCGAATTGAGGCAGGCGGAGTCCGAAAGATTCGAGACTTCATGGGGCAAGCCCCAGATGGCTTCTCCTCACTAGAAGAAGTAGCGGACGCAATTAGTAATTATCAACCACATCGAAAACGGCCCCGATCTTTGGATGGGCTAGCGAAGAACGTTCGTCTATGGCCAGACGGACGATACCGATGGCACTGGGACCCAGAATTTATGAGACGTAAACGCTCCTTAGCGGATCGTGTCCCAAGACAGGAAGATGCCGCAAAGAACGTCAAATGTCCGTCCCTGCTAATTCGCGGTGGCTTGAGCGACGTACTTTCAGAAGAAGGAGCCCAGGCGTACCTAGCGTTAGTACCGCATTCCGAGTACTCAAATGTCGGTGAGGCAGCTCACATGGTCGCTGGGGACCGAAACGACATCTTCGTAGCTGCTGTGTTGAGTTTCTTGACGAAAGTAGCGCCCGTTAATTGACATCACCGAACCCCGACACGACGGACCATGATCTAGCCACGTATGTCTGCGTCGACTACGAAATTGATGGCGTGACCCAGGGTCTGGAACCTAAAAGTCTCATAGAGAGTATTTTTTTGGACAGCGGGGCGTCCCTAATCGACCACCAACTACCCGTCGTAGCGTCTTTCGAGGACCCGACCACAGCGGTAGAAGCGTCGATTGTCGGACAATGGCGCGTACAACGTGAAATTAACGACCCTCATAGAAAGCTACGCATCGGGGTGCATGTAGGGAACTTGTCTGAAACGGTGGCGGTACTCAATTGTTCAAATGGCAACCAAATCGTCTTTAGTGGAGCCGTCGACCTAGCTACCGGGGGAGCACTCGATGCTCGACCTATGGCACTCGCCAACATTTGGACCGACTCAGAACCAACACAGTTGTGGTTGTCAACCGACAGTCGACCCGACATAGATGGGCGTCCCCTACGCATTCCGACCTAATCTTCAAGATCGTCGGAACCAACTTTCGGCACCGATAGGACAAAGAGGAATACTTATGTCAACTGAGGCCCGCGTCGTAGTAGTCCCGCAGGAACAAGGTCAACCATTAGAAGTAGTTGATGTAACACTTCCCGATCCCGAACCTCACCAAGTAGTCGTCCGTCAATTCGCCTCAGGTATATGCCACAGCCAACTCCACACCATCCATAACCCCCGACAGGCGCCCGCTGTACTTGGTCACGAATCAACGGGCCAAGTGGTGGCAGTAGGGGAGTCAGTCACAGACCTAGCGAACGGTGACACGGTGATGGTTACCTGGGTGCCTAAGAATCAAAATCAGGCTCGCCGACAGGGTGCTTTCACAGCACTGGAACTACCCGACGGACGAGTAGCAACCACCATCAACGTGTTCACATGGGCAACCCATACGATCGCAGATGAAATGTATGTCGTGAAAGTTCCAGATGACATCGACCGAGAGACAGACAGCATCATTGGATGCGCAGTTATCACAGGAGCCGGAGCAGTGCTCCACACGGCAGGAGTTAAACAAGGTGACAGTGTCGCAATAGTTGGTGTCGGAGGGGTCGGACTTTCTGCTGTCGCCGCAGCAGCACACCTAGGAGCTGACCCCATCATCGCCATTGACCTCGACGACGCGAAGCTCGACTTTGCGAAACAATTTGGTGCCACTCACGGCCTTAACGCAACTGAGGTAGACGTCGTCGAAGCAACACGGGCCCTGACCCCAGTTTCTGGCCAATTCGACATTCTCCGGCAACCTATTGCCGGAGTCGACTATGCGTTCGATTGCATAGGGCACGCTTCCACGATGAAACAAGTTTCAGAGCTGGTACGGAGCGGAGAGTTTGGTCAGTCCAAAGGTGGAACAGCAGTGTTAGTTGGAGTTCCCCAAACACCCATTGAGCTAGACAGCCGCCACATGTTTATGGGTGAACGCTCGTACATCTGCAGCCTCGGAGGTTCCTGCGAACCTAGTGAAGACCTGCCCCGGTTTATTGAGTGGCACCGGAACGGAACTCTTGATCTTGATGCCTTAGTAACTCAACGATACGCGATCGACGATATTGGACTTGCCGTCGAAGACCTTGAGAATGGCAGGGTTGCTGGTCGCTCGATACTGGTGTTTGACTAGGCATGGACGTTGACAACAAGGGCGATGTTCCGCTGCTAAAGGTCACTGACGGCCGGGCCCAAATTTTTCTCCAAAGACCAGCAAAACGAAACCGGCTCGAACCAGCTGACCTAGAGGCTCTAATGAGCCACCTTGACACGATCGAAAAGGACAGCTCGGTTCGAATAGTGACCATCGAGGCAGAGGGCCCATCATGGTGTTCGGGCTACCACCTAGGAGCCCTATCTCAGGGTGAGCGCCCTAAATTCGGTTTTGGTGAAGTCTGTGATGCCTTGATGTTGACCAGACCCCCCACCGTGGCAGTCCTCAGTGGCGATGTTCACGGAGGAGGAACCGACTTGGCGATGGCTTGCGACATCCGCGTCGGGGTAGACGAAATCGTTTTGGGTATGCCCGCTACCCGAATAGGACTTCAATATTACGCCACTGGACTTCAACGATTCGTCCAACAAATCGGTGCCGCCGCCACCAAACGTATTTTCTTGACTGCCGAAGTCATTGACGCCCAGGAACTTCTCCGAATCGGATACCTCACTGAGATCGTTGAAGAGAAGGAGCTCCACTCACGAATAGACAAACTGTGTGAATCAATTTCAGAGCTGTCACCAAATGCAGTCGCGTTGACGAAAAAAGCGATTAATGACTTGAGTGGAACCGATCCCGACATACAAAACATTCAAGAGAGTCACATATCGAGCATCCGATCTGCTGACCATCAAGAGGCGATGCTGGCAATCCGAGAAGGGCGACCACCGCGGTTTCTAGCTGACTAATCGGCATGGAGTTATTGAATTCTGCTAGATACCTGATGTGGTTGAAGTTTCCCCTGAAGTTATAAACGCCGAAAGAGTTACATCGTGGATCGGTGAACACGCCGAATTCGATGGACCTCTCACCTACCACTTGATTGCCGGTGGGCGTTCGAATATGACCTTCACCGTTGAGCAGGATGACCAGATCTTATTTGTGTTACGCCGGCCGCCGATGGGACAGCTACTGCCATCAGCCCATGACATGGCTCGCGAACACCGCCTAATGGACGCCCTTCGCGATAGCGATGTTCCGGTGCCACAGATGGTTGGTCTCTGCCAAGACGAAGAGGTCAATGGTCGAGACTTCTATGTCATGCGATTTGTTGACGGGATAGTCGTTCGAGATCTTGAAATAGCATCGACGATGGATATTGCTGCTCGACAGACCATGTCAGAATCGCTAATAGAAACTCTCGTGGCGCTGCATCGCGTCGATATCGACCAGGTTGGCTTAGGTGATTTAGCTAAACGAAGTGGCTATATAGAACGGCAAGTAAAACGATGGACTGGTCAATGGGAAAACTCCCGGACACGAGATTTACCCGTCGTTGACGCGGTGGCCTCAGAGTTGTTAGCGCGAATGCCTGAACCGAACCCGACAACTATCGCTCACGGTGATTATCGATTATCGAATTGCATGGTCAATGCAGAAGGACGAGTAATAGCAGTTTTGGATTGGGAGCTATGCACCTTGGGCGAGCCAATGGCGGACCTAGGGGGGCTACTTGGCTATTGGCACGATCCCCAAGAAGTTGATCCCACCGGTGACGCCGAAAGCACCGGATTACCAGGATTCCTTAACCAAGATGAAATGGCCTCGACGTACGCGAGAACAATGGGTGTCGATATGGCGTCAATCAGCTATTACCGAGCGTTCGCACAATGGAGGCTTGCCTGCATAGCCGAAGGTGTATACGCGCGCTATTTAGGCGGACAGCAAGGTGAACAAGACGAAGAGATCGATTTGGAGCGAATGAGAGACTCTGTTGCTGAACGCGCTGAACGAGCCGCCCAACTACTCAACATGGAATGAAATAGTTCAACGTCTAACGACGGATCTTCGAAAGTGGTCTTACACGCCGTGGCGTAAAAGTCTTCCGCTGTAAGTCTCGGTCTGGGCGTCGTCTTCGATTGTCACTTGCCCATTGACTATTACGTTTCGATAACCCGAAGCTTTTTGTATACGCCTCCACTCACCGCCAGGAAGGTCATGAACCACTTCCATCGGAAGAACTTTAAGATTTTCTGGGTCGTACACAACAACATCTGCCGGACAGCCCGTTCGTAAGACGCCTCGATCACGAAAGCCGGCTAGTTGTGCAGGCAGAGCTGATAAGCGTCTGTGCGCTTCCTCATAGGAAATCCATTGGTTTTCTCGCACTTGCTCAGTGAGAGTCTCCGTTGGATAGCGACCGGCAGTGAGAAACTTGGTGTGAGCCCCCCCATCAGAAACCCCGAACAACATGTGGGGATAGCTCACAATGTCTTTCAACAATTCGCTGTTGCCCTGAGGAGGCGCGACGAAAAACAGCGTGTCAAGTCCATCCTCCACTGCGATGTCGAGCATCACATCTACCTCGTGCTTGCCGCTTAATTCGGCAGCCTGAGACACCGACATTTCTCTGTACTGTTCCGTGTTATCTGATCGGGGAGAAAGGATAGTTACAGTCCCCAGCGGAGCAGTCGCTGTAGAGGGAAGGTTGTCCTTCAAAGCCTGACGACGGGAAGGATCAGAAAATTTCGCCAAGCGTTCTGCTTTGTCACCCATGCAGGCTTCCATCCACGCCTCGGAGTCGTCATAGAGATTCCAGTCTTCGAGAGTGAAAGTGAATCCGGCGTCACTAGTTACTCCCTGCCCATAGACGGGAATGCCGCGTTCTCTACACCGTTCGAGCCATTCGATTTGGCGTCGGTGGACGTGAGGTTTGTCTTCGAACGCTTGAACCACATTATGTAAAAGAGGGCGACCACTTATCGAAGCGATTTCCTCTAGATGAGCGAGATCATGCTTGATGTCATCGGTAGTCAAAGTCATTTGGACGACACCCTGATTCCGTTCTGCCAACACTGCCGCCAGCACCCTCGCGGTTTCGTCATTCATCATGTCGGTAGGCATAGGAGTGCCATCCCAATCACGTTGAACTGCTGCAGGACCTGTCGGTGGAAGACGTTGAGCAGACCAACCACAGCCCCCCGCATCCATTGAGGCCCGCAGTAAATTGGCTAACTCTTTATGTTCAGCATCGGTCGGCATGCGACCAGCCTTAGCGTCATCAACTCCTAAAACCTCGAGAAGCATCGGACCGACAGGGACATACGGCAAAATGTTCATGGCTTTGGGCGTTCGGTCCAAGCTATTCAAATACTCCGGAAAGGTCACCCAATCCCAGGGCATCCCCTGAGCCATCGATTCGTAGGGGATTGCCTCCACCCGGACCATTGATTTCATTGCGTAGTCACGCATATCTGGTGCGACCGGAGCAAAACCGAAACCACAGTTACCGATTGCTACCGAAGTAATGCCATGCCAGCCGGACAAAGTGCAGTACGGGTCCCAAAAGACCTGCGCGTCATAGTGAGTATGAAGATCTACAAAACCTGGCGCTACGTGCATGCCAGTGGCATCGATTACCTGGTCCGCGTCTCGATGGTTTACTCGCCCTATTTCAACGACTTGACCATCAGAAATAGCTACATCGCCACGAACTCGCGGAGCACCACTTCCATCAAAAATAAGACCATCTTTAACAACTATGTCGAAACTCATATCCAAATCACTCCAGCCAGACCTGATTTAGAGACAGCGTAGGTCTAGGCGTTGAGGAGATGCCGGAAAAATGGTTCTCTAAAAAGGATCCCGCTCAATGTCGAGGACAAAACGTCCTAATTGATGAGTCACGCGGTCTTGATGAACGTTGATATGTAAGGGCATGGCACGAAAATCTCGATACCTGCGTTCGAAACTTCCTCCCTCGCGCAGCCCATTGCCACCCTGAGTTCGCTCTAAGAGTTGCATTGCTTCAGCTAGCTGTTCAACACTCATTGAGATAATCGACATCTGCCGCAGGTAGTCGGCTTCGTTAGGAACGGTCCGGTCTTCAATTCTTTGGTCTATTTCTAGGCAAGCATTTTCAACGGCAGCCCGGGCAGAGGATAAGAGAGCACTGGCTCGACCGATATTGATTTGAGCGGTCGGCTTTTCGACCATTTTGCCGCCCATGATGACGCGACGATCACGCGCAGAAGCTGCTACTTCTTGAATACTGCGACGCACCAAGCCCACAGCCATCCAACCGAGCCACAGGTCCGAGATACCAACCCAATCTTCTCGGTACCGATGGTGAATAACCGGGACAGTACGAAGAGATTCAGCACGGTTTGCTCCGTACCATGGGACGCAACGATCCAGAGGCACCCGAACCTCACTGTAATGAAAGTCATCGGTGGCTGAGGCTCTGAGACCAGACCCATCCCACGTAGGGTCGATCTTCAAACCATCGACAGATGTGCTGACTATCGAAAACCGCAAATCCATAGGTCGGACAGGGTCACCATCG
Source organism: Acidimicrobiales bacterium (assembly GCA_030743005.1). Lineage (GTDB taxonomy): Bacteria > Actinomycetota > Acidimicrobiia > Acidimicrobiales > Poriferisodalaceae > MedAcidi-G3. The sequence goes on along the minus strand of JASLTG010000017.1, from coordinate 38,432 downwards.
TCGTCAACGACCGCGAAAACAACACCACAGTGGTCTGCGTATCTGCCACCAGTGCCGAACGTTGCTTTCCCATTGAGGACCGCTTCGTCTCCCTCAATTCGTCCGTGTACTCCGCTGCCAGCGCCCGCAGGAAAACAAACCCATTCGCCGAGCTCAACAATTTGTTGAAGGAAATGGTGATGTTCAGGGCCGAGAGTTCCTACAAACAGGTGAAAAACTGCGAGGTGGTTCCAAAGAACCCACGCCGTAGAAGGGCACCTGGCGGCAATGGCTTCGAATTCGCGTCCCATTGCAAGAATTGACGATTCGACCCCGCCTAGTTCGGCGGTTGCGGCCATTCGCATTACGTCGCTACCTCGTAGACTTTCGATTACTTCGCTCGCGACCGTTCTAGTTTGGTCTGCGTTACTTGCTTGAGCCTCAAGAGCGTCTAAGACCGGACTGACTAAGAGCCGCGCTTCGTCAGTTGGAAAAAATTGAGCGACGGCGTCTTCATCCATTAGTTGCACAGTAGCGGGTTGAGTTACTTTGTATCCATGCAAGACGACGATGGGGGAGCATCTGACAGGATCACCGTTCGTCGTATGCCTGAGAGAGCTCAATACGACAGAGACGCGATCAACGAAATTCTAGATGAAGGGCTGTTGGCTCATGTAGGGATGGTCACTCCTGAGGGGCCCATAGTTATCCCGATGTTGTACGCCCGTGATGGAGAGTTGCTCTACCTTCACGGATCACCTGCGAGTCGTTTACTCCGCGAAGGCCGCGGTGTGCAGCTATGTGTGACGGTCAGCCTGGTCGACGGCCTGGTTGTAGCTAGATCGTTAGCTCATCACTCTATGAATTATCGCTCTGTCGTCGTCATGGGTGAAGCCTCGCCCGTTGAAGATTTGACTGAGAAGAGCCGAGCATTAGACGTTATAAGTGAACATGTGATCCCTGGACGGGTTGCGGCTACGCGCCCCCACAGTGAAAAGGAAGTCAAAGGAACCTTGGTACTCGCGATGTCGATATCTGAGGCCTCCGCGAAGGTTCGCAGCGGACCACCGATCGACGAAGAAGAGGACTATCTCTTAGATACTTGGGCGGGAGTGTTGCCAATTGGGATTGAGGTAGGAACGCCGCTGCCCGACCCCAGACTTGCTTCTGACATAGCTGTTCCAGAACACATAACCAAGTGGAGGCGCTAGCAGTTATTCAGGAAGGTGGGGGAGCACTTCTTCGCCGAAGCGCCGCACGGTTTCCTCGAGTTCGTTGTCGGAAACGCCGCCCAAATCGAACATAAATAGCTGTCGATCGTGTCCAAGTAATTCATGCATTTCACCCATGCGATCGACACACTCTTGCGCACTTCCAGCTACTGCTGGGCCTGCCAGAAATGACTCAAGATCAAAGGGCATTTGGACTTTGCCACCTGTGTTGTCGCTAATGAGTTGATCAACGAAGTTCCAGTAATGGCCATAGCGGGGGACGAAGCGTTCTCTCATATCTGCTTGATCCGATCCGACGAATGCGTGACAACACGAACCAATAACAATGTCGTCGGCATTCCGTCCTGCTTGGACCCAAGCTTCCTTGTACTGCTCAACAATTGGCACAAACATTTTTGGGTGCCCGAAAACCGAAGGCAACATAAGGCGACAGCCAAGTTTTGCTGCGAGTAACGCCGATTCTTGAGATCCGGCACCGATCCACATTGGGATATCTCCAGTTGGCCTCGGGCGAATGGTGATATCGGTCAAGGAAGGCCGAAATTTACCCGACCAGCTGACGTTCTCCTGATCAAGAAGAATTTGCAATAGTTCGAGCTTCTCCTCGAAAATTTCTCGAGCATCATGTACGTCTAAGCCAAATGCTGGATAACTCCGGCTGAAAAAATTGCCGCGTCCCGTGACGATTTCAACTCTTCCGGGGAAAAGATTGTCGAGGGTGGAATAGTCCTCGGCAGTGCGTACAGGGTCAAGAGTGGGCACCAACGTGACAGCGGTCGACAAGATCAGATCTGGAACCCGTTCGCCGATCGCTGAGAGCACGACAGGTGGCGAGCTCAGCATGTAATCGTTGAAATGATGTTCTCCGATGTGAACTGCATCAAATCCTGATTCGGATGCCCACACTGAATAACGAATTAGCTGCCTATGCCGGTCCGCTTCGGTCAACAACTCACCGGTCTTTGGATGGGCCAGATTGTCTCCAAGACTGAATACCGCTGATTCCACGTTCTCTCCCTACCGTTACTCGCCTGTTCTAGCCAAATTGGCCATCAGACGTATCGCTTCCTCTTGGCCGGTGTTGATGTTGAGTCCAGTTAATCCGCTATCGGACCACTGCAAGAATCTTTGCCTTATCCGGTCGGGAGACCCATATAGCCCCGCCTCGTCAACATACTCATCTGGAATGGCTTCAGCGGCTTCTTCCTTTCTGCCCGCTAGGTACAGCTCTTGCACCCGGGCCGCGACATCTGGATAACCCCTTTGCACCATGTGTTGGTTGTGGAAGTTCACATCCTTGTGCCCCATGCCACCCGTGTACAAAGCAATATTGTCTTTTGCTTTGCGAAATATGGGTTCCACATCATCTGTGATCTGCACCGGGCATTGACCGATGATCTCAAAATCTTCCCAACCTTTGTTAACGCCACGCCGTCGTGCTCGTTCAAAACCCTCTTCGATCCATGGACGGAAATGCTGCATCCGTCCAGGCACAAAGTGCATCGGAAGCCATCCGTCGCACAGTTCAGCAGTTAATTTCACTGTGGCTTCTGAGCCACTTCCCAACCAAATAGGGAGATCAGCATTGGTATGAAGTATCGAAGTTAGAGGCTTTCCTAGACCGGTAGTCCCGTCCCCGACAAAGGGAAGCTGATATTCGCGGCCGTCATGCACAACTGGTTCGTTCCGGTCGAAGATTTTCCTCATGATCTGGATGTAATCACGCAATCGCCAATAGGGCTTCCCCCAAGGTTGGCCATACCAACCCTCGACTATCTGAGGGCCGGACACGCCGAGACCGACGATCATTCGATTTCCGCCAGCAAGTGCGTCAATTGTTTGGGCTTGCATAGCAGCCATGGCTGGCGCCCGACCAGCTAGTTGGATGATGCCGGTTCCCAACTTTATTCGCTCGGTGTGGGCGGCGATATAAGCGAGAGGCGTCATAGCATCGGACCCGTAGGCCTCAGCAGTCCAGACAGAGTGGTAGCCGAGTTCCTCGGCCAGTTTGATTTGCTTCATCGGGAGATCAAGCTTGCCACCCGAGTAGCCGAGCATTAATGCGAGTTTCATTGTTCTTTTCGTCCCGTCTTCTCTGGTTGGGATGGTCTGTCAAATGGCAACACTACGGCGCGTAACGAATGGTTGATCAGTTGCCGCTTTCCAACAGCCTGACCTTTGTGTGTTCTCAGAGTCAGTTAATTGATCGATCTCTCTTTCCCTTCCCAGTAAGGCGCTCGTAACTCGCGCTTTAGAACCTTCCCTGGACCTGATTTGGGAAGTTCAGATGACCGGAATTCAACCGATCGTGGAAGTTTGTACCCGCCTAGTGATTTTCTGCAGAATTCGATCAGCTCGTCAGACGTCAAGCTTTCGTCCCGGGGCACAACTACCGCGTGAACTTGCTCACCCCATTGTTCATTAGGAACACCGAAAACAGTGGCTTCCAACACTTTGGGATGTTGATAAATCACCTCTTCCACTTCGGAACAATAAACATTCTCTCCACCCGAAATGATCATGTCCTTGGCGCGATCAACTAAATACAGGTAGCCCTCGTCGTCTAGATAACCGATGTCTCCTGTGCGGTACCAACCATTTTCGAGAGCAGCGGCCGTCTGGTCTGGCTTGTTCCAATAGCCCTGCATCACATTGGGCCCTTGGACTAGAACTTCGCCTGCTTCGCCTGGTTCCGCATCAATCATTAACGAAACCCCAAGCGAAGGGTGTCCTACCGACTTCCCGCGACTTGAGCCGATCAACGCCTCCTCGTGACGAAGGCCAGTCACCAAAGGAGCCGTCTCGGTAGCACCATAAAGATGCAGAAGTTCAGCTTTGGGAAACTCTTCGTGGGCTCGACGCAAGACTTGAGTTGCTATCGGCGACGCTCCATGGCAAATAAGGGCAAGGCTCGAAGTGTCTCTTGGGTTGGCCGACTGGGCTTCAACGAGAGCCGCCACCATAGTTGGAACAGCCAAAGTTACGGAACAGCGATGTTGCTCAATGAGGTCAAGACACAAGTTCGGTTCGAAAGCGGGTACGACAACTTGAGGCACCCCTAAAGCTAGACACTGAAGTACCGCATTGGACCCTGCCGCATGAAACATAGGAGCGACCAACAGATAGGTGTCGTCGCCACTTAACGGCATCGTGAGTTGACTGTGCAGGGTGTTAGCGATCAGATTTCTATGGCTGAGCATGACACCCTTGCTCTTGCCCGTTGTACCCCCGGTATAGAAGAGGCCGGCTAAATCCTCTTCGTTGGTATCAGCAAATTCCGCAGGTGCAAACTTCGAAAGAAGGCTCTCATACTCATTGAGAGTGATGACTTGATCGACAGACTTAGATAGTTCACCGGGGTCTTGGTCTGCAATGAGGAGCTTTGCTCCAGCATCCTCCAACGCATAAGCCAATTCGGGTTGAGCCCACCTACTGTTAAGAGGCACAATTGCGCGACCCGCTGCAGGTACCCCGCAATACAACTCAGCGTAAGTGTCGGAGTTCGCGGCTAACAAGCCGACGCGGTCACCGGACCCGACACCAAGGTCTTCGAGAAGTGGACCGACGGTCCGACAGCGAGCGACGAACTCTTCAAAAGTTCTGGTTCGATCCTCACAAATAAACGCTGTTTTCGTAGCGTGCATCGACTCAGCCCGCTGCAGGGGGTCAGAAATGGTTCGCATGGCAGCTCTCCAAATTGGCTTTCATAGCTCTATTTTTGTCTTTATAGCGCGTAAGGACAATTCCAATGTTGGATCGGTCCTCACAGCGTCGGGGGGTGGCACTACTAGAAGCCTCAACTGGGTGAATTAATGGCAGTGTCCGGGCTCACTGGGAGCGACGTCAATGGCAGGGTTCCGGTCAAAAAATCCATCAGGTACGAGCATGAAGCCCGCGTACTCCGTGGGCATCACGGGGTAATCCTCAACGCGAACATCGTGGGTCAGACCAAAGGAGTGCCAAACGGTGATGTCCGTGTCAGCTATCGAACGGTCGTCTGCGGTGAATTTCGGCAAACCTTCACCAGCGTTTCGCTGAGTTGGGTAATCGCCCGCTGCATAACGTTCCGCCTGCGTTGTCGGTGTTACCCATAAGTTATGTTTCGCAAACATTGCTCGTTGCGCATGCGGAGAGTCTTCTGCAGCGAACATGGTCGCGGTTGATGACGGCAGTAGGCGGTAAGCGGTAGGGCGACCCAAGCGGTTGGTTTTCTCTGAGTTCTCGATCCTCCAGTACCGACTGCTAGCTGAATTGGTATTGCGCATCGCGGAATGCTCATTTCCCAAAAGGGTCTCACGTGCTGCAAAAGCAGTGTTGTGCGGATTATCTGGTCCAGGGGGCAAAGGTTCGGTGTTCACTTCAACAACGTTGTTTTCGTTGCCGTCGATCGCCATGTCGAGTCGCACACAAAAAAGATGCTGGTGAATAGGTCCTGCGACGTTTGGTGCTACAAGTCGGGCAAATGTTAGGTCGTCACCTTCAGCGTGAGCCCGGGTCGTAATGATGCCCGTTAGTTTGATTTCAAGTTTGATTGATCCATCTAGATGGAAGTACCAAAAGAAACCGTATTCATAGTTGCCTACGGTCGAAATACTGCTGATCACTAACCGCCGGGATCTACGGACCTCGACTTCACCGGTGTTCATGTCGGTATGTTTCCACCCGATCCCGAAGTCCTCTTCGTGGATACAAATCGCGTTGCCTGTAGTCATGACACTTCCGTCATCAAGCATTTGGACTGCATCGAGGTAATAGATTTCACCCAGACAATCACAGCCAAGAGTTAACGAGTTTGCCGTCATCCCGAGCCCGTACTCGCCTGAGTCAAGAGCGTGTTTGAAGGTTTGGCTTGGTCGAGTGTCGCCGTAGGGGACGACCATCTCAGCCAAAGAAGCCCTATCGATCACCGGACGTTCGACTCCGTCTTGGGTGTAGGTGATTCGGTGGAGCACTAGCCCTTCGGTGTCGTCGACCACCATACGACAACGCCATTTCTGCCAAGTGATCTCGTTGCCTTCAACGGTGAAACTGGCACCGTCCGGTTGAGTTATCTCTACAGGTTTAAGGTCATCTCTCATCGGACCGTAGTCACTTACCACTGAATCAACGTCGTAGTTCCCTCGCTCAGTTGGAATAGGCCACGTACCGAAATCTTCTATGTGTAAGACAGCCAAGCTATCCACATCAACATGGACCATTAGACCGTCGATTGGGAATGCGTACCCATTGTCATTGGGGTGAGGACGGTGAAACGCGATGCAACGTTGGACCCTGCGGCCATCCTCAAATTCGAAGCCGTAGTCACCTGTCGGCCAAGGATCTATCTGCACAGTGGAAGGATCATCGATCCCGCGCGCTGCAAGAGCTTTCTGGAAGTTGGCATCGTTCCTGCAGGCGTCCATTACCTTGAACAGCTCTACGAACCCGACCCGAGGGACCACACCAGGAATTACCTCCCAATGGTCTACTTCTCCGCGACTAACCGATACTCGAGCTTCATAAACCTCACCTTCATGCCGTACCACCACGTCTAGGCGCCGGTCGACGCTGTCACCCGACTGCCAAGACGCGATGTCCTGTTTAGGTGGTTCGTAAATGCAACAACCATGGAAAGTGGAGGAGTCATTGATACGACCGGACTCGCGTAATACCGAAACACATGTTTCAAGTTCTTCAGCTGTCATCATCGAGAGTGGGTGCATAAACAAACACTAGAGGCCAGCCGAGTGGCCCGCTCAATGGCGTGACATCTGCATCGGCTACATTTAGTGTGCCGAGGCACACTTAGGAGGATTCAGATGCTTGAAGCTGGAACCGCAGCACCACCTTTTACCTTGCTTGATGAGAACGGCGGTGAAGTATCCCTTAGCGACTATGCAGGACAGTGGGTTTTCCTGTTCTGGTACCCCAAAGCCGCAACACCCGGTTGAACGCTTGAAGCCCAGGGGCTCCGTGATCGAGCCTCCGAATTTGAAACAGCCAACATCGCCATCCTTGGCGCCTCTTTTGACACTGTTGAAGAACAAAAAGCATTTGCAGAAAAAGAAAATCTCCCTTTCCGGTTACTAGCAGACCCTGATAGATCCGCGGGTCAGGACTATGGAGTCGCCCGTGATGAAGGTCATGATTTCGCAGGGTGGCCGCGAAGGGCAAGCTTTTTGATTCAGCCCGACGGAGTCATAGCTAAAACCTATGACTTTGCAGATAAACCAGATCTGGCAGAACATGCTCAACAGGTGCTGAACGATTTCCAAGAATTGGGCTAGTTGGCGGCGGTGAGCCGTGATGTCGCTACAAAAACAAATCTATGGTCGTTTGGAGAAGTTGTACCCGGACCATGATGCGCGCAACTTGTTGGAACGGTGTGTCTCCACCCTCGGGCCTCCTCGCACTGTAAGTAGCGAAAGCCGGTGGTCGGAACATGATGCTGTCTTGATTTGTTATCCCGACCAGGTAGTGGACGGCGGTGAGTCCCCCCTCGCGACCCTCAGGACCATTTTGGATGAAGTGAAGGAAGGAATTTCCTTGGTTCACTTACTGCCGTTCTTTCCATCTAGTTCCGATGGGGGATTTGCCGTTGTCGACCATGTTGAAGTTGCTCAGGAATTGGGAAGCTGGGAAGACATCAGATCGATCGCTACCGACAACCGAGTCATGGCAGATCTGGTCCTGAACCACGTAAGTTCCAGCCATCGTTGGGTAGAAGAGTTCCGTCGAGGCTTGGAGCCTGGTTCCAGATGTTTGAAGGTGGCTTCCCCACAGGATGACTTGTCCATGGTTGTGCGTCCTCGAACTTCGGAATTGTTGATCGAGAGTGAAACCGATGGCGGCGTCAAATATCTGTGGTGCACATTTGGCCCCGATCAAATCGATGTGAACTGGGCTGAGCCCGAAGTTCTTATAGAAATGCTTCGAGCAGTCGAACGGATGCTTGATGCGGGAATTCGCTGGATCCGATTAGATGCAGTCGCCTATGCCCAAAAAGTTGTTGGAACAAAATGTGTCCACCTTCAAGAGACTCACGAACTCGTGCGACTACTCAGAGATCTATTGGCGTTGAACTGTCCCGAGGCCGTGTTGGTCACGGAAACCAATGTGCCCCACGACGAGAATCTTTCGTACCTTCGCGACGGCACACAAGCCCATGTGGCCTATAACTTCACCCTCGCTCCGTTACTTACCTTTTCGTTGCTGTTCGGCACCAGCAAAGAGTTAGTGAGTTGGTTGCGAGAAGCAGAACAGGTACCGAAAGGGACGACGCTTCTCAATTTCTTGGGTAGTCACGATGGGATTGGGCTTCGTCCTGTCGAAGACATCTTGAATGCCGCAGATTTTCGTTCCCTTATTGATGCAGTTATAGAAGCAGGCGGCGCTTGGTCGGGGCATGTGGACGGAGACCAAATTCATCCCTATGAGATCAATGTTGCGCCAGCTTCACTGTTCGGCCTGGACCGATTGCTGACGGGGCACACTCTCCTAGCCAGTCTCAGCGGAGTACCTGCTTATTACTTTCCGGCGCTTGAGGGTGAATCCAACGATTTGGAAGCGGTCAATGAAGAAGGCCACAACAGAGCGATTAACAGACCCAAACACACGGTTGCTTCCCGCGCGAAACGACTTGTTGGTCCTGCAAGAAAAAGTCGGGATGAACTCATAAGAAGACTGGCTGTGCGTCAAAAATTTGCTGCTTTCCACCCTGAAGCCCCACAGAAAATATTGGACATAGAAAGTCCGTTGTTGGGTCTAGTGCGCGGCGATGAACCGGCCTCGGTGACGGTGATTGCCAATCTGGGCTTCGACGCAGCCGACTACAACGTCGGTGAACCCTGTTTCGATCTGCTGTCGGAACGGGAGCTTTATGGGCAAGTATCTGTCTCACCAGGAGAAATACTTTGGCTTTCGACAACCGCCATTAAATCCTGAATACAGTTCGGGAATTCAACCAGGAGTTGCTCCCAAGACGGCAAATTCGCCGGCAGGGGCGTCCGCTTCTCGCGAACGAGATTCGAAAATAGTTCGACAGTCGAAGTCTCAGCAGCAGAATTAGTTGGGAGAGCATTACTTATGGCATTGGCGCGATGGGAGAGAAGCGCCCTATTTATTCGCTCATCAAAGTCATTTACATCTATATCTCCGTGCCCGGAAATCGATACAAGCGTGCTGATTACATCCCGTGCCATCCGGTGCAGCCCCGAATCACGATCATCGGGAGAAAGTATTTGATGCTTATGGTCGTAGCGGTCAATCAAATCCGTTTGAGCTATCCGAGCTCCCAAAGACTGGGCTGCCACGAGTAACGAGATGTCGACACCCCAATGCTCAGGCATCGTGAACGAAGTGGTTATCGAGGCCCGTGCGGCAAATTCACCGGCTAAGGGGTACCTAAAAGATTGCAGGTATCTGAGACTCGGATGATTTGGTTCCGCTGAAGCTAGGGAATCAAGAAGTGGCCCGACGAGTAGTCGAGTAACCCGGCCGTTCAGACCATGCTGGTCGAAACGCGGGTAGAACCCCTTCACGAAATCGAAGCCCATCCGATCATCGACGATGGGATGAGCGAGTCTCGCCACAAACGCTGGCTCGTAGGTAGAAATGTCAGCATCGTGGACGACAACGGTGTCTATGTCTTCGCACCCAGCAACTGCGCCGAAACAGCGCCACAAGTTCCGTCCTTTGCCAGTTCCGAGAGACACACCAATCTCACGGTCGAAAGATTGCATGTCCTCGCTGTCATTCCAAATGACGGTGGTTGGTTGAGGGAGCGAAGAAAATAAGGTGTGCGCCGCTCTAAAAGAATCTGCGTCAGCACCATCCACGCCGACGATCACCCTGCCCAACCAACCAAGGTTTGATATTTGGGTAACCATCTCAGGCAAAGCTGAGCCGTCCAGCTCGCTGATCAAGCAAGGCAGTACCAAGGCCACCCGATTTCCAACCGAGGTTTGAGAAACAAAAGACAGAGCTTCAGTGTTCGCTTCGTCGGTTAAGCGGTGCAGCGTCGTGATGGGCTCTTGTTGATGAAAGTCAGCCATGCCGTTCCTATCCTCGCGCCTACGGTAGACGACCGGTGCACCCCTTATGAAGGCACCCGAGGTATCGTTCCCCATGGCTTCCTCACCTTTTTCCTTCCCAACTGAGGACGAGAAATTTGCGATAGAGGGTCTTACCTACGACGACGTGCTTCTCGTTCCCGCTGCGTCCGAGGTGCTCCCAGACGCTGTCGACACGACATGTCGTTTCACTAAGAACATCAATTTGCACATTCCGCTTGCGAGCGCGGCGATGGATACAGTCACCGAAGCTCGGCTAGCCATAGCCATGGCCCGTCACGGCGGTATCGGAGTGGTCCACAGAAATCTGGCTATCGATGAACAGGCTGAGGAAGTGGACAAAGTCAAGCGATCTGAGTCAGGGATGATTGTTGAGCCAATCACCTTGCCCCCTGACGCGACTTTGGCTGAAGCCGAAGAATTGATGGCTCGCTTCAAGATCAGCGGCGTCCCGATCACAGACGAACAGCGCCGTCTCGTTGGCATTCTAACGAACCGCGATTTGCGGTTTGAGACCGATTACAGCCAGCTCATTGCAGAAGTCATGACGGCCGATGGCCTAGTGACGGCGAAGGCCGGCACGACACTTGAAGAAGCCCAGGTGGTTTTGGGGAAACATCGGATTGAAAAATTACCGATCGTCGATGATGACTTTCACCTAATTGGGTTGATCACAGTTAAAGACATAGAAAAAAAGATCCAGTATCCAAACGCGGCAAAGGACGAACGCGGTCGACTGCTAGTGGCTGCGGCGGTTGGGGTCGGTCCAGGTGTAGACGACCGAGTCGGCGCGTTGGTTGAACGCGATGTAGACGTATTGGTCGTAGACACAGCGCATGGACACAGTCGAGATGTCATCGAAATGGTCGCAAAGATTAAAGCCAACTATTCGGTTGAGGTCGTGGCAGGCAATGTCGCGACAGCTGAAGCTACACGAGCTTTGGTCGATGCTGGGGCGGACGGCATCAAAGTAGGCATAGGACCTGGTTCGATATGTACCACTCGAGTGGTGGCAGGGGTTGGGGTGCCACAAATCACAGCGGTATTTGATTGTGCTTCAGCTGCAGCTGACTCCGACACGCCTGTTATTGCTGATGGGGGCATGCAGTTCTCAGGTGACCTGGCTAAGGCAATTGCAGCCGGTGCTGATTGTGCGATGGTCGGTGGCCTCTTGGCAGGTGTTGACGAGAGTCCGGGAGAAGTAGTGCTGTACCAAGGGGAAAGGTTCAAGGAGTACAGGGGCATGGGGTCTATCGGAGCCATGAAAGGACGAAGCTTCTCCAAAGATCGGTACTTCCAAGATCAAAGAGACGAAGACTTACTCGTCCCTGAAGGCATAGAGGGACGGGTCGCCTACAAAGGGCCGATAGCCAATGTTCTCCACCAACTAATCGGTGGGCTCAGACAAGCGATGGGATATTGCGGCACCACGACGATCAGCGAGATGCGCGCTAAAACTCAATTCGTGAAGATCACAGCGTCAGCTTTACGTGAGAGTCACCCACACGACGTCATGATTACGACAGAGGCACCCAACTATCAACTTCCGTCGTGACTGATGATGATTGGCCGGGACCAGCAAAGTACAGAATTTTTGGTTGGGCGTCGGCCTTAACCATCATTGCCCTATGCGTGTACTTGGTGGTGCTCTAAATCATTTTGAGCGCCTACAGCGCTGTAATGTCTGTCAACTTCGTGACTGCCTCACCAACCTCTCGTGATTGCTCAAGATCGACGATCCCTATTAGTCGCCACTCGTTGAAACCTTTCGGGTCACAGATGATCTGCTCCACGGTGAACGTTTTGTTGTCCCCACTGTCAACCGTGAACCACTGATCAGATCGCGCATCGGGTCCGGTCAATACTTCAGCAAAATCATTCCAGTAAGGACTGGCAAGGTCTCTCACCCAGTTCGGATCAACCAGTTCTCCTAATGCTTCCTCAGCTAAGCCGTTGTAGTCAGCTTGCGCAAAAAGTTGGACCCACCGGAAGGCAGCATTCCTAATCATGACCCGGAAGGCACGGGTATGACTCGTTATATCAACTACCTGAGGACGAACTTCTTCAGTCAGCGTCTGAGGGTTTTGTAGCCGTTCCCATTCATCCAGCAGGCTGCTATCAACCTGGCGTATTAAGGCTCCAAGCCATTCAACGAGATCGGACAAATCATCATTCCAGGAACTATCAGGGACAGTTTTCTGCAACCCCTTATAGGCATCGGTGAGGTAGCGAAGAAAAACTCCCTCCGACCCTTTGATTCCGTAATGATTCACGTATTCACGAAATGTCATAGCCCGCTCGTACATATCTCGAACAATCGATTTTGGCCGAAGATTTTCCTGGCCGACCCAAGGCTGATGAAGAGCCCATGCGTCAAAGGTTGTGTACAAAAACTCTCGGAGCGGCTTTGGCCATTCGACCTCATCAAGTCTTTCCATACGTTCTTCATATTCGACGCCATCGCGTTTCAACTCCGCGAACAACTCATCACGTGCTTTGTCAGCTTGTCGGGCCAATATCACTCCGGGATTTTCCAGCACGGACTCAACCAAGGTGAGGACATCTAGCGAATAGCTCGGGATGTCTTGGTCCAAGAGTTCGACTGCATCAAGAACGAAAGGAGAGAGTGTTGCCGTTAAATCGAACTCTGCCTGAAGATCTACATTGACCCGAACGAGACGCCCTTCAGAGTCAGGGTTGTCCAGAGTCTCAACAACCCCTGCTGCAACAAGCGATCGGTACATTCCGACCGCTCGTCGGATCTGGTGGCGCTGTTTCGACCGCGGTAGATGATTCTGAGTGAGTAGTTCCTTCATGCCACGACACCCATCTCCGGGCCTATCCAATACGTTGAGGAGCATCGAGTGGGAGACATCAAAACTCGAAATTAGAACTTCGGGTTGGCTGCTCAGCAATCGCTCAAAAGTTTTTTCATCCCAGTGGGCATAGCCCCGTTCTGGAGGCCTTTTCCGTTGAATCTTTCTACGCTTCTTGGGATCGTCAGCCGCCTTTTCCGAAGCCTTTAAGTTTTCGACATGGTGTTCAGGTGCCTGACACCACACGAACCCATGGTCATCAAAACCTTTACGTCCGGCCCTACCGGCTATTTGGTGAAAATCTCGAACGCTCAGAACTTTGGTTTCATGGCCATCGAATTTGCATAACTGAGTGAAGAGAACTGTTCGGATAGGAACGTTGACACCCACGCCAAGAGTGTCCGTGCCACATATGAGCTTTAACAGTCCTTGTTGGGCTAAGCGTTCGACCAAGAGGCGATACTTCGGCAAGAGACCGGCATGGTGAATTCCGATCCCCGCTTTAATGAACCGGGCGACGTCCTTACCGAAGGGAGAATCAAAACGGAAGTCAGAGATCTCATCTTTAATTTGTTGCTTTTCGTCACGTGAAAGGACATCCAAACTTGTCAACGCCTGGGCTCTTTCTGAAGCTGCCCGTTGGGTGAAATGAACTATGTAGATCGGAGCTCTATTCAATTCGACTAGATCGTGAATCGATTCCAACAACGTCGACTCTCGATATTCCCAATCCAAAGGAACGGGTCGTTCGGTAGCTGTGACTTCAACAGCAGCACGTTTACTTCGACGTTCTAGGTCTTCTAAAAAGAACTGAACGGGGCCGAGAGTCGCGCTCATTAAAACGAATTGTGTTTCTGTCAACTCAAGAAGAGGCACTTGCCATGCCCATCCTCGATCACGGTCAGAGTAAAAGTGGAATTCGTCGATAACGGCGATATCTACCGGTGCTGACGAACCGTGCCTTAATGCAAGATTTGCGAGAACTTCTTGAGTGCAACAAACAATCGGAGCGTCCGGATTTACCGAAGCATCGCCAGTGATCATTCCGACATTGCTGGCCCCGAATTCGTTACAAAGAGAAAAAAATTTTTCCGATACCAGTGCTTTGATCGGAGCTGTGTACCAACAGCGCTTTGAATTAGCGACAGCATCAAAATGAGCCGCGGTGGCAACCAATGATTTCCCGGAACCAGTTGGGGTTGTAAGCACAACATGTTGGCCAGAAAAAATTTCTAGAACCGCTTCTTCTTGAGCTTCGTAAAGATCAATTTCTGCCGCACTCGCCCACCCCAAAAAGCCGTCGAGCAAATTCTCGGAACTCCCATCGGCGGGAAGAAATTCCAGTAAACGAGGTTTGTTCACAACGTACGTAACTGGCTAAGGCGGTCGTTCAATAGAACCCCAGTTGGATCGACGTCTTCTCGAACACGCCACCATTGAGTCCAGCGGTCATAATCGGCTGCTAATTGGTCACCAGTTAAGTAATGGACCTTTCCCCAATGTGGGCGCCCCCCATATGACCTGAAGATCTTTTCGGCGTCCTGGTAATAGGAAGTTTCATCATTTTCGACAGCTTCATGAATAGAAATTGTGACTGTTGGTCGCTGCCTCGCCGGGGAGAGCCAAACGTCGTCAGCTGCGACGGTTCGATATTCGATCGGCCATTCCACCTCTGGATACCGATCACCTATCAAATCTTTAATTTCCTGGAGGCACGAAGGACCATTCTCAGATGGCACCGAGTACTCCATCTCTGTGTGGGGGTTTAACCGTTGGTTCGGTAACACCTCGAAACTCCACCCCAGTCGCTGGCCTTCTTCTCCCAGGGGATACCGAGGGGGTTCTTCGGTGATATCGATTGATTTACAAACGGCTCGCTCCTGTCCCGGCCACCAAAAGTATTCGAAATGTCGGGTCGCTTCTGTCAGCTCATCAACTCTTTCCATGACACTGTCGAGCGGTTCGAGCCATTGATGTTCTTCGAGTCGGTACGCCTCTCGGACTTGAATCGTGGCCTCTAAAACAACTCCTATGGCTCCCAACGACAATCGAGCAGCTTCGAATAGATCGGGCTCCGATTCATCGCTACAAGTCACTACCGAACCATCAACTAGCACGAGCGTCAGTTGAGTTACAGCGCTAGAAAAACTTCCGAGGTTGATTCCAGTGCCGTGAGTGCCGGTGGCTATGGCACCCCCAATCGATTGTTGGTCAATGTCGCCTTGGTTCAGCAGCCCCATTCCGTGGTCAAGTAGCGGTCGGCCACAGGCGTGAATCTTGGTGCCCGCGCGGAACGTCGCGGTCATCGCCTGTTCGTCAACGGAGACGAGTCCTGTCAGAGGACGGGTATCAAGAAGTACCCCGTCGGTGGGGAGCAGTGGGTAGTGGGAATGTGCGGTGCCTGCAGTTCGAACACTCCACCCGCCTTCACGTGCCGCCAAGAGTTCACTTCTGATCGCGTCAACAGTGCCCACTTGAACAATACTTTGAGGCTCAGCTGAAAGTTTCCCGGACCAGTTCGTCCAAGTCGGCTTGTTGCCATGGTCTGTCATGCATAGGAGCTTAGAACTGAAAATCCGACGCCAAGATGTGTTAGGCGTCCTTGTTGTTGGAGTTTCTACCCGGCCAAACCTCAGGATTGAGGATATGTGAGGGTTTGATGCCAGCGAGAGCGGCCACAACCTGATCTAGGGCCATGGTGAAAATCCGGTTTCTCCCCGCAGTCGTCGCGGACGCGACGTGAGGCGTTACGAGAACACTTTCATGCTCCAACAGAGCATGTCCCGAGGGGAGTGGCTCTGGTTCAGTTACATCAAGGCCCGCGCCACCAACCTTTCCGCTGTCTAAAGCTTCAAGAAGAGCGTCGTCGTCTATCAGGCCACCTCGAGCGGTGTTTACGATGAAAACTCCATCGCGCATTCCACCAATCAAGTTGCTATCTACCAAGTGGCGGGTCTGTGGACTAAGTGGGGCATGGATGGAAACGATTTGAGCTTCGGAGACCGCTTCTCCAAGATCGGTTGAACGCGTGACCCCAAGTGCTTCAAATCGTTCGTCAGACTCAAAAGGGTCATATGCGGTGACGTGAATTCCGGCCGCTGTAGCAACCTTTGCTACCCGTGAACCAATTCGACCTAGACCAATGAGAGTGAGCCGTGCTCCGTCGAGCTCTAATGCATTGTGATTTGGCCCGTAGTTGCCCTCTTGCCGTTGGAGGCGATTTTCACTTTGTTTCAATCCCTTGGTCACCGAAAAGATCAAAGCTAAAGCATGCTCCGCTGTGGAAATTGTTGGTCCGTCAGGCGTATTGCAAGCAGCGACCCCAGCAGCGGTTGCATCGGATAAGACGATGTTGTCGAATCCGATCCCCGCGCGAACTAGCACCCGCAGCTTTGTAGCTAGAGAGAAGACATCGCGATCGTAAATAATTGAGGCACCAGCTATCACACCGTCTGCGCGATCGATCCCATCGAGGGGGTCATCTGATTCAGGCCATTCGATAGTTGCCTCTGGGGGAGCGAGTTCAGCTAACTCTGGAACGGGACGGCGGTCGAACCAAATAATGGGCGAATCAGGCATCTTGGGATTTTAATTCTGTTCACGATGTTCCACCCGACTTGGGGTCTGGTTTCTCATTACATTGGAACTACCGGGGAGAAGTCATGCACGTTGATGAGGCAATTATCCACGACTTAGAGAGGTATCGAAGCGAAGGGTATCCCTGGGATGAATGGGATCTGTTTCGAAACGAAGCTCCCGTTTATTGGTATGAACGTGAAGGGATCACACCGTTTTGGTCGATTACTCGATACGCGGACGTGAAACAGGTTTCGGGTGACAACGAGACCTTCGCTAACGGTCAAGGCAGACTTCGCCTAGATCTAGCTGAGCGTGATCGGCGTTTCTGGGATGGTTATCGCGAACGAATGACTGAACGCGGCTGGGACCCTGACGAACCCCCTGACTTCATTTACACCGACCGCCCGGTTCATTGGGACATGCGGCGCTTAGTCGCTCCTGAGTTCACTCCAAAGGCAATGCGGTCGCGCGAAGAATCTCTCACCATTCATGCTCAGATGTATGCCGACCAATTCGCGGCAACTCTCGACGCGAAGGGAACAGCGGACCTGGTTGAAGATTTAGCTGTGAAGCTTCCCTTGGCAACTATTTGCGAGATGATCGGAGCTTCGCCAGAGGATTGGGAACGAGTCCATGCCTGGACGGCTGTTTTATTTGACGATCCGACACTTATGCGGTTCGCGAAGGAAGGAGAATCCAAAAAAGAGATGCGGCGTCGGATGTTCGTCGAATTTGAAGATTGGATTTTTCAACAAATCGCTCAACGCCGTTCAACCGATTGCAGTGGGCCAGATTTGATATCGATTTTGTTGCGTTCCGAAATTGCTAGCGAACCTCTCACAGCACAGCAATTGTTGGGATACATACGAGTATTAATTCTTGCCGGTAATGAAACAACTCGTAATGCGGCTACAGGAGGAATGGTTGCCCTTCTAGAACATCCTGCAGAACTCAAATTTTTGTTCGATCACCTAGAAGAGGCAGATGTTGTTGACGCTGGTGTCGAAGAAATCCTTAGATGGAGCTCACCCGTGATCCAGTTTGCCCGTGTGTGCACGCGAGACACTGAAATCAACGGTCAAACGATCAAGGCCGGCGACCATGTTGGCATTTGGCACGCTTCCGCCAACAGAGACGAGCGGCAATTTGAGGAGCCATACCGATTTGATGTTCAGAGGAGCCCAAACGACCACCTCGCATTCGGTCATGGAGCCCACTTTTGTCTCGGCACCCACCTGGCGCGCTGGGAGTTGCGCTCATTCTTCCGGTCTGTAATCCCGTTGTTGCCAGAACTAAGACTTGAAGGAGACATGGAACGCATCGGTCATCTGCACGTCGGACCGATCCAGCGCCAAATGGTGGTCAAACGATAAGAGGCTCAGCCCAAAGTTAGGCAAACCCAGATGCCCTCCTCGGCATCACCACTTCGGGTGGTGAGCATGGTCAATGGATGGAGAGCATTGACTACGGCTCCAATCTGAGATTCCAAAAGGCCCGAAATTATTAGTCTGCCCCCTGGGCGAAGTCTCGCAACCAACGGTGTCGCAGATTCAATGAGAGTTGAGGCCAACATGTTTGCAACTACCACGCTGTATTTATCGGTGAGATCGGTTAATGAGGTTGTCGATGCTTCAACAAATTCTTCAACACCGTTTGCTTTGGCGTTATCAAGCGTCACCTGAGGAGCGGCAGGATCTATATCTATTCCCACTACCCGAGTTGCCCCTAATCGGGCAGCCGCGACGGTGAGGACACCGCTGCCGCAGCCAACGTCCAAGACGGATTCGTTTCCCTCTAGAAGCTGTTCAAGTTGAGCCAAGGCAAGCCTCGTAGAGGGGTGGCTACCTGACCCGAAGGAACGCCCTGGGTCTATCCACAGAACCAGTTCGCTTGCGTTTGGCTCGTAACGCACCCATGGGGGCTTAACGACAAGACGGTTCCCAGCACGGTAAATCGAGGCGAAATCTCGCCAAGCGTCTAAGTAGTCTCCCGAACCGAATTCTTCGACTACAGCGAACCTCTTAAGTTGTTTAGCTGCATCATCAGCCGAGATGGCTGAGTTGAAGCCAGCTAGGAGAGTGACTGTAGTTCCAGCATCCACTTCCTCGATGCCTAACGTTCCGAGTCGCCAAAGTTCCCCCGAAATAGTGTCTACTTCGTCGCGGGTTACCGTCATTCGTAGGCAGGCTTCTTGGTGGCTCAGTTCTCCCACGCTTTAGGACGCTAGCTTCGGTTTAGCTGATGATTCGACTTTTCTATAACTCAGCCTTGGAGTTGAAGTGGAAACAGAGATTGTGTTGACGGGATTAGCGTTCGGGGAAGGTCCGCGCTGGAGAGATGGCTACCTGTGGTTTTCGGACTTCTACAGGCACGGCATTTTTCGTGTCGATGAAAGTGGTAACGAAGAGTTAGTCCTAGAAGTCCCGACCCAACCATCAGGACTGGGTTGGCTTCCCGACGGCGACTTGCTATTTGTCTCAATGCTGGACAGAAGCCTCAAACGGATGGACAGTTCAGGTGATGTCTCCCTCCATGCAGACCTATCAGATATTGCTGGCGGACCCTGTAACGACATGGTCGTTTCAACTGATGGCACAGCGTACGTAGGGAACTTTGGTTTTGAAGAAGGAGAGAAATTTTCTCAAGCCACACTTGCTGTCGTCGGGGTGGATGGCAAAGTCCGCAAAGGCCCCGATGGTCTCGACTTTCCCAACGGTACGGTCATCAACCCCGAAGGCGACCGGTTGATCATCGCAGAATCATACGGTTCTCGCCTGCTTTCATTCGATATCGAAGAGGACGGTTCCCTGTCCGGGAGACAACTATTCGCGGATTTAGATTCGCGGGTTCCGGACGGAATTTGCCTCGATGCAGAGGGAGGTATCTGGGTTGGTGACCCAACCAACCACTCGGTTTTCAGAGTGATTGAAGGAGGAGAAGTTACCGACCATCTTGACCTCGAACTTAATTGTTATGCGTGCATGCTTGGAGGCGAGGACCGAAAGACCTTGTACTTGGTTACAGCTCCAACGTCGGGCAGAGGGGGAGCCGCTGACCGTCGCGAAGGACGAATAGAGCGAGTGCGGGTAGAAATACCGGGAGCTGGGACTCCATAGTTTTCTGCAGCGAGCTTTCTAGAACCTGAGAGGGTTCTCAGCGCTCCATAAGAGCGGCTCTTCGGCGAGATTGAATTTGACCTGGCGCCAGGTCACCTCGATGTCATCATCACCTGCCGGGTCCACCATCAATTCGAACATGCCGTTGTCGGTCTCTTCACCTGGGCGCGCCAACAGAGCCATGAAAGCCCGTGCCATCTCACTTGGTTCCAGCATGCGGGGTTGCCACCGACCGAAAACTCGCTCATTGTCGACGTACTCATCAGTCATTCCTGTGCGAATAAATGGAAACATCAACGAGAAACTTTGAACCAGATCGGAGCTTCTACCCAGGTTTACTTTTAATACTTTAGGCAACTGCAAGACTGCCCAATTGCTGATCGCGTAACCCGGGACCGCTGGCCCAGGATCAATTGCTTGGCGAGATGACACGTACACCAACTGGATTGGTTCGTTGTGATGAACAGCCTCGCCTGCCCAGAGGTGTGTTGATGCGAGGAAGCCATCGATTTTGGTGTCGAGAACCAAGCGGGACTCGTCCAGGTTGTCGAGAAAGTGTTGTCGCACCCTTGCACGACGCACCGCGGCGGGTTCACCGTCTTCTTCTTTGAGAGCCCGACCGAAGCTATAACCCGATTCAGTCAGTCCAGAGTTGCAGATCACGAGGTTCGGTGGAAGGCCACCCATTTGTTCGATGACGTAGCTTCTGCTTGCCCACAAGTCACGCAAGTTTGTTACATCTGCTTGGACTGGGAAGGCATTCACTCCTTCGGCTCGCAGTTGGTTGACGAGATCGAATCCATCTTCGTAACTGCGATGAAAATGGACGCCCACAGATGCAGCGCCGTTGAGTCCGGTCGACAACGCGAATGCTTGGCCGATGCCGCCATCTTTGCCCGCGCCTGTGATGAAGACGCGTTTACCTTCGACCGCTGATCTGTATTCGTCAAAACGGAAAGCGTCTGTAGGGGCCGTGTAGGTCATGGTTGACACTCCAAAACGGGGAGATGGACTGATGACGGTATCTGCCGAAGGTCTCGATTCCCTCCGAGTGTTTTCCTTAGAAGTCGTTCTTTAGGTGGGCCGTTTCCACATCAGAGCGTTTCGCCTCATCGTGGCGACCAAGACGTCATTCTGATTGTGGGATCGGTGTTCGAACAAAACAATCCCTTGGTCCGGTTTGCTAGATGATTCACGGGCACTAATTACCTCAGATTCGACGCGAAGAGTGTCACCGTGGAACACAGGAGCCGGAAAATTCATCTCTTCGAAACCCAAATTAGCGACCGTGGTGCCGTGGGTTGTTTCGTGAACAGAAATTCCCACGATAAGAGCGGCTGTGAACATTGAGTTAACCAACGGTCGCCCGAATTGCGTCTCTTTCTCCGCGTAGTCAAAGTCGAGATGCAGCGCGGCTGGATTCATCGTCATTGTGGTGAACATTATGTTGTCGGTCTCGGTAACTGTTCGACGCAAACGGTGACGTATCACTAGTCCAGGAGTTAACTCTTCGAACCAAAGTCCCCCGTGGGGGCGTTCATCATTCAAGGCTGAATCCTCTCCGTGTCTCAGGACGTCAAGTCGTTCATTCCAGGAACTTCACAAGCCTGATCAAGTTCAATCTGTGCGTGCACTATCGCGTTTCGGTGAGGACCGGCACACCACGAGGGCATAACCATCGTGTAGAGACCACTGCCACCTGCTTGTAGCAACAGAATTCGATTTGGGTCCTTCAGCACATGAATCAGTTCATCGTCAGCGACGTCGTCGCTATCTTCGCCTCCGGAACGCATCCCCTGAGAATAAAAACTCGGGCTGATCCGCCGCATTGTGCCGACAGATATAGTCGCCCGACGTGCAAGTTCAGCCTGCACGTCCTGGCGAGTTAGGCCGGCTCGCCTAATAACTTCAGCGTGGTCAGGATTCATGATTACGGTGATAGCACCATCTCTCAGATGAACGTTGTTGCTGCCCGGATTGGCCATTACCAAGGCGATTACATCGAGTAAGCCTTCTACCGAAGCAGGGTCATCCCTATCTCCAGTGAAGAATGTGGAGTGAGGAGCCTCAGCCCCGGTGACTATCACAGCGCTATCTTCCGGTTGGTAACCAAAAGTTGTATGTAAGCCCGGAAATGGACTGTTCTCTTCATCTTCGGCGACACAGTACGTAAATTTTCCGGGATGTCCGTGAAGCGCCATATCTGACGACCCTGGTCGTGCGCCACCGATGTTGATCATGGCGAGCCGTAAGGCGCGTCCGATGGAGGCGTTGGCGCGGTGACCCGGCCCCATCGCTCCAAAACCCGAAGCGATGCCCCCGCAAACGTGACGAGCTGGTCCGCACACAATCAGCAGCGGCGCTGTGCAATGTGTAGTTGCCTGCATTTCGGTGAGATCAAATTCTGGTTGGCAAACTGCCCGAACCGCCGCAACAACCACCGGAGCATGATCGGGAAGACATCCAGCCATGACTGCCGCTGTGGAGACCTTTTCAATGGTTGCCGAGCCATGCAAAGGTCCCATAACGCCAAGCACCAGATCGCCTTCATATCCGGTTGCTAGAACCATCCGAGCTACTCGTTCGGCAGTAGGGATGACTACAGGAAGGCCATCGGTGCAACCAAGATCGTGTAATTGCTCTAGGGCGTCCTGTTCCGAGGCTGCATCAAGCAAACTCATTCTTGAACCGAATCCGCTCTGTCTAGGAACTTAGAAATTCAACGATGGATGGAGTGATATCAGAAGCCACCTCAGCCATTTTGTCCTCACCTGTCCCGGCAACCGGATGAGGTAATTTCACCCTCGGAACCTCGGGCATGCCCGAAGAGTTCGCGAAGAAGTCCCCTTGAGGCCAGAACTCTTCTGTGACTAAAGCCACTGCCGGAATCCCCAGTCGAGCTACTGAAATGCTGTCACGCACGGTGCCAGAAGTACAGCTACCTCAATGACCGTACGCGGCGACGACCGCCTGACATTCAGCTTGGATGTCTTCAAGCATTTTGCCGCCGACTACCGACGAAGCGTCACCTTTGTCGTAGCGGACAAATGATGCTGACGGGACTGCCTGGGCAAGTGTCTTCTCAACATGGTCTAAAAATCGGACACTGTCAGGAAAACCGTTGGCTACCAGCCCAATCGTTAAGGGACTATCCAAGTCAACCTTGATTTCGTACGGTTCAGCGACCGCCTTGGGTTGAGCCCGAGGATCGTGAAACTCAGTTGTTGTACTCACTGTCCACCCCTGTCAATGTGATGCACTTCAATTATTGCTCATCTCTCTGCTGCCTATCTTAGCTGTCGTCTTTTATCTGTCGAAGGAACATGCCGTTATCGAAATAATCTCGCCAGAAAGTAATCAAACCTTCGTTTACCTCAAATACACCCATTACCGGAAGCTCAATGGTGCGACCGCTCGCTGTGTTGAAACGGTCAAGCCGCTCATTCATCACTGTGTTCCCCGTGCATGTTTGACGAACTACCTCAAATTCCACCGGCCCTTCACCTTTTAAGAGACCACTCAGAAATTGGTGCATGTCGCTTCTACCGGTCATGTCTCCGATCGGAACGTTGTCGTAATAACAATCTTCCGAAACATGCTCAAGTGCCGCGTCGAGGTCGCGTGACTCAATCTTTGAAATGAACGTGTTGACTATCTCTTCAGGGTTAGTTGCTTCACTCATAGTTTGCAATTGTTGCAGGATCTCGTAAACCATGCTCATCCGTGGGAGGCTGTGCCCATGCGTTTTCAAGACAAGGTTGTTGTAATAACAGGAGCGGCAGGTGGAATAGGGCTAGCCGCGGTGCGCCGATTTGCTTCAGAAGGTGCGCGTATTTTGGCGGTAGACCTCCAAGGATCAGATTTGGATTCAGCTCTGGCTGAAGCGGAGCCATTCGGAGTTGATGCGCTTTCGCACTCAGCTGACTGCAGCCAGGCCGAAGAAGTCTCAGGTTACGTCGATCGGTGCGTAAACGAATTCGGTCGACTTGACGTGCTGTTCAACAATGCTGGCATCGAGGGTCGAATCATGAGCCTCCTCGAGTATCCAGAGGATGACTTTGATCAAGTAATTAACGTCAACCTTCGCGGCGTGTGGCTCGGAATGAAATACGCGGCCCCGGCGATGTTCGCTAACGGCGGCGGGTCGATAGTTAACACGGCTTCGACCGCAGGACTGATCGGTGCCCGTGGCTTGTCGGCTTATGTAGCTAGCAAGCACGGTGTTGTCGGACTTACAAAATCCGCGGCTCTTGAACTTGTGCCCCAAGGCGTGAGAGTCAACGCAGTGTGCCCGTCACCTATCGAAACTCGAATGATGAGAAGCCTTGAAGAAGGCTTCGGAGGTGACCAGGCTGAAATGATTCGCAAAGACCTCGCCTCCAGAAACCCAATGGGCCGTTACGGCGAACCTGACGAAGTAGCAGCGCTCGTCGCCTTCCTCGCTTCAGATGACGCTAGCTACATCAACGGCGGGATATACCCCGTAGACGGCGGTTCGACAGGCGGCAGATGAGTACCGACCACCGTGTTCACGACATAGGAGGGACCGAAGGATGGGGAGAGGTCCCGTACGATCCAAACGAACCGGTCTTTCATGACGATTGGGAACGTCGGGTCCTAGGCCTGCTTTTCCAAGTTCTTCCCCACACAGCGAAACGACCAGGAGAATTCCGGCACGCTCTCGAAAGGTTGGCATCAGAAGACTATTTCTGTGCTGACGGATATTACGGCCGATGGCGAGCAGGCATGGAAGTCCTCTTACATGAATACGGCCATGTCGATAAGGCAGAACTTGATAACCGATTAGGAGTCCCACACGGCACAAGTGCGGGCTACCGATCCGCAAACGTCGCTGCGGTCAACCCGAAAAGCCTGCCACCGGATCGCAACACACCACTCCCAGAACGCCGAACAGTAAGGCGCGAACTTGACGAGCCACCACAATTTCAAATAGGCGATCGCGTTGTAGCCGCGGGTAACGATGAATCGGGCCATACTCGACTGCCCGAATATGTTCGAGGGGTCGCTGGGACGGTAGTGAAGATCCATCCCGCAGAAGTCTTGCCAGATAGCACAGCACACAACCTTGGCGACCGACCTCAGCACGTCCTATGCGTGGCATACCAAGCTAAAGACCTCTGGGGTGAAGACGCTGAAGAAGATGTAGTGGTGAATGTTGACCTGTATGAAAGCTATGTGGAACTAAAAGAAGGAGTCTCATGAGCCAAGAAGTCGGCCACCATCATGGGAGCGACCCAAATTCGCCAGAGATAAGAACTGAAGCGCTTGAGGATTTGCTTGCAGAAAAAGGTTTGATCGACAGGGCGCGAGTCGATGCCTTAATCGAGAGATTCGAACATGACTTAGGTCCCATGATCGGGGCCCGCCTAGTAGCAAAATCATGGCTTGAACCAGAATTTCGAAAGAAGCTTTTGGACAATGCTGATCAAGTCCTGCAGGACGAACAAATTCAGGGTGCAGAAATTGAACACGTTGAGATCAAGGCAAACGAACCGGGGATACACAATGTCGTTGTATGCACTCTCTGCTCTTGCTATCCGTGGGCTTTACTGGGACTACCACCAAGTTGGTACAAAAGTCCTGAATACCGATCCAGGGTGGTGCGGGAACCTCGCAAAGTACTCGCAGAAATGGGACTATCGCTTGATCCCGATACAGAGATTCGAGTCTGGGACAGCAGTTCAGAAACCCGATTCCTAGTTCTTCCGGAACGACCATCGGGGACCGAAGAGTTAGATCTCGAAGCTTTGGCTCAACTTGTCACGCGAGACTCGATGATCGGCGTCGCCGAGGTGAAAGCTCAGTGACAGGCGTCGAAGTTTTAGATAATTCTGAGGCAGCGCCACCCCGAGATAACGGAGAGTTGGTTTTTGAAGCACCCTGGCAAAGTCGCGCATTCGGTGTTGCGGCGGACCTCGTCGACTCCGGATCTTTCAGTTGGAATGATTTCCGCCAACAACTGATCGAAGCCATCCAGGCTTGGGAAGCTCTCGAAGGTGCAGACCAACCACCATGGGACTACTACACATGTTGGGTGGCGGCACTGGAACAGCTACTTTTCAGCAAGGTCCTACTTGACCCCACTGAACTAGACCTGCGATCAAGTGAATATGTTGAGCGTCCTCACGGTCACGACCACTGAGAACAAATTTGGCTGCTAGTTCGATGGAGATTCCCCCGAATGTTCTTCCCACCACCAAGATGACTTGAGCATGTAACAGCGTCGCCGAGGCCCTTCCGCTTCTAGATCCAAAGACTCATAAGAGACATCACCCGCGTAGAAAGCCACCATCCCAGGGTCTGGGTCACCTACTTCCTTAATGTGCGTGTGGAAGCACTGAGATTGCCGAACAGAGGAACACGCATCTTGGACCGAATCGAAAGCACGGAGCCAATCCAGAGTGCAGAAGGTAGGGGTTACCATCTCTATCTCTCCGTCAGAGCGTCGTTGTAGAGCATCAGTCGGAGTCATCCAATGGTGTTCAGTAATTTCACCGTGATCAATAGAAACATCGAGACCTTCAGGTGCTTCGGCCAAGAAAAATTGAGTTGAGAAACGCTTGGGGCGAACAGCAGGCGGAAGCCAGTGCGCGAAATGATGCAGCTCTGCGCCCGTCAGATCTATCCCCGCTTCCTCTTGTGCCTCACGAATCGCCGCTGCGTGAAACCCGCGGCCGTCACCACCATCACACACGGCAACCGTCTTAGCATCAGTGCGGTCACCGGGATCCACTCTGCCCCCCGGGAAAACCCACATTCCGCCGAAATAGATCTTGGAGTTCCGGCGGAGCATCAGTACCTCTATTCCATCGGAACTGTCGCGCGCGACCACAACCGTTGCAGCGTCAATGGGTTCCTGCACTTCAGTCATGGTCGTTCCCTAGTCTTTTGCACCAATCGCTCAGAACCAGCGTCGAGGCCAGGTAATTGTTGGGTAACAGAACCGGCGTGATCAGCAGCCAATTTCAATACCACTCCCTCTAGCTCAGCCCAAGAAGAAACTCTCGGTCCTTCAATATGACGGTTGTAGGGCTGGTCGAAAGTGATGACGTTGTAACCAGCTTCTCGGAGTCCTTCCACATTGTGGGGGCCATCGTCAACATATGCATGAGCCGCCACATCAGGTTTTTCTCCGACAAAACAAACATCACGATAAGGAATTCGCTTCTCGTCCAACCATTGGGCCGTGTCGGCGATAGCGACCGCATGGCCCCAATTCACATAGAGACGATGAGTGACTATCCGAATCCATACACCTGCGTCAGATAGACGCCAAAGGGTTTCAGCACAACCCGGAACAACCTCCATATCTCTAAACATGCGGTGCTCCATTACGGCAACGCGATGAAGTCGCTCAAAATCGTTTGGCCCAAATCCCCACTCTCGAAAATCCCAACTCCGTTCCAAAGGAAGCGATTCTTCATCCACCCCTAGTTCCTGGGCCACGATTTCACGAAATATTTCGGTGTGTAACCCACAGACTCCATCAAGATCCACCCCAAAAATGAACTCATTCACGGTCGACGCCTTCCAAATTTGTTTCGTTTTGTTGGATGCTCTTCAGGAACAGGAAGCTGCGTCCAGGATTCGGAAAGTTTCGATTGGCCGTCCCGCCGAATCTCCTCAAGTTCCGCAAGGGTCCAGCGCTCTGGTCGCGGATCTAACGCTCGATAACGTGCCTCTAAATGCTCGAAATTCTTTTCAGTTACGACGCTTTCGATGAGTTGGCACGGCCGCCAACTTTCGATGTTCCCAAGCCATATGTAGCTATCGGCGACGTCCTTCAGTCTTAACGAGGTTTCGTTTCCATCCAACGAGCCGATCACTTCGTTCAACCCGACATTTCCAAGAGTTGCGAGGTCCAGATCGATTCCAAAGGTTTCGGGTTTCTCCGGAGCTGCAGCGACCAGGGCCTCGACGCGCTCAGCAGCTTGACCGTCAGCCACTGCGCCATGAAAGACTGCCCTGGCAACCCCTTCCCCCATCCAACGATGAAGAAGATTCCCAACACTCACTGTGGGTAACCCGTCCTTCCATTGAACGAGCTTTGTCGTCGTGCGCTCGCCGGACAGTAACGCAACAGCGCGTCCGCCCGAGCGAAGCACCTCATTCGTCAAAGTATTAGCCATGTGAAACGCAGCCACATCTCGGTAGTGTCCGCCCATCCACCAATTCCTAAGCTCTAATTCTGTGGCTGACCTGCCTTCAAGAAGTGATGGATCCTCGACATAGGTCGGTAGACCTAAACCAATGACCCGGAATTGGGGGTCGTGAGCATCAAGGCTTCTGTTCAAGGACCAAGCAGCTTTAAGAACATCGGCATATTCGCGGTATGTGAAGCCAATACCGAGCAGATCAATGAACAAATTGGTGCATCTCAATTCATCCCAGGTTTCTGCTGAAAGTAACTTGTCAAGAGACTCTTGAGCCCGTGAGTTGGTGAACTCCCACGCCAAGTTATGTACGCCGGCTTCGTAGAGTCCGGGCAACACCTCTGAAACGAACGCTACATGTTGTGCAATCCCAATCTGATCGCCCAACAACACCAACTGTTTAGCTTTCGCTAATTCAACGATATGAGCAGATGCCGATTGCAAAGAAGAGTGTCGCTCTTCGTTTGATTGTGTTGAGTCGTTCATCTCGCGCCCATCGTCTCGCTAGACAATCTGTGTCCAGCTGAGTTCAGCCGCTGCTGCAGCATTGTTAATAGCGTTATTAAAATCCTTAACAGTTGAATCCGAACGCCGGAGATGTGGATCAAGTGACCACCTACGTGCTTCGGCAAGGTTCGCATCATTAATCAATCCTTGCAGAGGAGTCGGCCCGCGTACGTCCCTAGCGCATTCAAGAAACACCCACCCGTGAGCCAGTTGAGAAATATCGCCGCCATCGATCGAGGTGGAACACGAAAGCCTTCCGATAGGTCCTGACGTCACGTCGAACGCGACCGGAAAATGAGGGCTGCTTGGATGAGCAAAAGCAGCGTCTAAGTAGCCATCTGCGGGCAGAGTAAAAAGTCCATGCTCCCCATCGGCAGCTAACGGTTGATGGATGAGCACTGTCGCTGCCTGATCGGCGATGACGCTATAGACATGGTTTCCGCAACCAACCACTCTGCCGTCAACGACATCACTATCGATTCGATCCACGGTCGCGTGGGGTCTCCTCCTCATTCGAGTCAACGCGTTCCCGGTTCTAGTTAGGACTAAAGCCTTATGCCCTTGCTCAACGAACTCCCTCAATAAAACATCAGCCATATGTCTCGAAGCCGGACCCCTAGGACGCAAATGCTCCCACGCATAGGGTGACAATAAATCGGCGTTGTCTGTAACGGCATCGACCTCTATGTCATAGTCGAGCGCCACCACCCGAAACATAGGTGCGTTAGAACTACGGGTTCGATTAACAGCCCAAACTGCTCGGAGAACATCCAGGTATTCGACGAAGGAAAAATGATGACGCAATCCCCAACGAAACAGAGCCGACCTTGCGATCCCTTCATCAAACTGGTGGGCGTTAACCAGTTCATCCAATAATGATTGATCGTCTACACATGCCCACTCGACACCGAGAAGGTGGACACCTTCAGCGCTGACAGCAGGAATTAACTCCTGCAGGAACATGCCGGTCTTCCGGGAAGGAAGATTGTGTCCGACGAAAACTATTTCATGACGAGCGAACAAACCTGACACATACCCCACCGGCTCACGCCCCGCCAAGGAAATTTCGTCGATAACTAGATCTAGATGTCCCGGGTCGATCGATGAAAGACGGCGACGCTGTCGAAAATGCTCGATTGTTTCGAGCATCGCGTCATCGCCGTGAACAGTCACCTGCCCGAGAGTACCCAGCGATAAAGGTGCAGCGATAGCTGCCTATCAATATTCGACCCGATCGACTGTGCCAGTTGACCTCTACGCGACGTATGGTGAAGGAGCCGTCGCGGTTGCGAGTTCAGAAAGTGAAAACATTTAATGACTATGCGTCTCTATGACACAGCGCAAGCAGCCGTAATTGATATCGAGCTAGACACCCATGTCCGCATGTATGTATGCGGTATCACCCCATATGACTCAACGCACCTCGGCCACGCGGCTACCTACCTGAGTTACGACCTCATAATTCGGCGACTCGAAGACCTCGGACATACAGTGCAATTAGTTCGAAATGTCACTGATGTAGATGACAGCATTCTGCCCAAAGCCAGAGAATTGGGGATCGATTTTCTCGAATTAGCTGAGATAGAAATGGAGCGGTTCGACCAAGACATGGTCGCGTTGAATACTCGTCGCGCAGACGCCGAACCGCGTGCAACAGAATCCATCGATGACATGATCGAAATCATCGAAAAGTTGGTAAATCGCGGCCACACCTACACAACTGAGGGAACCACATATTTCGACATCAGCACCTTTCCGGACTTTGGGAAACTCTCCCATTTGAATGAACAAGAGATGATTGCGTTAGCAGCCGAAAGAGGCGGACGGCCTGATGACCCAAAACAACACAACCCATTGGACTTCGTCCTGTGGCAGCCAAGCGCAGATGACGAACCAAGCTGGGAATCACCTTTCGGAACCGGACGACCCGGATGGCACATTGAGTGCTCGGCCATGAGCATGCGTGCCTTGGGATCAACGATTGACATCCACGGTGGTGGCGCTGACCTGATTTTCCCCCATCATGAGTGTGAGATTGCGCAAAGCGAGTCCATAAACGGTGAACGTTTTTCTCGGTACTGGATTCATGCAGGGTTGGTTGCCTATCAAGGAACAAAAATGTCCAAATCGCTAGGGAACTTGGTGTTCGTATCAGACCTGAGAAAAGAAATCGACGCTCGAGCGATCCGACTCGCGCTTATGGCTCACCACTATCGCTCCGACTTTGAATGGTTTGATGAAGAAGGACCGCGAGCGCAAAGAGACCTTGAGCTCCTCATCCGTTCCGGAGGAGGGGTTGAACCAGTCAGCGAAGGATCACTAATAGACGAAGTACGTGACGCTCTAGATAATGATCTTGATACACCCCGAATATGTGACCTCTTACTTAGAGAAGCTCAGGCAATCGAAGAAGGAACCTCATCTTCACCTCAAGGCTGTCTCGTTGCAGCCGCATCTTTGTGTGGAATCCAACTTTGAAAATGCTGCCGGGTAGCGGGCTACCCGACCTGACAGCTTTGCGGGGTTAGCCTGTGACCGATGCACTCAATCGCGGTCGTTAACCAAAAAGGGGGCGTGGGTAAGACCACCATCACCTTGGGTATTGCCGAAGCCGCGGCTGCTTCCGGATTAAAGGTTTTGGTTGTTGACCTAGACCCTCAAGCGAACGCATCGAGCGGGTTGGGTATATGGAACGGAACACCATCGATAGATGACGTGATGGCCGAACCGAGAGCTGGCTCAGCTAGCGAAGCGGTCTGTCGTTCACGTTGGCCCGAAGACGGCCCACTCCCGGATCTCATCCCAGGGAGTCATCTCCTCGCAAGTCGAGAACCACTACTAGCGGCAGATCCAGTGGGTGCTCAGGATCGATTAAAACTTGCCTTGGCCGGGATCGCCCACGACCTCGTCCTCATCGATTGCCCGCCGTCGCTCGGCTTGCTATCCATCAACGGGCTTTTTGCTGCTGATCGGGCAGTCATCGTCACTGAACCAGCAGCATGGGCAGCGGACGGAGTTGACTTGATGCACAACACAGTTGAACGCGTATCGGGTCGATTGGGGACACCACGACTAGGCGGAATCATCATGAATCGTGTAGGTCGAACTCGCGATAACCGCTACTGGAGTGAGCAACTCCAAGAACGATTCGGAAGTGTCCTACTCCCACAAATTCAGCTCCGCGCAGCTGTAGCAGAAGCCTCAGGCCAATCGACAACACTTCGGGCCTTAGGAAAACGACCTGGCGCTGCAGAGTCAGCAGCGCAATTTGATGCGCTGTGGGATGCACTAAGCACTGAGCTCGGCACATCTGGGAACATTGGAGGCTCAGGGCAATCCTCACAAACGCCAACTACTACTATTGACTCGTGAAGGAGTGGCCATGGCCGGCTATGACCCCAACCGACCACGACCTACCGATAGTGGCTCGTTTATTGGACTCCCGGGTGACCCTCTAGCCAATCATCTGGAACCCGATTCTCAGAAGACTCAAGACGATGAATCTGAATCGGACACTGTCACTGGAGGAGAAGACGAAACTAGCCCAACACTCCAAAGTGTCCCTCAAACAGTTCCGCCCTTAGATCGAAGAGTGCCGATGATGGCGGTATTAGGAAGCCTCTGTGGCTTGGCCTTACTTCTCTTGGTGTGGCGCCGTCTCCTTGGGAGACGCCGATAATGGGCGCAAAAGTCCGCCCCCGGGTCCAAGATTGAAATTGTGAATTCCGCTGAACCCCAGTCTCCGACTTTCCGTCCTCGACATTTAAGCCCTAGTTCAGCCTCCACTTTTCGCCAATGCCCACGCAGATGGCGACTGCGATACATCGACAACCTGCCAGACCCCAAAGGTGAACCAGCAGTACTCGGCACCTTCGTTCACCAAGTACTTGAAGATCTCTTAAGCCTCGAAGCTGCCGATCGATCGATCGACACGGCCAGAGACATCGCTCGCAAGCTGTGGGAT
Organism: Acidimicrobiales bacterium; assembly: GCA_030743005.1. Classification (GTDB taxonomy): domain Bacteria; phylum Actinomycetota; class Acidimicrobiia; order Acidimicrobiales; family Poriferisodalaceae; genus MedAcidi-G3. The sequence goes on along the minus strand of JASLTG010000017.1, from coordinate 6,015 downwards.
GAAACTCTCACGGACGAAGATTTCGTTGGTTTGTGTCTGTCAGAGACTGAAACTAAATCGTTCATGTGGAAGGCATGGCGACTCATAGAAAAGTATTTCTCCCTCGAAGATCCATCGGAGATTGAAGTTGTTTGTGCCGAACAAAAACTGTCGACTGAAATAGGTGGAGTCCCCTTTTATGGAATCGTCGACCTAACCGAGCGCGTTTCTTCTGGCGTTCGAGTTGTGGACTACAAGACAGGCAAGGCCCCTGGGTCAAAGTATCTGGAAGACAAACTGTCGCAAGTTTGGCTTTATGCGGCAGCATTGGCTCAAGAGGACTTTGACGTATCAGAAGTACGTCTCATGTACCTGACGAGTGGATCCATCGACCGTCCTCTAGATTCTGCCGCAGTCGCCGGCGCCGTAGATGGTCACCGTCGAACATGGGATGACTTGTGCCAGGCGATCGACAGTGAAAAATTTCCGCATCGCACAGGGCCTCTGTGTAATTGGTGCCCGTATCTAGATCATTGCCCTGAGGGAGCAGCTGAAGCTGAGAGACGATATGGGCCGCGACACTGAGGACTCAGCTTCGAGTGCCTGAACTTCCAGAAGTCGAAACAATCAGACGACAACTTCGTAGCGAAATCATTAATCAGACGGTCGTTCGAACCGGAAGTCATGAATCCCCAAAATTCTTGGCAGCCAGAGAAATCAAAGGCCGACGTTTCACCGAATTAAGTCGCCGAGGCAAATACCTGATTGCAGAATGCGATGAGCAGACAGAGTTAATTGTTCACCTGGGAATGACTGGACAGTTGCTTGTTGATCATGGAGAAAAAGATTCGACGATTCACGACCAATACCAAAGAGCCTGGTGGTCGTTAGACAACGGGAAGACAGTTGTTTTCAGGGATGTCCGACGATTCGGACGCATAGCAGTTGTGGACAAGGGCGATTATTCGCAAATACCGACGCTGAGAGATATGGGCCCTGAACCGTTTTCCGCTGAGCTGACCGGTGACGAGGTTTGGCGTCGAACACGGGCAAGCAGGAGACGAATCAAAACCCAACTATTGAGTCAACGTCTAATCGCGGGAGTAGGAAATATCTACGCAGACGAAGCATTATTCCTTGCTCGAATCAATCCGTCTCTGAGGTCGATCAGTCGACCTCAAGCACAAAGACTTCTTGGCGCTTTGCGGGCCGTTCTGTCTGAAGCGATCGAACGAGGCGGTACAACGCTTCGTGATTATCGAAACCTTGAAGGTGAAGGCTCAAATCAGCATCACCTCAAGTGTTACGGCAGAGCAAGCCAACTTTGTTTGGTTTGTGCCTCTACTCTTCGATCAAGAGTCATTGACGCCCGCACGACAACCTGGTGCCCCAAATGCCAGGCGCGCTGATCAACGCTCAAACGGTTTCTGGTCTGGGAGTTTTGACTCGGCAAGTCAATAAACAGGCAACAAGGGAACTAACCATGATGAAAGCGAAAGCCCATTTGTAGAGATCGTAAGCTTCGCCCGGATTGGAGGGTTCGCCCGTAATAGCGAACATTGCTGCTAAGCCGAGCGCCCCGCCAAACTGGCGAGCTGTTTGAGTTACGCCCCCGGCAAGACTGAAATAATCAGGGCTTACCTCTGAAACCCCAGCAGCGGCGAGCACCCCTAAGGTCATGCCCATACCAGCGGCACTTAGCAAGAGCCCCGGCATGTATCCAAGCCAATAGTTGGCTTGTTCGTTGAGCATCGTGATCCACCAAAGCATTCCCAATGCACAGATAAAGGTCCCCGGACCTGCGACCAACCGATGTCCGTAACGATCGGCGAGGGGACCTGCGAACATCGCCCCTCCAGTCACCGCTAGAGCGCCAAGTGCAGTAGATAAACCAGTTACCCCTATCGAATATTCCCAAGCATCGGTCAAGAACAGAACGAGTGAGAGCATCAAGGCGTACATCCCCAAGGTGAAGATAAACAACGCAACCGACGCCCGACGAAATGACTGAATTTGTACCAATGCTTTAGGCAGAATCGGTTCAGGATGTTGCTTATTGCGATACAAAAAAGAACTAAAAAGTGTTATCCCAACCAACACCGGCATCACAGTGCCAACTGAAACCCAACCCCAGTCACGTCCTTGAACAATGGCCAACACAACCAGGGCAGTGGCGGACGACAGGAGAGCCCCGCCGAGCACATCAGGTTTCGCTGCCGAAGTGTCTTTAGGAGTTTCCGCGAAGAACCGCTGACTCAAAGCAAAGGCAGTTACTCCGATAGGCAAATTAATCAGAAATGCCCAACGCCAATTGGCTAGCTCAATTATGCCGGCCCCAATTGCTGGGCCGAAACCATTAGCGACTGCGAAGCAAGCTCCCCAAAGAGCTACTGCAGTAGCGCGACGTTCTGCCGGCCACGAAGCAATTACAAGCCCCATAGACGCCGGAGTGATCAAGGCAGCGCCTACTCCTTGAAAACCGCGCATAACGACCAGAAAAGAAGGAACCGGCGCGACCGCTACCCCCAGAGACGCCACCACAAAAACTGTTAAGCCGATTGACATCACGCGCAATCTGCCGGCCCGATCAGCAAGTCGCCCACTCACGACTAGTAGCGCAGCGTAGACAAGCACATAGGCATTGAGAACCCAAGACAACTGAGCGTTAGACACGCCCTCAAAATCTCGTCGAAAGCTCGGGAAAGCGACGTTCACTATCGACCCGTCAACCCCCACTAAAAACATAGCCAGGCCTGCCGCGACTAGAGCCAACCAGGCCTTGCGAGGGATACTCCTATTTGACATAGATGAACCTTAAGCCCTTTCAATAAGCAACAAGCAATCGAGAGATCGCTCTGGGACAGGTGGCTTCGGTCGTCTTATCGACGTTGACACCTGTCGCACCACCAGCAACTTCTGCCGGCGAGTTTGGCCACCCTGATCAACGAACCGCAACGACGGCAAGGTTGTCCCTCGCGTTTGTATACGTAAAGGGCATCTTCAGGTTTCAGGCGTCCCGGCGATGTTCCAGAATCCGTCTGGCTGACGGTAACGATCCGGTTTAATCGAACCCCCTGACGTAACTGCGAGACAGACACCTCCCATAGTTCCTCAAGTTCGGTCTGTGTGAGGTCATAGGAAGGACGTTGGGGATGAATGCCCAACAGGAAAAGAAACTCCGCCCGATACACGTTCCCAACACCGGCGATTACTGATTGATCCAAGAGCGCTACAGCGATTGGAGTCTTACGATTCGTCAAACCAGACACGAAATCCTCACACTTGCTGCCGCGGCGCAGCGGATCAGGCCCCAAGTCATCAATGACTCTCAACAACTCCTCTTTAGGTACGAGCGCACATTTTTGTGGACCTGTGAGATGCCAAGCCCTACTTCCTTCCAAACGAAGACGAACTGTGTCTGACGGTTCATGTTCAAGAGCTTGAGGTCGAAATTTACCGATCAAACCCAGGTGAATATGCAGGATCGTTTCCCCAGAAAAAGTTAGAAACAAATGCTTTCCCCAGGCTTCGCTCGTTACCAACAGTTTCCTGTTTATAAGCGAAGCACCACGTTCGAATCGACCCTGCGGCGAAGTCGCTTTCACAACGCCTGCACTGAGGTCAGACCGTAAATCTTTAGATAACCGATGAATGGTGTGGCCTTCGGGCACCGTATATTTCTAATGCGTATGGAAACGTGAGGTCGACATATGGCGCTTGGAATCGAAGAAGTACAGGTGGGTTGCTGGACTGACGAAGAAAACGGGACCGGAATCACCGTTGTCCTCCCACCCAAGGGGTCTCTTGGAGCGATAGCGGTCCGAGGTGGAGCGCCTGGGACCAGAGAGGCAGCAGCACTAGGACCCACCGGATCTGGAGTGGAGTGTCATGCGGTAGTCCTGTGTGGCAACAGCGTTTTTGGTTTAGCCGCGGCTGATGGTGTCGTGGAATGGTGCGTGGACCAAGGACGGGGCCTGAAATTAGCATCAGCAGTTGTGCCAGTTGTTGGCGCGGCGGTGGTATACGACATAACCGGACCCGATGATCCCCGACCCGGCCCTTCGGCTGGCAGATCTGCCTGTGAGGCAGCCACCAGCACTGACCCCGACTCCGGACGGGTGGGAGTAGGTAGAGGGTGCACGGTGGGCAAGGCTGCAGGACGGGCGTACGCGAGTCTTGGTGGGCAGGGCATCGGGATTGCCCAATCAGGAGATCTAATCGTGGGTGCGATCGTTGCTGTCAACGCGTTCGGCGACGTGCTCAATTCCGATGGCTCGGTAATTGCCGGCTCTTCAGCACCCCCTGAAGCTGCGAGGTACCCGTATGTGCCGATCGACGAAATATCGGCGTGGGAGTCGGGAGAAGAAAAAGCAAATACCACCATCGGATGCTTAGTGACAAACGCCCAGTTGACTAAATCTGAAGCATGTCGAGTAGCCGACCTGGCGCACACTGGAATTGCGAGGTCCATCAATCCACCTCACACCTCCGTTGACGGAGATGCACTGTTTCTTCTCGCCACCCAAGAAATCGTCACCACGCCCGACCTGGTCACTGAACTGGGGACAGAAGCGGTGTCGTTAGCGATTCGTAACGCTGTGAAATAACCGCAACTCAGATGACCACGGCACTTTCGTGCCACCTAACTCGACGAAGATTGTGTCACCATCGGGGCACCAGAGAAAGGAGGTGGTCCACACAATGCCAATACTTAAGAGGACTCTGGAGGTGGTCGGGCGCTGAGGCGACCTGCCAACTTGGGAGGAAGTCTCCTTTGAGAACTATCAAAGAGGTGGCGACTCCAACCCGGACCATCCCACCTGTGGATGTGCGTGTCGGTCCTCGCGCAGTCAAGTCGTAACGGTCTTCGTTAAGACTTCATTTCAGGTGAACAGAAGCGCCCCCGCCTTTACGGCGGGGGTACTTCTATTTTGAGAATGATGGAACAGTTATGAATCAAATCGACGACGAGTTACGGGAAAGTTAGTCGTCGAGGTCTCTGATCTCCTGCTGCAAACGCGACCTTAAGGTTTTGGGCAAGTTATCGACGACGAGGTCGTAGCTATCTTCAATCCATTCTTGAACTTCCTTCACAGGCACGGATCCGTCAAGGAACACACGGTTCCAATGCTTTTTGTGAAAATTGCTAGCCCGAACAGCTGAATATTTTTGCCGAAGGGCTTCGGCTTTACCCGGGTCACATTTGAGGGTCACTGAAACAACATCGGAACCGAACGGAAGCAAAGCAAACATTTTGCCACCCACTTTGAACACAGATACATGTTCACCGAAAGGGAAATCCTCTACGGCCTCGGGCTGCTCTAAACAAATTTGGACCAAGAGATCTCTAGTCATTCCCGCTCCATTCCCCAATTACAGCACTTGAGATGCCACTATGCGACGATGAGCAATAGCGACGAAAACCTTGAATTCGAATGCCCCCGTTGTTCAAAAACAGTGCTGGAACACTTTTATGGTCCGTGTGGTTCGTGCCGCGAAGACCTGCGGCAAATCTTTGTGGCTGAAATCCGTGACGTTGAAGTAGGGAAGTTCGAACCCAAGATGAATGTGACGCCCAATGCTGTGGCAACGAAAGAGTGACGGTGGGTGACGCCTCTTGTCTTTGAGTGGTTGTTTCCGAACCAACTAGAAACTTTTGAGTCAGACGATTAGAGCAAAATAAGTCTGAGTGCCCAAATCAGCCAACATCCCATAACTAACGCGATTAACCCAACCAAGATCCAGACTCGCGACTGGCCAAGTTTCACAGCTAACGGTTGGCGGACCACTGAACTAATTTTTCCACTGTGTCGTGGGTCTCTTGGGTCGAACCGGCGAAGGAAAACCGAATGAATCGATGCCCTTGTTCGGGGTCAAAGTCGATGCCTGGGGTGACAGCTACACCTAATTCGTCCAGCCACTGTTGGGCTAACTCTTGGCTGTCGTCGCACATATGGTCGACCTGCCCCCAAACATAGAAAGCACCGTCAGCTGGAGCGAGTTGCCCGATCCCGGCCCTAGGCAGACCTTCCAGGA